>NZ_KB907029.1 GCF_000381745.1 Psychromonas ossibalaenae ATCC BAA-1528 | reverse complement strand
TGCGAGCCATCAATATAGACGGATACTGAGGTTGCATAAGTTTGTAGGTAGTATGAGCAAAAAAGGATGTTGCTGGGATAATGCAGTAGCAGAAAGCTTTTTCGGCAGCTTGAAACAGGAAAGAGTTCACTGGCGCAATTATCGAACGCGCTATGCAGCTCAGCAAGATGTACTGAATTACATCACAATGTGGTACAACAGCCAACGGATGCATTCATACCTGAATTATCAAAGTCCCAATGAATTTGAGCGTATGGCTAAACCATTAAAAGAAGTAGCTTAAAGAACTTAACTAGGGTGACTGAATTAAGTTGACCAGGTCAAGGTAAGGCTAAACTGCATCGCCTTATCTGCATAAATTTAGATTGAATCGTAATTTATACAGTGATAACTTAAGGGTATGCAGACAAATTATACATTTCAATTCATCTCAATTTCCTGGTGGCGTTCTATTTTATAGAGCGGCGCTGAATCACATTTGTTCAAAGCCGTCGGAAGACTGCTTATGAATAAAGTCACTTATGTCTCCGATGGTACAATTTAGGAGTCATATTATGCAAAATCAATCACTTACTATTAAAAAAGAAAAAATTCTTACTGGCGATAGAGCAACAGGACAGCTGCATCTAGGTCATTTTGTTGGTTCACTTCAACAGCGGACCGCTTTACAGCATCAGTATGAGCAGACCATTCTGGTCGCTGATTTACAAGGCCTGACCGACAATGGTCACAATCCTCATAAGGTATCATCTAACATTTTGAATGTCGTTGCTGACTACTTAGCTGTTGGTATTGATCCTCAAAAAACGACGATTTGCCTACAGTCAGCAATTCCTGCCTTATCTGAACTGACCATGTACTACTCAAATTTAGTCTCCGTTGCCAGGTTACAGAGAAATCCAACGGTTAAAAATGAAATTGCAGGTAAGTCATTCGGCAGTTCAATACCAACGGGGTTCTTAACCTATCCAATCAGCCAGGCTGCCGATATAACTGCTTTCAAGGCAACATTAATCCCAGTCGGTGATGATCAGTTACCTATGATCGAGCAAACCAATGAGATAGTCAGAAAACTTAATTATATCGCTCAAGACGATATTTTAGTTGAATGCCGACCACTGTTAAGCAAAGTTTCTCGACTGCCCAGTTCGGACGGTAAAAGTAAAATGTCGAAATCAATGGGTAACTGTATCTTACTGGATTCAAGCGAACGGGATATTTCTAAAGCGGTAAAATCAATGTATACCGACCCTAGTCATTTACGAGTTGAAGATCCGGGTAAAGTTGAAGGTAATGTGGTTTTTACCTACCTGGATGCATTTCATCCTGATGCTGCCTACGTTCATGAATTAAAGGCTAGATATCAGCAGGGCGGTTTGGGTGACGGAACAACAAAAAAAATCCTTGAAGAATGCTTACAAGAGATACTAAAACCGATTAGAGAGCGTAGAAAAACATTTATTTCAGACAAGTCTCAATTGATTGAAATTCTTAGGAGCGGCAGTCAAAAGTCGCAAGAAGAATCAAATCAGGTTTTAAACAGTGTTAAAAATGCATTCGGGCTTAATTTTTTTCAGTTGTAGCTGTATTTTTTGTCGTTAACTTATCCCTATGCAGAGCATGGAAGCAAGCTGCTGGGAGGCATAGCTGGTCGTGGTTGATGAAAAACATTACTGGACAGGAGGCTTTAAATACCTTGCTTTCATCCATTTTTCCTACGCCTGAATAGATTATTTAATTAGTGGAACTGCTATATCAAATTTCAAGTCAAACGCCGCAACCGCGCGAGAAAAAATAACCTCATAAAATGACGTATAGTTAAGTATTCATAATCTATACTTCAATGGTTCATTATTCCCCGTTTCACTCATAAAAAGGTTTACGCTTATCAGAAAAAAATCAGAAATATTAGTAAAGCTAGCACACAGAATGGGCGCAGAGCATGCTGAACAACGGGTTGCTGTAGAAGAGGCACATGTCGCACAAATCCTGGGGCAGGGGCGTAACTTTTTCCATATCGAAAACTGGTACTCCTCGCATTCAGTAATTAGAAACACCCTGCGTTTATGCTTTATGCTCCGTAAAGGACAGCGTAACGCGAGAAATATTCAAGTTCGCTATAATCCAGTCGTGCTTTCCCATCTGCATCGGGATCTTGACGGTTTCACCATTCTCCATCTTAGCGACCTGCATCTCGATATGGATGAGCTGGCGGTATTTGCACTGATAGAGCAGATCAGAAAGGTAAACTATGATATCTGCGTCATGACTGGGGATTATCGTGCGTCTACCCATGGAGATATTGAGCCTGCTCTCGCTGTCATGGCGCGGCTGGCAATACACATAAAAAAAGAGACCTATGCAGTATTGGGAAACCATGACAGCATCTTAATGGTGCCAGCTATGGAAGAAATGGGCATTAAACTGCTTCTTAATGAAAATATCCACATCAAACAAGGGCAGGGTGAGTTGTTACTTGCCGGTATTGATGATGCGCATTACTTTTGTGCTGATGATATACCGCGCGCCTCAAACGGACTCACTGCAGGCACTGCAAGCATTCTTTTATCTCACACTCCTGCCATATATAAACAAGCCGCTGCAGCAGGCTTTAATTTATTATTATCAGGGCATACCCATGGCGGGCAGATATGCCTGCCCGGCGGTATTCCGGTTATACTTGATTCCGACTGTCCTCGTATGGTGAGCAGAGGAAAATGGCTTTATAACAAAATGCAGGGGTACACATCGGTGGGGGCGGGAACATCTGTGGTCAATGTCCGCATCAACTGCCTGCCGGAAATAACACTGCATAAACTTAGCGTGCAGGTTGATGTTTGATGGCGGTAACTGCATATTGAAAGTGCAGACTTCTGATTTTTATTCAAACAACGCTTTTTACTCTATGACTTAGCAGCTGCGATAAATACCGCTTGGAGCACCTCTATTAACAGATCGTAATATTAAGCGGATTGCTATGATTCTCTATTTTTTGCATAAAATTGTATAGCTAGACTATTCTTGAGTCATACGTTTTAGTGGTACATCCGAGGCCTGCAGTGATAAGCACGATACCCAGTGAGTTATTATTATATTTTCAAATACGATGAAACTAGAAAATGAAGACTGCTCGTTATTAGATTTTCCATATTGCTGAGCTTTTCAGACGGGGAATCTCAGTTAAACCAATATTGGTGAGCTGCTAATATAAATTTTATTTATCTTAAAACTAAAGAGTAGAGGTGAATTGAAGCACTGCAATGATTGTTATCAATTACCGACTATTCATTAGGAGAATAATATGTCAACAAGTCATGCTGTACAAAGCCATACTAAGAGATACGCTAGAACAATAGAGTGTAATAAAATGAATGTGTTTGCCCCGTTTCATTGGTTATCACTCGCCGTTGATGATTTTTTTGCGACTCCGTTTATCAGCATAGGTTATGGGCTGATTTTTAGTATTATACCGTTCGCCGTATTACAACTCTTTTCAACTGAAGCTAATCCAATGTTTCTTATTCCCATGGTCGTGGGACTTACATTGATAGGACCTGTTTTTTCATCTGCTTTATATGATGTGGCATGGGAATTAGAAAAAGGCCACCGCCCCTCATTCAGTCATAGCTATAAGTCCCTTTTAAGGAATAAAGTCGGATTATGGGGTTTTGCTGTCATATTATTATTACTATTAACGCTATGGATCTTGTTAGCCGGGTTAGTTTTTGCACTTTACCCTAGTGCATCTGAGCCAACATTAATCGAACTTTCCGCATTCCTAGGATTGGGGTCAATCATCGGAGGGATCTTACTGGTGGTGGTACTGGTGATTTCCGCTTTTACACCACAAGTCATTATGGAACGCCAGGTTGATATTATGACCGCTGTTTTTAGTTCAGCAAATGCGGTGAAAAATAACCTTGTTGTTATGTGTGTATGGGGGGCTATTATCTTAACGGCAGTTGCGGTTGGTTTTTTAACTTCCGCTATCGCTTTTATTGTTATTATGCCCCTCCTGAGCTTTGCTAGCTGGCATGCATATATTGCTGTTATTAAGACTAAAAAACCACGCACGTTTGAATAGAGAGGCATCAGGGATAAACCTTCGAGTAACAAACGTATTGAATTAAGTATACAAAAGGCCTGCTTCTGCAGGCTTTGCCTTAGCGTTGAAATTCTTCACCGTCATAATTGGGGCAGTCTAACACTCCGGAAAACCTTCGCTAGAGAGAAACAAGAATGGTTACTTATCAAACATCTATAGCTGGCTTTATCTCTACTTTCAAAACATCAAAGCAGATTTAAAAACCTGTAATAAAGCAAACACACACAGGCTGATGCCAAGCGTAAAATATATACTTCGGGTTTTATAGGAGGCAATAACTGCGACGGCGGCCGCTGCTAGGTAGGGATCGGTTAAGCTGGACGTTAGCGAATTATCTCTTATAAAAACAATGGGAAACCAGATTGCAGTCAGTACAGCCGGAGCACTGAAACTTAACAGAGATTTTATTTTAGGGCCTATTTTTAAAGGCAGCATTGGTTCAAGAAATAGATAACGACTTGAAAACGTTATGCATGCCAGCAAAATAATAGTGATGATATTCATTGTGTTTCCTCCAGGGCTTTTATTTCCCCTCGAACCTTGAGCGCCTTGCTGCGCTTTAATAACTCTGAGGTAAAAAAGCCTGCTGTCATTGCCAAAACAGACGCGAATACTAAATCTAATTGAAAATGCAGCAATTTGAACGTCACAGATAAAAAACCTGCGGTTAGTGCTGTTACTAACATTGGCAGATTGGTAATGGACGGGATAACCAGCGAAATAAAGGTAACTGCAATGGCAAAGTCCAGCCCAAGGCTGGTTAAGTCCGGCATATAATTTCCAGCAATAATGCCGATCACATTCCAGGTTATCCAGCAGACATAAAAGCTTGCACCTGCCGATAAAGCATAAACTAACCTTCGTTTTCCATTTAATGCTTTGTTATGGGCCGATAACGCAAACAGTTCATCGGTTAATAAAAAACCAATACCTATGCGGTATTTGCAGGGCAGGTTTTTAATCTTATCTCTTAATACCAGGCCGTATAAGAAATGTCTTGAGCTTATAATAAATGCGCTAAACAAGACGGTTGTTAGAGGCGTACCGCTGCTCATCAGTTCAATGACAACCAGCTGCACCGAACCGGCAAAAACAAGTAATACCATCAAAAAGGCTTCAAGCTCTGTAAAACCTCGCGCAATCGCTAAGGAGCCGCAGAGTATTCCCCATGGAATAACCGACAGGCTAAGTGGAAGCATATCTAAACAGCCTTTTTGAGCCGCTTTTAGATACGCGTTTTTTTTAGTTAAAGACATAATACCTCGGATAAATAAACGAATATCGAGCTAGCATGGCAGGTAAGTTTTTATGAGGATTGTATGTTTTTGCAGATTGAAGTTTATTTTCAGGCTTAATTTTTGATTAACATCTTAGGTATATTTCTGCGCTCTAGATAATGTTACGGGCATAATGCCCCGGTGAAAATCCATTGGCTCTGACAAAATGTCGATGAAAATGGCTTTGATCGTGAAAGCCCAGTTCAACGGCAACATCGGTTATACTTTTGCCGGCGCGAAGCAGGCTTTTGCTTTTTTGAAGTCTCTGTTGAATTTGATAAGCATGAGGCGGCAGTCCAAATTGTTTTTGAAACTGACGCACTAAGTAAAACGGGCTGAAACAGCTCAATGCCGCCAGTTCTTCCAGGCTGATATTCTGCTCTAAGCGGGCGTGGATATATTCCTGTACTAAATTGAGGCTTCGAATGTTTGACTGATCAACGGCTGTCGTCGTCCTGCATTTTCCATGTTTGAGCATCAGTCGGGTCAATACGCCGTACAGTATAGTTTCCCGCAGCAGAGTATTATCGGATGTCGCCAGAACGTTAAATAGCTGCCTTAGCTCATTTGCCATAACGGGATCATTAACAACTGAACTTGGAAAGTAGGGCTCAAACTGATATTTAGTTCCCAGGTCATCTGCCAGCTTTGTAAATTGAGAGCCCAGCGGTGCAATGCCTCTGTAGGACCAGCCTTGATCGGTTGCGGATTGACCGGTATGAATGTGGTCGGCATTAACCAAAATGATGCTGTTTTCTGGTGCGATATAGTTTTTACCTGAGCTTAGAAATCTTTGCGTACCTTTTTCGATGACATTAATGCAGTAACCTTCGTGGCTGTGTTTGGAAAAATTTTTGTTATGGAAGGCCGCATCAACCATTTCAAGCCCTCCGAGCTCGTTATGGAGTTGAAATCTTGCCTGTTCCTTAGGTTTGTTCATAAAATGTCTTCTGCTCAAGAGTCCTTTATAAAAATGTACCACATAATTTTTTAAATAAAATGTACAAAATTGCGCTTTTGTAAGTTTCTCTTTGCGTGTTAGTGCATCGCTTTTTGTCTGGTGATTCGTTTGATGAATTACCTAAGGCTCACGGAAGGGGTGAGCCGTTTAAGTTCGAGGTGAGCGATACTGATAATAACGTCTGCTTCTGTTCTATGTTCATTCATTTAGAATGGGTGATACAAAAATATGATGATGATGTCAGAATAATTTACACTTTTAGACTACGGGCAGTCTTATGAGTTTCATCTATTCTGGTAAGTTTATGATATTAGTAACTGTTTATGTTTTGGCCTGTATATTGCTGATTTTTTGATTAAAGGTTGCTCTTGGGGAGCATCGCATATTTTAAGAGATCTAAGATGAACAACTTTATGGTCAACTGGTTACAAAAAATGAGGTTCGCCGGTCCCGTTCTTCTGAGCTGCTTAGCAGTTCTTCCCACGTCTGCATACGCGACCACTATCGACATTTCATATGAGAAGCTTGAAATTACCCTTCAGGCATTAGATGAATCATTCTATTTCTCGGGATCTGCATTTGAAGAAACTAACCAAACGCTTAATCATGCTATTTCAAGCAGTACCATTCTGCCAAATGCCTGTTGTGGAGATGTTGGACCTTCTTATTTTACATCAATGTACTGGTGGAGTACGTCGATAAGAGATAACAGCTTCGGATTTACGGGGGATGCGAACACTGACAGGTATGTTCAGCAGGGAGACTACCACCCATACGATATTGTATATGCGAGCAGCATAGTGTCACTAGAGCTGATGTTTACTGTAAATGGTAATGGTGCTTCGCTACTGCCGCGATGGCTTAACGGATCGCCGTCGAACGGCTCGTTGACAATTAAAGACCTGACTACAGGGGCATTGTTTCAGGGAGGCGATCTGCTTTCAGGACACGACTATTATGCGTTCACTAGCGCACAGAGTATTAACGGCGGTGGTGATGAACAGGTATTTTCGCTCAATTTTTATGGTGCTCATGCACGGGTTCCCGAACCTGAAACGTTTGCATTTCTAGCCGTTGGAGTATTGGCTGCGGGCTTATCCAGACGTAAGAGCAGGGCTGGCACATTAAGAAATAGGTGATGCAGTACTATTTGCTTACAAGACGAATTACGGGCTTAGCCTGAATACTTACATGGATGTAGGGCTAGCCCATAATTCGTTTTGTTACAATTTAAAAGTAGTTTAGCAGCGCCTTGTTCGGACTTGCGGCAGATCTGTCGAATTTCTTTACAGGTGAATTCGACAGAGTTCAGTGATCACGTCTTATGAAAGTTTTGCACATTTATTTTTATTGGTAACGGGTATCGTTATTTCCCTGCAGCCAGAATCGCTTGTTTGTAGTGAAATGAGATGCGGATAAGGTGCCAGGAAACCCGCTTAAGCCAGCGTATGCCTTCCAGGTAGTCGGTGCCGATAATAATATCCAGCTCGCCTCTGGCAATCTGCTCGACAATCATGGTCCGGTAAGGTTTGAGCTGTTTATGAAGCTGCTCTCTGGTTATATCGGCATGCTCCAGCATGGCTTTCAGGTTGTTTGCCTCCATCGCTTCCATCATAGATTTGATACCCAGTATCATAATGTCTTTTTCATTCACGAACTGCTGCGTATCTCTCAGGGTTATTGCCCTGTCTTCTTCCTCTTCGCAGCGTTCGTGCAGGCGCTGCATATGATCGAGCATGTGGATCATCGCAACCAGGCGTTCCCATTGTGCACCGGACTCGTTTTTTAGTGATATCAGATCAATGTATGCGTGTGTTTTATCCAGTGCCAGCTGCAGCTGCAGAATATCTGTTTTGCGGCTGTTATGATCTCCCAGCATCGCGTTGATATGGGTTAATAAAGCGGTTGCTTCGGTATGCACGCTGTTCTGTACGGCGGTGAGCGCCATATTCGGCTCTTTCAGTAAAGTCTTGTCCAGCGGCTTGTTAAACAGACTGCTTTGCTCCGGAATAAGTTTGATCATCAGAGAGGCGAACTGTTTGGTAAAGGGCAGAATAATGAGCAGCGCCAGAATATTAAAAGCGCTGTGAAAGGCGACTAGTGATATTTCAGCATTATTTTCAAGTGCAGATGGAAAATAAGTTGTGAGCAGCATAGTGAACGGCGTGATAAAGAGCAGGGCGAAAACAGCTGCGATAATATTATAAAAAACGTGAGAAAACCCAGTTCTGCGCGCTTCCCGCGACTGTCCAATGGTGGCCATTACAGCAGTAACTGTGGTACCGACATCCATGCCTATCACCAGAGCCGCCGCCTGTGGAAAGTTTATTGAACCGGAAAAAAGCGCCGCCAGTGCCATAGCGACACCGGCACTTGAGGACTGCGTGAACAGGGTGAAAATAATGCCGATAGCGACCAGTTTCAGCCTGCCGGTAAAGGTGTCCGGCGGCAGCTGTTCGGGCGTGATTATATCGCCGAAACCGCTCATGCCCTGCTGCATCATAGCGATACCGACAAACATAAGTGAAAATCCGGCTAATGCATAACCCGAGGTTGCTAATGTGTTTTTGGCTAATAAGCGCAGCAGCGCCCCGATCAGTAAAAGCATTGTCATTAGCGCTTCAAGATTGAGCTTAAATCCGAGTAGTACGACTATCCAGCCGGTCAGTGTGGTACCGACATTAGCGCCGAAGATAATACCCAGTGATTCTGAAAAACCGATTAGTCCGGCGCCGACAAAACCAACAGCCGCAACGGTTGTTGCACTGGAAGAGCGTAGAACCGCTGTGGCAACTGCGCCGGTAATAGCCCCGCTGAGCGGTGAATGGGTGAAACGTACAATGGCCGTGCGTACTGCGTCTCCGGCTAAAGCGCGGAGCGCATCCATCATAATAATCAGGCCGAGCAGAAACAGTCCCAGCCCGCCTAAGGCCCGCATAATGGAATCAACGTTTTCAAACAAAAGGCTTACATTCATGGTTTAAATCTCGTGATAGTCACGGTTAAAGAATGCGCATGTCTGCAGTTGTGTTGGTGTATCTTCTTAAATTATAGATAAAAAAAATTGTTTTACGGGACAGGAACTTAGAATGGTGATCTTAAGTGGAAAATTGCGTTGCCGCCATGGCCTATCTGATAATAGAGAATTATCTCGTCACCGTGCTCTGCGTGGTAATGCATCGATTTTGTATTTAATGATTCGCTGGTATCAGTTCCCACCGGAGTATGGGAACCTGCCGTGTTGTCTCTTTTTATTGAGCGGCTGCAGCCAGTAAGAAATCAGTCGCTTTACGTGCATGCTCTTCAATCTGCTGCTCTGTCGGACTTTCCAAGCCGATCAGCGTACCTGTCCGGTAAGCAAGCAGCATAGAAATCCATAACCTTACGGTGCTTTCAGTATCTTTAATGCCTAGTCTTTCGGTAAAGAATGCTGACAGCTGTGCCGCTGTTTGATCAGGCCCGACTGCACAAAAACTGCGTGTGATTTCCGGTGCTTTGCCGCCTTCGGCAATTAAAAGCCGGATTGTTGCCAGATGCTGGCTTGACAGGTGTGCCTGGATAAAACCTTTAGCAAATTCATTCAGCGCATCATTTGTGTCAGTTTTCTGCAGATGAGAGCGAAAACTTCCTCCCTGCATTTCTCCCATCTGATTCAGAGTTGCCTGAAACAGATCCACCTTAGATGGAAAATATCGGTAAACCGTTTGTTTTGTTACTTTTGCCAGAGCCGCAATTTTATCCATGCTGGCGAGGGTATAACCCTCCGATAAGAAAATGTTTTGTGCCGCCTCTATTATGACACGCCTTTTTTTCTCTTTATTCTGCTCTATTTTGCCCATGATATTTATACCTTTTTTTAAAAAAAGCATACTAGCCGGTATGATTTCTGTTGACGTAGTTATGTTTTATGTAAATAATACTGGTCAGCATTATTATTTTGAGAGGTGATTATGTCAAATACATTAGTAAAAACATTCCCGAGAGTAAGCGCCCGCACTGTTGGTGTTCTTATCGCTTTGCTAGGCGGGTTACTCATGAGTCTTGATCCGGTCTTTATTCGATTTTCTGGTGTCGGCGGTTTTGATACTGCTTTTCTATTCGGGCTGTTCACTGCCGTCTCGATGCCCCTTTTTATTCATTTTCGTGACCAACGCGGGCTGGTTAAAGTACTAACGATCAGCGGCTGGCCTGTACTGTTGTCGGGTGTGCTTATGCTTGGGAGCGCTTCTACATTGATTTTAAGCATTATGAACACATCTATTGCTAATACATTCGTTATTCTTAGCGCCGCTCCTGCTTTAGCTGCTGTATTCAGCCGCTTGTTTTTAGGCGAGGTGACGAAGGGCACAACCTGGCTGGCAATTGTTTCTGTCATGGCTGGAATCGGCATTGTGGTATCGGGGTCATTTGGATCAGGAAATTTAACAGGGGATGCTCTCGCTGTCTTTTGTGTTATCTGTTTGTCTCTAAATCAAATCTTGTTACGCAAGTATCAGGATGTAAGCCGTACGGCTAGTGTCGGTCTTGGAGGCATGTTCCTTGCTTTGGTGATGTTTTTCTTTGCACAGCCGTCGTCCTTTAGTGCCGAGACCTGGATTATTATGGGCACAATGGGGCTGTTCACGGCGCCGTTCGGGCGTGTGCTGTCTCAGGTGGCAACTCGTTATATGACCGCTCCTGAAGCTGGCATGGTGCTTATGATTAAAGCTGTTTTTGCTCCTGTATGGGCTTTTGTTTTTTTCGCTGAGGTTCCACCGGCTGCCAGTATTATCGGCGGTGCAGTTATTCTGCTGACGATTCTTATTTATGCGGCTTCAACCGTCAAGCAAGCTTAATAATGTTATAGAGGTTAGATAAATGTCAGCAGAACTAAATTTTATAGGCCGTATTGAAACACCTTATACCGCAGTTAAAGACTGTCCCAAAAACATTCAGCCAGACGGGCCGCTTTGTCGCCTTATTTTAAATCATGAGTATATTGAAGGCATGCAGGGGCTTATTTTCGGACAAAGAATTCTTATTCTTTATTGGCTTGAAAATACCGATAGAACAGCTGTTGTGCAAAGTACCCGGCAAGGGAAAGCTGGCACATTTGCGCTTCGTTCACCACATAGACCCAATCCAATCGGAGCTGCTGTACTGCCTATTGAATCTCTTGAAAACGGGCAAATTACAGTTCGTGGACTGGATTGTCTGAATAACACTAAGCTGCTCGATATAAAGCCTGCAGTTTACCATGAAAGCTGACCTGCGGAGCACAGAACCTCATGGTGATACATGTAATGCATCGATTTTCGCTTAATGCAGCTGTGCGTGGTAATGCATAGATTTGTGTTTAATGATTCGCTCGTATGAACTGCATGCGGGATGTGGAAACTAGAAAAACACAAATGGTTTTGTTAGTCTGTTTTGTGTATTTTGTTATTGATATATAAGAGATTCTTATTTTGTGGTAAAAGGAATATTATGTCTATGAAAATTCTAGTGATAGGTGCAGGGGCGATTGGTGCGTACTATGGTGCGCGTCTGGCGCAGGCCGGAGCTGATGTGTCCGTTGTGGTTCGATCAGATTACGACGGTCTTCTTGAGAAGGGCGAGTATACGATTAAAAGTCATCAGGGTGATTTTACATTTAAGCCGAGTCAGATTCTTAAGGCCCCCGGGGATTTTCAGGGTACAGCTGATTATGTGATAGTTGCCACTAAAGTCCTGCCTGGTATTGACAGCAGAGAGCTGCTTAAAGATGTTGTTTCCGACAGCACAACGATTGTTCTGCTGCAGAATGGAGTTGAGATTGAAGAGCCGATTCAGCAGGCATTTCCCGGCACAGAGATAATCAGCGGGCTGTGTTTTATCTGCGTTAACCGCGTTGAGCCCGGTGTCATCGATCATCAGGATTACGGACACCTGGTGATTGGTACTTACCCGCAGGGAAAAACTGAGCGTGCACAGCTTCTCGGCAGTTTGTTTAATCGTGCCGGGGTACAGTGCGAGGTGTCAGACCATGTGCAGCAGGCTCGCTGGGTGAAACTGGTGTGGAATGCGCCGTACAATCCAATCTCTGTTCTTGCTGGTGGTGTCGATACTCAGGTGATTATGGCTAATGCGAATACCGCTGAACTGGTTCGTGACATTATGGAAGAGGTCTATGCCATAGCCAAGGCCAGTGGTGCTGAGTTTGATTATGCTATTGTGCAGCAGAATATAGATAGGACACTGAAAATGTGTCCATACAAACCATCGATGCTCCTCGATTACGAAGCCGGCCGTGAAATGGAGGTTGAGTCTATCCTGGGCAATGCAGTAAAAGCGGCGCGCCGAGTAAAAGTAGCAACCCCGCATATGGATTCAACCTATGCGTTGCTGCAGCTGCTGAACAAGCCGAATTAGCAGTTCCACACCGCATAGTTTGTGCCTGATGGTTCGTTTGAATGAGCATCTGCAATTATTTACTATAGCCTGGTCTGCCACTGGCATTATACTGAGGTGTGATGACTTAGAGCATAAAGGGATAATAAGTGGCGAAAGAGCAGTTAGCATATTGGCGAAACCCTGCATTACCGGATATTGAACTGACTTTAGCGAGTGTGAAAAATTTTGAATTTGAGCGTCATATTCATCTTGATTACCACATAGGAGCAGTATCAACAGGCTGCATGCAGTATTTACATCATGGTAATAATTACTTGATGGGGACGGGGCTGCTTTCAACCATTAATCCGGATGAAGTGCACACCGGTGCCAGTGAAAGTGAAAATGGTTATGCCGGACACTTCATGGCTGTTCCGCCGCAGTATATCAGCCGGATCAGCCGGGAGTTAAAAATGCCTGAAGCTTTTTTTACTCAGCCTCTTATTGATGACCCTTATCTCTATCAAGCTTTTATGTATCTGCACAGCATTGCTGTATCTGATCAGAATGCAGCGCAGCATTTACAGTTAGAAACTGTGATGATGGCGTTTACTACCGAGTTATTACAACGTTATGGAGGGAGGGCGACGCAAACTTGTAAAATGACCGGCAAGTTATCCTGTCTGCAGATCAAACAGATTAAAGATATGTTTCATGCGGATCCTAGTCAGTCTTTTGTGCTGCAGGAATTGGCTGAGCCTTTAGGGTTAAGCAAGTTTCAGTTTTTGCGTCAGTTTAAACAGTCGATGGGCATGACTCCACATGCCTACTTCAAACGAATACGCTTAGAATATGCTAAAAAAGCACTGATTAAAGGCAGTGATATTGCTGATGTCGCTCATCAAGTTGGTTTTTTTGATCAAAGCCATTTGAATAAAGCGTTTAAGCAGGCTTATCTGGTGACGCCTAATAATTTTCTGCAGAGTTTTGTCTGATTCCTGTCTTCAAAACTGCAGCTGCAATTTTTTCCTATCGTTTATTTTTATTAAACAGCAGACTGAGTCCAGTTAAAAAATAAATAAAAGGACCATTATGAATTTAGAATTACTGATGACACTGGCTGTTATCCATACTGTCGCGCTTGCTAGTCCGGGACCTGATCTGGCATTGGTGCTGAAACTGGCAAGTCAGGAATCTCGACAGGTTGCTGTTGCTTCTGCTGCTGGTATTGCTCTGGCTATTTTAGTGCATACTATGCTGAGTTTAACCGGCGTGAGTCTGGTGATTAAAAGTTCGCAGACGTTATTCTTTGCCGTGCAGCTGTTAGGTGCTGGTTATCTAGCATGGATGGGAGTTGGTGCGATTACTGGTGCATTACAGCACTGGCGGGAGAAGTGTACTGCGGCTGCGGTTGAGCCGATAAAAAACCAGTTAACAGTAAAACAAGGTTTCATGCAGGGCTTGTATACAAACTTACTTAACCCTAAAGCAATGATTTTTTTTATTACGTTGTTTTCTGCGATGATGACGCCGGAAGTGAGTACTTCGACTAAAGCGGCGGCTGCGCTGATGTTTTTACTGCTGTCTCTGATCTGGTTTGTGCTTATTGCCTTAGTACTGTCAAAACCGAATGTGCAGCAGAAAATGCACAAAGCGGCACCTGTGATTAACCTGATCACCGGTTTATTATTTGTCAGTGTTGCCCTGGCGATTGCCAGTGAATTATTTTAATGATTTAAATCTATCTGCATGCCGTGATAATAACTTCATTGCCTCATTATCATGCTCTTTCTGGTAATGCATTGTTTTGTGCTTAGTGGGTGGTTCACCTGAGTTACCGCGTGCAGCTCGGAAACGAGTGAACGTGCCGTTATTTAAAGGAAAGTTATAGGAATTTACTCGAGGTAATTTATTGCGGGAACCCGATGTTTTTTCTAAAGTTTAGCAGTAAGAGGTGTTCTATCGGTTTGCTGGGCTTTAGCTGCATATTCAATTTTCAGGAGTTAAATATGAAATACTATAAGATTTTAATATTGTTGGGTTTCATTGCGGTTTCTTATAGTTATGCTGACGAAGAGGCCGCCAAACACCGAGTCACTAACATCACAATGAGCGGAAAAAGCTTGAAAGCTTTTCCTACGGTTATTTGTAATGTCGGTAATCTAAGAGAACTGCACTTAGGCAGTAACTCAATTGAAATTATTCCCCCATGTTTAAGTAAGCATTCCATAACATTAACTAATCTTGATTTGTCAGGAAATTCAATAAAAATTCTACCCAAAATGGTTGGAAAACTGCAGGCTTTGAGTGTGCTGGATTTAAGACAAAATGCGCTGGGCACACTGCCCGATGAAATTGGTGAATTAATCTATCTTGAGTCTTTATATTTAAGTCATAATCCGATTAAAACCTTTCCTATGTCAATGTCAAAGCTGATCTATCTTGAGCATCTGGATCTTTCATCCACTCAGATAGAAATAATACCTGATTTTCTGCCTTATCTAGTCAGCTTAAAAACACTTGATTTAACAGGTAATTCAGGTCTTTCCAATGCAGAGAGGGAGCTTATCCGCAAAATACTTCCCGGTGTTGAGATCAGGTTTTAAACTCGTAACTGGATTTACTGGTTATTTCCGATAATCAGCCAGTGAAACAATATTGTTTTCCGTGTTAACCGGCTCTGTTTCGTTGTTTAGCGGCTGGTTAGTGTGGACCTTGTATACTGGTTTATTTTCCAGTTCCTTGAACCAGTTTTCCATAAACAGTTCAACGGGATAAAAGTAGTCTTTATCAGCTTTGCGCTTACGCAGGGTTTTGCCCATGTAAATATCAAACTGCAGGCAGGTCTCTTTATCAAAGACCAGGCCGCCTTCATATATCCAGCGCTCAATATGCCAGGCGGCATCTTTGATGTGCGCCTGCACGCTTCTATCGCTGCGCTGGTGAAACGCACAGGTAAAAGTCTGGTTATTATAATGTGCGATAGCTTGTTCAACGAAAGTATTACTGATCCCGGCTTCTGCACATAAATAGCGGAAATTTACTTTGAGGTGCAGTTCAAAGGTGTTCAAAAATTCAATTTCATCTCCTTTTTTACCCGCATAAAATACCAGACAGTAACGGCTTAAGTAATTCATCACGATCAGAACTTTTTTGCGTTTTACAGTAATGCAGTGCACCAGCCAGTGCTGTATTGCCATTTCTTCTACACTTTCCGGTATATCTTCAGGCAGGATAGGAGATGCAATTGATTCAGCAATCGTTTTATGCGGCGCCGGCTCTATCGGTGTGCGTTTTACTTTATTGCGCGTTGATGTAAAAAAATCAGCTGCAGTTTTTGAGCAGTTAAATATTAACATTGAAAGGTTCCTGTTATGATGAGGAAAGAGCCTGTGGAGCCGTTAACTTACTGACTTAGAATAACATTATAATTTCTTTGTTCCCAGTGGGTGCGTCGTGGAAATAAATAACACTTTATTACAATCAAAACGCAAATGAAGGTAGTGAGTAATGTTTAATCTTAACGAAATCAAGCTGCGTGCGCAGAGTAAATCTTATCAATTAGGTTCCCTGTTATATCTATCCGGCAAAGTGAGGCTTTTATCTGCTGCCGGTGATACAGTGACGGCCATTGTTTCCGGTCAGCATGATTACCATGTGAGACTTATTCAAGGTGAGCCGATTCAAAACCGCTGCAGCTGCCCGGCCGCAGATTATCAAGATCTCTGCAAACATTGTGTTGCGGTTGCGCTGCTGGTGGAAAATACCCCCGTTGAAGAAATTGACAGTGAAGCAGCGGGGCACGTGCAGTTACAAGAGTGGTTTAAGCAAAAGTCAGCCGATGAATTAACGGGTTTTTTAATGACTTACATTGAGTCTTCGGAACATGAATTTGATAAATGGCTGGTAATAATGCGCAGTGAAGAAAATGGACTCGGTTATGTTGAGCTGAGTGAGTTAATCAGCAAAGCGTTACCGGAAGAAAGTGTGTGGAACTGGGATGAAGTAAAAAGTTACTTCACACATGCAGAGCAGATGTTTGCGGTTATTTTTCCGGCAATAGAAAAACTGCCGTTAGCGAAGCAATGGTCATGTATTTTAAAAGCCCTGCGGCGCTTAAATAAGGTCTTAGAGCACGTTCATGACGGCGGCGGTTTTCGTTTTTACCTTGAAGGCGAACTCAAACAAAAATTAGTGGCGCTTTTTAAGCTGCAAAACTGGTCTGCTGAAAAAAAAGCGCAGTGGTTATTTTCTCATTTTGAGCCGTTTGCATATGATGTTTTTCCTGAAATTCCAGAAGATTTTGAACTGTCAGAGCAGGTTCGGCAGCTGTTTCTAGCAAAGTGTTTAAACAGTGCAGAAAGTAAATCACAGTCCGGTGAGGTGAATGACCGGGAGCAGAAATGGTCGATTAAGCGTTTGACTCAGCCGCTGATTGAACAGGCTGAGCAGGACGGTAACTGGCAGGAACAGTGCCGGCTGATGAATATGAGTGCGTCTACGCACTCTGATTACCTGGCAATAAGCAGTGTTTGTTTAGAAAATGATGAAGCATTAGATGCAGAAGACTGGCTGCGGCAAGCTTATAAACATGCCGCGACACCCTACGAAAAAGAGCGCTGTCAAGAGCATGAAGTAAAAGTGCGTGCTGCGCAGGGGGAATATAAAAGTGCCTGGCGGACTGCCTGGCAGCTGTTTGTTGATAACCCAAGCTTTATGACTTATAAAAAATTAGACAAATTACAGCTGCAGACCGGTGAAATAGACGCACATTTTATTGAAAAAGCAGAGCAGATATTAGCCGGCTGTTATGCTGAAAGCAGCCGAGGTTTGCCAGCTAACGCTGACGCGCTGTTAGACTTTTATCTTTATCGCGGTGAATTGGAAAAAGCTCGTTTATGGGCTGTATCACATAAAGCAGGGGCTGCTAAATTGATTAAGTTAGCGGATTTGATCATTGCAGAGCATCCTCAGGACTGCGTTGATTTGACTCATCGAGCGGCAGATTCGATTATTTATCAAGCTAACAACTCTGCTTACCAGCAGGCCGCTGACTTACTGGTTAAATTAGAAAAGAATTTGAAGGTTAATAACGTTGACCGTGACATCTTGCACCTTATGATCGCTAAAATTATTAAACAGCATAAAGCGAAACGAAACATGATGAAGTTATTAAAAGATCAGTTCGCTTGTTGTTTTATGTGAAGTGCGCTTCAGTACCTTGCTAACTCCCATGCACAGCATGGGAATTCATGAACATGGTGGATTATAAATTTCCGAATTTACCGTTATCGTTCTGCCATTGCTCTACAGGCAGGATGGCTTCTATCACATCCCAGTGCTCGGCAATTTTACCATTTTCGATACGGAACAGATCATAAAATGAAGTTAATTCTCCAGCTAACGTACCTTCACTGATACTTAGTACAAAGTTACCTTCACCTAGGACAATATGGTTGTCGTTATAAACCATTGCAATGCCTTGCTCCGCCATTGCTGCTAGGGCGCTTGTCAAACCGGATACACCATCCGCAATGCCTGTATTATGCTGCAGGTAATTATCACCATTAAAATAATCAGCTAACTTATCATATTCACCGTTTATTAAAATTGTCTCTACAAAGTCGCTAACCAGTACTTTATTGGCGGCTGTTTTATCTAAATCCGTAATCTCAACTGCACCGTCTAATTGTGTGTGACCACTTGGATTGCTTTGTTCTGCTTTGACGGTGAGATTATCCCAATGTTCAACAATCACGCCGTCTTCAAAACGGAACAGATCAAATCCGACTTTAGGACCAAAGAAGTTGTAATCGGTATGGGTAAATACATAATTGCCGTCTGCAAATGCTCGTACAACATCTACTTTCGCACTGTTTTCAGGTAATGCCTGCAATGCGGCGGCAAAGCCATCCAGACCATCAGCAATAGATAAATTATGTTGTGTGTACTGCAATGGATTAATATAAGCAGCTGCTTGTTGATCACCTGTCTCTATGCTGTTGAGTACGGCAGCTGCTTTTTCTTTATTAGAAGGGCTGGCTGCATTTTCCGGCGTGTTAACACTGGAATTGCAGGCGGTTAGTGAAAACAATACTGCGCTAAGTGTAACTGCTATCCTTTTATTCATGTCATTTTCTCCGTTATGTTTGACGGAGTGAGCATAACGGTACAGGACTGCTGCCGACAGGTAATTACTCGACCAAAAATGGTAAATATCTAACCTTTAAAGCTATCTTCTATTTTATCTGTGGCTATTCACTTTTCTTTTACGCTTTGCGGTGTAGCCTTTCCTCTTGATCACGCTGTTTGCACGAAGGTTTGTAAACATTGATATGGTAAGAGGGCTGAGAATGAAAGTAGTACGATTTGCATGTGTCGGCGGCATTGGTTTTTTAGTCGATGTCGCGACGATGTTTCTGTTGTCTTCTTATATTGCCCCCATACCTGCTCGCGGCGCAGCATTTTGGGCTGCTGCTACCTCTAACTGGTGGTTAAACCGGCATATTACTTTTGATGCAGGCGACACCGCTCAGCCGATGCGGCAGTGGGGGCGTTTTATTGCCGTGTCTTGTATTGGTTTTATGCCTAACTGGGGCTGCTACTGGCTGTTAATGCATTCTGTCGATGTTAAGCAGTTTGTGAATCAATATCCTGAACTTAACCATCTCGCGCTTGAGATGGTCTGGCCTGTGGCGGCTATGGTCCCTGGTGTTTTACTGGGCATGCTGACTAATTATCTCCTCGCTGACCGCTGGGTGTTCCGTGCGGCTGCAGCGTAATTGCCGCTGTACATCCGCCTTTTGAGTTATTAGCAAGATCCAGCTGCCAGCCGTATTTACGGCAGATATCATTAGCAATGACCAGGCCTAAACCATAGCCTTCTATCCCCCGTGGTTTTGCATCAAGCCCCACACCGGTATCGATCACTTCAATTGCATCGGGTGAAACATAAATCGATACCAAGCCTTGTTCGGTACACGCAAAAGCATTTTTGATTAAGTTACCGATTAAGATTTTTATGGTGGTTTCCGGCACTTTGATCTGGATTGCTTCTTTTATGGTTACTTCACAGCTGACCGGTTTATTGGCAATCAGATGTGAATGTGTGCTGACAATATTTTCAATTTCATCTTTTTCCAGACTGCGCAGGACCAGGTTAGACAAGTCTTCATCACGCGTGAGGGATAATAATGTTGTTACAAAGTCATTCATTTCATTACTGGCTGAAAGCAGACGCCGGCGCTGTTTTTCTATAAACAGCGGCTCATTAGACTGGCCGAGCAGAGAAACTGCTCCTTTGATAACCATTAACGGTGTACGTAGTTCGTGGCTGGCGTAACGATTGAATGAGCGTTCCCGTTCAATAGAGTCGTGAAGCCTTGCCTGATATTGATTAACACTGTCAACCAGCAGCAGTAACTCTTTGGTTTCCACGCCCCGCGGCAGTGGAATAGGCGACAGATCATGGGGGGACCGTTTTTTCAGCATTTCTGCTAATGCAGATAATGGACTGGTCAGGCGCTGTGATATGCGTGACACAACGGCAAAACTGATCAATAACAGAATAATTGAGATCAGCAGCTGTTTTGCCTGGTTCCCGAACATCTGCTCTTCACTGAATTCATAAATTTCATCGAGGTAGAAAATATAAACAGTCTGCAGCTGACCGCGGATAGTCAGCCGGGTTTTCATAATGAAATATTCCGTGCTGTCTGTTTTTTCCTGCCTTATTTCTAGCGCTTTATTAAATTCAAGGTTTTCAGGTAGGGTAATATCCTGCGGCACTGCCTCTTCACCTACATAAACAGAGCTGAAAGGGGGAATGTCCAGGCTATTTTTATGACTATTAGCCAGCAGTTCTTGAGCCGCTTGTTTTGTGTCATTTAAGCGGTTTTGCGCATTAAGGTGTTCAAGATCTTCAAGCGTTGATCTCAGAAGAGAAAAATGCGTAGCAATAATGGCGAATGCAACAATAGAAAAGTAGGTGAAGGTGATCTGCTTGGCGGATTTTACTTTAGGCATATTATTTACTCTTTATCAATCAGTTGATAACCGACCTTAGGCACTGTGTTGATATAAGCGTGCTTGAAGGGTTTATCAATCTGGCTGCGCAGCTGGTATATATGGCTTCTTAATACGTTGCCTTCGGGCTCATCATCTCCCCATAAAGCAGAGATAATCTCGTCCCTGTTTACCACGTTGGGAGCTCTGAGCATCATTAGTTTCAAAATAGTGAACAATGTCGGGTTTAAAGAGAAGCTGCAGTCATTTCGAGAAACGATATGGCTGTTTAAATCTAATATAAGATCCCCGAACTGCAGTGTTTTGCTGGCGGTATTACCACCGCGCCGACGGGTTAATGATTTAATTCTTGCTTCAAGTATTTCTAAATCAAAGGGTTTAACCAGGTAATCATCAGCCCCCTGGGCAAAGCCTTGTAAAGTATCTTCACGCGTATCGCGTGCTGTCAGCATCAATATCGGGGTATCAATACCTTGTTCGCGCAGCTTTCTGCATACTGTAAAGCCGTCCATACGCGGCAGCATGACATCAAGAATAATCAGATCGTAATGATTACTACAGGCGAGTTCATAACCATGCAGGCCGTTATTCGCATAATCCAGTGTGTAATTTTTAATTTCGAAAAAATCAAAAATAACGCCGGCTATGCCCTGGTGATCTTCAATAAGGAGCAGTTTCATCATCTTACCTGTGCTGATTTGTATTTATCATAATCCATATGATGGCACACATTAGCGTGAAAAAAATGTCAGAAACATTTTTCTGACATGACAAGCCGTACGATTACCTTACTCACACGGGAAATACACATTGAAGAGGGATTGTATGTCGAGTATTACTTTATTATCTCAGCACAGAGATAAGCACTATAGCAGCAAAGAGAATGAGCCTCTGCTGTCCATTATTATTGCGATGTACAACGAAGAGTTAGTGATAGAGCAGTGTCATAGGCGTGTATCTGCCGTACTCGATAATCTAAATGAACACTGCGAAATTATTTATGTTGATGACGGCAGCAGTGATAACAGTATCAATCTTGCAAACGGTTTTTCAAGTATCAACCATAAAATAGTAACCATTCAGTTAAGCCGTAATTTTGGTAAAGAAGCCGCTATGAGTGCTGGTTTACAAGCGGCGGAAGGCAAAGCCGTTATTCTGCTCGATGCCGATCTGCAGGATCCTCCCGAATTAATTCCGGCAATGGTAAAAGAATGGAAACAGGGTTTTGATGTGGTTGATATGCAGCGCTGTGAGCGTCATGGTGAAAGCTGGTTTAAACGTTCAACAGCCGCAGTTTTTTATAAATTAATAAATACTATGTCGGATATTCCCATTCCACAAAATGTGGGTGATTTTAGGTTAATTGACCGCCGCGTTGTTGATCAGATAAATGCACTGCCGGAACGAACACGTTTTATGAAAGGTTTGTTTGCCTGGCCCGGATTCCGCCGCACCACGCTGCAGTTTGAACGAGATGCCCGCCAGGCTGGAGAGACCAAATGGAACTATACAAAACTTGTTCATCTTGCGTTCGAAGGGATCACCTCATTCAGTACACGGCCTCTGCGCCTGGCAACGGCTGCCGGGCTGTTTACATCATTAGCGGCGGTTATTGCAGCGGCTGTTTTCTTAACCAAAACAATACTCTGGGGCGATCCTGTTAGCGGTTATCCTTCAACCATCATCATTGTTTTACTGCTGGGCGGGGTTCAGCTGCTTTCAATTGGTTTAATGGGGGAATACGTCGGACGTTTATTTATAGAAGCTAAACAACGGCCGTTATTTGTGGTGATGGAAGAGAACACAAAGTATGCCACCGGAAACGCGAATCAAATTTTCTTTAAAGGGCAGTTAAGCGCAAATGATGTGGAAGTAAATAATAATGTTTAATTCATTGAAAAAATTATCACTAACCCAATATGCAGTAGCGCTCACGGTTATATCTGTTGTCATTCGTTTCTTGAGCCTTGGTTTATATCCGCTAATGGATACCACAGAAGCCCGTTATGGAGAAATGGCGAGAATAATGTATGAAACGAGAAACTGGATCACTCCGATGTTTGACTACAACGTACCGTTCTGGGGCAAACCGCCGCTTTTTACCTGGCTGAGTGCGGCCGGGTTTGAGCTTTTCGGCGTGAATGAATTTGCCGCCCGAGTGCCTCATTTGTTTGTTGGGCTGTTTATTATTGTTCTGACCTGGATTATTGCTTCAAAAGAGGAAAAAAGCACAAAGGAACAAGCATGGTTAGCAGCTGCCGTTTTAGCTACGACCAGTGCTTTTATTGTTATTTCTGGTGCGGTGATGACAGATACTGCACTGACATTCGGAATTACATTAAGCATGGTCGGCTTCTGGCTGTCATGGACTAAACAGTCTCGATTCTGGGGATATATGTTCTTTGTCGGCCTGTCTATCGGCATGCTGGCAAAAGGGCCGCTGACATTGATACTGGTCGGCATTAGTTTAACTATCTGGCTGCTTTGCGAAAAAAGGTGGAAGCGCATTCCTGTTTGTCTGCCCTGGAAAGGCGGTATCGCTGTTTTCCTTATTCTGACATTACCCTGGTATTTACTTGCAGAGTGGAAAAGTCCCGGCTTTCTTAATTATTTTATTATTGGTGAGCATATTAAACGCTTTATTGTCAGCGGCTGGCAGGGCGATCTGTATGGAACCGCTCATAAAGAGATACGCGGTACTATCTGGCTGTACTGGGTTCTGGCGGCACTGCCCTGGACACCTGTTTTATTTTATCAAGTGGCGTGTTTTTTCAAAGCCGGAGAAGAGGGCGTGGTCCGCAGTAACGGCTATTTCAGTTTCCTATGGTGCTGGATGCTGTCTCCGCTCATTCTTTTTACATTTTCCGGCAATATTTTATCAAGCTATGTTATGCCCGGGCTGCCGGCCTTTGCTCTGTTAGTGGCCGGCTATCAAGGTCAGTTAAAGCTGCCTGAAAAAGTGTATAAAGCCGGTTTAATAACACCAGTACTTATTGTTATTGCCGGATTCCTGCTGCACTTTAATCTCACTGGAAAAGAGGCCGAGAAAAATTTATTAGCACAGTGGAGTCAGCAGGCTGAAACATCTTCAAGCCGGTTAATTTATGTGAACGGACGTCCGTTTTCAGCGCAGTTTTATTCCAGCGGCAGGGCAAAAGTCATGACGGGGTCACTGCCAGAGTTATTAAATAACTTAAAAGAACCGCTGTTTTTGGCGGCCGCTAAAGAGCACCCGGCACAGAGTATTGTGCAGGATGACAGCCGCTGTGAACTAAGAGCGCAGTCAAGAAAAAGACTGCTGTTTTACTGTGCGCCCGCCGGGATTTAACAAATTAATAGAGAATGGGATTTTCTATTAATGGAATCCCGTTAGTTCAAAGAATTTAACAGGAGTTGTTATGCTCAAAAAACTTATTCCCCTTGCAGTGCTGCTTAGCACTGCCGTTAATGCTTCTGCCGCCGCAGATAATAACTATGTTGTGGGGCAGCTTGCAGCTGCAAAGCAGGTTGTTATACGCAGTGAAGTTGGTGGTGTGGTTGATGCTTATTATAAAGAGGTCGGCAACAGGGTCGACAAAGGTGAAAACCTGCTGGCACTTTCAGTTGAAGATAATACGCTGAGTGTCGATCTGGCTAAATACGAGCTGGACGTTAGTCAAAGTGAACTGAACGCACAGCAGAAGCAGCTGCAGCGTTATCAGTCGCTGTATAAAAACAAAGGAATCTCTGCCAGTGCCTTTGATGAGCAGCGCCGTGTAACCGATGTGAGCAGAGCAACACTTAATGTGACCAAAACCCTGTATGCAATTGCCCAGCGGACATTTGCTAAATCCATACCTGACTCTCCGTTTAGCGGTCTTATTCTTACCCGCAGCGTGGAGCTGGGGCAGTTTATCTCTGTCGGGGATCCTCTCTACACTGTGATAGATACGAGCCTGGTGAAAGTACGCTTTTATCTTTTAGAGTCAGATCTGACTGAAGTGACTGAAGGGGATAAAGTTGAGGTAAAGATCCCTTCGTTAAAGCAGACTGTCACAGGCAGAGTGAGTCTTGTTTCTCCCGCTTTTCAGGCACAGGATCCCGGATTTCTGGTTGAGGTGGATTTGTTTAACCCCAAAGGAGAGTTCAAACCGGGCATGCAGGCACATGTTATTTTACAAGACTCAAAAGGTTAAAAAATGAGTAAGTTATTAGAATATTTATCGCAAAGGCGCTTAGCTTCTAAAATATTAACCTGTGCTTTAATCGCGCTAGGTTTACTGGCAATGCTGAAACTGCCTTTAGCAGAAAAGCCTCGTTTTGATATGGGAAAGGCGAATATCACCACTGTCTATCCCGGTGCATCTGCCGCCGATATTGAAAGCAATGTCACCAGTAAAATCGAAAAAGAGCTGCTGGCTGTTTCGGGAATAAAAGAATTCAGTTCGAATTCAGAAACGGGCATCTCTAATATTGATCTTTCGCTTGCGAGTGACGTCTCAGATGCTAATGCTGTTTATCAAGATATACGCGATGCACTGTCACGTGTGTCGGATCTGCCTGCAGGAGTAACTGAAGCTCCGGCTTTAGCGGTTAAAAAATCCTACAGTTTAGATTTTATGGTGGTAGGGATATCAGGGGATGTCTCCTATAACGAGCTGCGGGAAAAGGCCAAAAAGTTAGAGCTGCTTTTAAGGCGTGTAGAAGGTATTGGTGAAGTTCATTCCATTGATCTGCGCGCGCCGGAATTTCTGGTACAGTTAGAGCCTAAATCTCTTAAACGTTATGGTTTTACAATAGATGAAATCGGTGCGCTTATTGCTGAACGTAATACCTTAATCAGCGGCGGGCGCTTAGAGCAGCTGAAAAATAATCCGGAGCTTGTCACTACAGCGGAACTGGACAGCATTGAAAAGCTGGGCGAAATGTTTATCTCTTTTCGTCCTAAGGTGCAGTTAAAAGATCTCAGCGGCGGACTTGAAAAAGGCTTTGAGAAAGGGGAACTATTCGGCTCTGTTAACGGCAGAAAAAGTATTCTCTTTGATCTGCGTACTAGTGAAAGCGCTGATGTAATCAACACCTCGGTAAAAGTGAATGAGCTGCTTGCGCAGACTCAGCTGCAGTTCGGCAGTCAATATACATTATCGGTAGGTTTTGACCTTGCCAATGAAATTAAAGCTAAGTTCGATATTGTAAAAAACAATGGGTTAGTTGGTTTGATTTTAGTCCTGGTTACTCTGGCGCTGTTTTTAGATAAACGTATTGCCTTCTGGGTTGCTGTCTCTATTCCCGTGTGTATTTTAGGTACATTAGCAGTGCTGCCGGCACTGGGTCAGATACTGGATGCTTATACCTTGTCAGCGCTGATCTTAATTATCGGCATTATTGTTGATGATGCGGTGGTGGTCAGTGATAAAATTGTTTCTCTGGTTGAGCAGGGGCTGCCGGTAGAAAAAGCTGTTCGTAACGGGGTTAAAAGTGTTTTCCCCGCTGTTATGGCTAGCATATTAACCACTATGACAGCCTTTATTCCTCTGCTCCTTTTGCCGGGAAACAGCGGCAAAATGATGTACGTGATCCCCTTGACTGTTATTGTCGCCTTGTGTTTTTCATTTCTGGATGCGTTGTTTTTTATTCCTGCTCACTTAAAAGGGATATTGAAAAATAAGACTAAAATAGAGAAAAAAACACCCCTTAATCTGACCATATTAAACCGTTTTATCGCCTGGGTGATTCCTAAAAACAAAGTGATATTACCCTTGTCGGCGGCTGTTTTTCTTGGCCTTGCTCTGCTTTCATACAGTAAATTGAGCTTTCTGTTTTTTCCAGCCAGCGGCGCTTATTTAATAGAGGTGAGCGCAGAAGCGGATCCTGAACTGTCGCTGGAGCAAGTGTGGAAAGAGACGCAGGCGCTGGAGGCTGTATTTGCATCAACAGCAGAAGTCGCCAGCTGGTATGGAGAAGTAGGATCACCGGGCAGTACCTGGGTGATCTCCTTAACCCCGCCTAATGAGCGTACACGCATAGCCGAGCAGATCGTGGCAGACTGGGAAAAGCAGGGTAGTAAAATAACCGGGCTGGCACAAATTGAATTTGATATTGACGGCGGAGGCCCGCCGGTCGGGCGTCCTGTGGATATTCGAGTGGTAGGCGGAAGTGATGCCGGGCGTGAGCAGATGGCCGACGAATTAACTGCCTATCTAAAAACCATAGACGGGACTACGCGTGCCCGCCGTGAGCTCAATGCTCCTTCTCCGCAGATTGAGGCTAAGCTGCAGTATGACTGGCTTAATTATTACGGCATCAGTGCCGCCCGGGTAGGGGAGGTCATTAAATACGTCGTGGACGGACAGCGAGTGACGCGAATTTTTAATGGTGAAGAAGAGGTCTTTTTCCGTGTTGCTGTTGAGGAAGATGATAAAGTCTTAGATGAGCTTGATGATATTATGGTTCGTGCAGGAGATCAGACACTGGTGCCGCTGCGTAAGTTAGTCCGCTGGCAGTTTAGTGATGCGCAGGCACGAATTAGTCATTTTAACGGTGAGCGTGTTATCCGTGTATCTGCCGGGGTAAATTCTGCAGTCACCGATCCTGTGCAGGTATTTAATCAGGTACAGGCACAGTTTGCAGGTAAGGATTACCAAGGGGCACGTCTGGCGACAACGGGGCAGATCCTTGAAACTCAAGAAGCCCAGTTAGGCTTTGCTATTGCTATTTTAACGGCATTTGCCGGTATCACTATTTTATTGTGCCTGCTCTTTGACCGCTTTATCGAATCTCTGCTGGTTTTATCTGTGATCCCTTTCGGGATCAGCGGAGCGCTGTTTATTTTATATGCCCATAATCAAGTGCTGAGCTTTTTTTCAATTATCGGCATGATTGCGCTGATCGGCATTATGGTCAATAACAGCCTGGTGCTGATCTGGCACTTTAAAGAAACTTGGACTAAGTGTGAGTCGACGGATCTGCTTGAGTTTGTGATTAAAGGAACGCAGAGCCGTGTTCGGCCCATTGTGCTGACCACGATTACCACGGCAGCAGGCTTAATTCCACTAGCCTATGGTATGGGAGGTTATGATAACTATATGTCGCCGATGGCATTAGTTGTCGGCTGGGGCTGTGTTGTTTCTATGTTTGTTACGCTTACAGTGGTGCCGTCGCTGTACCTATGGGTGATGCATAAAAATAAATAAGTAAATAACGCAGCTCAGTTAAGTAAATCTTAAATGATTGGGTATTTGCCGGTAAGCTATTTAATTACCGGCAGATTACTTCGCTGTTCAGATCCTGACTGTTAATCATTCTGTCATCGGTAGTATGAGTTCCCACGCGGAGCACTGTCTCTTGATCACAAGTCATCAAGAGACTCTAGCATTGCAATGGATTCCATCATTTCAGCAAGTTTTAGCCAGCCTTGCCACATTGCTTTGACACCAACTCGGCCGTTTCTTTTACTGTCGTACCAACCTCCTAGCTTGGCAATTGCATAATAAAACCAATGTAATGAGGGAGTTTTTTTGGGAACTGCTTTATTTTTCTCTATTTTCAACCAAAGTATTTTCCATGTTTTGTCCTGCACATGAACGGTACAACTTATTGTTTTAGCTGTTTCTTTATTCTGTGCCAATTCCTGCAACTGCATTAACCTGACTGCAATAAAGGCTTGAATAACGGCAATTCTTTTTAAATTGTTAAGGCTTTGCAATCTTAATCCTTCAACATCAGTACCGTCAGTTTTCCACACTTTATGAAATTCTTCTATGCGCCATCTTAATTCATAATATCTAACGACTTTTAAAGCATCTTCGGAAGTGTATAACGGCTCGCTTGTGTAGAGAAGCCAGCATAACGGTTCACTTTCTTCTTTATTATATTCTTGGCAAATAATTAAGTTGATAGGCAGTGCTGGTTCACCAACCGCTCTTTGTGGTTTTTTGATATTGATTGTTTGATAGCTCAATTTCATTTTAGCTTGTCTCGCCGACCGGCCTCCTTTTTGTTTAACGTCGACGCTATAACTGCACTTGCTTTCAGTTGTCTTTAATAGCTCGTTTAAATTAGTAAGCGGGTCAAGCAGCTTTCTATTTTCTTTTGCTCTAACCACAAATCGATGCCCATTCATTTTATGATAAGCTAAGTATTCATAAACATCGGCTTCTCTATCACAAACATCAATAATATTAGTAACTTGACCTGTTTTTTGTTTGACGGCATCAAAGCTTTCTTTCCATCGATAACTTTCCTTATCCTTGAATAGTCTACTTTGTCTTTCGGGTTTACTACCAGCCACTTTCTCTTTTCTGAACCAGTATTTCTGGTTAGCGAGCCCTATGATTTGTTCATTTTCAGCATCTAGCATTAAAGTAGAGTGGACATATAGACTGCGTCCTTTAGCTGATTTGCTGCCAGTATTCGCAGAGCTAACATCACCAAGTTCACTGCACAGACTATTATGTTTAAAGCTTATCCCTGTTGTATCCTGTATGGCCAAAACATCTGTACATTCCCTGGCTACTTCACATGTATGATTGAACCCAGTTTCTGCGATGACTTCTGGAACAATATTATCATTGCGGATGAAACGATAAGCTGCTTCAATCGTTGCTGGATCACCGCTTGCTTTTACCACTGATTCACCAGCATTTTGAGCCATACTACCTGCTAATTTCGTAAGTCGTTTTGTCCTTCTTGGGTCGCCTAAGTCGGTATCTCCGAAGATCAATTGCGCCCACTCTGCAGCATTTAAATCGCTCATTGTTTTTACGTTTCATTAGAAAATTTAACCTATTAGATCATAACTTTTAATGTCCGTAAACTTGTGTATAAGAGACAGCGC
>NZ_KB907028.1 GCF_000381745.1 Psychromonas ossibalaenae ATCC BAA-1528 | reverse complement strand
GTAACCCCAGCTCACCCCAGCAAAATTTCCCCCTAACCCGTGACGGCGTCGTCGGCTCTAAATCTGTCGTCAACGTCAACGCGGGTATCAGTTTATGAATTACTGAGGGGAAATTAGGCTATTAACATTGCTAAGAATAGGTGACTCGGCTAAAACTCATAATCGTCAGGTCCCCAGTTCAAGTCTGGGAGGGGCCACCATATTATTGATAAGGCGCATGGAGAAATCCAAGCGCCTTTTTCATATCTAGACTTTACTGTTTTCCATCCTGTCCATATCCGGTAATCAATCCTGTAGCTTTCCCATTTAATTGCTAAGCAACATTCCACCAATCATATTTCTCAGCACTAAATCATTATTTTAAATCAGCATTGATATATACCTGCAGATCATTACCAATTCAGAGCAGAGCGTAACTAGTCCATGCCTCCATCATGATTAGCGCTAATCTAACTCAGATGCAATTCAGCGCCATTCTAGCCTGAGATAAATTCCTCTAGGTAATTACTCATATCCTTCTGTTACAGAGTCGCTCAGCAAGCAGTTACATAGCCTCAGATAATAAAATAAACAGGATTAGTACAGTCGTATTTAAATCAGCTTAAATTCTAAGTGTAAGACCGGCGGAGGACTGGCCCGACGACACCGTAGATGAAATCAGTTAAATGTTAAAGCTGGGAAGTTAGGTCTGGTGGCAGCTGCTAGGTCAATGTGATGCTATCGACCCAGCGTTCTAGAGGTTATGGGTAAGTTATTAGGATTGGCCTGTCAAATAACTTTAACTATTATTTCTTAAGTATTGGTCAAGATGCTTAACTAGATGCCTAATTTTTATATAAAGGTCAGGCTATTCACCGCAGGTTGAATTAAAACAGGCATAATCACTCTTTAACTGCTCTTTCAACCATTTGATAGCTTCAGACTTGTTATTGAAGTCTTTTATATTTTGTGATTTGATAGATGGAACCAAACTATTGATAATACCCAAAGTAGCAGATGACTTTATCACTATTGCTTTAGCCGCCATATTTTGATTATTTAACCACTTATTATATTTTTCAAATTCCTCATACGCTTCAGGAGTGCCACCTAATAATTCTAAATTATTAACTAAAATAGAAAAGATATTACCGTTGAAACCTTCTATGACATTTTTCACATCTTGAGTAAACTTGAACACTCCATATTCATTAAAAGCACCTGTAAATTTAAGTACAATGATGTTTCCATTGACTACAATACTATGTTCTCCATGCTCCATTGATATATACCCATTTTTTAAATAATAGGCTCTATTCCAGAGTAGTATTGGTGACTTTATTGTATCCTCCTAACACCTTGTAAATATTGAGACTGCAGTAGCTTTTAAGTTTTTATAATAGATTGTAATTTAAGATATTACAGTGGCGACAACAATTAACTGGAATAGAGTCAAATAATAACAGTGTATAAAGTGACCCTAATTAAACTAAAGACCACTTTATAATTATTTATTAAGCTTACATAATCCAATCATAGGTATGAGCGGCAGTTAATGGATGTTCATTTAATGTTATTGTCGCCTTACCATCTACGTTACCTTGCGAAAGCCAGTCATAAGAATTATTTACAGTCGCTAGACGTTCTTTCAATGTGATTGTTTCAGTATTAACCGTTTTACCACATGTAGTAACTACTGTATTTGAACCGGCCATTGCACCATCGATGTAGCAAGGTGCTGATGGAGTTCCGCCTGTCGCTAATGCTGAAGTACTAAACGAAATTACACATAAGATTGTTAATTGTTTCATAATGTTCCTATCAATTTCTAATTAATGTTAATCATGAGCTTTGAAGGCACCGGGTGAGACTGACTTCTCGATATCCAGCGCCCTTGTCCATTGGCAGCAGCATAGCCTAGTGCTCCATATGTAGGCTCATCCACCAACGGCAACACAGTACCAACGCTAATCCAAAATAATTAAAAATCACTACCAGCACTAATTAAAAGTTATTAAAAATATTTTAATAATCTTTTGCATGACCTTTTAGCTTTTAATTTCCGTACTTGTTAGTGTCATAGACTATTCAGCATTAGAGGCGTAAATTTTTCCCCTATGCCAATTGGTACAAAAGGCTCTGCCATAAATTGCTTATAAGCACCTAAATTCGATGAGAGGGAATTCACGAACTCAATTGCGATTACGATTGCCGCTAGGATGCGGCTTAGTCTTTTGCAGGGAGGGTAATGAGCAAGATAGGCAACAGCCTGAATGAAGCGGTCATGATTAAGTTATCAAGCAATATAGGACAGACTATTATAACCTTTACGATTGAAAAATTATTCCTTCGCTCTACGCCCCCGCTCAACACTATAAAATCAAAACACAGTGAATACTGTAAACTCAATTATCAGTCCAGCTGCTGTCGCAAAAAAAGACTCATGGTTCTATTGATCGCACAGACAGTTAACAGGTTTTTATGGCGGTTGTTATTACGAGTGAATCTAAAAATTAAGACTGCTATGGATAATATAACGACAGGGTAATTACTATCTCAGCAAGGGGATCTAGCTAGATGGTTCTCGATTCAGCGTTATTACTGTTAAAACCCCACTGGTTCTCTCGAGGTAGTACAACTTTGAACCGAATGAAGATAACTGGGGCAGCTTGCTAATCTTTACCTTACTTAGTCGTACATCATTTGGAAATTTAAAATTATATGTATCAAGACTATGGTGGGTTGGTACTGCACCTTCCATACGTATTTCTCTCTCTACTTGGTCAAATATTCCAAAATAATAACCACCGTGTTTCATTTGTATTTGACCAGACTCCGATGTGAAATAGTGATTACTTGAAACAAACTTTTTACCTACAATAACCTTTCCTGTTTTTGTATATAGCAACTCATTAGCTAAAGGATTGACCAGCATGCCATGAAAAGTTCCCTGATAGAGCACTTTGTCATCAGAAAAAGAATAACCAAAGACCCCGCCTATAAGTAAAGCCCCTATTCCAAACACAACAGTGAATAACTTATTATTTATCATTAAGTATATACCTCTCCATACTAACTAATAATCCTTTTTGTATACTTATAGGGCGGATTATATTTACACTGAAAGCATCCCTGTCAGGGGAAACAAAAACATAAGAATGGTACTCTTCATTTGATAAGATAAAAATGTCTAACTGCGATATGCTTTTATTTTTCAGTGCCGTGAGAACATCTTGTTTCAGCTGTAATTTTTCAGAGGTAACAAGTTTTTTTTGTAAGTGAATTATCGCCGTTAATTCATTTTTATTACTTTTATAAATTTCAGTGAAGTCTTCTTTTTTTGTAAAGAGACTATCTATTTCACTTGGAACTATTAGCCATCCAACAATTGCTCCAATACAAAAAAGTATGCTCAAAGCAACAATAAATTTAGATTTTAACGGCTTTATTGTTTGTTGTGGAGTCTCTCTTTGGGGGCTAATCTCGCTAAAAGAAATACTATCTCCGGTAATCATGTAACCTTTTCTAGCAATTGTCTTTAGTACCTTTTGCTTTTTGCCATCATCACCAAGCGCTACTCGTAAATTAAAAATAGATTGAGTGAGACTGGCTTCTGATACGACTTTGCCTGCCCAAGCTTTTTTGAAGAGCGTTTCGCGATCCACTGGTGTATCAATACTGTTCAAAAGGATTTCTAATACCGTAAAATCACCAATACCTAATTTGTATTTTTTATCATCGATGATAACAGCTGATTCTGAAGGTAATAATTGCCTTCCATTAACTAAAATGACCTTGTCAGAAATATTTTTCAAAGAGAAGTCTCATACAGCTAAAAAAAATAAGAGTAGCATTATAACGAACTACATTTGAAGTTTTAATTGATGTCGGTGTTTATCGCCTTTGTCTTAGTATCAAATATAACCAAGCCCCATATTTTATATCTAAACCAACTATCGAAATAAAATAGCCTCGCCACTAAAAATTTTTATAGCTAAAGTTTCACTATCGTCCTCAAAAGTTCTTAGCTATAGAAATAGCACTTTTTCCTTTTAAATACCCTGCAAAGGGTTTGGATGCAGAGTAAAAAAACGACTTTTAAATCGTAAATATCATAACCTCCTTCATACATCGCTCCATAACTTAATTATCACCTACTTCATCCTCACTGCTTTATATCCTGGTCAGCGCTCTCTCTGCATTTAGGCAGTTATAGGTAATCTATGTCGATCTTTTTTGTTCCAATTTAACATGACGCCTAAATTTCAATCTATCAGACACAAAACATATAACATTGATAAATAAAGAAATTAACAAGTTACCCTCCATAAAAAGATGTTATTAAAATATTTTTAATAACTTTTGATTGGTCTTGGTGCAATGCCGGCAGTATCGTTTTTTCAAGATTTGGTACCTGTAGAATTTCCTACAGTCTTCAAAACTTATGATTAACATTAATTTAATAACGATGCTGGCCTATCAATAACGATGCGTTTCTAGCCAGTGTTATAAATACTTTTTAAAGGAATAAGAATGTGAATAAAATTATCAAATTGACCGCTTTATCAGCAGTAATCCTTTTGGCTTCACCTTCGGCAATGGCCAATTTTGAATATAGCGGCTACCTTCGTGCAGGTGTATCGACAACCAGCTCTGGTGGTGAACAGTTTTGTTTTGGTGACGGGGGAGCAGGCTATTATGCAGGCAGGCTTGGTAATGAATGTGATAGCTATGCTGAATTAGGTTTAAGTAAGAATTTTGAAAATGAAAAAGGCCAAGTTTTTGCAGCAAATACCATGTTATCAGTGAAGACAGACCAGGGCGCACAAGCTAACGATTATCAATCTCTATCTGAGCCAATACTTAGCGTTCCTCAGAACGGAGCAGCCGAAATAGCATTAAGACAACTTAACGTTACTGCAACAGGATTTATAGCGCCTCTACCAGAAGCTACTCTATGGGCAGGTAAACGTTATTATAAACGAAAACAAGTCGAAGCAATGGATTTGTATTATTTGAATAATTCAGGATATGGAGCCGGCATTGAAAATATCAATGTTAGCATTGGGGATTTATCATTAGCCTATGTGAATGTTCAAAGAGAGCAAATCAGTGGAAAAAATAACGTATTTGGTGAACGCTCTGTTCAAAATAACATTTTTGATTTGCGTTTAGATGGAGTTAGCGCTTTTGCTGAGCAAAAGTTAGATATCGCACTAGTTTACAGTCAAACCGATCCAACAGCTCTTCAAGAAGAAAATAACGAAGCTGACGACGCAGGGTTCTTATTTACAACAGAGCTGTATGGCTCGCTTTTTGATTTCGACAATCGTTTAGTTCTGCAGTTTGCTAACGATGCTTTAGCTGATGCTGGTTTTGGAAACCAGTCAGGCTTGCAGCCTGAAACCGCTGCATGGTGGGAAGGTTCTCTTGAGTCCTCTTGGCGTATTATCGATTTTGGTACGTATGCAGTCACTGAACAAATCAATTTAGATTATGTCGGTTATTACGCTCAGGGTAAAACGATAACCTCTGATGTTCCTGAGACAAAACCTTCTCAATGGAGTGTAATTTTAACGCCGAGTTACAAATGGGATGATAACAATCAAACTAAACTAGAATTGGCATCGACCTCTTATACCCCTTCTTTCCAAAAATCGTCACTGGATTTACAAAAAATCATGCTGGCTCATGATTTGTCTTTAGATATTGGTTTAACAGAGAAACTAACAATACGCGCTTACACAGGAGCATTCTTTGGTAAACAAGCAGAGCAAGTTCGCACAGGTGATCGAGCTGGCGAAGATAATAACATCCGTTTTGGCGTTCAAGCCCTTGCTGCTTGGTAAAAAATTAATGCCGTTTTCTAAACGGCATTACTCATTGAGGTAAAGTAAATGAATAAAAAATTAACATTAGTATGCACTATTCTATCTGCTCTTCTTATAGGATGTAATGGTGACAGAGGTAGTCAAAACCTCTCCGATGAGCGTCGGGTTGACGTTAACAGAAGTGTTGATCTCAAATTTCCTGATGGTTTTTTATGGGGTGGAGCAACAGCGTCTTTTCAAGTAGAAGGCACCCACCCTTATTTTGAAAACGATAATGCCGAGGCGGACATTATTACTGGATATTTGGACGGTAAATCTCGTTCAAAATGGGACGTTCTAACAGAAGGTCCAGTGAACGGAGGTCTAAATCTGACCTACGGTGAACGAGCTTACACAATCATCGATCAATACCACCGCTTTGAATCTGATTTTGATATTTTGGAGGATTTAAATCTCAACGCCTATCGCTTTTCTGTGGCCTGGACACGTATCGTTCCTAACGACGGTGCTCCTATGCCTTTAAATGCAATTGAAGCCTGGGGTCAATTACCTTCAAAAGCTTTAGTGGATGGTGCATCTGCCGGAAGTCCTGTCGCACTTGGGGCTTTACAGCAATATGAAAGTAATTTTGATAGAACACCATTTGAAGGTTTATTTAACCGTTTACCTGATGACACATATTCAACTATAGCAGCGGCTATTCGCAATGCGAACGCAAAAGTGGGTGATGTTGTACCTGTTGTTTTGACCAACGGAAAGTTTACATATGCAGCGGCTGTTGACGACCCAACTAATGATGACGCTTCCGCCCCACCAAATTATATTTTACAAGCAGGGTATTACCCTTTGAATTACAAAGGAATACGCCATTATAAAGAAATGATTGATTCATTAGTTTCCAGAGGAATAACACCGGTGGTTACTATGTACCATTGGGACATGCCGCTGTCTTTGTGGGCATTTACCTTTAGGTCATGGAGCTCGCGTTCTACGATTGAGTACTTTGAAAATTACGCTGAAGTTTTATTAACCGAATATGGACAACAGGTAGGTTCTTGGATCACAGTTAATGAACCATTTTCAGACGCATGTGTTAGTGATGGTGTAATCGGTGGAGTTGTCACTGGAGTATTCTCTGCTGAATTTTTAGCAACCTTTAACGATAAGGTCGGTTTTAATATCGATATATTAGGAACATGCGTACCACAATTACATAACATTTATACGGGTCATGCCCGAATTAAAAAGATGTATGAGGAAATGAAAAATGGAGTGTTTACGAGTAAAGTTACAGAGCAAACTGTTTCAATTCCATCTACCTCTAGACTGGGAATCGTAGTAGGCGCCGGCGTTGGCAAACCTGTAACCAATGAACCTTTAGATCGTAAAGCGACTGAAATGTACGATAGAGCATGGGCAGGTATGTGGCTCACTCCTTTTGCTCATAAAAGTGCGCCAGCTCATTCAAGCTATAACGATTTGCCTTTTTTCCGCACTGACACATACCAATATGATCAGTGGGCTGTAGAGTACTTTAGACAATATGGTTCTTATCTAATAAAAGAAGATTGTGAAGCAGATTTATCTCCCGCGGCTTGTGCCGGCACAGTTGCCAGGGCTGATGTTATAGATGATTGGAAACTAATGGCCGAAGTTAGTATGGATTTTATTGGTACCAATTATTATCGACGACCTGAAGTTCACATGATTCCACCAGATCAACAAAATCATAAACCTGACGACAGTTGGTATGATAAAAATTCTTTTTCGCGGGAAGTTGGTCTCACTCTTAACGGCTCAGAAGCAATAACCAGTGCCAACGGCCGTTTTGACCCAAGTGGTTTGTATGAAGGATTACAGCATTTACAGCACGAATTCCCTGATGCTGAAATTATGATCACTGAAACTGGAGCCAGTTACGAAAGAGCTTTTGATGGCACAAATCAAGAATCCCTTTCCGATTCTAATGAAATCGACGATTTCTTTAGAATAAGGTTTACAGAGGGCATGGTTGAAACGGCTTGGAAAGCGCAAAATGATGGGATTAAGCTGATAGGTATGATGCCATGGTCAACATTTGATAATTTTGAATGGACTTCAGCTACGAAAAGCCGCTTTGGTTTAATTCATATAGATTATGACTCTCCAGATTTAGATCGCGTATACAAAGACAGCGCTATTTGGTACCAAGGCGTAGCTGCTTTTAATGGTCTGCAGGCTAAATTTTAAACCATATACCCCGCTTACTTTGTGTAAGCGGGCCACCATAATAATAGATTATTGAGCTGTGCCTTCTGTAAATAATTGTGTGTAACTATGGTTTTAAATGTCATCTTTAATACGCCTTCAATGCACAGAGTTATCTTTTATTTGCTCTTCATTGGCAGTTCAAAACTCATCTTAGTGCCCTTACCTAATTCGCTGTTTACCGTAATTTCACTTTGATGCAGTTCCAGTAAACGCCAAACAATCGCTAAGCCTAGACCAAAATTATTACGCTGAGATCCCAGCTTATTACTTGCTCGATAATGGGCATTAAAAATAGAATTTAACTCTTCGTCTGGAATTCCTGTGCCTGTATCACCTATTTCGATTTCTAAACTTCCAGTGTTTTTCTCCTGCAGCTTGATCCATACCTGGCCGCCGCCGCTGGTATGGCGCAGGGCATTATCTACCAAGTTACTCATCACCCGCTCTAACTTACCTATATCAGCATTAACCTGCAGAGCTGATATTTTGGGTGACAGTGATAATGTAATCTGTTGATTCTTAGCTTGTAAGGCGAACTTATTGAGTACGTCTTGTGCTAGTTCAGCAATGGCAACTGCCTCCGTATTCAAGCTTCTTTGATTATTTTCTAACTGAGCTAACTCTAAGAGTTGATCTACTAACAGGTGTAGTTGATTTGCGTTATTTTGGGCAATTTCAATTAACTTTCTGTCAACACCGTCTGGGTGTTGTAATAGCCAGGTTTCTAAATACCCTTTTATAGAAGACAAGGGAGTTTTAAGATCATGCGAAATATGTGACAGCAGTTCTCGCCGTAAATCATCCGTACTTTTTATCTCTTCAAACTGCCGGCTAACATGCTCAGCCAAAGAATCAAAGCTGCTGTGTAATTGTTGAATCTCTCTAGCGGCGGCCTTAGGGGCACTAGCTTGTTTAAATTGAGTAAAACCTGTCGCTTTAAAATCTAAAATGCTTTTGTTTAATCGACTTAGTGGTTTAGTCAGTTGTGCAAATAAAATAAGCAGTAAAATAAGGCCCGTCGGCAAGGCCAGCAATAAAACGAAAAAGGCTTTGCTCTGACTATTACCCAGAGAAAACTGCTGTAAAACAGAATCTTGTTTCTCTCCCCCCAATATCACATACAAATAGCCAATTTGACTACCAGCTCGGTCATAAACTTCTGAAACTGAAAAGATTTTCCGTTGTGATTCAGAGCGAGGATCAACACCATATATTGGGTATTTACCGCCTTTTATAAAGCCCTTAACGGCAGCTAAATCTACCTTTTGATGTACTAAATCCCCTAACTCTTCGGAGTAAACTAGAATCTTTCCCTCATTATTTAGGGCATAAATTTCAAAAGCTGGACCTAATAACATTAAAGTATGAAAGGCATTAGACAATCCCTTAGAATGAATTCGACCTTCTTTCAATTCAGGATTATCGGCCACCATATGAATCGCAAGATCTTGATGCAAATACTGCTGCACCTCATCTGCATAGCTCTGATTGCTGCGCTGAAACAGCTCCACTAACAACCAGCCACCAGCCAAAAACAATAGAATTAAGGCCAGTGTTAATTGGCTGAAGATGGTTTTCATTTTATTTTCCTGATTCTAATTTATAACCCACACCCCATACCGTTTTAATAAACTGCGGATCTGAGGGTTGAGGCTCTATTTTATTTCGCAAACGATTTATATGGGAGTTAACGGTATGTTCATAACACTCATTATGGTAATCCCAAACTGATTCAAGCAATTGCTGACGACTAAATACTCGGCCAGGATGCTCAGCTAAAAATATAAGCAGATCAAACTCAGTACTGGTCAACTCAATCTTCTTACCAAGTACCAATATATCTCGAAGTTCGAGATCAATTTCAATACCCTTTAATACTAATTTTGCAGCTTTACTGGCTGGCGGCTCCTGCTGCTGGCTGCGGCGCAACAAAGCTTTAACTCTAGCTTGTAACTCTAATACGCTAAAAGGTTTGGTTAAATAATCATCAGCCCCCATTTCCAATCCCATTACCCTGTCTAATTCATCAGCTCTTGCCGTTAACATTAATATAGGAATTGGATTATCTGAAACTCTAAGCGTTTTACAAATGCTTAAACCATCAATATCAGGCAGATTAAGATCGAGCAGTAATAAATCAAAATGATCCTGTTTTAAGGCCGTTAATGCCGGTTTCCCCAGTGAATACAGCTTTACCTCAAAACCTAGCATTTCTAAGTTGATACGGATCAAATTGGCAATATCATTTTGGTCTTCAAGCACTAGAATTTTTTTGGACATTGTCAGCTCTTTTTAGTCACTCCACCTAAGCCTGAAAGTAATATTCAGGCTTAGAGGACAATGCTGATTATTCTAATCTTGTAACTTTAATACTCAGCACTGGATTATCAAATTTATGGCCGGCATTAAGTACAGAATCCGCCAAACCGTCGTCTGAGCTGATAACACCAGGATGAATATGCACAAAATCTATATCATCTCTAGTTTCACTATAACCAGTGCCGCCATCAGCTGGCCCTGGAATAGACCCGATAAGTTCAGAATTAATTTCAGTTCCAGCATCAAAAGCTGGATAATAGTTCATTTTATAATCACCAACAGCGAGGCTTTCTAGAGATAAACTATCCACACCAGTAAATGCATCATTGCTATTTACAAGCATAGCAGCTAAAGATAAGTGTACTGTTGGTATGCTTTCATGAGCAGTTTCAAATTCAACTATCCATGCCTTGCTGGCACCTGCACCAGTGGGTCCATCAGCACTTATGACCTTATAACTGCCGCTATCAGCATGTTGAGCTGCTGTTAATAGCTCTGAGTTATCACCGCCTTCTGCTAGTTTTTCTAAGGCGACTGATGCTGAACTTCCTTCTACCCAAGGCATAAACCTACCATCGTTAAGACTTATTAATAGTGGAGATAAAGGCTGATTGTTTGTTAAATTACTAACTTCGATTTGGTATGAATAGCTATCCATCATTGTCATCGGCACAGCTTTATCATCACTGCCTCCACAAGCACTTAACAATGCCCCGATAACTACTAAGGCCGCCGTTCTGAAAGCAGACTTTTTACTGGTAATAATATTCATTACAGCTCTCCTTATTTAACGGTTACTGTTAGTTTGGCAACAGGGTTTAACCAGCGGTGTATACGACTGTCTAAATCACTTTTACCGCCTTCTGCATCCATGTCACCAATATTACCCGGGTGAATATGTACCTTTGTATTGCTTTGAGTCGAACTTAAACCACTGCCGTTCATGCCGCCATCAGCCCCAGGAGCCGCTGGAATTCCAGCGGCGCCTGGAGTCCCGCCTCCATTTATAATTTCGTCATTAGCTTCTGTGCCTGCATCATAGGCATCTAGATAAATAGTGTATGTGCCGGCCATTGTCGGAACCTGCCAGTTATTTAACCCAACAAAACCATCGTTGGTTGGGAGGATCATAGCTGTTAAAGATAAGTGCGTATTGCTGCCGGTATCCAGCATAATATTATTGGCGCTGGCCCCGGGTGCTAATAAACCAGCGGCAGGATTTTCTACTTTTACGCCGCCAGCAGCCTCAACCAGCACAGCCAAACCAGAAATGTCCCCGCCTTCAGCCATGGCTTGTAATTCTGTAGAGGCTGTTTCACCAGTTTGATAAAGATGCGTATTACCATCGGCAGCAGCTAATAAAACCGGAGTAAAATACAAGCCGCCGGTTAGGTTGGTGATATGGATGTCCAGCTCAGCAGCTTGTGCAGTCATTGACAAGGCCATAAAGGCAATACCGGTAGTAAGAGTGGTTAGGTGCTTTGCTGACTGAGGTTTAGTAATTATTTTCATTATCAATTTCCTTTTGTGTTTGAGAACACTTATAGATTAAACAAAAGAGTTCTCATAACTGTCGCAAAGAGTTAACAAAAGGGTCACAAATATAAAAGGGGTCGAGCAAAGGCTGCTCTTTACCTATTCGCCTTCGAAATTAACAAAGTGGGGGTAACCGGTAAGTTTATACTGAAAACTTTGGGGTTTTGATTAATGCTGTCTAAAGCCATTCATATTGTTAAGCAGTATAAAAATCATATGCCTTCGCTCAAACTGGCTTTTTTTTAGCTAAAGCTTTCAGCATATCTCGAGTGACCAGCGTAATTCCTTTATCAGTTACACGAAAGCCGTTCGCTATATCCTGCTCTCTATCATAACCAATGGTTAAACCTGCAGGAATCTGACACTTGCTGTCAACAATCACCCGAAATAACTTACAGTGCTCAGCAACATCGCTGCCGTGCATTAATACCGATTCTTCAATAAGGCAGTAAGAATGCGTATGAACATTTGAGAATAGTAAAGACTTACGAATTGTTGAACCTGAAATAATACAGCCGCTGGAAACTGTTGAGTCAACAGCCATACCACGCCGCTGCTCGTTATCAAAAATAAACTTAGTGGGAGGAAGGGGTTCTTGATGTGACCAGACAGGCCAGTCTTTATTATATAAATTAAGCTGCGGCTGCGGAGCAACCAGCTCCATATTCGCCTCCCAGTATGAATCCAATGTTCCTACATCCCGCCAGTAAGGCTGTTTCGTATTACCGGGTCCTTTGAAAGCATAAGCAGAGACATTATGCTTTTTAATGATTGACGGAATAATATCCTGGCCGAAATCACGGCTGGAACCTTCTTTGTCATAATCCTTTAACAGCTGTTCGAATAAAAATTCACTGTTAAAAACATAATTGCCCATAGAAGCTAAACACATGCCTGGGCTGTCGGGTATTTCATTGGGATTTTCCGGTTTTTCATTAAATGCAATCACTTTATTATCGGCGTTAACTGTCAGTACCCCAAAGTTGCCGGCAGCTTCCTGTGTCGGTACTTCGAGACAGCATACGGTCATATCAGCATTGCTTTTTACATGCTCAGCCAGCAAAAAAGCATAATCCATGTGATACACATGATCGCCGGATAAAATCAAAATATATTTAGGCCGCTCAGAACGAATAATATCCATATTCTGATAGACAGCATCAGCGGTCCCTTCATACCAGTCATCGCTATAACGTTGTGACGCCGGCAGTATTTCAACAAACCCGGATAATTTTGCCTTTAAATGCCCCCAGCCGCGATTGAGATGACGAATTAATGAATGTGATTTGTATTGCGTTGCAATACCTATGTGATGAATGCCTGAGTTAATACAGTTTGATAACGGGAAATCGATAATGCGGAATTTACCGCCAAAATAAACCGCCGGTTTGGCACGCCAGTCTGTTAGCTCGAATAAACGACTGCCGCGTCCACCGGCTAAGATTAACGCATAAGTTTCATTAGTCAGGGTACGGCTGTACTTATTAGTACTGTGCAGCATAAATAACTTCTTCTATATGTGAATTTGAAAGTGTATTTACCGTATATACAAAAAATTTAATAAAAATATTACAGCTCAATAACCATATAATCTGAAAGTAGTAATAATTAATTATAGTGCAGACAGGTAAAAATAAAGTACTTACTGGACAAAAATTAGCAGAGGTTAACGAGAGAGGATAAATGAGCCCAATAGCGGTGATATTTCTAATAATACTAAAAAGGCTAATAACCATGACGGATATCAGCCTTTTAATCAGCAGAGCATTGTATTGAGCATAGCACTGCTCTTAATAGAAAAGTATCAGGCTAGGTTCACTAAAAACGGATCACGAGAAAGCTTCTGATTATTTTCAGGTTGATACCAGGCGAGTTTATCAGCCAGATTAACGACTTCGCCTATTATCATCAGAGTTGCCCCGGTCAAGCCGCCGCCCAGCAGTACTAATTCAGACAGCTTGCCAATCACCACATGCTGCTGCGGAGTTGTACCTTTATTAATTAAAGCAACTGGCGTATCCAGGCTTCGTCCATTCGCGATGAGCTGTGTCTGAATCTCCTGCGACTGAATTAAGCCCATATATACAACCAGAGTCTGATTACTGACAGCAAGTGCCTTCCAGTTTAACTGCTCACCATTCGCCTTACGATGACCCGTTACAAAAGTCACTGACTGAGCAAAATCTCGATGAGTTAATGGAATACCTGCGTATGCGCTGCAGCCGGATGCAGCAGTAATACCGGGAACAACCTGAAAAGCAATGCCGGCTTCAACAAGCTCTTCCAGCTCCTCGCCACCGCGGCCGAAAATAAATGAATCACCGCCTTTTAAGCGCACCACTTTTTTTCCCTGCTGCGCATATTCAACCAGCATCTGGTTAGTTCGTGACTGCCCTACTTCATGGTTGCCGGCTTCTTTACCAACAGAAACTAAATCTGCATCACGGCGCACTAAATCCAGTATTTCAGATGAAACCAGACGATCATAGAGAACAACATCTGCCTGCTGCATTAACTGCAGTGCTTTTAATGTCAATAAAGACGGATCTCCAGGGCCTGCACCAACTAGTGCAACATCGCCGCGAGCCACATCTTCAGTTAAACTGCTTTCCATTAACTCCACCGCTTTTGCTGTCTGCCCTTTCTGTAGAATATTAGCTAATTCACCATTACCGAATAACTTTTCCCAATACCTTCTACGCAGAGAAACATTTTTTATAACCGCTTTTACACGATGGCGAAACTCTCCTGAGATAGCGGCTAAGCGCCCTAAATGCATAGGTAATAGTGCTTCCAAGCGTTCACGTATTAAACGCGCTAATACCGGTGCTTTGCCGCCGCTGGAAATTGCCACCACAATCGGGGAACGATCCACAATGGAAGGCATAATAAAACTGGACTGTTCCGGGCTGTCAACAACATTTACCAGTATCTGCTGCAGATCCGCCTTATCAGCCACCAGCTGATTTACCTCTTTATTATTGGTAGCGGCAATCACCAGCCATTTATTATTCAGCAGTTCCGGGGAAAAAGCCTGCTGCAGGAGAGTAATCTGCTGTGCATTACCTTTTTCTAATAACGATGAATGAAATTGAAGAGCGCAAACAGTGACTTCTGCACCGGCTTTAAGCAGTAAATGCACTTTACGTAAAGCGACACTACCACCTCCGATAACAAGACACGGGCGGTTTTCTAGTTTGGTAAAAATTGGTAGGTAATCCATAGCAGCACTCTATTATTATCGATAGAAGAACACTATAAAGAAATATTTACACGAGTTAAAACATTAAAAAGTGATTTAATATTTCATTTTATGCTATTGCCGGGAAACAGAGATGCTGATTACTAATAGTTAGGCGCTTACTCATCCAGTAAAGCACGTACACCGTCATGCCAGGTAAGGATCCCTCGGATCCGGCCATTGTCCAGTACCGGTAAACAGCCGATATTCTGCTCTAACATAAGTCTTAAAGCGTCACGTACTAACATACCTCCATTAATAGTCGTTGGATTACGCGTCATCACCTGGTGGGCACGCTGCTTAATTGTTGCGGTATCACGTACCGATTCTGCATCAGTACCTAAAAACGGGCTTAAACTGCGTAATAAATCACGATCACTGATCACTCCCTGCAGCTCCTCATCTTCAATAACTAACAGGTGACGAAAAGGGGCACAATCAAGAATCTCTTTAACAACTGTTAAACGGTCATCCATTTCAACAGTCACTACACGTGTTGTCATTACTTCCGAAACTTTCATTTTTATACCCTGTTAACAAGTAGTTAGGTTTAAAGTATAGCTATAAAAAAAGCCGGCATATACCGGCTTTTTAAAAATGTTAGTCAGATAGGCTTAATTACGGATTATTTTTTACAAATTCAATACCTTTCTCAATATCAGCATGTAAAACAGCTAACATTTTCTCTTTTATTTCTTCTTCAAAATCACTTAGTTCACCAAAAGGTAAAACCCGCTCAATGCCTTTTTTGCCTAACAGCAGCGGCTGTGTGAAAAATGGAGAACATGAATTACCACCGTCTACGTAAGCGTTTTGAATGATTCCCTGCTTACCAAGCAGCGCCTGTACTAAGTTGATACCAAAAATAGAAGCTGCGCGGGCCATTGATAATGTCGCAGAACCGCCGCCGGCTTTAGCATTAACAACCTCTGTACCTGCATTTTGAATGCGATCTGTCAGTTCAATAACTTCCTGATCCGTAAACTCCACACCTTGTACCTGTGAAAGTACCGGTAAAATAGTTGTACCGCTATGACCGCCGATAACATTTACACGAACATGTTCAGCCGGCAGACCTTTTTTCTCAGCAACAAAATCTTCAGCTCGAATAACGTCTAGTGTCGTAATACCAAATAGTTTTCTTTTATTGTATACGCCCGCTTCTTTAAGTACTTCCGAAGCAATAGCAACGGTTGTATTAACCGGGTTAGTGATGATGCCTATACAGGCTTCGGGAGCAACCTGTGCGACTTTTCCAACAAGGTTTTTGATAATACCGGCATTAATATTAAAAAGATCTGAGCGGTCCATACCCGGTTTACGCGCAACACCAGCAGAAATAAGTACCACGTCAGCACCTTCAAGAGCAGGTGTAGGATCATCTCCCGCATAACCTTCTACCTGTACACTGGTCGGGATATGGCTTAAGTCTTTTGCTACACCGGGAGTAACGGGGGCAACATCATAAAGCGATAAGATTGAATTTTCAGGTAAATCAAGTTTTAGCAATAACGCGAGTGCCTGGCCAATACCACCAGCGGCACCAAGAACAGCAACTTTTACAACTTTCATAATGATCTCCAAAATAGTTATTAAGGTAATAATATCTAAGAGATTTTAATCAAAAATACTAGCTAATGTAAAAAATGTTAAACAATTGTGAGCGATGTAAAAGTGCATGGCAAAATAAGTGAATTTAAAGAGAGCTGACGCTTATTTTATATAATAAACATTTGCTAAAAATACAGGTCATATATTTTTTGATAAGTGCCGTTTTCAACAATTTTTTTCAAGCCGAGGTTTAATCGTTCCCGTAATTGATCATTGCCTTTTTTAACAGCAATACCGTAGCCCTGCGAAAACTCATGAATAAACATATTTTCGGTACGGCGAATGGAAAAATATTTTTCATTCTCTTCCTGCTTTAAAAAGTCAGCTATCACTGCATAATCGGCAAAAGCGCCGTCTATTTTCCCATTTTTTAAATCTATTAACGCATCAGATACGGTCAGATAAGAGATAATAAAACTGTCTTCTTTTGCATATCTGATTAAATAATCCTGGTTAGAGGTATTCGCTTTTACACCGATAAACTTACCAGCGATTGAAAACTCATCCGAGGACGATTTTACACTCACAAAAACAGGTGGATTCTTATAATATGAGTCTGAAAAATCAACCTTTTCCTTTCGTTCATCGGTAATATCCAGAGCCGCAATCACAGCATCAAAACGGCCGAACTGCAGGGTTAATAATAGACTGTCAAAGCTTTGCGGATGAAAACTGCAGGATAAATTTGCAGCCCGGCATACTGCATTAGCAATATCGATATCAAATCCCTCAAGCTCCTGCTGCTCATTTAAGTATTCAAAGGGGTAATAATTGCTTTCAGTGGCAAAGTTAACCACAAGCAGTTCATTCGGCTCGGCAGCTGATAAATATGAAGAAGACAATAAACACAGGCAAAATATACTAAGGCGTGACAAAAACATAATGTTTAACTTCCAATAAGCACTACATACAAAAGAGATATTCATGGTAAAAATTTAACTATCTAGGACAAAAATTCGACATTATAACAATCCTGCAATTTATAAACTATCTATTTACAAGGTATAGCTCAAAAACGCATAATTATGCACTTATTTTGACAATTAAGTTGTTGATAATTGCCCAATATAACTTATCATTGCCCATAATTTTTAAAGTAATTAAATGAGTAATTTTTAATATGAAACAATCAACTGAACTAATGGATTTCTTTAAAGCCTTATTAAAAAAAGAGCGCCTAAGCTCTCAAGGTGAAATCGTCGACGCATTACAACAAGCTGGTTTTCATAATATTAACCAATCAAAAGTCTCGCGGATGTTAAGCAAAACCGGAGCAGTGCGCACACGTAATGCCAAAAGAGAAATGGTCTACTGCCTGCCGGCTGAACTTGGTATTCCGACAACCACCAGCCCGTTAAAAAACCTTGTATTAGATATTGACCGTAATGACAGCCTGATTGTTATTCGTACCAGCCCGGGCGCCGCACAGCTGATCGCACGACTGTTAGACTCAATAGGCAAAGCAGAGGGCATATTAGGCACCATTGCCGGCGACGATACTATTTTTATTACTCCGAGCAATAGTAAGAAAATTGATGAAACTTTGAATGTAGTAAAACAATTATTTGAATAGGATTATTCCTGCAGAAAAACAGTAAGAAAGTGATGAATCTTTGAATGTAGTAAAACAATTATTTGAATAGAATTATTCCTGCAGACAAACAGTAAGAAAGTGATGAAACTTTGAATGTAATAAAACAATTATTTGAATAGGATTATTCCTGCAGAAAAACAGTAAGAAAGTGATGAAACTTTGAATGTAGTAAAACAATTATTTGAATAGGATTATTCCTGCAGACAAACAGTAAGAAAGTGATGAAACGTTGGATGTAGTAAAATAAATTATGCCTGCAGACAGGCAGCAGGAAAATATAAGTTAGTGACGATATGCACTTTAGTCGCGGCATTAAATTGATATAATCAGCATTATGAATGACGGCAGCATCACAGCTGCCGAACACCTAACCATCATACAAAGTACCATCTCCATATAACAGAACAAAGTTCTTTCCTGAGCAGTAATTAGCGAATAACAATTAGAACCAAAACACTTCGAATCACAACAATATTACTCCATCACAGTAAGTCACTTTATAAGTGATTGATTACCAAGTGTAGAGCCACCTTAGCTGCGCAGCCGCTGAACATGTGCAGTCAAAAAACATATGCAGCTCTGAGAATAAAGCTCTAAACTAATCAAATAATTATCTTCACTAATGATAACAAGCGCCTATGAGGTTACTTTATGAAAAAAAATCAAGGGTTCACGTTAATCGAAGCTTTAATTGTAATTGCAGTTATCGGCATATTAGCCTCCATTGCTTATCCCTCCTACCAGTCTTATATGATTACAGCTAGACGTGGAGACGCACAAACTGAATTAATAAAAGCACAGCTAAAACAAAGTGCACTGCATATATTAAGCCCCAGCTACTCAAACGATAAAAGCGCACTCGGTTTGGAAGACAGCGAATATTATATTTTTACCCCGGTTTCTGCCGGAGCCGGCACTTATTTAATAAAAGCATCCGCCAAAAACGACACAAGCCAGGCTAATGATGAAGCGCAATGCCGGACATTATTTATAGACCAAGACAGTAACCATACCAGTAATGGTACAACGAATAATGATCAATGCTGGTAATGAGCGGCAGACAGGTCTGCCGAAGTCACACCAGTTAATAGCGGGCATTCAGCTCTTTAGCATTAAAAAATTCCAGTGGTTTATCTAAAATATGCTGATATATAACGTTATAAGCTAAAACATTTTTTACATAGCGTCGGGTTTCATTATAGGGAATAGTTTCTATCCAGCTGTCCATGGCAAGTCCCTGCTCTGCGCGTCCTTTTCTCTTACCGCGCCAGCGATCTACACGATGAGGTCCGGCGTTGTAAGCCGCCGTTGCTAAAATTCGATTACCTTCATAACGCTTAAGCAGCATATCGAAATACGCGCTGCCTAACTGAACATTAATTTCTCCCTGGGTTAACTGCGCTTTTTTCTTATACTCTTTCAGACCTATTTTTCTGGCAGTTTCCTTCGCAGTCTGCGGCATCAGCTGCATATAACCACGCGCTCCGACAGGTGAATTTGCATACTCATCAAAAGAGCTTTCCTGACGGGTAATGGCGTAAAGATAGGTAGAGTCAAGCTGATATTTATCTGCATTAGCTAAAAACAGTTCAGGTTTAACTTCTGGAAAACGAATATTTAAAGCATCCCAGCTTTTTGAACGGATGCTTGCAAGTACAGACAAGTGCGCCCAGCCTTTCTGAAAAGCATACAGACCTAACTGCTGCTGCTGCCTGCCGCCTCGGCGTTTAAGTAAAGCTTCCCATTCTCGCTTTAACAAGGAGTTATGTTTGTTAAATACCAGTTCTTCAATATGTGCGAGATCAGCCTGCAGATAACTCAAGCTCTGCAGCTGATCCATCACTAACTGTGCATTAAACTGGTAGGCAATACCTAGTTTTTGAGCGGCCAGAAAACCGTAATAAGTTCGCTTAGCTGCAATTTTCTGGTAAAGCATATTCGCCTGTACATCTTGTTTATTATTTTCCAATACTCGCGCCTGCCAGTATACCCATTTTTGATGCTGTTTTCGGGCCGGCGGCAGCTTAGTTAACCAGTGTTCTATATCTTTCCAGTTATTAAACTTAATGGCATAACGAATACGGCGTTCAATTAACGAACTGTCCCCTATGCTGAGCAGCTCAGCATCTAACCAGGTAAAGTGCTTAATTTCATTACGACTTAAAATAAGTGATGCGAGATACCGCTTTATCTGTATCTCTTCCCGCAGGGTAAACGCAATATTTTTCTGGTAAACAGAAAACGCCTGCAGCCCTAGACTTACCTCTTTTCTTGCTAATCTTTTGATACTCGTTGCTAAAAATGCAAAACTTTTCTGCTGCCTGTTTTTAAATAAGGGCGAATTTAATAATTTGTCAGGACGTTTATTAAGCGCGTATAATTTTTTAGCTAAAGTTTTATCCTCTGCAGGCATTAAACTGATCAGATAAGACATTATGCCTTTATTATTATTTAAATAGGCTAATTCAAAGCGTTTCCAGATTAGTTTGGCAGATATCTTTTTATTGCTTTTGTAGTGCTCAAAAACCTCATCACAGGCATTAGGTTGGGAAAATCCGCTTAACCAGACTTTTCTTGCCGCCGGCCAGATTGTTGCAGAGGCCCCTTGTTTTATCTGTGCCTTAATATGGGAACATTTCAACGAGGGAGTGTTAGGCAGTTTAGGGTAAAAAGAAAGGAACTCATTCCAGTATTCATTCTTAGCCAGGTAATACAAATAATCGCGCTGCAGATCATCACTGATCCGCCGGTTAGGGTACTGTTTAAGATAAACACGTACGGCCGCCAGACTGCTTTTGCTGAAACTTGCTTTAAGGTGATAATAATCAAGCAGATAAGCTAGAGGATAATCAGAAATCAGCTTAGCCTGTGCCTGCGCTTTAGACCATTTTTGTTCTTTTTGTAACTCTCTAGCCTGTGAGTAAATTTCTCTCTGCTGCTCCAGAGAATAAGAAACTGCCAAAGCAGATATCGAGAAAAAATAAAGACATACAACAAGTATTTTATTCATAGCAACCTACTTTATAGCAATAAAAAGTATTTATAACATCATAAGGCTGCTGAAGATAATAGTATCTGGGTATATTTTTCCTGCGCATGCCCAAATATTTCACTGGTCAGCCCCTGCTCGATAATTTTCCCGGCCTGCATTACCACAACACGATGGCTGACTGCCCGCACTACAGATAAATCATGACTGATAAAAATATAGCTTAATGAAAACTCTTTTTGCAAATCAATTAACAATTCCAGAATTTGTTTCTGAATCGTGCGGTCAAGTGCAGAGGTAGGTTCATCTAACACGATTAATTTCGGCTTTAATATCAATGCCCTGGCAATGGAGATACGCTGCCTCTGACCGCCTGAAAATTCATGCGGATAACGTATTCCACTGTTTTTATCTAAGCCTACCTTGTCTAAAACCCGCTGCACTTCAAGTTCAATTTGTGTTTCATCCATAGCACTATGCACACGCAGACCTTCAGCAACAATTTCATGCACCGACATACGCGGGCTTAAACTGGCAAAAGGATCCTGAAAGACAATCTGCAGAGAACGGCGAACCTGGCGCATCGCACTGTTTTTTAACTGGTCGATACGCTGCCCTAAATAAACAACTTTGCCTTCACTATCATTGAGCTGCAGTACAGCTTGTGCGAGAGTGCTTTTACCGGCACCGCTTTCACCAACAATCGCAACCGTTTCGCCCTGGTGAACCTGCAGACCGGCATTTTTAACTGCATATAACTTAGAGGTTACTTTTCCCCAAAAGTTCTTGCTCAGTGGAAATGAAACATTAATATTTTCTGCGCTTAAAATAAGATTATGCTCCTGAAGTACAGGCATTTGCCCCTGCGGCTCTGAAGATAACAATTTTTTTGTATAACTCTGCTGAGGTGCACTGAATAAACTTTCGGTCTTATTAGATTCAATCTGCCTGCCGTCACACATGACTACCACATCATCAGCAAAATTACGCACAATATGCAGATCATGAGTTATCAGCAGAATGCCCATATTAAGACGTTTCTGCAGAGATTTAAGCAGCTCCAATATCTGCTTTTGAATAGTGACATCTAATGCGGTGGTCGGTTCATCTGCAATTAGCAGCTCAGGTTCATTAGCTAAAGCCATGGCGATCATAACCCGCTGGCGCTGACCGCCGGAAAGTTCATGGGGATAAGAAGATAAACGGCTTGCAGCATTATCTAATCCCACTAATTCCAGTAACTCAATAATTCTTCTGGCGGCAGGTTTTCCTGTTAGTCCCTTATGTAATAAAAGCGTCTCAGCAATCTGTTTATTTATGGTATGCAGCGGATTAAGTGACGTCATCGGCTCTTGAAATATCATACTGACTTTATTACCGCGGATCGCCTGTAAAACCTTTTCCCCCTTACCTACCACGGCCTGCCCGGACAAGTAGATTTCGCCTTTCTTATGATGTGCGTGCGGATACGGAAGCAGCTGCAGAATAGACAGCGCAGTCACCGATTTTCCGGATCCGCTTTCTCCAACCAGCGCTAAAGTTTTACCACGCTGCAGTTCGAAATTAAGGCATTCAACCACCACCTGTTCAGCAAAACTAACAGACAGATCCTGCACTTTTAATAAAGGCTGGCCCGCATTATCTAAACTCATAGAATTTTCCTAGGGTCAAATGCATCACGAACAGCTTCACCAATAAAAACAAGCAGAACAAGAATGCTGGAAAGGGAGATAAAGGCACTGATCGCCAGCCAGGGCGCATGCAGGTTATTTTTCCCCTGTGCAACCATCTCACCTAATGAGGCGGAGCCCAGAGGTAGACCAAACCCTAGAAAATCAAGAGAGGTCAGAGTTGTCAGTGCGCCGGTAAACAGATAAGGCATAAATGTCAGTGTCGCAATAAGTGCATTAGGTAAAATATGACGGAACATAATCTGGTTATCCGACACACCAAGTGCTCTAGCTGCTTTAACATACTCTAAGTTTCGGCCTCGCAAAAATTCAGCTCTTACAATGCCCACTAACCCCGGCCAGCTGAATAAAATCATTAACCCTAACAGCCACAGAAAAGTAGGCTCAACAAAACTGGCTAAAATTATCAGCATAAACAGCATAGGCAGACCTTCCCAGATCTCCAGCAGCCTCTGCCCGAAAAGGTCAATGCGCCCACCGTAATAGCCGTTAACCGCGCCGACAATAACACCAATAATCGAACTGCATAAAGTTAGTGCCAGAGCAAAAAAAACAGAAATTCTAAAACCGTAAACCAGACGTGCAGCCACATCCCGGCCCTGATCATCGGTGCCTAAATAATTAATATGATTCGGCGGCGAAGGGGCTGACTCAGTTAATTCATAATTAATGCTGTCATAATAAAAAGGGATTAACGGCCAGAGTATCCAGCCTTCCTTTTCTATCTGTTTAACCATATAGGCATCATGATAATCCGTGCTGATATCAAAATCACCGCCAAGCTTATTTTCCGGCACATCCTGAATAACCGGAAAGTACCACTGATCCTGATAGGAGATCATTACCGGCTTATCATTTACCCATAACTCCCCCAGCAAGCTGAGTAAAAACAACCCTGAGAATATCCATAGGGACCAGAATCCGCGTCTGTTTCTTTTAAACTGCTGCCAGCGTTTTTCATGTATAGGATTACTGCGCATCCGCTGCCAGGTTTGTAATAGTGCCATTAAGAGTTCGCCTCAAAGTTAATACGAGGGTCAATAAGTGTATAAGTGATATCACTGATCAGTTTCAGCAGCAGGCCGACTAGGGTGAAAATATATAAGGTCGCAAAAATTACCGGATAATCCCGGTTAATAACCGACTCAAAACCTAATAAACCCAAGCCGTCTAAAGAGAATATCACCTCAATTAACATAGAGCCGGTAAAAAATATACCGATCAGTGCGGCAGGCAGCCCAGCTAGTACAAGCAGCATGGCATTGCGGAATACATGCCCGTACAAAACACGCATTCCAGAGCACCCTTTTGCTCTTGCCGTTATCACATACTGTTTATAGATTTCATCAAGAAAGGAGTTTTTAGTCAGCATAGTTAGTGTTGCAAAACTGGCTAGAACCGAAGCAAAAACCGGCAGGGTTAAATGCCAGAAATAATCTTTAACCTTGCCCAGTAATGATAACTGTTCAAAATTATCTGACGTCAGCCCGCGTAAAGGGAACCAGTCATAATAGGAACCGCCGGCAAAAACAACGATTAACATAATCGCCAGAATAAATGCAGGAATGGCATAACCTATGGTGACAATAGTACTGCTCCAGATATCAAAGCGGCTGCCGTGTGATGTCGCTTTTTTTATACCTAACGGAATCGAAACTAAATATGCCAGCAGCGTTGTCCATAAACCTAAGGAGATAGATACCGGCATTTTTTCAATAATCAGATCCGTTACCTTAGCATTACGATAAAAACTCTCGCCAAAGTCAAAACGAACATAGCGGCTGAGCATAATAAAATAACGTTCAATAATAGGCTTATCAAAGCCGTACAATTTTTCCAGGGCGGTAATATATTCAGGATCAACCCCCTGTGCACCCCGGTACTTACTGTTTTCTGACTTTCCCTGAGTTTGTTTTATTTCACTGTTTGTGCCGGAAGCAATACGGCTGCTGCCGGATGCATCAATGCCCTGATACTGGGCAATAGCCTGTTCCACCGGACCGCCGGGTGCGATCTGCACGATAAAGAAATTAAGCGTCATAATGCCGAGCAGCGTAGGGATAATAAGCAGCAGGCGGCGAAGGATATAGTTATACATTACAGTGCCTCTTGTGCATTAGTTTCAGCGCCAGTTAACCACCAGGTTTCTAAACCGAGCTGATAATAAGGCTGAATTTTAGGGCGGGAAAATTTATTCCAGTAGGCAATGCGGTATGCCGAAAGGTACCAGTGCGGGATAACAATATATTGAGAAAGCAGAACTCGATCCAGTGCGCGGGAAGCATCCACTAGCTGCTCCCGGGTATCCGCCATAATCAGAGTGTCGATCAGATTATCAAGAACAGGAGAACAGATTCCCGCCCAGTTTGCCGTACCCGGCTGCATCACACTATCACAGCCCCAGTAACCTAACTGTTCATTACCAGGGGAACTTGACTGCCCTTTACGTAACGAAACAACATCAAAATCAAAATCATTTAAGCGGCTCACAAACTGGGACACGTCCACCAAACGTATGGTCGTTTTGATGCCGATACGCTGCAGATTACGGCGAAAAGGCTGCACAACACGTTCAAAATCTTTACTGTAAAGTAAAAATTCAAAAGTAAACTGTCTGCCGTTTTTGTCCTGCATTTTACTGTCTTTAAGTGTATATCCCGCCTTCTCAAAAAGGGCGACCGCCTGCCTCATCTGTACACGGATATTTCCATCAGCATTGCTGTCAGGAATGACAAGCGGCTGAAAAACCGAAGCCGGGAGCTGATCTCTAAATGGCTCAAGTAAAGCGAGTTCCTCACCTTGCGCTTTGCCTGTCGCCGCCAGCGGAGAGCCGGAAAAATAGCTATTGGTACGCGAATAGGCCCCGTAAAAAAGATTTTTATTCGCCCATTCAAAATCAAACAGCAGACCAATCGCCTGTCTAACATGTACATCTTTAAATTTGTCTTTGCGCAGGTTAAACCAGAATCCCTGCATACCCTGCGGATTATTATCTGCTAATTTTTCAAAACGAATATCACCGGAGCTGAAACGCCCGCTTTTATAAGCCGTTGCCCAGCGCTTTGATGATGTCTCCATACGATAATCAAAAGCACCGGATTTAAATGCTTCAAAAGCCACGCTGTCATCTCGATAATATTCATAAACCAGCTTATCAAAATTGTGCATTCCTTTATTAACTGCAATATCTTTTGCCCAGTAATCGTTAACCCGTTGATAAATTATCTGTTTTCCTGCTTTATAGTTAGCTACCCGATAAGGGCCAGAGCCTAACGGGATGGTTAAATCGGCTTTAGAAAAATTTTTATCTTTCCAGTAATGCTCAGGCAGAATCGGCAGCTGCCCGATAATCAGAGGCAGTTCACGGTTATTTTTTTCACTAAAGTAAAAACTAACCTGCTGCGGGTTATCAGCGGTCACGCGCTCCACCCCTGAATAATAGGAACGAAAATGCGGTGCTCCTTCACTGACTAACAATTCAAAGCTAAACTTTACATCCGATGCAGTAATTGCTTCACCATCATGGAAACGGGCCGAAGGGTTAATTTTAAAACTGACCGAACTATAATCCTCTGCAACGCGTACCTGCTGCGCAATCAAACCGTATAAACTAAAAGGTTCATCCGCAGCTTGTTTTAACAACGTATCATAAATATTGGCAATCCCGGATGCAGCCCGGCCTTTTACGATATAAGGATTTAACGAATCGAAACTGCCGATAGTAGCCTGTTTAAAACTTCCACCTTTAGGGGCTTCTTTATTTACATAATCAAAGTTAGTGAAATCAACGGGATACTTTAATTCTCCATACATGCTGATGCCGTACTGCCAGGAGGTTGAAAAAGAGGCAGAACTCATCGCACAGAGAAAGGTGAAAATAATAAAATGAAGTCGTCGCAATACTATGTTTTTTGGCATTGAATAGGCTACTTTTATATAGAGAGCAAGATATAAGGAGGCGTAGATAAAAGAGTATAGGTAATTCAGAATGAACAAAAGTGTTTTTAAAGAAAAAAGAGAGGTAAAAGCAAGGAACTTATCCATTTAAGAATGCCCTAACTTTTGTCATTCAACAAGCAATAAATGAATTATTTTAAAGAAAATATAGTTGGGTCATAAAATGATTTCCTTAATGACGAAAGCAGAATAAACGTGATCATGATCACTTTTAAAATGTGTAAAAAAGCCTAATCTATTTATGAACACAATGAGTGTATAATTAAAAGGTGTCCTATATGAGAATTGAAATTACTAGCAAACAAATTACTATCACTGACACAATGCGCACCAAAATAGAGGAACGTTTTCAAAGATTAGAAAAACTGCAGATTCCTTTAATCAAACCACACTGCATCATCACTAAAGAGCCTAAAGGCGTAAAAATAGAAGCAACGATCGGTGTACCAAACGGCAAAGTTTTTGCCCATGCAGAGCACGATGATTTATACACAGCCATCGGCCAATTATTCCAGAAAATCGAACGTCAACTGAATAAACATCTTCACAAATCTGAAGCGGCTCGCGCGAAAAACCACGGCAAAGATATGTGCCGCAATGGTGAAATTTCAGGACAACCTGTAGAAGAGCCGGAAGTTGAAATTGAATCTGATGCAGAAATCAAAATGAATAAAGAGTTTGCTGCATAAACCAGATAAATAGCTAAATAACAAGCAAAGAAAAAGGAGGCTAATAACCTCCTTTTTCTTTGCCTGAAGATAATACCATCAGTTTCCTATAAGTTATTTATCTTCATAGTGACGGTTATCATGAGCCTGCTGCAGGAGTGTGCGGCTCTCATTAAGAAACAGCGTTGAATAATCCCCCATCCAGTTAGTCACTGATTTAAAGCGATTGATAAATGCTTCTCTATCAACATTTTCCAGCAGCTCAATGGCCTCGGCAAAATGCTGATGATAGCGTTTAATCATAGCCAGGTTATTCTTCTGAGAAAGAATAATATCAGCATACAAAGCCGGCTCCTGAGCAAACAATCGGCCGACCATGGCTAATTCTAAGCGGTATATCGGTGAACTTAAATCCAGCAGCTGTTCCAGATCTGCATCGACCTCTTGTAAATGCACGCCGTATACAAAACTTGTAAAGTGACGTAAAGCCTGAATCAGCGTCATCGACTCATCGTGAGTTGCAGCATTAACATTATACAAATGCGCTCCCCAGATCTTCATCTGTTCAATTAGCCAGGCGTATTTTTCCCCACCGCGGCCGTCACAATAAACAATTACCTGTTTAGCAAAACTGGTAATATCCGGCCCGAACATAGGGTGCAGACCAACCACAGGGCCTTTGTGAGCATCCAGCATTGCCTGCAGAGGGCCGTCTTTAACACTAGTGATATCCGCTAAAATACAGTCATCTGGTAAATAGGTCAGCTGCTCAATAACAGATTCGGTAACATCAATTGGAGAGCCGACAATAACCAGTCCGGCTTTACTGCAGAGCTGCTCAGCCTGATCCCAGTTAGCACGCCCGAGAACATCGACCTGGTAACCAGACAGCTCGAACATTTCAACAAAACGTTTACCTAATAAACCGTTACCACCGATAATAACAATACGTTTCATCGCCGGATTAACCGTTTTAAAGCCGGTATCATTTTCACTGGCATAAGATTCACGCATGGTGCGGCGTAAAATATCTTCGATTAGGTTAGCCGGAACACCTTTTGACTCAGCTTCTGCACGCCTTTTAGCCAGCATAGCGGCTTCACGTTCAGGTACATAAATAGGTAACCCGTGTTCAGTTTTCACTTCGCCGACTTCGCCCACTAAACGTAAGCGTTCTGCCAGCAGATCAATTAGCTGCTGATCAACAGCATCAATCTGATCTCTTAATTTACTTAACGGCATAGTCTCTTCTTACCTGTTCTTTAATGTGTCTTTTAATAAAGATACGGCATCTTCTAATAACACCGTAGTCGTTTCCCAGTTTATACAGGCATCAGTCACTGATACTCCATATTTCAACTGTTCAGCAGGAAGGTCAACAGACTGATTACCTTCATGAATATTACTTTCCAGCATAATACCTATGATAGATTTATTGCCTTCTATGACCTGATGGAAAACATCTTTGGCAACCAGCGGCTGTAGAGCATGATTCTTATTAGAATTTTCATGACTGCAGTCAACAATCAGAATGTCATCAACTTTCGCTTTTGCAAGTGCCTGCTCAGCAAGCGTTACATTAAGAGAATCATAATTTGGTTTACCGCCGCCGCCGCGCAGAATAACATGGCCGTCCTGATTACCTTCAGTTTGTAATAAAGCACTCTGGCCTAACTGATTAATTCCCATAAAGCGATGCGGAGATGAAGCAGATTTCATTGCATTTACTGCTGTTGATAAACTACCGTCTGTTCCGTTTTTAAAACCGACAGGCATAGACAAGCCGCTGGCCATTTCACGATGAGTTTGTGACTCTGTCGTACGGGCTCCAATAGCAGCCCAGCTGAATAAATCACCTAAGTACTGCGGGCTGATAGGATCAAGAGCTTCAGTCGCAATAGGCAGACCAAGTTCAGAGATCCATAACAGAAGTTCACGCGCCTGTTTTAATCCGGTTTCGATATCAAATGAATCATCCATATGCGGATCATTAATCAGACCTTTCCAGCCGACTGTGGTACGAGGTTTTTCAAAATACACGCGCATTACGATATATAAGGTGTCTTTATATCGCTCATGGAGCTCTTTCAGTCTAGTCGCATACTCTTTGGCTGCTTCTATATCATGAATAGAACAAGGGCCACAAATGACTAAAAATCGCGAGTCATTTTTATGAACGATATTAGAAACCACTTTTCTAGAATCGTTAATGAATTGATAAACACTTTCAGATACCGGCAGCTGTTTTTTTAATTCCGCAGGTGTAATTAATACTGTTTCTGATTGAATGTGGATATTTTCATTTTGTGGGGTAGTCATTTTAGTCTCAGTTGCATGTTAATCGTGCAAACATCATAACATAGCGGGAAAATAGATCATGCGAATAACAATTCAAATTGTTAAATAGGGAGATCTGCATGCGTATTCTTATATAGTGCATAAAACTTAAAAACAAAAAAGATAGAAAAGCAAGATGTTGTGGAATTGAAGCGGTACATTTAGCGCAGGTTAAAAATTAATGAATACATTCAACAGCTGGTAGGATTTTCAGTATATAGAAAATAGTCCTAGTGATGACCAAAACTCACAGCCCCCCCTATCTCTTCAAATATTAACTGCCTAGCTTGGCGATGGTCAGGACTCGCAGAGCTCGTCCGCTCGTGATACTGCGCTGTCGCGCAACTCGCCCTACTATCACATGGGGAGACCATTTTGTATTGCAGTCCCTTGAACAAGGTTCAAGGAAACAAGATGCAACTAAGCAGCATCGGCGCAGCTGCGTTTCACTTCTGAGTTCGGGATGGGAAGGAGAGCAAGGTCCCTTGGTCCAGTGGAGAATGTAGGCTAAACCCTTATGCTAGCAGCATAAGGAAGTTCGCTGTAATCGTGGAAACTTTGCTTGACGTTGATGGGACCACACCTAAAAGTTAAAAAGCAAAAAGGCCCTGATGTTTCCATCAGGGCCTTTTTTAATAGGTGTCTAGCAATGACCTACTCTCACATGGGGAGACCCCACACTACCATCGGCGCAATACCGTTTCACTTCTGAGTTCGGAATGGGATCAGGTGGGACCAATATGCTATGTTTACTAGACGAAAATTTAATTAAGAAAGCTGTTTGTTGTTCTATTCAATCTTGCAGTTTGTAAAATATGTTTTCGCAAACGTATATTTCTTGGTTACTTACAACTTTAAATATCCAGCAGAAAACACCATTTAGGTGCCTCTCAGCAAATCAACAAAAACACGTTGATTTCTTGCCGGACACCTAAGTTGTGTTACTGCGTAACACTACTTAGGTGTTGTATGGTTAAGCCTCACGGGTAATTAGTACAAGTTAGCTCAATACATTACTGCACTTACACACCTTGCCTATCAACGTTGTAGTCTCCAACGGCCCTTTAGGGAACTTAAAGTTCCAGTGAGAACTCATCTTG
>NZ_KB907027.1 GCF_000381745.1 Psychromonas ossibalaenae ATCC BAA-1528 | reverse complement strand
AATGATGAGTTCCACTTCTGCAGTGACGAAGTAAACCAGGCTTTTTTTGAAAAAATGATGAGTTCCACTTCTGCAGTGACGAAGTAAACCAGGCTGGTTGTGATTTCTTTGCTGATCTGAGGGCATAAAAAAAGCCGTTCACTGTGAGCGAACGGCTTTTTCTGTCTACTTTATGCAGCAGAAAAACTAATCTTCTGATTTATCTTCTTTTTTTCCCTGACCGGCCCAGCCTGGTTTGCCTTTCGCTTTAACATTACGATGGCGCTGTTTGCCCATATCCTCTTTTTTCTTCTGGCGTCTGGCTTTCTGTTGTTTTTTCAACTCTTCAGCACGCTCTTTACCTTTTTTATTTACCGGTTTTTTCGGTTTACGCTGACTGAGCTGTGCTTCTTTGTGTTTTGGACGCAGCCCCTTGATCACACGACGCTTTATCGTTTGATCGGTATAACGCTCTACCTTTGCAAGAATATCGATGTCATGTGCTTCAATTAATGAAATCGCGGTGCCTTTTTTGCCGCCGCGTGCCGTGCGTCCAATACGATGAACGTATATATCAGCGCTGCGGGGCATGTCGTAGTTAACGACATGAGTAATATCCGGTACATCAATACCACGAGCGGCTACATCGGTAGCGACAAGAATGTTGATATCACCGGTTCTAAACTGTGTTAATGCCTGATTTCGTTTTTCCTGATCCATTTCACCGCGTAAATAGTTACAAGGGATCTGCAGTTCTGCAAGCTGCGCAACTAATTCGGCCAGACGATCTCGTGTTTTAACAAAAACGATCACTTTCTGCTGCTGCTCTTCTTCGCTGCTTTCCTGCTGCAGAATTGCCGCTAACAGTTGTAATTTATGCTCAGGGTTATCTGCAAGGTGAACCCATTGAATGATTTTTCCGCTTTCACGACGTGAAACTTCAGCTGTCAGCTGTACCGGGTTATTTAATACGTCACGTGAGAATTCACGCAAACCTTTACCTTCTAATGTGGCAGAAAACAGGGATGTATGTTTACGCCAGCGTGTTTCACCTGCAATACGATCCATTTCGGCAATGAACCCCATATCCAGCATGCGGTCGGCTTCATCAAGTACCAGGCACTCGACTTCGCGGCAGTCAAATGCTTCAGAGTCGATATATTCCATTAAGCGTCCGGGGGTTGCGATCACAATATCAACGTTATCTGTGATTACCTGCTCTTGTTCTTCGTATGAAACACCACCGATGATACTGCCGACAACAAGATCCGTTCCTTCAACAAGCTCCTGAGCAACACCACCGACCTGTACTGCTAATTCGCGTGTTGGTGTTAATACTAATATACGTGCAGAACCACCTCTACGGCGCGGAAAGTCAATTAAACGCTGCACAGCAGGAAGCAGGAACGCCAGTGTTTTACCCGTTCCTGTTGGAGCGCTTGCCATAATATCCTGCTCGTCCATTGCTGGTGGAATGGCTAAGGTTTGAATGCTTGTCGGGCGTTTGTGGCCCATTTTAGCAATGGCGTTTAATAAATGTTGGTCGAGCTCAAGCGCTTCAAAAGACATGCTGGTTTCCAATATTACAAAGACAAAACAAACATTATAAAGCAAAGCGTCCAATAGTGATAAAAATTGATCTCAATAATTACTCTGTTTGCTTTTTAATGCTTAATTTATCGAATTAACAACAGGGGGAGGGGGAGATGAGTTTCACCTACTGCCGGGTTGAGCAATAGGTGAATAGTTTCAGTAAATATCTTTATAACGTTCGTTAACCGAAATAATCTGACTCTTGTGCTTACGGAATGCTTCCACCACAAGCGGATCAAAGTGTAAACCTTCCTGATCATCAATAAACTGCAGCACTTCTTCCATCGGCCAGGCTTTTTTATAGCAGCGGTCATGGGCCAGAGCATCGAAAACATCGGCTAGTGAGGCAATACGACCGACTAAGTCAATTTCATTGCCCTTCAGTCCGCTCGGGTAACCTGTTCCATCCCATTTTTCATGATGCTGCAGGCTTATTATGGCCGCATATTTCAAGATATCCTGGCCGGAATAGCGGACTAACTCATAACCAATCTCAACATGAGACTGCATAATTTTCCATTCTTCTGCTGTCAGCTTCCCGGGTTTGTGCAGAATATTATCCGGTATACCTATTTTTCCCAGGTCATGCAGCGGCGAAGCTGATTTAATTTTCTCTGATTCGGCAACTGAATACCCCAGCTCCAGGGCTAAAATACGAGTTATTTCTGCAACACGGCGGATATGGTTACCTGTTTCTTTTGATTTGTGCTCGATTGCCTCACCTAATAGGTAAACAATCTCCCGCTGTCCCTCTTCAAGTTCGTGGCGTAGTTCTTCGTTATCAAAAGACGTTTTAGTATTAGAGGCAAATAACTCCAGTAAAGAGATATCCTGTTCGGAAAGCGGTAGAAAACCTTCAAAGTAAAAAATAATGCAGCTGTCTGAGCTGCTCTGCATATTCATTACAAATGCATTCGCTGTGTAAATATGGCGCTGTTCAGCAATGCTTTGTGTAATTAACAGTGAGACATGGTCTGGTAATTTATCAACATCATCGAGATCGGTAAAATGTGCAAAGTCGCCGCGAGATTCTATCAGGTGGAAGACAGTCGGATTGCAGTAAATACCAATAGAGGAGAGGGTGTAAGCTGGTGTGTTTGAACACTGCTCAACTAATTTTGACAGATAGTTAATGGTTTCACTGACAAGTGCTTCGTAGGTGATCGCCTCAAGTAGAGCCGATGAAGATTCCACAACTAACTCAAGCCCTTTCTTATTTTTCTGCAGGCTGACAATATTCTGATAAGAGCGTAACGTACTGCACATTAATGTATCAAGCTTGATCCCGCTTAATTCGGTTTTATTTTTGTAATCTGAAATCTCATATTCACGGATTATTTTCCGTTCCGGCGCCTGACCAGGCTGCCCTGTGCGCAGTACTAAACGCGTTGCTTTATTGCTTAGTTCATTTCGGATGGTTTCGATAAGCCGTAAACCTGCATCATCGGTTTCCATTACCACATCGATTAATGCAACAGCTATATCATTATGCTCTAGAAAAAGCTGTTCGGCTTCATAGGCTGAATAAGCGCTTAAAAAGTGAAGCGGAGTGTCTTCCCATTCAAAATTTGAAAGAACCAGTTTGGTGACCGCATGAACTTCTTCATCATCATCAACAATCATCACTTTCCAGGGGGAAAGATGTAATGAAAATTGATCATCAACGGCAGCAATATCTTCGTCTATAAAAAGAAGATCATCATCATTCATAAAAAGGTCTCAGAAAAGCTTAATAAATAGGCATTTAAGTCAAACATTATACAGCCTGGAAAAAGAGCCCGTTTCGTAACGGGTAACTGATTTATTATGGGCTTATTTTTAGCATGTTATAGGGTTATTTGTCTTGTTTTCTTGTACTTTGTGATTCGTTTCACGTCATAAATCTGTAGATTTAAGACTCTGCTTGAATTTTAGACTGTTTAAAATTAACTGCCAGATTATTATTGCGCTATCCGCCGCAAGGCCGCTGTATATTTAAAAGCCGCTTATTAAGCCGCTCCGTCAGTATTAAAATTAATCGTTCTGTCTCAGGAAATCATTGCTCAGGAAGAAAAATATTAATAAGATCCGGCCGCTGCTGAGTATTTACACCTTTCTGCAGCTCTTTTCAGAGGTCTGCTGGAGGGAAAGTTTCCTGACAGTGGTAATGGTTTGTTGATATTGTACGCTGTCGACAATGGTATTTTTATTAACAGGTATTAAATAGAAGTTATGCGGCTCTTTTCTAAAATTAATCATCAGTTCACCATACTGATGTACTCAGTCTCGTATTTTACACGTTTGCCGATACCCGGATTTATTCAATTTGATGAAAAGCAGTTTCATAAAGCGGCTGCATATTTTCCTGTTATAGGTGCTATAGCCGCCTGCGTGATGGCGGTTAGTTTTTATCTTTTTCAGCTTATCTTTAATGTTGAAATTAGCTTGATACTGGTCTTAGCTGCTGCGGTGCTGTTAACCGGGGCGCTTCATGAAGATGGTTTTGCTGACTGCTGTGATGGTTTTGGCGGCGGCTGCAACACACAACAGCGTCTGCATATTATGAAGGACAGCCAGATAGGCAGTTATGCCGGTGTTGGCCTGATATTATTGACTCTGTTGAAAATAGCCGCATTATTGAAACTGACCGAGTTGGACTGGCCTGTTTTATATACGGGGTTATTTGCTTCGCAAATTATGAGCCGCGGCTGTACTCTGTTGATCATGCAGAGTTCTTTATACGTGCGTCTGCAGAAAGATGGAAAAGCTAAAGGGCTGGCGAAAAAACTGCCTTTGCATTATCTGTTTCTGGCGGGTGCTGTAAGCCTTTCCCCATTATTATTGTTTACACTGTTACAGGCTGTCCTAGTAGTCTTTACCTTGTTAATTATTACCCTGCTGTTGAGGTTTTATTTTGATAATAAACTTGGCGGTTATACCGGAGACTGCCTGGGGTTAACGCAGCAGGTGACTGAGGTGACTATCTATCTGTTAATCGGATCCTGGTTGTTTTAATGCAGACTTTAATTTTATGAAAGTGTCTAAATCACTCAATATTTACTTAGTCAGGCATACTCAGCCGCTTGTAAAAAACGCTGCCTGCTACGGCCGGCTTGATCTCCCTTTAGCCGATTGTTATCAGCATCATTTAGATAAAATAAGTGATTATTTTAAAGAGCTGCCTATATCGTTTATATACAGCAGTCCGCTGCTGCGCTGCTCAAAGCTTGCAGAGGATTTAGGGAACAAACGTGATCCTGTAGTTAAACCGGTATTATCAGCGCAGTTAAAAGAGATAAATTTTGGTGACTGGGAAGGAAAAAGCTGGTCAGACATTCCGCAAAGTGAAATAGAGTGTTGGAATCTAAATCGCCTGCATTACCAGTTTCCTCGTGGAGAAACCCCCTACCAGTTTCATCTGCGTGTTATTAAGGCCTGGAAAAAAATAGTCTCAGATGCTCAGACTGATCTCACTGCTGAGCAGAGCATTGTGATTGTTGCTCATGCAGGGGTGATCCGCAGTATACTGAGTGATTTTTTATCGATTCCTTTCGAGCTGTCAGTCAAATTACAAATTGATATGGGCAGCATCTCTTTGTTGTCCTTTCAAGGTGAAACCTCAACCTGCGTATTTGTAAATAAATCAAATAATTAACTGCTCTTTCATCGGTGTTTATTTTTGTTTTTTTTGACTCAGATCTCTTGCTAAGATTTGTTTTTGACAATTCCTTCCTCTTTGTTTTTTAAGTTATGCATCGGTGCAAATTAAGTTCGTGATAACTATCACCATATGACGCTAGTTTCATTGAAATAGCATCAACTGCGAGTAACATTTCTGTTAACAGAAAAGGTTGTTCTGTTTGTGAAATATTTGGGTGGTTCTCAAATGTTTCATAATATCAATAAGATATTGATAGGTTTTGTGTTGTAGTTTTTTATATGGACATAAACGTTAGTGACATGGATTTTAAGGAAAAATTAAAACCTGTACTCAAACGTTATGTTTATTTTAAGGAATTATAATATGTTTAAGAAAACTCTTCTTGCTGCCGCATTATCGACAGCCGCACTCTCCGTAAGCGCTTATGAAGTAGGCGTCAATGACGAATATGAAGTTGAAGTGTACGGTGTGGCCGCAATTTCTGCGGTAAATTACAATATAACGGACAATCGTGATGCGGATACAGGTTATGTATTAGAAAATGAATCTCGTATTGGTTTTCGTGCAGGTACGAATATGACTGATGATATTCATGTCTTTATGCAGATTGAGTCGGGTTATGTGGGCAATGCAGGTGCTGATGGTACCTTGGGGGCTCGTGATACATTTATCGGTTTAGGCGGTGACTGGGGACAAGTGCGTTTCGGGCGTGTATTAACGCCTTTATATGAAATTGTGGACTGGCCTTTCTCTAATCCTGGGTTAGGAACTGTATTTGACTGGGGCGGTGTAAGTGGACACTACGATCGCCAGTCCAACCAGATTCGTTATGACTCTCCTTCATTCAACGGTTTTACTTTTGCTGCTTCGACTGGTCGTGGTGACAGCTCGGTTAAAGACTCAAACTTTTACGGTGCAAGCGCTAAATATACTTTCAGTACTGTGACTTTAATGGGGGCTGTAGAAGGTGGTTCTGAATTTAAAACAGGCGACGGTGTTGATGATAACCCGCTTGGCACTGATAATTTCTCCTATATCGCTGGTTTTGAAGCGGGGCTTCCCGGCGGATTTGGTATTGCCGGTGCTTATAAAGGTGAATCCTTAAGCGGAACAAGTGATAAGGAACAGGACTCTGTTTCACTTATCGCACAATACTGGAATGGTCCGATTGGCGTTAAAGTCGGTTACGCGGTTAACTTTGACTCTAAAGAGATGGGAATTGAGCAGGACGATAAAGACAGCGTAGCGTCTATTCAGGTGATGGGGGCTATTAACGGCTTTGTACCATACGTTCGTCTAGCTGCTCGTATGCCTAACGCTCATGATGATAAAGATATTGTGGCACGTGTTGGTATGGAATACGGTTTTTAATTAAGCAGTAATCATTCGATGTATAACGCCGGCAGCTGTGAGTTGACGGCGTTTTTTAATTAATCAGGTGCACAATATGTTTAATAAATTGTTCTTTGTTACCTTATCTACATTTTTTCTTTTTGCTTGTGCAGTAAACCCTGACGGTATAACAAGCGAAGAGTTTGCTGAAAATGCCAAACTTGAACATGGCTACAATGACATAAGGATAACCGGAGAAAAGATCTATCCGGAGAGTTTGTCACCAAAAAGTCGTCTTGTTGTAGTTAATGCCGATCTGTTTGTTACTATGAAGGTCGCAAAAGGCGATCAGAGTGCTGATCAGTCAACTGTACATGCTACGCTGAGGTATATTGATAATTCTCTGTATTATGATTATGTTACAGTCGGTGGAGAAAGCGTAAAGGCAAAAAACCGCAAAAAAACATTTAGGCAGTGCGACGAACAGTGCACTATTACTAAATATTTCTCATTCCCGGTTAAAACCTCTGAATTAATGACTGCTAGAAAAACCGGTCTGGAATTTTCTGTCAATAGAAGCACTTCATCACAGGACTTTATTTTTGTTATCCCTGCTAATTATATTGACGGTTTAATGAAACGCTATGAAAGTGAAACTAAGGAGGCTGCTGTCGGTCTTTCACTGCAGTCGCCAGAAATGTTAGTTTCTGTCACAAAAGAAGTCGAAATGACTCAATACTGGTTTAATAAAATCAGCGAACAGGAACAGATTGCTTTTACTACCTGGGCGATAAACAATAAAGACTCGACAAAAAATTTACAGACCGATGATAAAGATCTTGAAAAATTAGTTTACTGGTATCAGGAGGCAACACCTGCTGAGAAAGCCGAGCTGCGCATTTGGGCTGTGCAGAGTATCAACTGATAAAGTTTTAAGACCAACACTGCCTTTGTTTTCTGTAAAACAAGGGCTGCACCTCCCCATCTATTTAAGTGTGTGTTTTTACTTGAGTCGCTTTTGCTTCAGGCACACTGTTATTTACTTCGATTCTAAGCAGTAAGTTTGCGCTCTGCCTTCCGCTGTGTTCTGAGTACCTGCCTTATTATTTTGTTAATTCTAACTTTGCATGTGTAGTCGTTCAGGCTGGCCCAACTGCACCTCATTATAATTAATTCATGTTCACTGCTAAGTGAAAATTCTGCTGTTAAGCATAAATGCGTGTGGTTTATCTGCTTATGCATGCTAGAAATAGATTATTTATTTCATCTAATTTGGCTTTGTTTATATTCCTTGCGAAATTAGTGGCTGTTTTTTCTCTGAGAACTTAATTTTCTGCTTGTTTTTCTATTCTTGTTTTGTTGATTTTGCTCACAAAACACCCGAGAAATTTGATCTTAAACACCTTTAAATGTCAACTCTTAATCAAATGTCATTGTAAGTGGTTGTTATTAAAGCTAATCCCTCTTCTTTCGAAAGAATTGTGATCGATCTCTTTATTTTGCTCCTTAGATGATGAATTGAATTGATAATTCGCACCACGAAGGTAGTATCTGTTTTCAAGCGGGCAGGTTGGATACTTACTTGGCTTGCCAAATTAAGAAGAAGTGGTTAGCTTTTTAATTTAAGGATTTTCACCGTTTACGAGGAAGTGACGGTGCTGATATCAAAAATATTTTCACATTAAAATTACGGCTTCATGGACATGGACTTATGGATTATCGAAGCTAAAACGTTATGTTTATTTAAAGGAATATGAATATGTTTAAGAAAACTCTTGTAGCTGCTTCTCTAGCAACTGCCGCAATGGGCGTAAGTGCTTATCAAATCGGCGAAAACAATGACTTTAATGTCGAAGTTTACGGTGTCGCCGCCATCTCGGTTGTAAACTACAATACTACTAATTCAAATGACGTGGACAGCACTGGTTATAACGTTGAAAATGAGTCGCGTATCGGTTTCCGTGCCGGTAAAGCAATGACAGATTCAATTGAAGTATTCATGCAGATTGAATCTGGTTATGTGGGCCACTTAAGTGAAGCCGGTAACGCTGATAACGAAGCTGCACCTGGTGGTCAGGGTACTTTAGGTTTCCGTGATACTTTTGTCGGTCTGAAAGGCGACTGGGGTAAAGTACGCGTCGGTCGTGTTCTGACTCCTATGTATGAACTAGTGGACTGGCCGTACGCTAATCCTGGTTTAGGTGCTTCCTGGGACTGGGGCGGTGATGTTGCCGCTATCTATGATCGTCACTCGGAGTCTATCCGTTATGACTCTCCTGCCTTTGGCGGTTTCACTTTTGCTGCTGCAACTGGTCGTGGTGATTCCAGCGTTAAAGATTCAAACTTTTACGGTGCTAATGCTAAGTATACGTTCAACACTGTGACATTAATGGGTGGTCTTGAAACTTCAGAAAACTTTAAAGGAGCTGTTGGGACTGACACATTAGGTTACTTAGTTGGTTTTGAAGCCGGTCTGCCGGGTGGTTTTGGTCTTGCAGGTGCCTATAAAGTTGCTGAAAGTGAAACAGCCGGTGCCAAGCATACACAGGGTTCTTACTCTGTTATTGCACAGTACTGGAACGGCCCGTTAGGTGTCAAAGTTGGTTACACTGCAAACTTAGAATCTGAGCTTGAAGGTGCTAAGCAGGATGACGCTGATTCTATCGCATCGATTCAGGTTATGGGGGTTATTGAAGGTTTTGTTCCTTATGTACGCTTAGCTGCTCGTGATACTTATAATGGTGCAAATTCTGGTGATACCGGCAGTCCTGATATCGTAACGCGTGTTGGTCTAGAATACGGTTTCTAAAAACTTTACTTAAGTCACTATATAAACAGCGCCGGCATCTGCCGGCGTTATTTATATACCCATGATACTTCAAGGTGCAAAGTCAGCAAGGGAAATTGTGCCGAGATGCTAGGCATAAAATTGAACCTTTCGAGCAATTAACAGCGTTAATTCTCTTTCGGTAGAATTAAAATAAACACTTTAATTCTTTTATAGTTATTCTACTATAGAGATTTTATAACAACGCAGATTGGTGCAAGTTGCTTTGCCCTACGGTGCACTAGCTCGACAACCAGCCCTGCGTTGCAACAATCGAAAAGTGAATAACAATTATCTCATGTTGCGTCTTGCTCTGGTGTCCGAACTAGTGCCTGACAAAGCATTTTGAGGTAACATGGGTATATATTTATTTAGCTTGAATCGGGCTATCATCAAGCAACCTCATTTTTTGTTTTATTCAGGAGAATCAAATGCTAAAAAAAATAATAACAATTATGCTGCTTCCTTTATTAGGTGCTTGTTCAAGTCTTTCTTCTGAAGATGATTTAAGCAATGCAGTTGAACAGGTCAATATCAAACCAACCTATATTGAAGTTGTCGGGAAAACCTTAATTCCGGATAATATCAGCGGCAAAAACCATGGTGTAGTGAAATCATCGCTGCTGATCACGGCCAATATTGCCAAAAAAGAGCAGCAGGCGCCTGAGTCTCAATTAAAAATGACCTTAAGTTATTTTGAAAATTATAAGCCTTATGCCTATGCCGTTATTGACGGTCAAAAAATTAAAATTAAAGAATATGCTGTTGCAACATCTGTGTGTACCGAGCACTGTACGGCGACTCAGTATTTCACTTTCCCTGTGAAAAACGAAACTTTGACAGCCGCTGCAGAAACGGAACTGGTATTCGAACTTAAGCCTAATAATGGCGGAAAGGTTTTACGTTTCTCTGTCCCCGGCGGTTATTTAAATGCGATTACTGAGGGCTACAAGCAAAATATAATTCAGCCTGCACCTGTTGTAGTTAAAGCGGAAACCGCAGATCCCATTGCAATGAGCAAAGAGTTGTTTATCAAAGCTTCTGCTGCGGAAAAAGAACAGTTTACCGACTGGGCATTCAAGAATAGAAAAACGATTAGTGCAGAATTAAAGTCTGAAAGTAAGATTGTATCGATGCTGGAATACTGGTATCAGCAGGCTTCTGAATCACAGAGAGCACAGATCTTGACCTGGGTTATCGCGCAGTAATCTGCTTATCTATCAACCTCTTTTAGATATTCTCGAAGAGGTTTTTATCCTTCCTTAATCTGCCCTTATAGTGGCCGCCTGTATACCCAAAAGCTACCCTAGTTGTTTGTAATATATACGGATACCGCTTCTACTTGGCAGGCCTATTATGTTAAAGTCATGAAATTTATCTATCGTTTTTATTTACTTGTTGTTTTTAAGGAAGAATGAAATGTTACAAAGCTCTAAACCGCTAGGTGTTTTACTGACACTTGTCGCTGTTTTATTTTCGCCTAATCTGCTTGCTAGCGCGGGTGAGTCAATGGATTTAACTTCACATGGAATTGGTTATGCCGCTATCTTATTTTTTGGTATCGCATACTGTCTGGTAATGCTTGAAGATGTGATCCATTTACGTAAATCAAAACCTGTGCTAGTTGCAGCCGGTCTTATCTGGGCGATGATTGGTTTTTATTACACGCAGCACGGCATGAGTCATGACGCAGAAGCTGCCTTTCGCCATAATCTGTTAGAATATGCAGAGCTGTTCTTCTTCCTGCTGGTAGCGATGACTTACATTAATGCGATGGAAGAGCGTCAGCTGTTTGATGCGCTGCGTGCCTGGATGGTAAATAAAGGGTTTACATTACGTCATATTTTCTGGCTGACCGGTATTCTCGCTTTCTTTATCTCACCAATCGCCGATAACCTGACTACGGCATTGCTGATGTGTGCAATTGTTATGAAGGTAGGCGGAACTAACCATAAGTTTATTGCTATTGCATGTATCAATATCGTTGTCGCCGCAAATGCCGGCGGCGCGTTTAGCCCGTTTGGTGATATCACTACACTGATGGTCTGGCAGAAAGGCATGGTTGAATTCTCTACTTTCTTTCACCTGTTTTTGCCCTCTGCAGTTAACTACTTAGTCCCTGCGGTTATTATGAATTTCTTTATCTCTAAAGAAGTGGCTGCCGGTGATGGTGAAGTTGTGCATATGAAACGCGGTGCTAAACGTATTGTTGCGCTGTTTTTAACAACGATTTCATGCGCTGTTCTCGGCCATTCATTCTTAGGCATGCCGCCGGTATTAGGCATGATGACCGGCCTGGGTTTATTACAGTTCTTCGCCTTTTTCCTGCGTAAAACGCAAAAGTCCTATTATAAAGGTGCACTTATTAATGCGTCAGATAGAGTCGAGCATGAACGTCTGCGTGACTTAGGCGATGGTGCACCTTTTGATATCTTTAACAAAGTAGCCAAAGCGGAATGGGATACGCTGCTGTTTTTCTACGGGGTGGTATTGTGTGTCGGCGGTTTAGGATTTATCGGTTATCTGGGCATGATATCAGAAGCCATGTATACCAACTGGGACGCAACTTACGCCAATATAACCGTGGGGGTTTTATCTGCCATTGTGGATAATATTCCAGTTATGTTTGCAGTATTAAGTATGCAGCCGGAAATGAGCACGGGTCAGTGGTTATTAGTAACATTAACCGCTGGTGTGGGCGGCAGTATGCTGTCTATCGGCTCCGCAGCCGGGGTTGCTTTAATGGGGCAGGCGCGCGGTATTTATACCTTTGGTGCACATATCAAATGGGCACCGGTTATCGCATTAGGTTATGTCGCCAGTATTCTTACCCATCTGTGGATTAATGCCTCAATGTTTTAGTCTGAATTAAATTTTATTCGTTTTTCCTGCTTTATTAAGCGGGAAAAACGTTAAAAAACTCGTCAGAACTCAGTTAACATTTCCCTTTAAATACATAAGTTCAGATGTTTTTGTAGTCAATATTTGTAAGTTATTGACCTCTCCCATTAATTTGTTACTTTTGTTTATGTGCAAAAGAAGCCCATAATTTTTATATTTAGGTGTGTTCGGTTTGATTTTTGCCGTGTAGAATATGCGCCGGTGCTGGGCCGTGAAATGTATTATGTCGTACAAAAAACGATTGATTTGTTTGACCTTTTCAATAGAATCTTTACAAATTGCTAAGTAAAGTTGATCCAGCTCTAATACTCACTATCCGCGGCTTGTTCGAATAAAGGCCTTTTGAGAAAGTGTGCCTACGCAAGGTGAGCTGCTCGATTCAAATTTATTATTGTTTCATAAGTTATTTCCGGGTAATGAACTAAACTAAAAATGATATTATCATTGAGGTTGAGTCGGCAGCAGCCTTTCACACTCGACTTAATATTAACTGCAATGATGTGCGCGCATCTTTGAGTTAAGATTAAGTTAACTAACATGATGTCTTAATGACCTGCTCAATGCCTCTAAGGATGGAGTTTTGAATTAAGCCTGACGTTAAATTTACATTAAGGAAGATAAAAATGAAAAAAGTACAAAGTGGTTTTACGCTAATCGAACTATTAATCGTTATCGCGATTATCGGTATTCTAGCTGCAGTCGCACTGCCTGCTTATAATACCTATACACAGAAAGCGAAGTTCTCTGAAGTGGTTATAGCAACAGCAGGAATTAAAGCGGGTGTCGAAACTTGTGCTCAAATTGAGGATACGATAGCAAGTTGTGTTACTTTTGGATCAAATGGTGTACCAGCTGATCCCGGTTCATACGGCGAACTTGGTGGTCTGACACTTGCTGCATCTGGTACAGATGCTCTAATTACTGCATCAGCACAAAACATTACAGATTCTGCCAATGCTGCTGTAACTTATACTTTATTAGGTACCTATTCAGCTGGCCGTGTAACATGGGTAGCATCAGGCTCTTGTGGCACTGAAGGTATTTGTTAACAGCTGATGACAACTCATAATATTAGCGGCCTGGCTTCCAGCCTGGCCGCTCGCGGTTTACTGCCCCTTGATAAACTCCAGCAAATAACCACCTCCGCCGCTAACGAAAAAAAATCGCTGGTCAGTTATCTGGTGGAAAACGATTTTATTTCCAGTGAAGCGTTAGCGCAGTTCTGCGAAGCTGAATATGGTATTCCTCTATTAGATTCCGACACCCTTAATCTGGATAATATTCCGGAAAAGTTTATTAACGAGAAGTTAATAGAGAAGCATCATGCCCTGCCGGTTTATGTGCAGCAGAAAACCCTGTATATCGCGATGTCGGATCCCACTAATGTGTCGGCATTGGAGGATTTCGGCTTTAGTTTTTCCATGCATACCGAAGCCCTGCTGGTGGAGGAAAAATACCTTAATAAAGCCATTGAAGAGGTATTGGAAGACGATGTTTCCTCACTCGGTGAGATGGGCGATATCGACGATATCGAAGTCGATGAGTCCGATTCCCGTCTTGATGAGAGCCAGGGGGGCGTAGATGACGATGCCCCTATTGTTAAATATATTAACGGTATTCTCATTGATGCGGTACGTAAAGGCGCATCGGATTTACATTTTGAACCCTACGAAAAAAAATACCGTATCCGTTTTCGTGTTGACGGTATTTTACATGAGGTAGCAACGCCGCCGGTTAACCTGGCTAACCGTTTCTCAGCACGTTTAAAAGTTATGTCTAAATTAGATATTGCCGAGCGTCGTTTACCCCAGGACGGCCGGATCAAACTTAAAATTTCCAATAAACGTAATGTTGACCTACGTGTCAGTACGCTTCCTACCATGTGGGGAGAAAAAGTGGTAATGCGTATTCTCGACTCTTCGGCCGCTAGTCTGGATATCGACAGATTAGGTTATTCTGAAGAGCAGAAAGCTAAGTATTTAAATGCGCTGTCTAAGCCGCAGGGCATGATTTTAATTACCGGGCCGACGGGTAGTGGTAAAACCGTTTCGCTTTATACCGGGCTGAATATTCTTAATACCGTTGAGCGTAATATTTCCACCGCCGAAGATCCGGTGGAAATCAATTTAACCGGTATTAACCAGGTGCAGATTAATACTAAAGCGGGCCTGACCTTTGCCTCTGCTCTGCGATCTTTCTTACGTCAGGATCCCGATATTGTCATGGTCGGGGAAATTCGTGATTTAGAAACCGCTGAAATTGGTATTAAAGCCGCACAAACCGGGCATTTGGTATTATCTACGCTGCATACTAACTCGGCAGCGGAAACTTTAACCCGACTGCTGAATATGGGCGTGCCGGCTTTTAATATCGCTTCCTCGGTGACATTGATTATTGCGCAGCGTTTAGCACGGCGTTTATGTGAGCAGTGTAAAACTGCCGAACATTTTGATAATATCGAGTTAAAAAATATCGGCTTTAATGATACACAAATTGCAGCAGGTATTACACTATATAAACCGGTAGGGTGCAGTCACTGCACGGACGGATATAAAGGCCGTGTTGGTATCTATGAAGTGATGGAAATGACTGAAAATATCGGCCATATTATTTTAAATAACGGTAATGCTATGGAAATAGCGAAAGTCGCGCAGGATGAAGGTATGGACACGCTGCGCCAGTCAGCTCTGCAGCAGGCATTAAACGGCATTACCAGCTTGAACGAAGTTACCCGGGTAACTTAATATTCGACTTCCATACGCTCGTTCTCTGCATGAGGCACGGGAAAATAAATCACCAAGGAATATTTCATGGTTGCAAAGAAAGCAGCAAAAGCACCAGATATCCATACTTTTAAATGGAAAGGTATAAATCGTAAAGGTGCAAAAGTATCTGGTGAACTGCAGGGCGAGTCCGTTGCCGAAATTAAAGCGGAACTACGCAAGCAGGGGGTAAATGTTACCCGTACTCAGAAAAAATCCAAAGGCTTGTTTTCATTTGGTAATAAAATCACCCCGATGGATATTGCCGTTGTTTCCCGGCAGATAGCCACTATGTTAGGTGCAGGCGTACCTCTAGTGCAGAGCCTGCAGCTGATTGCTAAAAGTAATGAAAAAGCCCCTTTAAGGGAGTTAATGACAGCCATCGGTACAGAAGTTGCATCCGGTACACCGCTTTCGCAGACACTGCGCGGTTATCCCAGATACTTTGATGACCTCTACTGTGACCTGGTGGATGCCGGTGAGCAGTCCGGGGCACTGGAAACCATTTACGACCGTATCTCTATTTATAAAGAAAAATCCGAAGTATTAAAATCAAAAATTAAAAAAGCGATGTTTTATCCGGCCGCCGTATTAACCGTTGCCGGTGTAGTGACTATGCTGTTACTGCTTTTTGTTATCCCGCAGTTTAAGGATATTTTTGAAGGTTTTGGTGCCGAACTGCCGGCATTTACCCTGTTTGTCTTGGGGATTTCAGATGCTGTACAGAGTTACTGGTATATTATTCTTGGTGTGGTTATCGCTGCGGTGATGCTGTTCAAAAAGGCGCATCGCAGCTCTCAGAAAGTTCGTGATAATACCGATAAGTTTATTCTTAAAATTCCGGTGATCAGTACCATTTTAGATAAAGCCGCCATTGCGCGTTTTGCGCGTACGCTGTCAACTACCTTTGCCGCCGGTATTCCTTTAGTTGATGCGCTTATTTCCGCCGCTGGAGCGTCAGGTAATTATGTCTACCGCAGTGCGATTAATAATATTCGCTCGGAAGTTATGGCCGGTATGCAGATGAACGTGGCAATGAAAACTACCGCGACTTTCCCGGATATGGTTTCGCAGATGGTTATGATAGGCGAAGAGTCCGGTGACCTGGACGGTATGTTAAGTAAAGTGGCCGATATATATGAGCAGCAGGTTGATGACGCTGTGGATGCCTTAACCAGCTTATTAGAGCCGATGATTATGGTTGTGCTTGGTGTGGTCGTCGGCGGCTTAATTGTTGCTATGTACCTGCCTATATTCCAGTTAGGCAGTGTTATCGGCTAGTCTTTTGCAGTTTATAATAAAGCTTATAAAAAAGCGATTATCACTATTGTGTTAATCGCTTTTCTATATCCGAGTTTTTTGTCTTATACCATTCTAGATTTTAATTTTCTGCAGTAAATCACCTTCATAAAGCGCCTGTTTGATTAATGCAAATGCGGCCACGGTGGAATTCGGGTTTAACTGAGCGGGCTCTATTTTCAGCTCTTTTTGAAAGTCAGGCAGTGCCTGATGAGTAATGCACTGATTAATCGTAGAAAATAGACTATTTTCAGCCTGGGTTATCTTACCGGCGATAATGATTTTCTGAGGGTTTAATAAATTGATTAATATCGCTATCGTTTTGCCCAAATAAACCGCGGCATCTTCAATTATTTTCTGACATAAAGGATCATTAGCCGCCGCTGCCTGGTAAATACTGTCAACCGTTATATCCTGCGGATCTAACTGCGTGAAACAGCCTTGTTTGATTGCACTTTCGACCTTATCAAAAATAACCTTATCACTGACTTCTGTTTCTAAACAGCCGAAATTGCCGCAATGGCATTGTTTTCCAGCAGGATTTGCCTGAATGTGACCTATTTCACCGATATTGAAATTCTGGCCTAACAGTGCTTTACCCTGGATAATTATCCCGGAACCTACACCGTGATGGATGGTAACTAAAATGGAGTCTGCACAATTATTTGTTGCACCGAAATAGTGCTCAGCCAGCGCCAGGCTGCGTGTATGGTTACCGATAAAAGTCGGCAGGTTAAAACGCTGCTCGATAATTTCAACTAAGGGATAATCTTTAAAGGAATAAAGCGGCGTGTAAACTACGCGCCCCTGTTTTGGGTTGATTAACCCTGACAGTGTGATGGAAATGGCTGATATCTTATCTGTCTTCTGTTGTTCATTATTAATAAAATGAGCGATTTCAGAAATCAGCAGTTCAATAAGCTGCTCGCCGTCTTCACCCTGTATATTAACCTGCTTATTTGACAACTGTTCACCGGCCAAATTGTAACGACTTAGGGACAGCAGCTTCTGTCCGATTTTTATGGCAAGCACATAAATAGAGGCTGAGTTAGGAGCAAGTGATATTGCACAGCGTCCTCCGGTAGAGGCCTGGCGTGCGGTTTCAGAAATAATGCCGCTTTCAAGCAGCTGCCGGGTTATTTTAGTGACACTAGCGGGAGCCAGTTTACTGACCTTGGCAATTTTAACCCGTGAAATAGGTGCATGTTTTTCAATTACTTTATAAATAGTTGCACTGTTCGCCTGCTTGATATGATCAATGTTTGCAATCACTGAAGCTGCTTGCTGGTTGTTTTGTACCATCGTTGTTTACCGATCCTTATGTAACAACTGTTTATGTTTTAAAAATCAAGCTGAAATATAATAATGAGGATGCTCCCGCAGCTCGAAAAAATATTAACAGCTTGTTATTTCACACTATGCTTCAAGATGCTTTATATACACCGTTCACAACAGTACCTGTTACTTTATAGTCATTAGTAAAAACTGCTAAGTTTGCAATTTTTCCTGGTTTTATGCTTCCGAGTTTGTCTTCAACTGCGATCGCTTTGGCTGGATATAATGTTGCCATGCGCACTGCTTCTTCAAGCTCAATGCCGACAAACTTAACACTTTGTTCGATTGATTCGATCATAGTCACAGCTGAGCCGCCAAGAGTACCGTCGGCACCGAAACACTTACCATCTTTGTAATAAACAGTTGTACCGACAAAATCGAATTTATCGATATCTGCACCTGCCGGAGCCGTTGCATCTGTTACTAAAATTAACTTTTCGCCCATTATTTTTTTCGAAATGCGCACATTTTCGTAAGCAACATGGAAACCGTCAACGATAATACCTGCGTAGATATCGTTATCATAGACAGCGCCAATTACACCGGCTTCACGGCCTGTCATCGGAGTCATTGCATTAAACAGGTGAGTGGCAAAGCTTGCGCCGTTATCGATCGCTGCTTTTGCCTGAGCATAAGTGGCATTGGTATGTCCGAGCGAGACAACAATACCAGATTCACTAAGCTGTTTAACTACTTCAATGGGGGTGTTTTCTGGTGCCAGTGTTACTTTGCTGACAATATCTGCATTTTCACAAATAAGGTCAACCATATCGGTTTGCGGCTTACGAATATACTCCGGGCGGTGTATGCCTTTTCTTTCAATGCTTAAGTAAGGCCCTTCTAAATGCAGACCTAAGATTTCATTTTCTGTCTGATTGATAAAAGAGCGTGTTACCTGCAGAGCAGTTTTCATATCTTCATCTGATGAAGTAATCAATGTCGGCAGATAGCTGGTGCAGCCTGATTTAAGATTTGCCGTCTGCATCACCGCAAGTGTTTCGGCTGTAACCGCACTGTTAAACATCACTCCGCCACAGCCGTTCAGCTGCAGATCGATAAAGCCAGGAGTTAGATTTGCGCCCTGAAGATCAATTTTTTCAACCGCCGCATCCAGCTGCTTGAGCGGGATAATATTCTTAATTTTGTCATCTTCTACAATAACTGCATGTTCGGTTAAAACAGCATCTGTTGTGTAGACTGTACAATTGGTTAATGCGTACATTACAAACTTCTCCGTTAGTATAAAAGGTCTCCCTGACAGCTTTTCCTGATGCTCTCTATTAGAGCACTGCATTTTTATTTAAATGCCGGCCGACAGGGGAGTGTTTCAATAACGTATTATTGAGTATTTTGTGCAAATACGGTTTATAAGTTACCGATATTTTCAGCTTCCAGTTCGGTGAAGTATTTTAACGTTTTAACTTTAAGCTCCATCGTCGAGTCTGCATCACATGCTATTATTGCTTTTGGATGAAGCTGCAGTGCAGAAACAGTCCAAAGATGGTTTACACTGCCTTCAACCGCAGCTTCAAGTGCCTGCGCTTTATTATGGCCGGTTACCAGGATCAGAATTTCTGCCGCGTCCAGTAAAGTACCAACACCGATTGTTAATGCTAATTTAGGTACTTGATTAATATCGTTACCAAAAAAGCGGGAGTTGGCGATACGAGTATCCGGTGTGAGTGTTTTAATACGAGTACGGGAAGCTAATGAAGATGCCGGTTCGTTGAATGCGATATGTCCGTCAAGACCAATACCGCCCATAAACAGATTGATTTTTCCGTAACTCTTTATTTTGTCTTCGTAGCGCTGGCATTCGCCTTCTAAATCGTCTGCAAGGCCGTCAAGCAGGTTGATATTTTCAGCCTGAATATCGATATGGCTGAAGAAATTATTATGCATGAAGCTGTGGTAGCTTTCCGGGTGAGCAGGTTCGATGCCGACATACTCATCCATATTAAAAGTTACAACATGTTTGAAACTTACTTCACCTGCATTATAAAGTTCTATTAGACGTTTGTAAGTTGCCAGCGGGGTGCCGCCAGTTGGTAAACCAAGAACAAACGGGCGCTCTGCAGTTGGTGCGAATTTGTTAATTGCATTAATAATATAGCGGGCCGACCACAAGCCGACTTTCGATGCATTTTTAAGAGGTATTAGGCGCATTTTTTTCTCCGGTTGTTAAATTAGTTATTAAGTTAATGCGTAGCGTAAATTAAGTTGGGGCAATATGCCACAAAAATCGTGAAAATAGTGCCCTTGTAAGTGACAGTAGTCACAAAACCAGGGGCTTTTATTTGCGCCGAGAAATAAAGTCTTTAGAGTCCAGATTAGATTTGTTGAATCGTGTTGTGTAAATGTCATAGCGATACATTTTGACAATGATACACTATTTTAAATTATCACATACGCAAACATAATTATCACATACGCAAACAATTAAAGGAGAGCTAGTTGTGAATATTCTAGGTTATTTTCAAAAGGTAGGTAGAGCCCTGATGGTTCCCGTTGCAGTTTTACCTGCAGCTGCAATTTTAATGGGTATTGGCTACTGGATTGATCCGAACGGCTGGGGCGGTGAGTCACAACTGGCTGCATTTTTAATTAAAGCAGGCGCTGCTGTAATCGATAACATGTCAATCCTATTTGCGGTTGGTGTTGCTTACGGTATGTCTAAAGATAAAGACGGTGCAGCTGCACTTTCTGGTTTAGTTGGCTTTTTAGTGGTAACGACCTTACTTTCGCCTGGCGCTGTTGCTGGGATCCAGGGGATTCCTGCTTCTGAAGTACCTTTCGCATTCAACAAAATCAACAACCAGTTCGTGGGTATATTAGTGGGTATTATCTCTGCTGAATTATATAACCGCTTCTCTTCAGTTGAACTGCACAAAGCTTTAGCGTTCTTCTCTGGGCGTCGTTTAGTGCCGATCGTAGTATCAGTCGTAATGATTCTGGTCTCGTTCATATTGATGGCTGTCTGGCCGATGATTTTTGGTGGTCTGCAGCACTTTGGTGAAACAATTTCTGGTCTAGGTGAAGTTGGTGCCGGTCTCTATGCATTCTTTAACCGTTTATTAATTCCAGTTGGTCTGCACCATGCACTTAATTCGGTATTCTGGTTTGATGTTGCTGGTATTAATGATATTCCTAACTTCCTAAGCGGTCAGACAGGTATTGATGCAGGTACAGCAATCATTGGTAAAACAGGTATGTATCAGGCTGGTTTCTTCCCAATCATGATGTTTGGTCTTCCTGGTGCGGCATTTGCTATCTACACAGCAGCTAAACCTGAAAATAAAGAGAAAGTTGCGTCTATCATGTTAGCAGCTGCACTTGCTTCATTCTTTACCGGTGTAACAGAGCCTCTTGAATTCTCATTCATGTTTGCGGCACCCGTTCTTTATGTCATCCACGCTGTTCTTTCTGGTGTTTCAGTATTCTTCGCTGCTTCTATGGAATGGATGGCCGGATTTGGTTTCTCAGCAGGTCTTGTGGATTTAGTGCTTTCTTCACAAAACCCGTTAGCAACTAAATGGTATATGCTGATTGTTCAGGGTATTGCCTTCTTCGCAATCTACTACTTTACTTTCCTAGCGGTTATTAAAGGTCTTGACCTTAAAACTCCTGGTCGTGAAGATGCAGAAGAAAATGCGCCGAAAACAAAAACAACAGAAGATGCCGGTGAACTGGCAACTCAATATGTTGCAGCGTTAGGCGGAATCAATAACCTTGAAGTGATTGATGCTTGTATTACCCGTTTACGTCTGACTCTTAAAGACCGCAGTGAAGCTAACGAAGCTGAACTTAAAGCTTTAGGTGCGATGGGAGTTGTTAAGCTGGGTGAAAATAACCTGCAGGTTATTATTGGTCCGCAGGCAGAAAGTATTGCTAACCGTATGAAAGCTGTTAAGTAAATTTATTTAATAAGCAGATAATTATATAAGCACTCTTCGGAGTGCTTTTTTTTGACTTATAGAAAGTACAGTTTAAGTATATTGTCTGACATCCTTCTTCTCTATAACTTCCTTTCTTATTTCCTGTTATTTCCCTTGAGCTTCTGCTTAGAATATACGATGATTGCCCACTATTTTGTGATTTACATTTTTTTAGAGGTAAGCAATGACTCAGGTTGAAACGGCCCCAAGCAATTTCATTCGTAATATTATCGATTCGGATCTTGAAACTGGTAAGCACCAGGCGATTCAGACACGTTTTCCACCTGAACCAAACGGTTATTTACATATCGGTCATGCTAAATCTATCTGCCTGAACTTTGGTCTGGCTTTAGACTATCCGCAGTCTGCCTGTAACCTGCGTTTTGATGATACTAATCCGCTCAAAGAAGATGCCGATTATGTCGCTGCAATTGAAGAAGATGTGCGCTGGTTAGGTTTTAAATGGGCGGGTGATATCCATTATTCATCGAATTATTTTGATCAGCTTTATGCTTACGCAGTTGAATTAATCGAAAACAACAAAGCTTATGTCTGTGAGCTAAATGCCGAACAAACTCGTGAGTATCGCGGTACCCTGACATCTGCCGGTAAAGACAGCCCGTTTCGTGACCGTCCGACAGCAGAAAGTTTAGATCTGTTTGCCCGTATGCGCGCAGGAGAGTTTGCTGAAGGCTCTATGATGCTGCGTGCAAAAATTGATATGACATCGCCGAATATGAAAATGCGTGATCCGGTTATTTATCGTATCCGTTTTGCTCATCACCACCAGACAGCTGATCAATGGTGCATCTATCCTATGTATGACTTTACGCATTGTATTTCGGATGCGATTGAAGGCATTACTCACAGCTTATGTACACTGGAATTTGAAGATCACCGCCCTTTATATGACTGGGTATTAGCGAATATCAGTATCGAATGTAAACCGCGTCAGATTGAGTTTTCTCGTTTGAACCTGCAGTACACGTTAACTTCTAAACGTAAGTTAAATGCGTTAATTGAAGAAAACATTGTGACTGCCTGGAATGATCCGCGTATGCCGACGATTTCCGGTATGCGTCGTCGTGGTTACCCGGCTGCTGCATTACGTGAATTCTGTAAACGTATCGGTGTGACTAAACAGGAAAATACAGTTGAGCTTGCTTCTCTGGAAGCTTGTGTTCGTGAAGACCTTGAAGCAAACGGTCCGCGTGCAATGGCAGTATTAGATCCGGTTAAAGTAATTATTACTAATTACGATCAAAATACAACTGAGCAGTTAACGGCACCAGCTCACCCTAAAGATGAAAGCATGGGGTCACGTACACTGCCTTTCTCTCGCGAGCTGTTTATCGACCGCGCTGATTTTAGAGAAGAAGCAAATAAAAAATACAAACGTTTAGTATTAGGGAAAGAAGTTCGTTTACGTAATGCTTATGTGATTAAAGCAGAACAAGTAATTAAAGATGAAAGCGGAAATATTACTGAGATTCATTGTTCATACGATCCGGAAACCTTAGGAAAAAATCCAAGTGACGGCCGTAAAGTGAAAGGTGTAATTCACTGGGTTGATGCTGCATCTAATAAACCTGCTGAATTTAGAATTTACGAGCGTTTATTTTTAGTTGAAAACCCGGCTGCCGCGGAAGATATTCACCAGGCATTAAATCCAGAATCTTTAGTCGTAAAACAAGGTTTTGTTGAATTAGGTCTGGTTGATGCACAAGCTGAAAAATCTTATCAGTTTGAGCGTGAAGGTTATTTCTGTGCAGACAGTAAGGACTCAACGGCTGAACATCTAGTGTTTAACCGCACCGTTGCTCTACGTGATTCCTGGGCCGGTTAACAGCTGGTTCTTTATCGGCGGGTAATATCCCGCCGTTATCAGCGCAGCAGCTGCGAGATTTTAACCTTGTTTATACCGCTGTCAGCCGCTAACTGCGCCAGTAATAACTCGGCACAGGCTAAGGCATCAGTCAGGGCATTATGCGCCGCATAGACGGGCAGATTATAACGCTCCCTGCATTCTCCTAAACGTAATTCTCCCCCTTTGATAAATCCCTGCCTGCGTAATATACGTCTGCGTTCAATATCTAATGAATCCACCGCAAATAAAGCGCATTTTTCATTTAAATGCCGGTTTATCGCCTGTTGTAAAAAGCTTAGATCCAGAGGGGCGTGATGAGCTGCTAATACCTTGCCGGTCGCCTGTTGAATAAACCAGTGCAGCGCTTCTTTTAACGGTACTGCCTGCTGCAGGTGTTGATCTAATACTCCGTGTACAGCGGCACTCTGGCCGACACTGCCGTTTATTTTTATCAGCTTGTATTGTGCCTGTGCCAGTACTATTTTTCCTTCTATCAACGGGAGCAGGCCGATGCTGATGATCTGATCAAGGTTAGGGTTAAGTCCGGTCATTTCCAGGTCTAAGACTAACAAGGGAGTCTGTTTGACAGGAAGGTTGATTAACGGAATTTGTGCCTGAAAATAAGCCTTTAAGTCTGCATTTTGACTGCGTTTAAACTGCCGGTGCAGAGAGCTTTTAATCAGTCTTGATTTGAACACTTTAAAACTGCCTTAAAAATTTCAGTTTTATTCCGGCTTGCGCTTCATGTACGGCTTTAAAGGCATCCTTTAGCTGGTGGCGGGCTAAAGCCGATAGATTTTGCGGCTGCAGATAGTTTGAAAGCTGCTGTGAATGACTGTATTGATAACCCTGATTACTTAAACGTTTGCGGGCAATAAACTCACAGGCATCAATCAGGTTATGCGCATCCTGGTGATTAATGAATTTGCTTTTTTTTAATAAGACTAAACGTTTGTGAGTATTTACTTCTTTAATGCCGGCTGCCAGCGCATAGATACGTGTTATATCGTTAATCAGTGCTGTGCCTTTATGTTTTAAATCAATTCCTTTTACTTCGCTGCCGTCACGTTCAAGCACAAAGTCGCGGAAAAAGCCTAGCGGCGGCGACTGCTGCAGCGCATTATCTGTCATGGCTGCTAAAAAAATGTCGTTGTCTTTTGTTTTGTTAAGTACTTTGTTCTGTAAGGATTCAAAAAGCGAGTAGCTGCCGAAGATACAGCGTATATCAAAAAATATTGTCGCATTTAGAAGGGCCGCCGGCTGCGGCGTGTTTACCCATTTACTGAACTCATTTTCCCATTGCTTTAGGCTTAACTGCCATTTTTGATTGGTCGCCATAATATCTCCGGGGCAGTAGCTGTAACCGCATGCATTTAAACCCGTGCATACCGCCTGCGAGAGTGCCTGAAAATATAGCTGTGCTCCAGGATCCGGCTCAAATTCAAGTAGTAAAGCATTATCCTGATCCGCTCCCGCAACCTGATCCTGTCGAGCCTGGGAGCCGAAAGCTAACCAGCAGAACTGCATTGGAGCTTCGCCGAGCTCATTTTGGCTGATAGTAATTAATCTGCGCGTTAGGGCATCGGTTACCGAGGTTAGTATTCGCCCTATTTCCTGTGCCTGAGCATCGCTGCTGATTAAGTTCTGCAGCAGCTGAGGAATTTGTCTGCTGACTGCGATTAATTCCTCCTGGCTGTTCTGACGGCCTATTTGACCTATTAGCAATAACGGCTGTGAGCTTTGGCTGCGCATAATATCAGTACTGGTCAGCATGCCTGTCGGTCTGCCGTCTTCGATAATAGGTAAATGGTGAATACTGTTTTCACTCATCTGCAGCATGGCTTCAAAAATAAGTGCATTTTTTGGGGAGGTGAGAGGATCAGTTGTCATCACTTGTTTAACTAATGTTTGACCGTCTAAGCCTTTTGCTAAGACGCGGCTGCGTAAATCGCGGTCAGTGATAATGCCGTTAAGTTTATTGTTATCAATGATCAGCAGTGATGAAACCCGTTTTTCAGACATTAACTCGGCCGCCTGCTGGATGGTTGTAGAGCTGCCTATGCTGATTAAATCTGCAGAGACTACTGATGAGATGCGGCTGGTATTAATATTTTTACTCTTTATTGCTCCTTGATGGCGTAAGCGCTGCGCAAAAGCCTGATTGAAAAAACGATCAAACTGACGGCTGGCTGCACGTAACTGATCAAATATTTTAACCGGCAGCAGATAAACTAATGCATCTTCTAAAATACGCACCTTATTAACAACTTTTTCACCGGAGAGCATGCCGCTGAAGCCGAAATACTGGCCGTCACTGATGCGGTCGATTAATTGTCCCTGTTCGGTGAGCACTTCAAAGGCACCGCTGCGTACTATATAAAGCTGGCGCTCATTAGCATCTACCTCGACAAACTGCTCATTCCGGCTGTAATAAACAACTGATAACGAAATGCAGCACAGGCGTAGTGACTGGTCACTTAATATGTCAAACGGTGGTAATGAGCTTACAAAATCACGAACAGGCTGAAGTTCACTGACATCCATAAAACACCTTTAACGGTTAATATTGATTAAATGAGACTAAATCCACTAATTTTCTATTCATTTATGCCTGTTAAAATGGACGCTAGCTTCGTTCTTGATTTGGTCATTAGAATAACTAGTTACTGCAATCAACGTCTTGCTTTCATCCATTTTTCCTACGCCTAAACAGACCATTTAATTAATGGAATTGGTATGAAAAGCGCCGAAGCGCTTTTTTGGTTAAATAAAGTATTAGTGATCCTGGGCTTCTCCAGATCCTTTAGGGAAACGGATGGATTCAACCATATCCTGCACGGATGCAGGCACTGCTGTGGTTATTTTACAAACTGCTATCGCTACTGCAAAGTTAATCAACATGCCGAATAAACCAATACCTTCGGGTGAAATAGCAAATAACCAGTTTTCAGCCGTATTAGCGTCTGGATTTACAAACTTGAAATAGATTATATAAGTCGCTGTGAATGTTAAGCCTGCGAGCATGCCGGCAATCGCTCCCTCTTTATTCATCTTCTTGGAGAAGATGCCCATGGTTATTGCCGGGAATAATGAAGAGGCGGCCAGACCAAATGCAAATGCGACCACAGCAGCTACAAAGCCCGGCGGATTGATACCAAAGTAGCCCGCAATAACAATCCCCACAGCGGCGGCTGTTCGCGCAAACATCAGCTCCCTTTTATCGGAAATATCAGGCATCAGATTCTTCTTGAGCAGATCATGAGAAACGGATGTTGAGATAACTAATAACAAACCTGCTGACGTTGAAAGGGCCGCGGCAAGACCGCCGGCGGCCACTAATGCTATAACCCAGGCCGGCAGGCTGGCAATCTCCGGTGTTGCTAAGACGATGATATCTCGATCAATTTTCATCTCATTGTTTTCACCATTAGTGTAAAACATTTTACCGTCGCCGTTTTTGTCATCAAACTCAATCAAGCCGGTTTTTTCCCAGCTGCTGATCCAGCTTGGCGCCTGTGCATATTCAACACCCTGACCGTCCGGCCCGTTTACGGTTTCAATCATATTTACCCGGGAAAATGCCGCTAACGCCGGAATTGTAGTGTACATGATAGCGATAAAAACCAATGCCCAGCCTGCAGAGCTTCGAGCATCTTTTACTCTCGGCACCGTAAAGAAGCGTACTATGACATGCGGCAGACCAGCAGTGCCGAACATTAGAGCACCGGTGATAAAGAACACATCAATCATGCTTTTAGAACCTTCTGTATATTGTGCAAAGCCTAATTGTGTCGATAATCCGTCTAATTTATCTAATAAAAAAACACCGGTATTATTACCGGCCGCATCCACTAACTCAGAGCCGAAGCCCAGCTGCGGAATAATGTGTCCTGTCATCATCACCGATAGAAAGATTGCCGGTACCATAAAAGCAAAAATTAACACACAATATTGAGCAACCTGGGTGTAGGTTATACCTTTCATACCGCCTAAAACAGCATAAAAGAAAACTACCGCCATACCGATATATACACCTGTATCAACATCAACTTCTAAAAATCGGGAAAATACAACACCGACACCACGCATTTGCCCTGCGATATAAGTAAAGCTGATGAAAATCGCACAGACAACTGCCACTGTACGCGCGGCTTGTGAATAATAACGGTCACCGATAAAGTCCGGCACGGTGAATTTACCAAATTTACGCAGATACGGCGCCATTAATAAAGCAAGTAATACATAGCCGCCTGTCCAGCCCATTAAGTACACTGAGCCGTCATAACCGACAAAGGAGACAATACCTGCCAATGAGATAAACGATGCTGCTGACATCCAGTCAGCAGCTGTTGCCATACCGTTCATAATCGGAGGAACGCCGCCTCCTGCAACATAAAACTCTTTTGTTGAACCTGCGCGCGCCCAGATTGCGATTCCGATATAAAGGGCAAAAGTAATGCCGACAATTAAATAAGTTAACGTTTGAACATCCATAGCTATTCCTTAATCTTCATGTACACCATATTTTTCATCAAGCGCATTTGCTTTTGCCGCGTAGACAAAAATAAGTGCAACAAATACATACATAGATCCCTGCTGGGCAAACCAGAACCCGAGCTTAAAGCCCATAAAATGTATTTCGTTTAATAGATCAACTAAGAGAATGCCGCATCCAAAAGACACGGCGGCCCAAATCGTCAGTAAAGACAAAACGAGTCTTATATTCTCGTTCCAGTATCTTTTTGCTTTGTTTTCATTTTCAAAACTCATTCTTTTTCCCTCTAAGTAAGTAACGTTTTATCGGTAAGAATATGTACTTTCGATATGCAGTTGTGCTTCTGGAAATAAAATTTGTTATCTGTGTTTCGGGCTTAATTTAATCTCGCTATAAAAGACTATTTGCATACAAATAAAAGACGATGTTAATCGTATGTTAAAACTGTGTAATTGTTAGCCTATGAAGAGGGCCTTGATCATGTTTTAATCATAAATAAATGTGACTGAGATCTTGAATATTTAATTAATCGCTGTTTTTGTGAGCAGTTCGGCTTTTGTTTAAAATTGATTTTTTAATTTGAAAATAAATTTTACATAATACCTATTTTTATTTTTCAGTTTGTTGAATAGGAAAAATCGAGGAAAATTATGCAGTAATTTCTATTATTTAAAATGAATCTTAGAAGTGCTTCCGGTAAAAAATAGTGGAAGATCCGACTAAGCACTTCCATACTATGATAGTTACGGATCATTAAGGTACTTATACTATGGGGGGGGTTGGGCGCTGTTTCATTATTGTTCTTCTACTGTTTACCCGGCACTTGCATGCACAACCGATTATTGTCTGGGATCGTCTTCTGACCCACCCTAACTCAATGGTGCCGGATTTATTAAGAAGAGCATTACAAGTAACTGCCGATGAATACGGTCCTTTTCAGATTGTTCCTTCAGAGAGAATGGAGCAGGGGCGGGTTATAAAAAAACTAGCCGTTCAGGGTAATGTACAGGTGGCAGTGTTTGCCCCGAATAAATACAGAGAAGAGATTGCTATTCCGGTGCGGATCCTTGTTAAGCTATCGTATATGTCTAATCCGTAGAGCAGATCAAGCTGATTTTACGTATGTATCTAATCTCGACGATTTAATTAAGAGTAAATTAGTGATTGGCCAGCATCAGGACTGGCCTGATACAGCAATAATGGAAGCAAATGGTTTAACGGTATGGAAAGGAAAAAAATATGATCTTCTATTTAATCAGCTGGCAGCAGGGCGGTTTGACTGTTTCTCGCGAGGTGCAAATGAAATTGTGCAGGAACATTATGCGCATAGTTATAAAGGACTGGAGATAGAAAAAAAGTTAATTATTTATTACCCCCTGCCGCTTTATTACTTTGTTAACAAAGCGAACCCCGAGCTTGCAGTGCGCCTAGAAAAAGGTCTTAATTTGTTAAGGGCGAATGGTGAATATGAAGCTATATTTAAAGCTAAGTTTTCGCAGACATTAAAAACATTAACGATCAGAGGTAGAACCATTATTAAACTGCAGAATCCATTATTAACAGAGCCGACCAAGGCACAAATGCACAAAGATACAGACGCTTTTAATAAGCTGGTTAGTGATGCTTCTTTATAGGTTGTGTTTATAAAAGATTGCTCAAAAAATCAAATGGTTAGTGTGTTTTGTTGACAGTGTAAATGGGATACTCAGGAACAATTTAAGAATTAGGAGTATACAGATGGAATTTGAACAAATGCTCAATATTTTGTCGAGTAAAGATGGTTCAGATCTTTACCTGGCAACAGGCGCACCGCCGGCAGCTAAATTTCAAGGTGTGTTAAAACCGCTGACTAATGATCCATTTCAACCTGGAGAAGTTGCGGTTATTGCTGATTCAATAATGGATGATGAGCAAAGAACGGCATTTTCGTCAGAATTAGAAATGAATCTGGCGATTTCAATTTCGAATGTCGGACGTTTTCGGGTTAATATTTTTAAGCAGCGTAATGAAGTATCTATTGTTGCGCGTAATATCAAAGTGGAAATTCCTAAATTTGAAGACTTAAGATTACCGGAAGTGCTTAAAGATGTGATTATGACTAAGCGTGGTCTGGTTTTATTTATCGGCGGCACGGGATCCGGCAAATCTACATCACTGGCGGCCTTAATTGATTATCGCAACAGCAACTCCTCCGGGCATATCATCACCATCGAAGATCCCGTCGAATATGTGCATAAGCATAAAAAAAGTATTATTAATCAGCGTGAAGTCGGTGTCGATACACGAAGTTTTCATGCGGCTTTAAAAAATACGCTGCGTCAGGCGCCTGATGTTATTCTGATTGGTGAAATACGGGATCGTGAAACCATGGAACATGCGTTAGCATTTTCGGAAACCGGGCATCTAGCAATATCAACCCTACACGCGAATAATGCCAACCAGGCACTGGATCGTATTATTAACTTTTTCCCTGAAGAACGTCGTCCACAGCTGCTGAATGATCTGGGGAATAATCTAAAGTCATTTATCTCACAACGTTTAATTCCCACTGTTGATGGTAAACGCTGCGCTGCTGTTGAAGTGATGATGGGCACGTTAACAATACGCGACATGATAAAAAAAGGGGAACTTGGTTTATTAAAAGATGTAATGGAAAAATCCAAGTCCTTAGGTATGCAGACTTTTGACGGTGCATTATTTGATTTAGCCGTGGAAGGGCGGATCACTGAAGCGGAAGCAACTAAATACTCTGACTCTCCCACTAATATTGCGCTTAAGTTTAAACTGCATAAGGGCGGAATCGCCGAAGCTGCTGAAGAAAACTCGAAGAAAACAGGTGGCTTAAGTTTAGAGCCGATGGGGTCTCCGCTGGATGATGATCCCTCGTCATGGATCAGGAAAGAGTAGCCGCCGTTTTAAATCAATAAAAAACGCCGCATGGCGTTTTTTTGTTTGGACAGGTGTTTATCTGTTAAAAATCTACGACAGTAGTGCTGGCATTGAAAGATTAAATATTCGAATTTAAAAATAGAATTAAGAACAGGGTAATTATTGAATAAAAGTTTTAAATAGAGAAAAGTAATTATTTTTATTAATGATTGTTCAAACTGCTTACTAGGGGATTTACATTAGATATGAATAAAGGAAATTGGCGGAGTGGACGGACTCGTGCCTACGGCACATGGTTTGGCAGGCCGCTTTCTTTAAAATAAAAAGGCTAACCAACTGAACTACCACTACAGGCAAAGTTATAATTTATGGGG
>NZ_KB907026.1 GCF_000381745.1 Psychromonas ossibalaenae ATCC BAA-1528 | reverse complement strand
CAGACCAATCTGAAAGCCACTGCTCACGTTTAACATTTTGACATTGCGGACAGCCTCGATGCCGACAGGAGTTGTAATACACACCACAAAGGTGCCCATGCTCACAATACTGTCCATGACTTCCCAGCTTAGCAGTACGGCACATAGTGAGAGCATCAACCGCTTTGAGTTGATACAAAGGTAACCTCAGCCCCAGTTTCTTGGGCGGGTATTCTAGAAATAATCGTTGTAACGTCCACTGCTTCATAAATATACAGTATAATTACAACTGTTTATTTATCCAGCTTTCAGTATACAAAGGACGATGGGTATGGCTTCTCTGGGCGTAGCCCGGCATGTTCAACAGCTTTATATACGTCACAGTGACGCAATTGCCCTGTTGTATATCATATTTATTAAATAACATCACAATAACCAAAAAATCAAATCAATTCAATGAATTATAAATGTTTATAATAAAACCGTGAATCGACAAATGCATCACTAGGAAGATATGCACATTTTATAAACACATCTAATCCTTTCTTTTTTAAGGTAAACTCAGAAAGTTCCCTGATAACCTTCGCAGTGACGCTTTTGTCGGAATATCAACAAAACAGGCGCAATGATGTAATTTGTAGTTTTATAAACAAAATAGGCTATATTTACTGAATATAAAAACAGTATTATTTATCCAGTATGGAGGTTGTTATGTACGATGTCCGAAAAATAATATCAGCTGATTCCAATCGTTTTATGGATCGCTTTCGCATGTTCATCCGTAGTCGACATTATTCTTACACAACAGAGAAAACCTACTGTTACTGGGTACTGTTCTATATTCGTTTTCACCATTACAAACATCCGGAAACAATGAGCAATGATGAAATTGAAGCTTTTCTGCAGCACCTGTCGGTTTCCAGACAAGTTGCCGGCAACACGCGAAAGACTGCACTAAATGCACTCATATTCATGTATCGAGAATTTATGAAGATTGAAATAAAGGGGCTGAAATTCAGGTATGCAGTAAAACCAAGACAACTCCCTACTGTTTTTACTCACCAGGAAGCACAAGCTGTCATCGATAATTTTCCCGATAAACATAAAATCTGCATCCAGCTGATGTACGGGTGTGGTTTACGAATTTCTGAAACCACCCGCCTACGCATAAAAGATATCGACTTCGGTATGAACTGCATTATCGTACGCGAAACTAAAGGGGATAAATCCCGAAGGACTTTATTACCCAAAATATTATTTGAGCCGTTAAAACTTCAAGTTAAAACCAGCCTGCTTGTACATAAAAGAGATTTAGCGAACGGCTTTGGTTCGGTTTACCTGCCCGGCGCACTGTCAAGAAAATATCCGAGTGCTGAGTTTGAGCCCGCATGGCAGTATTTATTTCCGGCCGGAGAGCTTTCCGTAGATCCAAGAACAAATATTACTCGCCGCCATCATATTTCAGAGCAGTGCGTACAGCGCAAAGTCAAACAGGTTTTGAGAGCATTAAACATGATGAAAAAAGCGGGCTGTCATACTTTCAGGCATAGCTTTGCAACTCGTTTATTAGAAGCAGGTACTGATTTACGAAATATCCAGGAGTTACTTGGCCACAGTGATATTTCAACAACGCAAATTTATTTACACGTTGTCGGTTTACATGAACGGGGAATTATCAGCCCTGTTGATAACAGCTAAAAATAAAAAGAGCCTGCCAGTTTTGCCAAGCACCAGACAAAAACAGCTCATATAAATATGAGCTGTTTCAACTGCAGAAATTAGAGAGTCTTTCCGATCTCATATAAAACGTGGTCTTATTCGTCTCAAACTGCATTGACAATATCCATCAAATACCCGTAGGCTTCATATTCTAATTCCTCATCAAATTCATCAGCCTTTGCTTCAAGATCTTTTAGATCCTGCAGAGTGGTCCCTTCGAGAATTTGTGCAAGATCATCCATTTTTGTCGCTAGTGGCGTTTCCTCTTCAAGCACATAACAGCCGCACTCACTGACCTTTCTTTCCTTACAAATACAGTCATTGGTAACTTGCTGGGTTCTTTGTGCTTCATCTTCTGAGATTGGATTAATATTGAACATTACGCCTCCATAATTAAGTTTTGCCGTAAACATTGATGGTCAGCTGTTGTTAACACTTAGTAAGACTACATATAGTGCAGTCACAAATATGATGCCCGTACATCTTATTAAGTTAAAAAGTTCATTAAGGCCTCAACAAAGAGGCGGTAATCATAGCTAATAAACAGTAGACTTTTTTCCTCTTTTAGCAAATAGTTGTATTTTATAGATAAGCTTATCCGCTATGACCGTACATATTATTGAACCCGGGAATACGAGTTTCCCAAACTGGTACCTTACTGCCCACAATTTCTTTCAGAGTATCGATAAACAGTTTAGTTTTTATCGGAGGATTTCTATGCGGATATACCGCATAAAAATGACCATAGTCAGCTAATTTAATCTGCGTCATTATCGGTATAAGTGTTCCTTGTAATATCTCATTCTCAATCATCTGCGCCGTGGTAACGGTAAACATATTTCCCGATAAAGCGCTGCTGATAAGCATTTCAACCTCATTAACTTTATAAGCGGCATGCAGATGGATAACCGCATCAAGATTATTATTATCAACATACTTTATCTTATCGATAATAAGTCCAGGAGACGAATAAACAACCGCGGGCAGTTTTTCTAACTCTTGAACCGTCTGCGGCAGCCCGTGTTTTTTAATAAAATCAGGAGAAGCAACAATCAGCAGGCGGTTTCGCGCAATCTTATTAGCGATCAAATTAGAGCTTTTCGGTTCACCGACACGAAATCCGATATCGTAGCCCTCACCTACCATATCAACGATTCTGTCTTCCAATAATAATTCAACTTGAACATCGGGAAATTTACGCTGAAATTCTAATACTGCCAGCTGCACATACTGCCGGCCAAAAAGTGTTGAGCTGGAAATTTTAAGTTTTCCGCGCGGCTGTGAATGATAATTCTCAGCCGCCCTTCGCGTATCATTGAGAAGAGCGCGCAGAGTTTCTGCCTGGCGGACCATTTCTGAGCCAGCGGCAGTGAGTGATAAAGAGCGCGTGGTTCTATTTAACAGACGAACGCCTAGCTCATCTTCTAATTTACTAACCTGTTTAGAAATAACAGAACGATTCACATTTCTATGCTCTGAAACCTTTGCGAATGAACCAAATTCAATCACTTCTAACAATAATAATAATCGACTGGCTAAATCCATACAGACTCCTTTGTTGCTTTTTAAGCACCAGTTTAGTTCATATTGCTTAGTTTTTTAACTCCTATTGGAATTGTATAGTGTTTATAACGTTGAGGGGCACAACTTGAAGCTGCTCGATAGACTACTAGTTTTTAATGAGGAAATGAAAATGAGTAAACTAACTATTACAAATAATGCAGGCATCGCAACGGTTGTTATTAATAATGCCCCGGTTAATATTTTAACGATTGATTTGATTAACGAGGTTAATGAGTTTGTTCTTTCGTTAAAAGATCAGCGTGATATTAAAGCTGTTGTATTTAAATCATTCCACCAAGATTTTTTCCTGGCGCATTTAGATCTGAACGTTATTAACGGTACTCAGGCAGGACAAGCAGCATCAATTGAATTTAACCATATGATAGCGAATATAAAAGCGATGAAACAACTTTCGATTGCACTTGTCGACGGTGTGGCCCGCGGCGGCGGTAATGAATTTGTGATGGCTTGTGATTTAGCCTACGCCACGGAGAATGCCGCTTTTGCGCAGCCGGAGCTGTATATTAATATTCCGACTGGCGGTCAGGGTGCAGTACAGTTTGCACGTCGTATGGGCAGAGGTAAAGCACTGCAGGCACTGCTAAGCGGCGCTGACTATACTGCACAACAAGCTGAAACTTTAAATATTATCACTCAGTTTGTACCTAAAGCTGAAATAGACACTTTTCTTGAACAGTTACTGTCCATTGTGGCTGTCTGGGAAGTTCGCGATATTGTCATGTATAAAGAGATTGCGGCGGCTTCTATTAAAGATGAACAGGCTGGTGCAGAGCTTGAGTTACGTTATTTTCTTGAACGCGCTAAAGAGCAGAAAACCCAAACTATCATCGGCGCATTTTTAAAACATGGCGGCCAGACTGAGCGGGAAGCGAAAGACATTCAGGGAATATTTGTTGATACAGCGACGGAGCTCAGCAGCTAGGTGTAGTTTGTAAATCAACAACTGCCGTCACTGATTAGCACAAAAAAATCCGAAAAAAAGCCCTGTCATTATTACAGGGCTGATTATACAAGAGGCGAGGCTGAAGCCTCACTTCCTAATGGATTGGTATTAAACGCGGCTGTTAACCTTTATAGATTTTCGGGTTAAATACATCTCTTAACCAGTCACCTAATAAATTAATAACTAATACCAGTGTCACTAGTACCACACCCGGGAAAACGGTTATCCACCACGCACCGGAGAAGATATATTTAAAACCGATACTGATCAAAGCGCCTAATGACGGCTGATCAACCGGCAGACCTAAGCCTAAGAACGACAGTGCGGCTTCAGACATAATGGCATTGGCCACCTGCACCGTTGAAATAACTAAAATTGGCGACAGACAGTTTGGAAGAATATGGCGGAACATAATTCTGCCCGCTTTAAATCCCATTACCTGCGCGGCTTCAACATACTCTTTCTGTTTTTCAGCCAGTACTGAGGCACGCACTGTTCGGGCATATTGAGGCCATTCTGCCACACCAATAATAACCACCAGCATTATTACTGCATATTGACTGAAAAACTCACTGCCGAAGCTGGCTTTAAAAATTGCCGAGACAATAATCGCAACCATCATGGTGGAAAACGACAGCTGCACATCGGCAAAGCGCATTAAGAAACTGTCAATACGCCCTCCGAAATATCCGGCAGACAAACCAATCACAATACCTAATATTAACTGTACAGCCACGGCTAAAAAACCAATGGTTAGAGATAAACGTGAGCCATATAAAATGGTCGAAAGAATATCACGGCCCTGATCGTCGGTGCCGAGCAGAAAGCGTTCATCGCCCTCTTCCAGCCATGACGGCGGCAGTTCAGAGTCCATCAGATCAATACTATTTAAATCATAAGGATTAGTCGGCGAAATTAACGGCGCAAACAGTGCGGCGGTAAAGAATGCTAAAAACAGTGCAAAGCTGAGCATTGCCACTTTGTCTTTCTTGAAATGATAAATCAGATCTGAGTTTTTAAATCGTTCCCAGCGACTCGGCACGTGTGAAGAAGTAATCGTATTCATGGTTATGCCCCTTTACCAGTAATATTTACAGTCGGGTTAACAACCCCGTATAACAAGTCAACAATCGTATTGGTAACCACAAAAATCAGACCGACAAAAATAACATAAGCGGTAATTAAAGGCGTATCCACACGGTTAATCGCTTCTAAAAACAGAAAACCTGTCCCCGGCCACTGGAAAACCGTCTCAGTTAAAATGGTATAAGCAACCATGGTGCCTATCTGTACACCGCCCACGGTCAGAACCGGCAGCATAGTGTTTTTAAGCGCATGCTGATAATAGATTTTGTTCATCGCTAAACCTTTAGCGGTGGCAAATTTTACATATTCAGAGCTTAATGCTTCGAGCATTTCAGAACGTACTAGACGGATAAACAGAGGCAGCATAATAGAAGCCAGAGAAATACACGGCAGAATCAGATGCAGCAGACCATCTTTGGTCAGAAATCCAGTTTCCCAGCCGAGAACATTAACGGTATCTCCACGCCCGTAGGAAGGCAGCCAGTTGAGCTCAATGGCGAAAACATACATCAGCATAATAGCGGTTAGAAAAACCGGAATAGAAATACCAAAGCTGCTGAGTGCCATTATCAGTTTTGTCCAGGCACTCTTAGGATGAATAGCGGAAAACACCCCTAGCGGTATGGAAACAAATACAATAATTAAGGCGGCGCCGAAAACCAGCTCCAGTGTTGCCTGCAGCTTATTAAGGATCACTTCAGCAGCAGGTTTTTTAAAGAAGTATGAAGTACCTAAATCCCCCTGTACAGCATTTGAAATAAAACGAGTATATTTAGTCATATACGGATCATTAAGACCCAACTCGTCACGCAGAACTTGTCTTTCTTCTTCAGAAACAGACTGCCCTACCAGCTCACGTAATGGGTCTCCGAGATTATCCTGAATGGCAAAGGCCACCAGGCTTATCACAAACATCACTATCAGAGCCTGAAACAGGCGCTTGACCAGAAACGTAAACATTGATACTTCCCTATATAATTTGAAATGATTAAATCTAGAAAAAAACAGACTTAAAAACTAACGTTTAATCCAACAAAAAGTACTGATTAAAACGCTTTAGACTTGTTGTAACAATGAGCAAAAAGCATTGTTATAACTTAAAACCTCACACTACAAAGCAAAGAGCATGAGGTGAATTACTTTAATTAAAACCAGACGGCAGCGGTTTGATAGACCATTATCTGCACGTCGGCCTTTATAACTGCTTTCTTACAAAGCGTTATTTAACAACCAGGTCACCAAAGTACGGGAAGTTAAGTGCATTCACGATCGGTGCAATTTCAAGGTTAGATTTTGCGCCCCATGCAAGGTTCTGCCAGTGCAGCGGTACAAATGCCGCATCTTTATAAAGAATCTGCTCAACTTCCTGCAGCATAGCACCACGTTTAGCCGGATCAGTTTCTGCATTTGCACTGTTAACTAAGTTATCAACTGTAGGGTTTGCGTAATGGCCGCAGTTATATGCACCTTTACCAGTCTCTTTATTTCGAGTCATGGTTAAGAATTCAGAGAAGTTTGCAGAATCTTCTGTATCTGAATGCCAGCCGATCATCATCATATCCGCTGCACATACGTCAAATTCAGGCCAGTATTGAGCTTTAGGCAGAGTTTTTAGGTCCACTTTAATACCGATTTTAGACAGCATTGCAGAGGCCGCCTGAGCAATCTTGGCATCATTAACATAACGGTTATTCGGCGCCATCATAGAAAGTTTAAAGCCTTTCTCGTAACCCGCTTCTTTCATCAGCTGCTTAGCTTTTTTCAGATCATAACGTGGTACCAATGCTTGATCGTAACCAGCATAACCTGCAGGCCCCTGTTGTCCGGCAGTGGTTGCAAAACCTTTCATGATTTTCTTAACAATACCTTTATTGTTAATCGCATGAACGATTGCCTGACGTACACGTACATCTTTAAGTGCAGGATTACTGTTCTGATTCATCTGGAAAGTAATAATTCGTGTACCGGCAACGGTTGTTAAATCGATATCTTTCGTGGTTTTAACTCGTTTCTGGTCATTCGGTGCAACAGGGTGGATTAAATCTACGTCACCTGAAAGCAGTGCGGCAACACGAGTTGCATCTTCTTTAATCGGCACCAGCGTTAATTTATCTACATTTCCCGGTGATTTAGTATCCCAGTAATCGTCAAAACGTTCGAAGACAACTTTTATTCCCTGCTCACGAGAAGTGACAATAAACGGACCTGTACCAGATACGTTTGTTGATGCAAAAGAGTTACCGTGTTTTACGATAGCACCTTTATCTTTACCGTCAGCCTGGCCGGAGTAGAACTTACTGTCCATCGGGAAAATATAAGTGGCTGTCTGCAGCACCAGCGGGTACGGTTCAGTTGATTTAATTTCTACTGTGTAGTCATCAACTTTAACCATTTTTTCATAAGGTGCGAATACACCTTTGAAGTCACCCGAGACTTTCAAACGGTTAAACGTCCAGACAACATCGTCGGCTGTCATGGTATTACCTGAATGGAATTTAACACCCTTGCGTAAGTTAAAACGGAAAGTTGTAGCATCGATTCTTTCCCACTTTTCAGCTAAACGCGCTTCAAAGTCGAACTCTTTTGTAAAACGAACCAGCGGATCAAACAGCATATGCGACATCTGCATAGTGCCGCCGGAAAGCTGCTCGTGCGGGTCAAGTGATACCGGATCGGCATCATAGGCAACTGTAACATCCGCTGCACTTGACGTAAAACTTAGACCTGCAGCCAGTAACGCAACGGCTAGTTTGGTTTTGAAGAATTTCATTTAGTAGCTCCTTTAGCGGGAAGATTTCCCTTTCTGTTTTTAGTTGTTATTAGCAGGTGGTCACGGCTTCAGGTAAAAGTCACCTGAAGCCGTGCACTTTATGCTGATTCTAAATCGTTTCTTAATCCTTTAAATTCAGGCATTAAAGATACAAGATGTTTACTGTAATCATGCTGCGGGTTAGTAAACAACTGTTCTGTTGGAGCAATTTCTAATAACTGCCCCTGTTTCATTACCCCGATACGGTCACATACCTGACGGATAACCGGCAGATCATGGCTGATAAACAGCATAGTCAGATTCAGTTCATCCTGAAGATCTTTCAGCAGGTTTAGTATCTGCGCCTGTACGGATACGTCTAATGCAGATGTCGGTTCATCACAAATCAGTAAACGCGGGCGTGTTGCTAATGCACGCGCGATGGAAATGCGCTGACGCTGCCCCCCCGAAAATTCATGTGGGTATTTCACACCCGCCATGCGTCCAAGGCCTACATGGTCGAGCAGATCGTGTACTATCTGACGTGTCTGCGCTTCTGATTCAGCTAACTTATGAAAACGAATCGGCTCAGCAATGATGTCGAATATTTTCATACGCGGATTCATTGAAGTATAAGGATTCTGGAAGACCATCTGCATCTGCCTGCGCATCGGACGGCGTTCTTTTTCCGACTTCAATGCGGTTAAATCAACACCTTCAAAAGTAACCTTGCCCTCATCAGGCGGATATAAGCCGGCAATAACGCGGGCAATGGTAGATTTACCTGAGCCGGACTCACCTACCAGACCGAAAGTTTCACCTTCCTGAATCTGAAAACTGACATTATTTGATGCCTGAACAAATTCACGGCGGCTTTCAAAAAATGAATCTTTAGTAATAAATCGTAAACTGACATTTTCAACATTCAGCAGCGGTCCGGTGTAGATTCTCTGATCTTCACTTTGTCCCAGCCAGTGCGTTTTAACATCAAGTTTTTCCATTTCATGGGCTTCTTCGATATAACTAACCAGCGGGAAACGATCCAGTTTAATATCTGAACGGGGAACCGCAGAGATAAGACTGCGCGTATAGTCATGCACCGGGGTGCCGAGCACCTGCTGCGTTGCACCGAATTCCACCAAGTCGCCGCGATACATTACCGCTACTTTATCGGTGACATTTGAAACAACGCCCATATCATGGGTTACCAGCATACAGCCGACATTTTTCTTAATACATAAATCGCGGATAAGTTTAAGGATCTGATCCTGAATGGATACATCCAGTGCAGTAGTTGGTTCATCGGCAATAATTAAGTCCGGTTCACCTGAAAGTGCAATGGCAATCACCACACGCTGCCTCATTCCTCCGGAAAACTGATGCGGATACTGCTTAATACGCAGATGAGGCTCGGGAATACCGACCTGCTCCATTAATGTTAACGCTCTGGAAACCGCTTCCTGTGGAGTAACATCCAGGTTGGCAAGAATTGTTTCGGTTAACTGACGTTCAATAGTGAATAGCGGATTGAGTGATGTCATCGGATCCTGGAAAATAAACCCGATTTTGGAGCCGCGAACTTTACGCATCTCCTGCGGGGATAAACCGGATACTTTTTCACCTTCAAGAAAGACCTCACCGCTGGCAATAACACCAGGAGGACTTAAAAGGTCAATAATACCATTACCCACAGTGGATTTACCGGCACCTGACTCTCCCACAACACCGACAATTTCTCCCCTTTCAATGGTGAAAGAGAGGGACTTAACGGCCGCATGAACGCCATGACGAGATGGGTATTCAATGCGAAGATTTTTTACTTCTAATAGAGACATTACCTGATTCCTGGTAACTAAACGGCAGCCCGTTCAGTTATAAAATTGATTCCGTTCATTATCAGCATTATCTGCATGATTAAAAAATCGGCAGATCTACCTATAACAAAAGTGCAAAAAAGCAGCAAAAGTACAAAATAGCATCGCTTCATGCTAGAGAATAAATTGATCCAGCACAATATTGCTGATGCAATTTTGACTATGGCTTCAAATTAATAGCAGATATTTAGCAAAAAATAATACTGTGCAGAGAGTGATTTCAGCTTTAAAACAAAGATAAAAAGTAGCTGAATCATTAACATAACATCAAACGCTATGTTTAAAATTTAGTCAGACAGGAATATAGAAAAGGAATTTACAGCAGCCAAAGACGGCTCAAAACAGTGCTGCCCGAAGTATAACAGGCAGCTCTGCTTTATGGGGTGTGTTTCGAATTAAGCGAGAGCTTCTTTTTGTACAGGTTCGCTCAACCCCTGCTGAATGAAGTTCGAGAAGTGATGCATCGCTTTTTGTGCCAGCGGGGGCAGATTATCAAAATCAATATTATCCAGCAGATTTTTAATCTCTAAGCCGAGTTCAGTATCCCCCTGAATAGATAAACGACGCTGGAAAAACAGCGTATCAGGATCTTCTTTTCTGCCGGCAATCAGAATAAATTCATTAACCGCACCGGAAAATACCACATCTTCCTGTGCACACTTCTCTTCAATAATTAACTTGTTATCGGCAAAGCTTAAATACCAGGTCAGTCTCAGATCGGTTATTTCTACTTTTAACCATTTTTCTTCTAAAAACTCTAGATCACCGTCTTCAATAGCTTCAGCAAAAACGTTATCTAATAATTCCGACAGTAATTTTTTTTGTACAAAAAAAGGTAACAGTGCAGTCGGCAGAGCAAGCACTTTAGGGGCATTTATCACCAGGTTATGGTGAATATTGGCAAGTACAGATTTAAACATGGAATTTCCCGGTTATTGATAACGACTGGATTATAGAGGCAAAGGTCAAAAAAAAATTAGTCTAAATCAATATTTTTCCTTAATGTTAAATTTTCTCTGCATTCCTGCCCTATATCAATAAAACAATCTGATATCTTTTTACAATTGTGCAACTTTGTATAGTTAGGATATTTATGGAACTTCTCTGCCCTGCCGGCAGCTTGCCTGCTTTGAAAACCGCCATTGATTGTGGTGCCGATGCTGTTTATGTCGGTCTGAAAGATGATACTAACGCCCGTCATTTTGCCGGTTTAAATTTTAATGATAAAAAACTCGCCAAAGGCGCTCAGTATGTGCGTGATAATAACAAGCATTTACATGTCGCCATTAATACCTTTGCCCACCCGGGCGGCGAAAAACGCTGGCAGAATGCCGTTGATAAATGTGTCGACTTAGGGGCCAATGCGGCTATTATTGCCGATATCGCTACACTCGATTATGCCGCCAATAAATACCCGGAGCTTGAACTGCACCTTTCAGTTCAAGCTTCGGCAACTAATACTGCCGCCATTGACTTTTATAAGCAGAATTTTAATGTGAAACGTGTGGTGCTGCCGCGTGTTCTGTCAATCCAGCAGGTAAAACAGCTTTCCAGAAATACCGACATGGACCTGGAAGTGTTTGCCTTCGGCAGTTTATGTATTATGGCGGAAGGTCGCTGTTATCTGTCGTCCTATTTCACCGGTGAATCGCCAAATACTGTCGGCGCCTGCTCTCCTGCGAAATTTGTGCGCTACCAGGAAACCGCAAACGGTCTGGAATCTCGTCTTAATGATATTCTTATCGACCGATATCAGGATAATGAAAAAGCCGGTTATCCAACCCTGTGTAAAGGTAAATTCAATGTTGATAATAACCTTTATCACGCACTGGAAGAGCCGACCAGTTTAAATACCCTGTCTATGGTGCCGGAGTTAATGAAAGCCGGTATCTGTTCAGTCAAAATTGAAGGCCGTCAGCGCAGTACAGCTTATGTAGAGCAGATAACCCGTGTCTGGCGTGAAGCCATTGACAGCTATAAAGCCAACCCGGAAGCTTATCAGGTAAAAGAGCAGTGGAATGCGGTTCTTGCAAACGTATCAGAAGGCAGCCAGACAACACTTGGTGCTTATCATCGTGACTGGCAATAAATTTAAGGAAACAGCGTGAAATTATCATTAGGCCCTCTTCTCTATTACTGGCCCAAACAAACCGTAGAAGATTTTTACCACCAGGCATTAAAAAGCGAAGCTGATGTTATCTACTTAGGCGAAACCGTCTGCAGCAAACGTCGTGAATTAAAAACCCGTGACTGGATTGAACTGGCCAAAGCATTAGACGGCCAGGGAAAGGAGATTGTTCTTTCCAGCATGGCGCTGCTAGAAGCGCCTTCGGAAGTTAAAATTTTACGTCAGCTGTGTGAAAACGGCAGCCTGAAAGTTGAAGCCAACGATGTGGGTGCGATTCAGTTATTAGCTGAAAACAAGGTACCTTTTGTCTGTGGTCCGGCGATTAACTGTTATAACGCCAGTGTGCTTAAACTGTTTGTTAATAAAGGTATGCAGCGCTGGGTAATGCCGGTTGAACTGTCGCGCGACTGGTTAGTTAAAACAGCTGCAGACTGTGAAAACTTAGGTATTCGCGATCAGTTTGAAATTGAGGTTTTCTCCCACGGTTTTATGCCGCTTGCCTACTCAGCACGCTGCTTCACTGCACGCTCGGAAAATAAAGCCAAAGACGACTGCGAACTGTGCTGTATTAAATATCCAACCGGACGTCCAACAACCACACAGGAAGATCAGCAGGTATTTGTACTAAACGGTATTCAGACACAATCGGGATATTGCTATAACCTGATTAATGATCTGCCGTCAATGGACGGCCTGGTAGATGTAGTGCGGGTAAGTCCTTCCGGCAGTGAAAGCTTTGACGTGCTAAGTGACTACCGCGGCGCATTAAAAGGTTTAGATAAACCGGTTATACTCGACAGCAAAGAGTGCAACGGATTCTGGCATCAGATTTCCGGACTGCAGACGCAGCTGTAAGTACAGGTTATTTAAGGCAGGTACGGTTATTACTGTACCTGTTTAAATAACCTCTTATATAAAAAACCCTGCACATAATCGACACCTAGCTGTTTTGCAAAGTCAAAGTCATCTTGAGTTTCCACCCCTTCGAGTATCACCTGTTTACCTGTGTTATGCGCATAACTTACCATACAGCTTACCAGCGCCATAAAATTCCTATCATTTTGATTTCTTATCACATATTTATCCAGCTTAATAAAATCTACCATCTGCACCACGGATGTGGATAACATCGACTGCGGATTAAAAAGATCATCAATCGCCGTATTAATATTGTTTTGGGCAAGGTTATCAATCATCGCCAGACTCATCACTGCATCACTGAGCTGGGAGTTTTCAATCAGCTCAACAATCACGTTGGCTTTATGGTAGTTATTGAATAGTTTTACAAAGGGATTATCGCTTTTTAACAGACCAGAAGCTGAATAGGAGTCCTGATCTAAATTAACAAAAATATTGGTACTTTCTGGTGCATATGATAACTGCAGTATCTTTTGTGCATACTCAACTTGAAATAGACTTAGCGGATTATCATGTAAAGAGGCATACACAAGATCCGGGCGAATGCTGCTGTTATCTGCTTCGAAAAAACGCGATAGACATTCATAGGCAAAAATTTCATTACTGCCGACAGCAACGATCGGCTGGTATTCTACCCCGTAGCGTTTTTCTTCCATTAAACTTAATAACTGCGGAGCTTGTAGGCGGGCTTGCTGACTCATTCATTTATCCGTAAATTCACATTGACACGAACTGTAAATGAGAATCATTAGCATGTAAATAGATAAGCTGAGATTTAACTACAGGAAAGTCTTAATTAAAGGATTACAGACATTCCCCTAAAATACTGACCGCTTTTATATATGCAAACACCGTCTGTTTAAGCTGCAGATCCAGCTCTGTTAAAGATTTTAAAGTAATTTTAGCCAGCAGTTTCTGCTTACCTGTACTCAGAGTTAATAATACACTGCCGGCTGACAAAGGCTCAATCTGCTCAATACTGACCTGCAGACAGTTCTGCAGGGAGCTGCCGCTTAAACGCTGCGCGGCAATAATCACATCTTTGCTTTCTACTTTAATCTGCAGGCTGGTTTCGCTAGGCTGAGTATCAACAGTTAAAAGAACTTCCTGATTGTCCACTAAACCATGCAGCAGTGAATAATCTTTATCCCAGGTAAGCGAATCAACATTCAGCAGTAATCCTGAATGTGCATGCTTTGCCAGACTTAACTTAGGATTTAAGAAAAGTGTCTGAGGCTCTCCAATCGCTTCTACCCTGCCCTGTTCGATTAAAATCATCTGCTGACTAAGATAGAAAACCTCAGGCATAGAATGGGTGATATAGATAATCGGAATACTTTTGCTGACATTTTTAATAAAAGGTAATAATAACTTACGGCTGTGCTGATCCAGTGATGATAACGGCTCATCCATAATCAGCAGCTGCGGATCAGTTAAAATTGCACGCGCAATAGCAATGCGCTGTTTTTGACCGCCGGAGAGCTGATGACTTTTTTTACCGAGCAGTGAACTGAAATCTAATAATTCAGCTAATTCGTTAATAGTGTATAAACTTTTCGACGCTTTTTTGCACGCCAACTGTAAATTGCCCAGTGCATCAAGGTGCGGAAACAAGCGTGGTTCCTGAAAGACCATGCCGATTCTACGCTTTTCTGTTTTAATAAAAGAGGTTTTGCTCTGCCATTGACACTGCTTGAAATTTAACAGCCCGGAAAACGAGTTATCTAACCCTGCAAATGCGCGTATTAATGAAGTTTTACCGGCGCCGGAATCACCGAAAACAGTGCAAATGCCCTCCAGCTTAATTGCGCCCTGAAAATGAAACAGCAGCTGCTGTGACTGATATTTTATAAGATCAAACTCAAGCATTAGTCAGCCTCTTCTGGCGTTTCTGCAGCACACCGTAAATAAACATCAGCAGGGTCATGGAAAAAGCTAACAGGGTAAATGACAACACATGTGCCTGCTCGTACTGCAGCGTTTCTACATGATCAAACAATGCAATTGATATTACCTGCGTTTCACCTGGAATATTACCGCCGATCATCAGCACCACACCAAACTCACCAATAGTATGCGCAAAACCTAAAGCACCGGCGATAATAAAACTAGGCAGCACCATAGGGAAAACTACCCGGTAAAATGTTTCCGTGGAATTAAAACCCAGTGTCGAAGCAACTTCAAGGTAGTCTTTATCTAAATTTACAAATGCGCTCTGCAGCGGCTGTACGACAAAGGGTAAGGAATAGATAATTGAAGCGATTAATAAACCGGAAAAAGAAAAGGCTAACGTACCGCCGGTTAAGCTCATCCACAATCCGCCGAATAAACTGTCCGGAGAAAAAGACAGCAGCAGGTAAAAACCCAATACCGTCGGCGGCAGCACCAGAGGCAGTGCAACTAAGGCTTCCACAAAGGGACGATAAAAACGTTTACTGCGGGCCAGCCACCAGGCGAGCGGCGGAGAAAGGATTAATAAAATAAGCGTGGTTAATCCGGCTAATTTGAAGGTGAGAAAAATCGCGCTGTAATCTAATGCATCAAGCATATTTTATAAATAACCTTTGTCACGGATCAGTGTCTGCGTTGCTTCCGATTTTAAATAATCGATAAAGTCTAATACTTTTTTATTTTCAGCGGCAGCCGTCAATAAAACGCCCTGCTGCAGAATCGGTTGATGTAAGTCATCGGGGATCAAATAATAATGTTGTTTATTATTCTGCAGCAGCAGTGAATAAGCCACGAATCCTGCATTAATATTACCCGAATCAATAAACTGATAGGTCTGCGCTATATTTGTACCTTTTATATATGAAAAACGCTGCCACAAATTTAACTGCATTAATGTCTGCTTTGACGCCAGACCATAGGGAGCAAGCTTAGGGTTGGCAATAGCCAAGCGCCCGGAAAAATCCAGCAGCGTCTGTTGATTTACATTTTTTCCCTGCGGCAGCCAGAAAGCCAGCCTGCCCTGCGCATAGGTAAAGCGTGAACCTGTTACACCGTATTTGCTATCTTCAATCAAGGCAGCACGTTCACTGTCTGCGGATAAAAACAGATCAAAGGGAGCGCCGTGGCTGATCTGGTTAAATAAAGTGCCCGTCGACGCACTGGAGATAATGACCTTATCTCCAGTGTGCTGCTGATAGCGCTGAGCAATTTCACTTAAGGTGGTTTTGAAATTACTGGCGACCGCCACTTTAATTGAAGCATGAATCGGTGTAACAAATATCAGCAGCAGCAGTATCAGCAGTTTCATTTACCGGTCCATTTATTTAAAGCTTCCTGATCCGATTCTCGAGCATCAACCCAGTAGCTTTCCTGCTGTGCATTGGTTTCTTTTTTCCAGAAAGGCGCCTGAGTTTTCAGGTAGTCCATTATAAACTCACAGGCGGCAAAAGCATCCTGACGATGCAGACTGGCAATCCCCACAAAAACGATCTGATCTAGCAGCTGCAGTTCACCAATGCGGTGAATAACCGTGCAGTCGATAATATTCCAGCGAGATTCTGCCTGTTTTACTATTTCCGCTAGAGAAGATTCAGTCATTCCCGGATAATGCTCCAGAGTTAAACTGCTGACCTGCTCTCCCTGATTGATGTCTCTCACCAGTCCGCTGAAAGTCACTACTGCACCAACACTAGGATCTTTACGCAGTCGGTCATATTCAACCTGCTGATTAAAGTCTTCACTCTGCACTTTAATCATTTTTAACCGCCGGTTACTGGTGGAAAGAAAGCAACTTCATCACCGCTGCTTAAATCGATATTATCATTACAAATGGTCTGATTAACAGCCACCATTAAACGAGCATTAGAAAGCACCTTGTTCCATTTTTCATCACGCGTTTTTAAATTAGTCAGCAGCATCTGCACATTACTATTTTCATCACTTGGCATCTGCAGCTCGCTAGTCGCTAACTGATCGCGGATCTGTGCAAAAAACAACACTTTGATCATGTCTATTCCTTAAGTTGTAAAATGATTATTCAGGTAATATTCACTCACCATAACAGAGTGAATATTTTACAGCCGAAGCGGCAATACCAAACTAATTAAGTAAATGGTCAGTTTAGGCGCAGGAAAAATTAATACTAGCAAGGCATTAATTAATGTAACTAGTTATTCTAATTACGAAATTAATAACGAAGATAGGATTGATTTTAACCAGCATAAAAGACCGGATACTTATTCAGATTGGTATAACATCAGCTCTCTGCTTTAAAATGACCCGATTTACCACCAGTTTTTTCAAGCAGCTTAACCTGAGTAATGATCATATCTTTCTGTACTGCTTTACACATATCGTAAATGGTTAATGCAGCCACTGAAGCAGCCGTTAACGCTTCCATTTCGACCCCGGTTTTGCCCGAGAGTTTACATAAACTCTGAATTTTAACACGGTTAAACTCAGGTTCAGCAGTTAACTCAACTTCCACTTTTGTTAATGCTAAAGGGTGACACAGCGGAATAACATCAGAGGTTTTTTTAGCGGCCATAATACCGGCGATTCTTGCTGTCGCAAAAACATCTCCTTTATGGTGCGAACCGCTGACAATTAAATCAAGTGTCTGCGTCGACATTTCAACATAAGCCTGTGCGACAGCCTGACGCTCTGTGACATTCTTATCGGTCACATCCACCATATTCGCTTTGCCGTCTTGATTAATATGGGTAAATTGACTGTTCATATTAAACACCAATATGCGGCATAAAATTGCACGGTTTATGCTGTGAGTTTAACTGCTCAACAATGATTTTTGACCATGCTGTTTTACACGCGCCCGTTGATCCCGGCATACAGAAAATCACCGTTTTATTAGCAAAACCGGCAACGGCGCGGCTTTGAATAGTTGATGAACCAATTTCCTGATAAGAAATATGGCGGAATAACTCGCCAAAACCTTCAACCTGTTTATCAAATAAAACCGATACAGCTTCAGGTGTGGTATCACGCGATGTGAAACCTGTTCCGCCGGTAATTAAAATCGCTTCAATTTTCTCATCAGCAATCCAGCTGGAAACTACGGCACGGATTTTATACACATCATCGATAACGATCTGCTTATCTTCCAGATGGTGTCCTGCTTCTTCTAAAGAGTCAACCAGGTAACCGCCTGACGTATCCGTTTCTTCGGTGCGGGTATCAGAAACCGTTAATACAGCAATTTTTGATGGTTTAAATTCTTTTGTAGAGAGATGGCTCATTTTGGATCCTTTTTAATATTTTTATACTTTATTAGTCAGACAGTTTTGCAAACATTTCCTGACAAGTTTTCCACTCTTGTGGTGTATTACTATTCTGGAAACGGAAATCATCCTGCTTCTGATAACTAACAGGCTGTATTTTAAGTGTTTTAAGTAATCGGTACAGAGAGCGTTGTTTTTTTTGCGGTGAAATTAACGCTTCTGCCAAATATTCTTTAAGCTGCTGGTTAAGCGGTAAAATCATAGGGAATGTCACCTGCTGATAAAACACACCATGACCGAGCTCCTGGTATTTTTCAACTAATAAAGCACAGTCCGCTTTCTGCAGCAGCGGCATATCAACGGGCATAATAAACAACGCATCATATAACCCCGACAGCTGCTCAACACAGGCATGTAAACCACCTATAGGGCCTAACTGCGGGTGCTGATCCGCAATACAGTCGAACTGCGCATATTCTCCGCTAACGTAAACATGTTGTAAATCTAAAGATTCCAGCAGATTAACACAGCGGCTGAGCAGCGTCTGCTCTTCTAATAATAACTTAGCTTTATCCTGTCCCATACGGCTGGAAAGTCCGCCGGCTAATACGATTCCTGCAATTTTCAAAAAACATTCCTAGTTGTTATACTCGTTACCAATCAAAATGCATTTATCAGTCGTTAGTTCGGACACCAAGACAAGACGCAACATGATGACCTTTCGAGCGATTAACTACGTTAATCCTCTGTCGGTAAGATTAAAATAAAGACTTTAATCTTTAAATGGCTGGCCCTTATCGAATGTTGCAACGCAGTATTGGTTTTCGAACTAACGACCCGTAGGGCAACCCGAGAGGCAAACATCTTCGTTGTTGTGAAGTCTCGATTTAACGCGTTAGATCTTCCCTTCACGCCTAGAACCTGTTCACCTCACGACTTGCTGATTTTTGCATCTTGAATGATAACGGGTATATATAAAAAAGGGGCTTTGCAGCCCCTTAAAGGTAAGTCGACAAGACAGTTTACCAGCCTTCTACCCCTTGCATATCAGGTAACTGGTGCGCGATGCCTTTATGACAGTCAACACAGGTTTTATCGCCTGATGCTAAGGCTGTTGAGTGCTGCTTAACACTTAGTGCCCTCTGCTCACTGAAGTCCATGAAATCAAACTCATGACAGTTGCGGCATTCTTGAGAATTATTCGCTTTCATTCGATGCCACTCACGATTTGCAAGGTATGCGCGGCGTTCTTCAAATTTTTCTTGAGTACTGATAGTGCCCATGGCAAATGCAACTAGCTCTTTAGACGCCTGTACTTTACGGACAATTTTATCTGTCCAGTTATGCGGAACATGACAGTCAGAACAAATAGCACGTACGCCGGAACGGTTCGAGTAGTGAATTGTTTCCTGGATCTCTTTAACAATCGGAGCATGACAGCCTGAACAGAATTCTTCAGTATTAGTTGCTTCCATGCCTGTATTGAAGCCGCCCCAGAAAATAATACCACCGGCAAAACCAAGAAAAAGTACAAAACCAAATGCCGCCGATGACGGCGTTTTCATAATAAACCACAAACGTTTCAATAGTTTAAGCATAATTGTAAACTCCCGGTTTATTGTAACGAATCAACAGGTTTGAAAGTATTTTCAACCAGAGGTTTCGCATCAGCCTGCGGTACATGACACTGTAAACAGAAATATCGGCGTGGTGAAACGTCAGACAAGGTTTCTCCCTCACGCGTTTCAAAGTGTGTCACACTGATTTTTGTTGCAGACATAGCACCGGCATTTTTAAAGCTGTGACAGGATAAACACTTATTCGCATTAGTATTAACCTGATAGCCGCGAATGCTGTGCGGAATTAACGGAGGCTGCTGAATATACTCTCTGTCAATCAGCTGCTGGTCACGAGGCACACGTTTCATATCTTCTGATTTATTGACATCAGAAACCTGCTCATAACCGCGTAATGACAAAACACCGCCGTTATCTGTGATGATATCGCTATCACTGCTCCACGCTGATGATGCCGATAATACTACTATCCCTGCTGCTATCGCTGTTAGCAATTTTTTCATTTTATTTCTCCACCCTTTGCTAGGCTATTCTTACCGCTTAAAACGGTTGTAATTTCAAAAACATTTTCTGCACAAACATCAACACAACGGCCGCAGTTTGTACAAGTTAAGTCTTTAACTAAAGGTCCAATATCATGTTTTTTCCCGTATACCGGACCTTTTAAAATTTCCGGTTCAGGGCAAACATCAAAACAGTCTGAGCAGTCTGTACATTGTTCACGTTTAACTGCACTCACTTTTATTAAACTAGTTCGGTTAATCAGAGAGTAAAAAGCCCCCATTGGACACAAGTGGCCGCACCATCCGTTTTCGACAGCAAGCAGGTCAAACAGAAAGATCATTAAAAATAAGATCCAGCCTAACCCCATACCAAAAAACAGACCGCGGTTAAATGCAGAAACCGGGTTAACCAGCTCCCATGACATTACCCCGGTAAAAAGGGGCAGTATCATTACCATTGCTAATATCCAATAGCGCCATTGACGGCTTATAACTTTCTCTTTGCGTAAATTCAGCTTTCTTCTGCACCATGCAGCCGCATCAGTTAATAAATTAACCGGGCAGATCCAGGAGCAAAATACACGCCCGCCTACTAATCCATAAAACAGAGCAACAATTAATGCCCCTAAAAATCCCTGAAACAGCGGCAGATGTCCGGAAGCCATACTTTGAAGCAATATAAAAGGGTCAGTAAAAGGCACCACACCTAATAACAGACTGGAACTTAAATTACCTTGAATAATCCAGATTCCAGCTAATGGGCCGAGTAAAAAAAGCGTTAAGATCGTCACCTGCACTATGCGGCGCAGTATTAAAAAACGGTTAGCTGAAAACCAGCCTTTTTTCTTTACTGCTTCGAACCCTAAAGACTGATTATTTTTCATTTCAGCACCTCAGGAACACGATCCGGCAGATCTAATACCGGATCAATAAGTGACTCGCCTGCTTTCTCTTTCTCTTTCCAACCCCAGCGATAATGATGACCAAGCTCGCCTTTAGCAATAGTTCTCGGCAGCACCTTTATCGCAGCTTCTTCTAATACACACGCTTCTTCACATTTACCACAACCGGTACACAGATCGGAATGTACCGTAGGAATAAAAACAGCATGATGCCCGGTGCGAGTATTACGATGCATCTCTAAAGTGATCGCTTCATCTATCAACGGACATACACGATAACAAACATCGCAGCGCAGACCTTGAAAATTAAGACAATTTTCCTGGTCAATCAACACTGCCAGCCCCATTCTAGCGTCATCGATATTGTTAAGTTCCGGGTCAAGCGCACCTGTGGGACAGGCCGCTTTACAAGGAATATCTTCACACATCTCACAGGGATCTGTGCGCGCCAGAAAATAAGGTGTTCCGGTTGCTATCGGCTGAAATAATCTTCCTAACTTCAGCATATCGTAAGGACAAGCCTCAACACACAAGCCGCAGCGGATACACGCAGACTGAAAATCAGCCTCGGGCAATGCACCCGGCGGGCGAAGCATCTGCGGGTTCGCGGACTGGCTCTGATTCGAATACCCTGCCAGTCCCATTCCCATAAATCCTACGCCGCACGCCCCTTTACTTGTATTTACAAGAAACTGACGGCGTGTAACTTTGCGTTGAGGACGTTTACTCATACTTTTTTATTAAACTTTTTTAGTAATTTTTACAGCACACTTTTTGTAATCCGTTTCTTTTGAAAGCGGATCGGTCGCATCAAGTGTGATCTTGTTAACCAGTTGTTTAGCATCAAACCACGGCATAAATACCAGGCCTTTCGGCGGACGGTTACGACCACGTGTTTCAACACGTGAAGTCAGTTCACCACGTCGGGAAGCCAGTATAATTTCATCACCACGACGCAGCCCGCGTGATTTAGCATCAGCCGGGTGCATAAACACCACTGCATCCGGGAACGCACGGTATAATTCAGGCACACGACGTGTCATCGAGCCGGAATGCCAATGTTCAAGTACACGACCGGTGCTTAACCATAAGTCGTACTCGTCATCCGGAGACTCAGCTGGCGCCTCATAAGGCAGTGCAAAAATAACCGCTTTATTATCTTTTTTACCGTAGAACTGTACTTCGCTGCCTTTTTCGACATACGGGTCATATCCTTCGCGGAAACGCCATAATGTTTCTTTACCGTCAACTACCGGCCAGCGAAGTCCACGCGACTGGTGGTACTGCTCAAAGGGTGCTAAATCATGTGCGTGACCACGACCGAAAGCGGCATATTCTTCAAACAGACCTTTCTGTACATAAAAACCAAAATGACGTGCTTCATCATTTAACTGTTCATCTTTTACTTCATCAAGACCAAATGCATCAACATTACCGTTACGGTAAAGTACGTCGTACATAGTTTTGCCTTTCACTTCAGGCATTTTAGCAATCAGATCTGCCGGCCAGACTTCTTCTATTTTGAAGCGTTTAGCGAATTCCATCAGCTGCCATAAATCAGACTTAGCACCTTCAGGTGCTTCAACCTGCTGATGCCAGAACTGAGTACGGCGTTCAGCATTGCCGTATGCGCCCTCTTTTTCCACCCACATTGCAGTCGGTAAAATAAGATCCCCCAGCTGTGCTGTTACTGTCGGATACGGATCTGACACTACGATGAAGTTGTCAGGATTACGATACCCCGGAATGACTTCTTCATTAATATTAGCGGCAGCCTGGGCGTTGTTATTACACATAACCCAGTAGGCATTTAATTTACCGTCTTTAAGCATACGGTTCTGCAGCACGGCATGGTAACCTGGTTTAGGCGGAATAGTCCCTTCAGGCAGTTTCCATATTTTTTCAGTCGCCGCACGATGTTTAGGATTATTAACCACCATATCAGCCGGCAGACGATGTGAGAATGTGCCCACTTCACGCGCCGTTCCACAAGCTGACGGCTGCCCCGTTAATGAGAATGGACCTGAACCAGGCTTAGAAATCTTACCGGTTAACAAATGTACGTTGTACATCAGGTTATTTGCCCATACACCACGAGTATGCTGGTTGAACCCCATGGTCCAGTAAGAAGTGACTTTCTTAGTCGGATCGGCATATACCTTCGCTAATTCAATTAGTTTAGCGGCTGGTACGCCAGACATTTTTTCAGCATATTCAACATCGAATTCAGAAACATATTCGGCGAACTCTTCAAAAGTCATCGGTGTTGAAGCACCAGAGTCTGGATTTTTAGCGGCTTTCTGCAGAGGATGTGTCGGACGCAGACCGTAACCGATATCCGTTACACCTTTACGGAAGTTGGTATGTTTCTTAACAAAATCTTTATCTACTGCGTCATTTTTAATAATGTAGTTAGCGATGAAGTTTAAGATTGCTAAATCAGACTGCGGCGTAAAGATCATGCCGTTATCAGCCAGTTCAAACGAACGATGCGTATAAGTCGATAATACATGTACACTTACATCAGGATTACTTAAACGGCGGTCGGTCAGGCGTGACCAGAGAATAGGATGCATCTCGGCCATATTTGATCCCCACAGCACAAATGCATCTGCGTTTTCGAGATCATCATAACAGCCCATCGGCTCATCAATACCAAAGGTACGCATAAAGCCGCCTACAGCAGAAGCCATACAGTGACGCGCATTAGGATCGATATTATTAGTACGGAAACCAGCTTTCATCAGTTTAGAAGCGGCATAACCTTCCCATACTGTCCATTGACCTGAGCCGAACATACCAACAGAAGTCGGTCCTTTCTTTTTCAGTGCATCTTTGAATTTATCGGCCATGATATCAAAAGCCGCATCCCAGGATACTGGTGCAAACTGACCTTCTTTATCGTAAACGCCGTCGGTCATACGCAGTAAAGGAGTAGTTAGACGATCTTTGCCGTACATGATTTTTGACAGGAAATAACCTTTGATACAGTTAAGACCTTTGTTTACCGGTGCATCAGGATCCCCCTGTGTAGCAACAACCCTGCCGTTCTGCGTACCGACTAATACACTACAGCCCGTACCGCAGAAACGACACGGGGCCTTGTCCCATTTAATTTTGCTCGCATCCTTGCTGGCAATTAAATTGCTCGCGGAGGCCGGCAGCGTTACTCCAGCAACAGCAGCTGCAGATGCGGCTGCTTGTGCTTTCATAAATTCACGTCTCGTAAATTTCATCTTACTCCCTCACTCTTTTTTTTAGATTCTAATTTTTCAAACTCGTGATAAACAAGTCCGGTATTAATGACGCCGTCTAAGGCGTTAATGTCGTCAATCACTTCCATGATTACTCGTTGATTAGGTGCTTCTAAAACAACAATCGCTTTCCCCTCAGGAGAAATTGTTATTAATTCAGCCCCCTGTAATGAATTGATGCTAGTGGTAATGGTAGCAGCCTTTTGTGGATTAACATGCACAATTAAGCTGGATACATGTAATTCTTCGTTTTTCATTATAATTCCTTTATCTCAATAGCCTGTGTTGGACAAGGTGAAACACAAGCGCCGCATCCCGTACATAGCTCTGTATTAATTTGCGGAACAGCATTGATGCCGATTTTAAAAGTAAGTGCCAGACTCTCGCAGCTTTCACCGCAGCTGCGGCAGTAAATATTTTCAGCGGCCAGACACTGAGTGCTTATCTGCGCTTTTTTATTCCATGGTGTCTGAGCTGTATCGGTAAATATCTGCTCATTACAACTATCTGCACATTTCCCGCAAAAACTGCACTCCCCAAGATTAAAATCGATCTGCGGATATCCGCCGTCTCCCTTTTTAAGAATTTTTTCGGGACAGACAGAAATACAATCGGCGCATTTACTACAGTTATTAATAAAACCTTGTGCATCTTCTATCCAAGGCGGCAGATTGTGAACTGCGATCCTGCTCTTAGATCGAAATAAACTTCGTTTATTGGAATTAAACAGCACCACTTAATAACCTTAATTTTTGAATTGTTATTTTGACGTTAACTAATTGCGCAAATTGTTAAGCAATACTAACAGATAACATATACCCATTTAGAGTAAACTTAACCGACAATTGATGAATATCAAAGGAAATATATAAGGAGTGAGAGTTGCCCCTCAGTTAGTAGGGCTTTATCGCCTAATTAACCGTCAATCAAGGACCTACAAGGTTTTGCGAATGATACGCGATCGTATTTACGGGGGGTATTATGCTTAATTTAGACCGGAATACTAGCTGTTATTAATATACACAACTCACTGTATAAATAATAATTAATAATTAAAATGTAAAATTAATGTTACCCGGCCAACGCTATAGATAGTATGAATATTTTCAAAGGGAAGAGAAACAGCAAAATCAGAGCTGAAAAATTCAACATTGATTTTGCTGTAATTATAGCTTTATTATTTCAGCCTCCAATTGAGGCAAGGTGAGGTGTGCCCCCCATCAGTCCATCAGCTAAAAAGTGCCCGGAAATTTTACTCTCTAGCGCTTGCAGAATACGAGATTTTAAAGCTTCTTTATCGTTTTCAGATGCAAGCAGATCTCGTAAATCAACGCCTTGTTCACCAAACAGGCACAGATGCAGGCGTCCGCTTGAAGAAACTCTTAGGCGGTTACAGCTTTTACAAAAATCTTTACTGTAAGGCATAATCAGTCCTATCTCTCCCTGATAAGCTTCATGGCTGAAAATCTGCGCAGGACCGTCGTGGCTTAAGGGGACTTTTTGTATCCAGCCGTCAGCCAGGAGCATTTGTTTAAACTTCTCTCCTGAAAGATGATGTCTGGCGAAAAACTCAGCATTGTCTTCTGTCTGCATTAATTCAATAAAACGCAGCTGAATCGGCTGATTTTTAATCCATTCAAGATACAGGGATAGATCAAGATCATTAAAACCTTTCATCAATACACTGTTAATTTTAACCTGCTTATATCCAGCTTGCACCGATGCGGCAACACCTTCCATTACTTTCTGAAAGATATTCTTGCCGGTAATCAGATGGAAGGTTTTAGCATCCAGGCTGTCAACACTGACATTAATCGCATCGAGGCCGGCATCAAACCACTGCTGAGCAGATTTTTTGAGCTGATAACCGTTAGTGGTGGTTGCCACTTTCTCTATACCGGGAGTCCCTGCAATCGTAGAAATAATAGAGGTAAAATCTTTACGTAAACTAGGCTCTCCACCTGTGATTCTTATCTTTTTTGTTCCAAGCTCGGAAAAAGCCTGTACTAGATTTTTAATTTCGAGTTCACTCAAAAATTGCTTCTGCTGAGTTCTCTGGTAGCCGTCCGGCAGACAGTAATTACATTTAAAATTACATTCGTCGGTAATGGACAGCCGTAAGTATTCAAACTTCCTGTTGAAGTTATCCATGAGTTGCTGCATATTCAGTTCCTTTCCAAACACGGGAGGCAAACCGGTTTCCAGATTTACCCTTCTTAATAAAGAAGCAGTTCATTATTAAGCGGCTTAATTCACATATTCATTGTTAAGAAAAAACTTAGTGATATAAAGCTCGGAGCTATGTTAATAATTGTTTCACGTCTTGGTGATAAATAAACACTATGTTACATTTAAGTTCACTTTCTCTATTGTCTATTAGCTATGAAAATTAATCTACTGTTTCGTCCACGTTCTCTTACAAAAGTGATAACTAATTTCTGTCTATTGGTACTGGTCATCTCAAGTATGCAATTTATAGGTATATCAAATATATTTCAGCATCACATATCCAGTCGGAATATGTCATGGGTATTATCAGATGTAAGATTAGGTGCAGTCAAGCTTCAACATGCTGCTCGTTATGATCACAGCCAAATTCCGGATATAATCAAAGCCACTGAAAAAGCCCTAGCAATTCAGAAAACTAGCGAATCTAGTTGGTTTGACGACGACCCGTTTAACAAAAAAAGTGAGTTACTTAATAAACAGTGGAAAGAGATTCGACTGTTTATTGATCAGGGAAAAATTCAACACTCAGAAAAACTATTAACCGAATTTTACCAAACGATTAATGATATGTTTCCTATGTACCGCAAGCTTGGTGAAGAAAGACTGATTGTAATTTATGCAATTGAAGTTATTGAATTTGTATTAAGCGCACTGATTGTTATATTTTTATTTTATTATTCAAAAAAGCATATTATCACCCCGGTCAACCGCCTTCTTGATAATGCTAAAGCCATTAAGAACCACAGTTTTAAATTTGATTTTCCACACTGTGACAATGAAATAGGCTTACTTGCTGACGGTATGCGGGATATGTCTGTCGAGTTAGAAAAATTATTAACCGGTATGCAGGAGCAGGTACAACAGAAAACCCTAGAGCTGGAAAAAGCCAATACGACCATTGAATTCTTATTTTCTATTTCACAGCAGCTAAACACTGTTAAATTGACTTCACCAATTCTTTATAACACACTGAATGCACTTGGAAAACAAGCCAATCTGAGCAAACTTTGTCTGGAATTAAACAGCGGCTACTTTATTAAAAGTGAACTAGACTGCGCTTCCGTTTACCCAGAGGCTTCTCGAAGCCCGATTGTTATTAACGGAAAAACCTACGGATATTTAAATTATGTACAGAATGATGAATCACAGGACTGTGCCAGTTTAATTGAAAGTTTCAGCGGCCTGGTAGCCAGGGCTTTATATCAGGATGAATATACTCTGCAGACCCAGAAAATTTCTTTAATGGAAGAGCGCAGCGTCATTGCCCGGGAGCTGCATGACTCAATTGCACAGTCTTTATCTTTCTTAAAAATTCAATGTGCAGTTTTGCAAAAGCAGGTAGGACAAACGGATAACCCGCGGGCAATACAGACTATCGATAATGTTAAATCGGCTATCGCAGAAGCTTATACGCAGCTTCGCTCATTACTTTCAACTTTCCGCTTGAATGTACCTGAATCTAATTTTAGAGACGCCCTTGAAACCATGGTTGAATCACTGCGGATTCAGAGCAATGCACAAATAACACTGAGCAAATTTAAAGATTACTTTCATACCACGCCTAATCAACATATTCATTTACTGCAGATAATTCGTGAGGCAACAGTCAATGCAATTAAACATGCGCAATGTAAACATATTGATATTTCCTGTATCATCACCGATGAAGATAAAGTCTGGATCAGTATTGTTGATGACGGACGAGGAATCAGAGATAATTCTTCACAGGAAGGTCATTATGGACTATCGATTATGAAACAACGCGCGGATGAACTGGGTGCGACTCTGTCTATTATACCTTTACAACACGGCACAGAAGTAAAACTTATCTTCCCTTACAAAAACAAGCTACTGAAACAAGGAATTGAAAATGTCTAATTTAACTCGGGTTATCATTGTTGATGATCATCCTCTTATGCGCAAAGGCATCCAGCAATTACTCAATATTGAGCCCGGCTATGATATTATAGCTGAAGCCACTAACGGCATCGAAGCAGTCAGCTTCGCAAAGAAAATGCAGCCGGACCTGATCCTGCTTGATTTAAATATGCCCGGTATTTCCGGATTAGAAACACTAACAGCACTGCGTAAACAAGGCTGCAGTGCAAAAATTATCGTGTTAACCGTTAGTGACAATAAGCAGGATGTGATCGCAATTATTAATCAGGGTGCGAACGGTTATCTGTTAAAAGATTCAGAGCCTGAGTCTTTACTTAGTAACGTCGACAAAGTAATGGCAGGTCAGATGGTTGTCAGCAATGAACTGCTTGGCTACCTTGAAGATCTGGATCAGGAAGACAATATCCGCACTAAACTAGCGTCTTTAACAAAACGCGAATCCCAGATACTGCAGGAAGTGGCTAAAGGTCATAGTAATAAAGAGATTTCAGATAACCTGCATATTTCTGAAGGCACAGTAAAAGTACACGTCAAAAGCCTGTTGAAAAAACTACAAATCAAATCCCGTGTTGAAGCTGCTGTTTTATATCTGCAGCAGGCCAAATAAGTTTTTTCTACTGCATCAAACCACTTTGAACTGCTGTAACGCACTTCTCAGTGGTTTACTTACCTCTCCTATATAATGCACTTTAAACACGGAATTTATGCTTTCAGATTCACTAAAAAAACAGATCCGTGCGAGTTATGATCTTATCACTCAGTCCCTGCCTCATTTTAATAAACGTAAGGCGCAGAACTATTTAGTAGCTGAAATCGCTAAAGTACTTGCCGGCGAGTATGATAAGTCTCGACGTATTCTCGTTGCTGAAGCCGGAACCGGCATAGGAAAATCACTGGCATATTTATTAGCGGGTATCCCTGTTGCACAGCGTGCAAATAAAAAACTGGTTATTTCCACAGCCACAATCACTCTTCAGGAGCAGCTGATACATAAGGATCTGCCCTTCTTTTTACGCCATAGTGATTATAAATTCTCTTTCACCTTAGCTAAAGGCAGACAGCGTTACTGCTGCGAACATAAATTGTTCAACGCCCTTCAGGAGGGAGAGCAGCAGACTCTTTTTGCTGAAAAACCACAGGCCGGTGACCGGGATCTGTTTAAACGTTTAAATGAAGCTTATCTCGCTGGTAAATGGCAGGGTGATCGCGACAGCTGGCCGACACAGATACCTAACCGCGTCTGGTCACATATCGTATCCGATAAGTTCAGCTGTAAACGCGCCTTAGCAAACCACCGTCAATGTCCTTTTCATCGTGCACGGGATGATATTAATAAAGCCGATGTTATCGTGGTAAACCATGCTTTACTGTTGGCTGATCTTGAGTTAGGCGGCGGCATTATCCTGCCGGATCCTGACAACTGTTTTTATGTTATTGATGAAGCACATCATCTTCCCAAAATTTCCCGCGATTTTTCCAGTGCCCGCGCAAGCATTAAGGGCAGTCAGGACTGGCTGAAAAAAATAAATCAGTTGAGCCAGCATATTAACCGGGTGATAAAACGCCAGACCACCATTACGCCGGGTTTAAATATGCTTGAAAGCGCAGTGGAGTTAAGTAAAGATCTTAAAATAGTGGAGCAGTACTTTAGCGATAATCCGAGTTATTTTAGTGAATCTGAACAATTTAGGTTTGCAATGGGGGAACTGCCGGACGCTTTAACGATTCCTGCCTCAAATTTAAAAGATGAAAGTAAAAAATGTCTGGCGGCTTTAAATAAACTGTCAACGATTATCAATGAAGAGATCAAAGACGGTAATGTAAAAATGGCCGATGCAGAGACGCTGTTGATTGAATGCGGCTTTTTCCTGCAGCGTCTGGAAAATATGCATGCACTATGGGTCATGCTTACCAAAGAACGCTCTGCTAAACACTGTCCTATTGCCGCCTGGGCAGAGCAGGACAAAACTGATATTTATCTGAATGCTTCGCCGATTGAAGTTGGCGGCATCTTAGAATATATGCTCTGGTCGCAGGCTGCCGGTATTGTTTTATGCTCGGCAACCTTGACCTCACTTAATAATTTTGAGTTTTTCAAACGCCAAAGCGGCCTGCAGAACAATGACGGGACTCAGTATTTACGCTTGAAATCCCCTTTTGACTACCCGTCAGTGCCATTAATTATCTCTACTATGGAGAATGATCCGACCCAGGCCGGCTTTGATAATGAACTGTTTGATAAAATAAACGATAACATTCAGGATAAACAAGGTAACCTGGTGTTATTTGCATCCTACTGGCAAATGAATTTAGCGGCTGATAAACTCGCGCCTAAATACGGTGATGCATTATTAATACAGGGAGACTTATCCCGCAGCAAACTGATTGAAACCCATAAATTCCGCTGTGATAAAGGTCAGACAAGTATCCTGTTCGGCACAGGGAGTTTATCTGAAGGGCTTGATTTACCTGGACATTATTTGACAAACTTAGTAATAACCAAGTTACCTTTTGCTGTCCCTAATTCACCGGTAGAAGAAGCACATTCAGAATGGATAAAATCACAGGGTGGTAACCCGTTTATGCAGTTGTCTGTTCCTGAAACCAGTAAAAAACTGATCCAGGCCTGCGGACGCCTAATAAGAAAAGAAAATGATACGGGGCAAATAATTATTTTAGATAAACGACTGCAGAGCAAACGATATGGAAAAGGTCTACTTGAAGCACTGCCGCCGTTTGCTATCCAATTCGAGAATAACAAATAATGACTGAAGTTTTATTTGATCCTAGTACCTGGGTTTTAATCGTACTGGTCGGACTGGCAGCCGGCTTTATAGATGCGGTTGTCGGTGGAGGCGGTATGTTAACCGTACCTACACTGCTAAGCTTAGGCCTGCCGCCGCACCTGACCTTAGGCACTAATAAGCTGTCCGCCTGTTTTGCTTCCGGTACAGCGGCCTATACGTATTTTAAAAAACAGCTGTTCAGCCCGCAGTTTTGGAAAGAAAGTTTCTACAGTACCCTTATAGGCGCGGCGGCAGGCACTGTTTTTGTCAATCTGGTATCGACAAAATGGCTGGAAAAATTATTACCTTTAATAATATTAGCCGTAGCTGTTTATAGTTTATTTAACTGTGTTCGTGATATCGACAATCATCAGTTACCGCCGGTAAACAGACTGTTACGCATAAAGCAGTCCATACAAGGATTTTTATTAGGCTTTTATGACGGAGCTTCAGGGCCCGGCACAGGTGCATTTTGGGTGCTCTCAACAATGCGTCTCTACCGTTTAAATATTCTGCTTTCCAGCGGTATCGCCAAGTCGATGAACTTCACCAGTAATTTAACATCTTTTGCGATCTTTCTTTATTACGGCCAGGTTAACTGGCTTATTGGTTTAACCATGGGCTTTTGTCTTATGCTTGGTGCATATATCGGCGCTCATTCTGCCATTCATTTCGGGGCTAAGTTTATCCGCCCTATTTTCATCTCAATTGTTGTTATTATGGCGCTCAATTTAGGATATAACGCATGGCTGAGTTAAGTTCAATCAACTTT
>NZ_KB907025.1 GCF_000381745.1 Psychromonas ossibalaenae ATCC BAA-1528 | reverse complement strand
TCTTGCTGGGCTTGAACCAGCGACACACGGATTAACAGTCCGTTGCTCTACCAACTGAGCTAAAGAGGAATTGTTTGTTCTAAATCTTTATTCTTTTATGAATCATCCGTCACTCGGATTATCATTCACTCCCGTTGCCCTATAAATTCAGCTAAAGAGGAATTATCATTTCTAACAAGCATTTATTTAAATGGCTGTGTTTTGAAGACGGGCGCAGTATATTTTTTGCAGATCTTTCTGTCAACAAAAAAGGCACATAAAAAAATTGGTTGCCGATAATTCAAGCAACCAATCACATATATGAGCATTTATTGACTGTTAGCTCCAGAAAAACAGAGCACTGTTTAAATATCCCACAGAATGTTTTCCTGCAGTTTTAACTGTATTTTTTCCAGAGGCTCATCTCTTTCGCCGACAATCACCACATTAGCATTGCCCATTTTCTCAGTTAAACCTTTTAAATGCTGATCATTAAATTTTTCAGCATCAAGAAAACCAGCATCATTAGGTACAACAAATACGGTAACACGGCCTTTTTCACCTTCCATTATCATATGTAAAGCAGGTGTGCCTTCAAAATTACAATAGTTAACAAACAAAACTTCCCCTAAATCAGACTGCGCCTTACCGCCGTAACTGGCGAGCTTAGCATTAACCATAGAAAGACTTGCCTGCTCGTTGATTTTAGCCGTGAAGTAATATTCCTGCTGCACATGTTTCATTGCAACCGTACCTATATCCAGCGGCGAATGACTAAGGGTATTTAATAAAGGCAGGCTGAGTCCGATAACAAAAGCAATGGAAGCGGCAATTGCAATATGCCAGCGGTTGCTTAATGCTCGGTTATTTTCAGCCTCGAAACTCTGCTCCAGCAGAATTTTATCAGCTAAACCATCGGGCACATCGACCTTTAATAAGGACTGCAGCTCTGCATCAAAGGAAAGAGCATCATTAACCAGTGCTTTATTCTTCTCATTTTCCGCAGCCCGCTGCAAAAACTCGTCACTTTTATCATTAGGTGTCGCAATTGCTGTATGGCGAAATAAAATATCATCCATGTGCTGCCCCGCTTTCTTTAATTACCGTTGTTAAAGATGACTTTAGTAAATTTTTTGCTCTGAATAGACGAGTTAGCACCGTATTTTTATTCAGATTAAGCTGGCTGGCGATCTCTTCTCCGCTAAAACCGGCAACAAGCTGCAGTAATAAAGGCTCTTTATACTCACTTGGCAGAGCTAATATTTTCCGTCTCAATAATTCATTATCCATTTCAGCTGATGAATCGTATTGATCTGCAACCTCATAATCCTCAATATCTACCATAGATAACTGCTTTCGCTCAAAGCGGCGCGCATTTTCGCGACGCAATATCGTAAATAACCAGCCTTTAGCTGATTTGTCATCCAATAAACTGTCTAGGCTTTTCCATGCCCTAAGACAAGTTTCCTGTACTAGGTCCTGTGCAATGTCCGGGTCATGACAGATCCAATATGCATAACGATATAGATCCGGACTATAGACATTGACAAGCGCTTCATAACGTTTCTGTTTTCTGTTCATATCTTTAAAGACCGATGACTCGGCACTTTTATTTCGCTTTCGAGTAAATATATTCATTTATTCCTTTCCCCAGAAAATTCCACATTACTTTTAATCCTTACAGCAATTCATAGGCGACTCTAACACACTGAAAATATACATTTATTGAGAAATGTTAAATTTAAGTTAGAATATTTTTAAATAATATGAAATTTTTTTGCTGAATACTCGGTTTATATTATTGATTACAACAACTATGGACGCAATTTCTGCTTAACTCATTTTATTATATAAAGGACGACTATTATGAAAAAAACAAATATGGCACTGGCGGCAACAGTATCAACTTTAATTGCAGTTGGCGGTACACTAGTTTCTTCACCGGCCATGGCGGCAAGTAAAGAAAAATGTTACGGCATTGCAGCAGCAGGCCAAAATGACTGTGCAACTAAAACCAGCTCATGTGCAGGTACTTCAAAAGTTGATAACCAGGGTGATGCATTTCTTGCTGTTCCAAAAGGACTCTGTGACAAAATTACAGGCGGCAGCTTAACACCAAAGTAAGCTTAAATATTCATTTTATACCCGGACCGCTTTAAGCAGTCCGGGTACACCCCCTCTTATTTGTTTTCATTAGGAAAAAAATTAAGTGAAAAATATTAATAAAGGCGCGGCTGGTATAGGTCTACGGGCACCACACTATAAGGATATACTGAACTTACAGCCCGATATCGGTTTCTTAGAGATTCACAGTGAAAACTACTTCAACCCGGACAGTCAGAATCATTTTTATCTGCACCAGATTGCTCAGCATTATCCAATGAGCTTTCATGGTATTGGTTTATCACTGGGCAGCAGTGAGCCGATTTGTACAAAACATTTATCTAAGCTTAAACAGTTAGTCGATATTTTTCAGCCCGCATTAGTTTCCGACCATTTAAGCTGGAGCTCACTGCAGGGTAATTTTTTTAATGATCTGCTGCCGATCCCTTATACCCGTGAAGCACTGCAGAATTTTGTCAATAATGTTAATCAGGTACAGGACTTTTTACAGCGTCAGATCTTAATTGAAAACCCCTCCTCTTATTTACAGTATAAAAATATCGATATGGGTGAGCCTGAGTTTATCAATGAAATAATCAGCCGGACAGGCTGCGGTTTATTACTGGATCTGAATAACATCTACGTCAGCGCAGCTAACCATAATTTTTCGGTCAACCAGTATCTTGAGGTCATCAATGACCGGGCTGTTCAGGAAATCCATTTAGCCGGATTTACCCGCAAACAAGTCAATAATGATTCAATTTTAATTGACAGCCACAGCAGTTATGTCAGTCAGGCAGTGTGGGATATTTATAGACAATATATACAAAATACAAAAACAGATGCTGTCACTTTAATTGAATGGGATTTAGAGATCCCGCCTCTAAGCGAGTTAATCAGTGAAAAAAACAAAGCTGAAAATATCAGAGAGAAAATTTTCAGCTTGGAGTGTGACTATGAAACTTAGTGAACTTCAGCACCAGTTTAGCGATGCACTGCTGTACAAAAATGACCTGATAAGCGGACAGATAAAAGAAAAAGATTCATTTTCCGGCAGGGATCTATTACAGGTTTACCGCAACAGTTTTGTAATGGGCGTAACAGAAGCACTTGCAGTGACTTATCAGCATACATTATCACTGGTAGGTGAAGAATTTTTTAATGCAGCCGCCAGACAGTTCATTTTACAGCAGCCGCCGCAGGAAAATAATATTATGACCTATGGAGATGGTTTCTGTGATTTTCTCAAAAGCTTAGAACAGCTTAAAGAGATGCCTTATATAGCAGAAACAGCACGCTTCGAATGGTTATTAGAACAAACAGCTAATACACACATACAAACAACAGTACTTGATGTAGATAAACTGGGAAAAGTGCAGCCTGAACAGCTCGCAGAAATTATTTTTCACATATCGCAGCAGGTAACTTTGTTTCACAGTGATCAGGATATTCAACATCTATATCAGATGCTCATTAATGAACAGGTACAGGAAGCAGATCTCAATCGCAGCTGCTGCATGGCACTCAAAAAACAGCCCGATTTTTCAGTTGAGCTTATAGCACTAACAGCACAGGAATACTCGCTGGCTGAGCAGATTAAACACAGTAGACCGCTGGGGCAGATACAACCGCAGGAGTTACATCAGTTTTTACCTGCGCTAATGGAAAAACACCTAATTAACGGATTTACACTGAATTAAGGAATATTTATGGATAAATTATTAGGCTTATATCAACACAGTGTGCAGAAAATGCACTGTTATTTCACGCCGCTGCTGCTGCTGTTCACTCGGCTTTGGGTTGCCAGCGTCTTTTTTAAGTCGGGCTATTTGAAAATAACCACATGGGACAGCACCCTGTACCTTTTTGAAGAAGAATATCAGGTGCCGATTCTGCCCTGGGAGCTGGCGGCTTATTTAGGCACGGCTGCAGAATTGATCTTACCATTTTTTTTACTGTTAGGTTTATTAACAAGACCTATGGCAGCCGTTTTATTTGTGTTTAATATTATAGCTGTTGTCTCCTATCCAGTACTTTGGGAAGGCGGCTTTTACGATCATAAACTATGGGGATTAATGATCTTAATAAATGTTGTCTGGGGAGCCGGTTTGATATCTTTAGATAATCCCTTAAAAAAACGTTTTTTAGCTAAATAAAATAAATTATAAGCAAACAAATGAACTGCTTCATGGGATTACTGAAGCAGGTCATTAGCAAAACATATTAACCTATCCCCTTAACCGCAAAGTCAAATAAAAGGACCTGTTTTACACCGTTCATTTCAATATTAATCTCTAACTGCCAGATCATCTCAGTAATACAGGATCCAACTAACGTTTTGGCGCTAAACAGTCCTTTTTTAAGCGGATTGAATGTAACCGGAATCCGTCCCATAAACATATCTTTACCGACGATTTTTGCATCCGTCACCTGCCAGTCTGGATTAGCACTTTTTAAGTTAAAGTTAATCCATTCTTCTGCCTGGATCGGCGGGTTATCAACACTCAGCCAGAAAGAGCCGTGCTCAGAGACAAACTCACAGGGAGTAAAATAATCGCAGCGCAGCACCTCTGCTGTATTCTGCGCGCTGTTTTCTACTGCTGCAGAAATCTTTTCGGCCGTTGCCGGCTGTTTTTCAGACGGATCTGCATTAAGTGTCCGCCAGGTAACCAGTGCCATAAAAACGACTATCATGACTAATAATTGTACAACTCTAGTTTTTGATAACATTTGAAACCCCTGTAAAAATAGTGGGTAACACCCATTTTTTAACATAAACGGTCGTTTTATTAACAATTTAACAACCAAATTCTGTTCATTTAATTTTTCTTCACGTAAACTTCCGCGCAAATAAAACATGTTTGAGCAAAATATGCAAAAAACATAACTTATTTCTGAAAAATGAGTACCTATACCCATGCTGCTTCAAGATGCAAAATCAGCAAAGCATCTTGAGGTAACATGGGTATATATTACGTCAGAATAGACGCACATTGTAAATAAATGCATGGAATCAAAATAATGACAACCGCAACTACAATTCAGCCTGACTACAACATGAAAGTTGTTCGTCAGTTTACACTTACCACCATTCTCTGGGGTATCATCGGCATGGCTGTCGGAGTTCTAATTGCCGCCCAGTTAATCTGGCCTGCATTAAACTTTGATACACCCTGGTTAACTTACAGCCGTTTACGTCCGCTGCATACTAATGCGGTTATTTTCGCATTCGGTGTTTCAGCATTAATGGCGACCTCTTTTTATGTTGTACAGCGTACCTGTCAGACCAAACTGTTCGGTGGAGCGCTTGCTTCCTGGGTCTTCTGGGGATGGCAGCTGGTTATTTTATCAGCCGTTGTTTCACTACCGCTGGGTTATACAACCTCTAAAGAGTATGCAGAATTAGAATGGCCGATCGGCATTTTAATTACTCTGGTATGGGTGATGTATGCAGTTGTCTTCTTTGGCACCCTGGTTAAACGTAAAACATCTCATATCTACGTTGCTAACTGGTTCTTTGGTGCCTTTATTCTAACCGTTGCAGTGCTGCATATAGTCAACAATCTGGCTATTCCGCTGTCTATGACCAGCATGAAGTCCTACTCTATTTATGCCGGTGCCGTTGATGCCATGGTGCAGTGGTGGTACGGACATAACGCCGTTGGTTTCTTATTAACGGCCGGTTTCCTGGGTATGATGTATTACTTTGTACCAAAACAAGCAAACCGCCCGGTTTATTCTTACCGTTTATCAATCGTACATTTCTGGGCTCTAATCGCAGTATATATCTGGGCCGGCCCGCATCACCTTCATTACACAGCACTACCTGACTGGGCTCAGTCATTAGGCATGGTGATGTCATTAATTCTGTTTGCTCCGTCATGGGGCGGCATGATCAACGGTATCATGACCCTTTCCGGTGCCTGGCATAAGCTGCGTACGGATCCTATTTTACGTTTCTTAGTTGTTTCTCTGTCTTTCTACGGTATGTCTACCTTTGAAGGCCCGATGATGGCGATTAAAACTGTAAATGCATTATCTCATTACACTGACTGGACAATTGGACACGTACACTCAGGTGCACTTGGCTGGGTTGCAATGATAACAATCGGTGCTGTTTACCACTTAGTGCCTCGTTTGTTTAATCAGAAAGGTATGTACAGTGTTGCGCTGATTAACCTGCATTTCTGGCTGGCAACAATCGGCACGGTTTTATACATCGTAGCGATGTGGATTTCCGGTGTTATGCAGGGGCTGATGTGGAGAGCTGTAAATGACGACGGTACATTAACTTATACCTTCGTTGAGTCACTGGAGAAATCATACCCGTTCTACACTATTCGATTTATCGGTGGTTTAGTCTTCTTATCGGGTATGTTAATCATGGCTTACAACACCTATAAAACAGTTACTGCAAAAGACGGTACTATCAAGCTTCAAGAGCTTGGGTAGTCAGGGAGTTAGATAATGAAACACGAATTTATTGAAAAAAATGTCGGTCTGCTGGCTATTTTTATCGTCATCGCAATCAGCCTTGGCGGCCTGGCTCAGATAGTACCGCTAATGTTTCAAAAAGAAACAAATGAACCGGTTGATACATTACGTCCGTATACCGCACTAGAGATGGAAGGTCGTGACATTTATATCCGTGAAGGCTGCAGTAACTGCCACAGCCAGATGATCCGACCTTTCCGTTCAGAAACAGAACGTTACGGTCACTATAGTGTTGCCGGTGAAGGTGTATGGGAACATCCGTTCCTGTGGGGCTCAAAACGTACAGGCCCTGATCTGGCCCGAGTTGGCGAACGTTACTCAGATGCATGGCATGAAGTTCACCTGCTTAATCCGCGCGATGTAGTACCGCAGTCAAATATGCCGGCCTACCCATGGCTCGCTGATAATGTGTTAACCGGTGAAGACACAGCGCGAAAACTGTCAATCTTCAAAAATAACTTTGGTGTTCCTTACACCGATCAAGATATTGCCGGCGCTAAAGAGGCTGTACAAGGCAAGACCGAGATGCAGGCATTAATTGCTTACCTGCAGTCACTTGGACATGCTTTTAGATAGTATGCTATATAAAGTATAACCTGGCGCTGCCGGGTAATACTTTCAAATACAAGAGATTTTATGGATTTCATGACTTTTAACGGGTTATATACCCTGTTCTTGATTGTTGTTTTTGTCGCTCTAATTTTATGGGCTTACAGTAAGAAACAAAAAAAGACTTTCGAAGATATCGCTAACTCGATTTTCGATGAGCCTCAAGACTCACCAAAGTCTGAAGGTGAATCAAGTAAACATACAGGAGCTAAGAAATAATGAGCATTTTCTGGACAATATGGATCACTGTCATCACGCTAATCGTTATCATCGGCTGTGCGGTGCTCCTTCGAATAACATCGAAGAATAATACCGGTGTTGAAGAAGGTCAGCCGATGCCGCACACCTTTGACGGCATTCAGGAATTAAATAACCCGCTGCCTAAATGGTGGACAGGTTTGTTCTGGTTCACTATCGTTATTGGCCTGCTGTATACTTTTGCATTTCCGAGCTACACAGCAAACTGGAACGGTTTACTGGACTGGACGAGTTCCGAGCAGAGTGTTATGTCGAAAGAAGAATCAGCGAAATTAGCTGAAACCTCTCATTCACAATACCAGCGTGAAATGAATGCAGCCGAAGAGAAATATGGTGCGGTATTCAAAAAACTCGCTTACGATGAAAATGGTGTTTATAAAGACATAGCATTAATCGCCCAAGATCCGGAAGCTGTAAAAGTCGGTCAGCGCTTATTTCTACAAAACTGTGCCCAGTGTCACGGCTCAGATGCCCGAGGCAGTACTGGTTTCCCTAACCTGGCTGATAATGACTGGTTATACGGCGGTGAACCGCAGGCGATTAAAGACAGCATCATGCACGGCCGTCAAGGAATTATGGCTGCCTGGAAAGATATCTTAGGCGAACAAGGTATTAAAGAAACAGCAGCTTATGTACTTAAGCTAAGCGGCCGCCGTGTTAACGCAATTGAAGCCCAAGCCGGTGAAGAACGCTTTGTTATGTGTGCAGCCTGCCACGGTGCAGACGGTACCGGCAGTCACGCGCTTGGAGCTCCGAATCTAACCAATAAAATATGGCTGTACGGCGGCTCTCGTAAAGCTGTTGAAGACTCTATTCGTAACGGCCGCAGCGGTGTCATGCCGGCCTGGTCAGAAATATTGGGTGAAGATAAAATCCATGTAATCAGTGCTTTTGTTTATTCCCTTTCTCAGGAAAAATAACAGCAGCAGAGTAAAGTATCTGTTATCTTAATTTGACATAAAAAGCCTCATCTTGAGGCTTTTTTTATAGCCTTCACAATTTGTAAATGCTATGTTAAATTCCCTTAAATTTGCACTCTATCTCTTTATAGGCACATCATGAATACAACTAATAATAAAAGCTGGTTTAAACAATTCTGGCCCTGGTTTCTAATCATTTTACCGATGACAGCCGTTGTCGGCGCTACCAGTCTTTTATTTACCGCATTAGATAATAAACCGGATATGGTGGTTGATGATTATTATTCAGAAGGCAAAGCAATCAATGAAGATCGTACACTGCTCAACAATGCTAAAAAGCGTAATATAGGGGCTGATATTAAGCATCAAGATAAACAGTTAATTGTTAAATTAACCGGCATTGATAGTAAAACCCCTATCAGCCTCTCACTACACCATTCAACATTAGCGGCAAAAGATGTCTCGCAGTTATTAACAGCCGATGCGGCCGGTAACTTCCGTTTTGAATCTGAAAATGAACTCAGCGGTAAATGGATGCTGCGTATTGACCCCTTTGATAAAAGCTGGCGTTTACAAAAAACCATTATTCTGCCGACAGAAAACTTCAGCCTGTAATGGAAAGAAAATTAAACTGCTTTCACTGTGGTGAGCCGAACCCTGCTGACAGTAACTTCCGGGTAACCATCAAGGGTATTTCCCAAATTATGTGCTGTCCCGGCTGTGAGGCCGTAGCACAAACTATTGTTGACAGCGGTTTAACCTCTTATTACGACCACCGCAGCGAAAATGCAGAAAAAGTAACTTCGCTAGTGCCTGAAGAGCTGCTGCAGCTTGAGCACTACGATATTGACCAGATCCAGGAAGATTTTGTTAGTCAGGAAAACAGCAGCAGCCAGATCACCCTGACCGTTGAAGGGATCACCTGCGCAGCCTGTGCCTGGCTAATCGAAAAACAGCTGCGGTTTTTACCTGGGCTGCACTTTATTAATGTCAATACCACGCTTAATAGAGCGGTTATAAGATGGGATAAACAACAGCTTAAACTCAGCCGCATTCTTACCGAGATCCAGAAAGTCGGTTATAAAGCCTACCCTTTTCAGGTTAATAAACAGGAAGCCTTTTATACTCAGCAGGTTAAATCCTATCTGCGCCGTTTAGGCCTTGCCGGTCTTGCAACCATGCAGGTCATGATGTTTGCCATTGCTCTATACTCAGATTTTTTCTCCGGTATGGAAGAAGAGTTTATCCATTACTTCCGCTGGGTCAGCCTTATTCTGGCAACCCCGGTCTTGTTATATAGTGCACAGCCTTTTTATGCCAATGCCTGGCGAAATATTCGTCATAAAACCTTAGGCATGGACATCCCTATTTCAATCGCTTTATTAGGGGCTTACAGTGCATCAGCTTATGCCACCCTGGTTGGACGCGGAGAGGTCTACTTTGAATCCGTTTCCATGTTCACCTTTTTATTACTGCTGGGCCGCTTATTAGAGCTTAGAGCAAGACGCAAAGCCTCAGAAACCAGCAGTAATTTATTACGCCTGCTTCCGTCGATGGCAACGTTAGTTGAAGATACCGAGAAACCGCAGCTGCAGACAATTATTCCGGCTAAAACGCTCACTGCTGGTCAGATTATATTAGTAAAACCGGGTGAAACCCTGCCGGTTGACGGCATTATTATTGACGGCTTAAGTAATATTGAAGAATCTATGCTCACCGGCGAACATCTGCCTGTCAGTAAGGGTAAAAATGCACCGGTCTTTGCCGGTACTGTTAATGTTACCAGCCCGCTGATTATACGCGTTGAAAAAGTGGCCGGTAACACCCTGATCGCCGACATTATTCACCTGCAGGACAGCGCCCAGCTCAATAAACCAAAAATTGAAATTGTCGCAGATATTATTTCCCGTTATTTTATCGGCGGCCTGCTTATCACGGCATCACTGACCTATATCGGCTGGAGCCTTATTGACCCGGATCAAGCTTTCTGGATAACCCTTTCTGTACTGGTTGCAACCTGCCCCTGTGCCTTATCTTTAGCAACACCGACCGCATTAACCTGTGCAACCGCCCAGCTTAACAAGCAGGGCATATTGATCAAACAGCACCATGTATTAGAGACCGTTAATAAGGTCGATCATATGGTTTTTGACAAAACCGGCACCTTAACAAAGGGTAATTTTTCACTGCTTAAAACGACTGTTTATAGTGATTATTCAAAGCAGCAGTGTATTGATATCGCATCGCAGTTAGAACAAATATCAGAGCATCCGATTTCTTTAGCATTCAAAAAACAGCAGATCAACCCTGTTGCTTTATGCAATGTCATCAACAAGCCCGGCCACGGCCTGCAGGCTGAATATGAAAAACAACAGGTGAAACTTGGTCATGCTCTGTTCTGCGCTGTTGATGAACTGCTTGACAGCAAAGAACTGGTTATTTATCTCACCCTTAATCAGCAGTTAATCGCAGCCTTTGAACTCGGTGACCAGCTGCGTGACAGCGCACCTGCTGCACTTGACTACTGTTTACAGAAAAACATTACCAGCACTATGCTCACCGGGGATATTTCAGCTAAAAGTGAAGAAGTCTGCTGTTTATTAAAAATCGACAACTTAGTTAAAGGTGTCACCCCGCAGGGCAAACTTGAGCATCTGCACAAGCTGCAGACAGAGCATAATGTCATGATGATCGGTGATGGTATTAATGATGCACCGGTATTAGCAGGTGCGCATGTATCCGTGGCATTAGCAGGCGGTACAGATATCGCCAAAAACAGCGCCGATGTTATTTTATTAGGTGAAGACTTAAATAAACTTAAAATACTCCGCCAGACAGCGCAGAAAACAACCCGTATCATTAAGGAAAACCTGGGCTGGGCAACCGGGTATAACCTGGTCATTGTACCACTGGCCGTTATGGGACACGTTCCCCCCTATATTGCGGTTTTAGGTATGTCGTTCAGCTCTTTGATTGTAGTGACTAATTCGCTGCGCCTGTTAAAATAAAGTGCTTTTATTCTGATAATTACCCTTAAAGGTTAATAAAATGAGCATCATTTACGTATTGATACCAATTGCCATGATATTTGTTGCCATCGCCGTCGCGGTATTCTTCTGGTCAGTAAAATCAAACCAGTATGATGACTTAGATCGTGAAGGCATTAATATTTTATTCGATGAAGAATTATCGCTAGGTACTTCAGATAAAGCAGCAGCCCCAGATAACCATGAAGTATCCACAGAAAATAAACCGGTAAACAAAAATGCTGATTAATGACTTTACGGCCGCTCTGCTGATCGGTTTATTAGGTGCTGGACATTGTTTAGGCATGTGCTCCGGTATTGCCAGTGCAATAACATTTTCCGTCAAAAAAGAGCAGAGCAGACAGTCTTCACTGTGGTCTCTGCTTTTATACAACCTAGGAAGAGTAAGCAGTTACTCTCTTGCCGGTGCTCTGTTTGCCGCCAGCAGCAGTGCACTTATTGTCTTCTTTGGCGGTAAAGAAGCCCTGATATATCTACGTATGCTGGCGGCCGTGCTGATGCTGTTTTTGGCATTATATGTGGCACGCATCTGGTTTGGTTTAATAAAACTTGAACAGGCCGGACAGTTTATCTGGAAATTCATCAAACCTGCGGCACAGCTGTTCATTCCCTTAAAACATCCGCTGTTTGCTTTTCCACTAGGATTTTTATGGGGCTGGCTGCCATGCGGTCTGGTTTATTCGACATTATCCTGGGCGGCCAGCAGCGGCTCGACCAGCAATGGCTTTATTATTATGCTTGGGTTCGGCCTAGGCACCATGCCGGCCATGCTGACTGTCGGCACTTTGAGCCACCAGTTAAAAGGTTTTCTTAACCATCACCTATTCCGTTATGGAAGCGGCTTATTACTCGCGGCTTTTGCAGTTCATACCTTTTATATCGCGATAAAACAACTAGGCTGAATATTCATTAATGAAAGAAAGGCACTTCTCAAGCTGCTGTTAATTACCTTATCAGCAGCCTTTCTGAGCCTCACATTTTCTAAAATAACCAGCTTTTAATATGCACCATAACAGCGCTGCACACATAAAAAATGGAAACGTATCCAGCGCCGACTGCAGAAAATCGCCTATGCACAATTTATGTACTTCCTTTAAACAATTGTTCTAATAACACACACTGCTGTTCAGGCTTATATTTTTTAAATCTGCTTCTAGTCACTACAGGTAATAATGCGTCTCATTAACCCATCTATCGCTTTAAACCCTGCACGCATAAGGGATTAACAAGGTTTTAACATACCTGCACAGCACACAATTTTTAACGGAAAAATGTCGGCTGCCGCCACAAATATTTAGAAAGTATTCAAAGCGACTTCAATTAATGCTAATATTGATTTAAATCAAAACTGGAAAGATAAGAACTATGGAAAAAAGCATTACTAATCGTGTGCAAAACGGCGGTTGTGCAATTCGTTGCCAAGACTGTAGTATCAGTCAATTATGTATCCCTTACTCTCTTAATGAAACTGAATTAGATCGTTTAGATAATATTATTGATCGTAAAAAACCCATTCAAAAAGGCCAGGAGATATTCAAAGCCGGTCAAGAAATGAAATGCCTGTATGCAATACGTTCTGGTACCCTGAAGTCTTACACGATCACAGAGCAGGGCGACGAACAGATCACCGCTTTTCATCTTGCCGGAGACCTAGTCGGTTTTGACGGTATCAGTTCAGGCACGCATCCGAGTTTTGCACAGGCACTTGAAACGGCAATGATCTGTGAAATTCCATACGATACACTTGATAATTTATCCACTACTATGCCGAAATTAAGACAGCAGATTTTACGCCTGATGAGCGCAGAAATTGTCGGCGATCAGAATATGATCCTGCTGCTTTCCAAGAAAAATGCCGAAGAGCGTCTTGCTTCTTTTATTCATAACCTGTCAGTTCGTTTTTCTGCACGAGGTTTTTCTCCCCGCGAATTTCGTTTATCAATGACACGCGGTGATATCGGAAATTATTTAGGCCTGACCGTAGAAACGATCAGCCGTCTTTTAGGGCGCTTTCAAAAAAGCAATATGATTGCAGTAAAAGGTAAATACATCAGTATCTTAGATGAGGAACAGCTAGCTGAACTAGCAGGTGCTAAGAAAAAAGATTGATATACAGCACTGTTATTAACATCCCCTCCGGCAAATAGCCTTTTCCGTGATGAAAAGGCTGTCAGTTTTATCTCTTCTGATCTAAATTATATATATCTTCAGTAGTTTATTGGGAGTTTGTTATGCTTAAGTATCAAAACATCTTAGTTTTCATTGATCCAACCCAAGAGTCTCAACCCGCTTTTGATCGAGCCGCGACCATTGCCCAGAAAGAGCAAGGGGCAAAAATAACACTGTTTTTATGCTGTTATGACCTCAGTTATGAAATGACATCATTAAGCTCTGCTGAAGAACGTCAGGCAATGCAGAATATAGTAATTAAAGAAAACAGAGAGTGGCTGCTGGCCCTTGCTCAACCATATCAGGAAAAAGGTTTAAATATTGACTGTCAGGTACACTGGCATAACCGCCCCTTCCAGGCTGCCATTATTGAAGTATTAAAAAACAAACATGATTTAGTGATTAAATCTACCCACCAGCACTCCAAATTAAGTGCAATTTTATTTACGCCTACCGACTGGAATTTATTACGCAAGTGCCCTGTTCCCGTCTTACTGGTTAAAAACCACGAATGGCCTGAAAACGGCAATATTCTCTGTGCTATCGACTGTAAAAGCATTCAGGACGAAGATCATCATAAGCTTAATATACAGATATTAAGCGAAGCTAAAGCCATGGCCGAAATGATTGACGCAAATATTCATATCGTCAACGCTTTCCCAAGCCCGCCTATGAATATCATGCTGGAACTGCCCGAGTTTGATCCTATTAACTATGAAGACGGATTAAAAAAATTCCATCAGAAAACCTTAAACGAATACGCTGAGTCTCACCAGATTTTAGCGCCGCGAACTCACCTGAGACAAGGTTTGCCTGAAGACGTGATTAGTGATATTGCTAATGAGATAGATGCTGAGCTGGTTATTTTAGGCTCTGTCGGACGCTCCGGCTTAAGCGCTACTTTATTAGGACATACCGCAGAACAAGTTATCGACAGCTTAAACTGTGATTTACTCGCTTTAAAACCAGAAGGTTTTATAAGCCCCATTAAACTATAAGCGTACCGCCATCAGCAGCAGTAGGCTTACTAAAAGAGAGAAATATGAATCGATTAGCAGCCGGGGATAAAGCTCCCCTATTTACATTACAGGACGACCAGGAAAACAGTGTTTCATTAGCCGAATTAAGCGGAAAAAAAGTATTAATCTATTTTTACCCGAGAGCTTTAACACCTGGTTGTACTACCCAGGCCTGCAGTTTACGTGATGTAAATGAGGAGCTTACAGAGCTTAATACCCTGGTATACGGTATCAGCCCGGATCCGGTGAAAAAACTGGCACGTTTTGTTGAGAAAAAAGAGCTTAACTTCCCATTATTATCCGATGAAGATCACGCGGTTGCTGATGCGTTCGGAGTCTGGGGAGAAAAGAAATTTATGGGTAAAATTTATGACGGTATTCATCGCATTAGTTTTTTAATTGATGAGCAGGGCAACATTGAAAAAGTCTTTGATAAATTTAAAACCAAAGACCATCATCAGGTTGTTCTTGATTATTTGCAAGGTGAATAGTTAGTTGAAAAAGGGCCAAGTGCCCTTTTTATATTAATAAGAGTAATGTTTATACTGACCGCAGCTATTCTTCAATACTTTCATCGTGCAACTGCCTGCTTGGCCAGGCGTTTAATACTGCTTTCACTAAGGTAGCTAACGGAATCGCAAAAAATACGCCCCAGAATCCCCATAAACCGCCGAAGATCAATACCGACATAATAATCACAACCGGATGTAGATTAACTGCTTCAGAGAACAGAATGGGAACAATTAAATTACCGTCCAGCACCTGAATCACACCATAAGCAATCATCAAGTAGGCAAACTGAGGTGTAAGCCCCCACTGAAACAGTGCCACAACAGCAACTGGCACGGTAACAGCAGCGGCTCCAATGTAAGGAATTAAGACCGATAAACCCACTAATACAGCCAGCAGCGCTGAGTATCTGAGATCCAGAAAAAAGAACACAAAAAAGGTAGATACACCGACAATCAAAATTTCAATCACCTTGCCGCGGATATAATTCATAATCTGGCCGTTCATTTCCACCCAGACCTGATTTGCCAGCTTTCTATTTGCGGGCAGAAAGCGCACGACACTTGCGACTAATAGGTCTTTATCTTTAAGCAGAAAAACCATCATTAACGGTACTAAAATAGCATATACAATTAATGCGGCGATATTTAACAGCGAAGCAAACGATTGAGACAGTAAAAAACCACCGCTGTCTAACAGGTAATTACGCAGATTATCAACAATGTGCGAAACGGTAACCGGATCTATCGCATCTGGATACTGACTCGGCAGTGTTAACAAATAGGCTTGCGATTCATTAAACATAGCCGGCAGATCACGAATTAAAGCAGCCCCCTGTTTAAATACCGTTGGCAGCAGCCCTAAAAACGCAAAAACGGCTATTGAGATAAATACCAGCATCACAATCAATGTCGCAACAGTGCGGTTAATCTTAAAGCGCATCAGATAATTAATCGGCCAGTCAAGTAAGTAAGCAAGCACTAACGCGACAAACAAGGGGACTAAAATACTACCGAAAAAATAAAAAACTAAAAAAGCACTGATCAATAATAAAAAAAGCACGCTCAAATTTGGATCAGAAAAGCGGCTTTTATACCAGTCTGTTAACTGTCTAAACATATAATTAATAACACCTTTAGTTTGGTTTTTGTACTTTAACTTTCATAACCAGAGACACTTGAGTATCCGATATGTTTATCGAATACAAGTAAGATTTCTTATCAAGATAACGGATAATATCCTGCATTGCAGACTCATTAGAGAATAACAGATGCAGTGTCTCATCAGCCTGCACACCTGAATGATGCTCATGCAGCAACAAATATCGTTTTAAAGTTACCAGTGACATCGGACATTGTTTACTTCGTAAATCTAACGTTTCCATCGGACCTGATTAAATAGGCTAACAGTACAGGATTATTAGCTTTACAGCTATACCCGTTACCAATCAAAATGCATTTATCAGTCGTTAGATCGGATACCAAGACAAGGCGCAACATGATGACCTTTCGAGCGGTTAACTTCCTTAATCCTCTATCGGTAAGAATAAAATAAAGACTTTAATCGTTAAACGGCTACTCCTTATTGAAGGTTACGACACAGTGTTGTGTTTGCAAACTAACGCCCCATAGGGCAGTCGAGAAGCAGAGATCTTCATTGTTGTTAAGTCTCGATTTGCTCCGTTAGATCTTCACCTCACGACTTGCTGATTTTTGCATCTTAAGTAATAACGGGCATATAAAGACTAATCATCACTTGCAATAAGTTGAAGCTTGTTTATGATTTTATTATCTTTTTCTTCTGAGTGGCGCCTGTGCTTAATAAATCCATAATTATTTCACTCTATTTTCTTCTATCGCTGATCAGCAGCGTGGTACATTCGTCGAATTCACTGCCTGATATAGGTACAGTAGGCGCAGGTGCATTGACGATTGAAAAAGAAAAAGAGTACGGCTGGGCATTTCGTTTGATGGCGAACCAGGGGCTGCCGATTATTCACGATCCTGTTTTAAATTATTATATTGAAGGATTAGGACAAAACCTGGTCAGCCATGCTGATTCAGTAAAACTCCCCTTCAACTTCTTTCTTATCGACGATAAAGAAATTAATGCGGCGGCTTTTTTAGGCGGTAACGTAAAAATTCATACAGGACTGTTTTTATACGCTCAAAATGAAAGTGAGCTGGCTGGTGTTATCGCCCATGAAATCGCACATATCACCCAGCGTCACCTGGCGCGTATGATAGAGCAGCAGTCATTCAGTAACCCCGCCTCTTTAGCCGCACTTGCAGGCTCTATACTGCTGGCCGTTGTTTCACCAACAGCCGGCATGGCGGCGTTAACAACCACCATGGCCGTAACAGCTCAGTCACAAATTAATTATACCAGACTGCATGAATATGAAGCCGATAGAATAGGTATACAGACATTAGCCGGTGCCGGTTACAACCCCTACGGTATGGCCGATTTTTTCAGTAAACTGGCGGAAAAATATAAATATGCCAATATGCCGCCGCAGATGCTGTCGACTCATCCTTTACCAGAAACCCGTTTAGCTGAATCTCGCCTGCGGGCTGGCCAGTTCGAGAAAAAACGTTATAAAAACAGTCTCGATTATCAGTTGAGTAAAGCGAGAATTACGGTTCGTTACAATAACATTTCAGCTAAAGCCGCTATCAGTTTTTATCAAAGTCAAATTACAAACCATAAATATCAATTAAAAGAAGCCGCATTATACGGCCTGGCATTAGCTTATTTTCAAAATAAAGATTATGAAAAAGCGCAGGAGATCAATGCACAGTTATTAAAAGAACAACCGGATAACCTGTTTTATAACGACTTTGCAGCAGATACTGCACTTGCATTAAAAGAACCGAAAAAAATTATTACACCGTTATCGGTACTTTATAAAAAATCGCCTGATAACCCGGTTATCGTGCTGAATCTGGTGATCGCACTGCAGGAAAACAAACAATACGAGGAAGCAGAGAAAAAACTCGAGTTATTTATTCGCTCACACCCTAACCATGTTCTAGCTCATCTGTTAGCCATTGATCTTTACAAAATAATGAACATCCGCTCTAAAGAGTATGCCAGCAGAGCACAGTATTTAGCGCTGCAGGGACGTTTTAGGGAAGCAAGCCAGGAGATGGGAAGTGCACTGGTTTATGCGGATAAGAAACTAGATCAGGCACGTTACAGTGCTAGAATTGAACTTTATAAAAAACAAGATCTTCGTCTGCAGTCATTAAAATAAACACGACAAGGGATAAAATGTTATCCCTTGTCGTGCACAGTTATTCTCAGGTACAGCTAGTGTAAAGTAAAATCAGTGCTTTCTAACTGCAGCTGTAAGGCCAGACCGGAACCAATCGATAACCCCAGCTTTTTAGTTAACGTTTCAAGCGTTGACGGGCGCACTGAATAATCAACAATATTTTCAGCTTTAACAATTTCCCGGGCGACATAACCAGGACTGCCTAAACCGTCAATCAGGCCTAATTTAAGTGCCTGTTCGCCGTTCCAGATCAGCCCTGAATAGAGTTTATCTGCAGATTCCGCTTTATTAAGACGCTCGCCGCGTCCCTCTTCCACCACTTTTATAAACTGCTGGTGCGTCACATCCAGTACTTCCTGCCAGAATACCTGCTCTTTTTCTTTAGCCGGTGAAAACGGATCTAAAAAAGCTTTATGCTCACCCGATGTAAAATGACGGCGCTCCACCCCGACCTTTTTGAGCAGATCAACAAAACCAAAACTTGATGCCGTCACACCAATAGAGCCGACCAGACTTGCTTTGTCCGCATATATATCATCTGCAGCGGCCGCCATATAATAACCGCCGGAAGCCCCAAGTTCAGCAATAACAGCGTACAGCTTTTTATCTGGATGCAGGCCGCGCAGGCGTTTAATTTCGTCATAAACATAACCGGCCTGCACAGGGCTGCCGCCCGGACTGTTGATAACCAGCATTACGGCCTGGCTATGCTCATTTTTAAAGGCTTCCCGCAGACCGGTAACAATCGAGTTGGCATTAGCATCCTGATCAGCTGCAATCACGCCGTTCACCCGGACCATTGCCGTGTGGCTGTCATTCTGCTTATCGCTGCCCATATCTGGACCTGAGATCATAAACAATATCAGCAGAACAAACAGGTATATAAAAGTTAAACTTTTAAACAGAACTCCCCAGCGTCGTGCTTTTTTCTGCTCAGAAAAGGTCTCTTTCATTACCCCCCGCAGCCATTTTTCCTGTTGTGAATTATCTTCCATTTACTCTACCTATTTGATATTCATTAAGATTTCATTCTAAATAACCACCAGCAATAAAGCACCACAAAAGACACAATTATTCGTTAAATCATCAAGATGTATCTTTTTTAAGCACCCGGCTTAGTTCATACTGTTAAACAAGGCCACTGAAAGAGTAAATTATCAGGTTAATTAATTTCTTATAACATATTTTACAGGAAGCAATTATGTTCAAAAAATCAGCTTTATTACTGACTTTTCTACTTACCCCGTTTCTAGCCAGCGGCACGGAGTCAGCTGCCGACAAAAGTATTTATGAGAAACCTTTAATTGAGCGCTATGTCTTAGATGAACTCAAATCCACCCGCCAGGATATGCAGGATCTGGAGCGTCGACTAACCATCGCGATTACCGATCGGGAATTAGCCGTCGCCGACAAATCACTGGGTTACGCAGAGCAGACCGTTACTTACTTTTTTTATGTTATCGCCGGCATCGCTTCTTTAATGGCCTTAATCGGCTGGAAATCTTTACATGAAATCCGCATTAACACTAAAAAAACAGCCAACCAGCAGATTAAACTCATTTCAGATCAATATGAAAAACAGTTTCAAGTTTTAGAGAACGATTTAAGACGTAAAACCCTGCGTATTGCTGATAACCATATTGAAATAGAAAAAATGAATGAAATACATAATCTCTGGTTACGAGCACAAAACAGCCAGACTCCTGAACAAAAAATTGAAGTTTACAATGAGATTTTAAAAATCCGTCCCGGTGATCTTGAGGCACTGATTTACAAAGCAGATGCGGTTATGGAGATTAGAGAGTTTCACTGGGCATTGAGTATCTGTAACCGAGTATTGGAAGTCGACGAGGGTAATGAAAATGCTTTATATCAGCGCGCCTGCGCTTATGCTTGTTTAGGTGTTGCAGAGCAGGCGGTTTCAGATTTAGAACTGGCTATTGCCGGGCGTACATCATTACGCGATTTAGCGGCCGAAGAAGCTGATTTTGAAAACTTGAGCGGTAATGAGCGGTTTGAAGCTTTGTTAGCAAACGACACATGATAAGTACGGGTAATGATGCGCAGGATCGGCTCACCATTACCCGTAATAATTAATTACCGGCCGCGACAATCCATTTTTTCAGCTCTACGATATCATTCTGATATTCTGATTTAAGTAACTCCACCCAGTCATCAATATTATCCCACCATGCAGGTAGATCCGGTGATTGTACTTTCTGTGCTAACTCCTGAATACGCTTTAACCCCACTGAGCCGGCTGCCCCTTTAATTTTATGTGCTTCACTGACAATGCCTTTTTTATCTTTAGCTGTCATATTTGAATCTAAAATATGCAGATAATCCGGCATCATTTTTTCTAACAAAGCCACGTTTTCCAACATCACAGACACCGGCAGAAACTCCAGCAGCTCGGTCAGCATAACTTCATCAAATAATACTTTTTGCTTCTCCTGAACTTTACCCGCAGGTAAGGAGTCACTTTTTTCTGCCGCATCTACAGAAACAAATAACCTTTTAATCATTTCATTCAGCGGCTGGATACTCAGAGGTTTTCCCAACGCATCGTCCATTCCCTGCTTGATAAACTGCTTTTTGTCTGCAAATACGTTAGCAGTCAACGCCACAATCGGTGGTAAGTTTTCTCCATGTATCTGCCGCAGTTTACTGGTGATCTGATAACCATCCATATCAGGCAGCTGAATATCCATTAAAATTAACTGATACTTTTTAGCAGCAACTTTCTGTAATGCCTGTTCGCCGTTTTCAGCACACTCTACCTGATGCCCCAATTTTTCTAATAATGCTTTGGCAACGATAATATTCAGTTCAATATCTTCAACTAATAGAATAGACAGTCTCGGCAGCACCGACAGTGCCATTTTTTGTTCAAGCTCTTTATCCGGACATTCCACCGGAAAACATAATTTAAAAGTACTGCCGGTGCCGACTTCACTGCTAACGCTTATCTTGCCGCCCATCGCTTTTACTATTTTCAAAGAAACAGCTAAACCAATGCCCGTGCCCGTCGCATGTTTATTACCTTTCACCTGGTAATACATCGCAAAAATTTTATCAAGCTGATCTTCGGGAATACCGATACCGGAATCCTGTACCTCAAAACAAAGCTTTGCACGATGCTCATTTTCACGCTCACTGTAACAGCGGATACACACTTCCCCCTGCTGTGTAAATTTAACGGCATTGGTGATCAGGTTCCACAGAACCTGCCTTAAACGGGTATCATCGGCATCAATATAATCAGGTAAAACACCCTGCTGCTCAAAGCGCAGCGCTAAATTTTTCTGCTCTGCCTGGATAAAAGCCAAGCTCTTTAAATCACTGATAAAATCAACCATATTAATATGATTACTAACCAGATTCAGACGGCGACGGTCCAATTTATCTAAATCAACAATATCATTAAAAATATTACCTAAAGTAATCGCACTCATATGAATTGTTTTCAGGTGTTTCATCTGCTCACTAGAAAGCTTCTCGTCCAGCAGCATACGGCTTAAACCAACGATACCGTTTAACGGCGTTCTTAACTCGTGGCTTATAGTAGAAATAAAGGTGGTTTTATCACGACTGGCTTTTTCCAGGTATTCCTGATGTTTTTTACGTTCGGTAATATCCCTGCCGAAACCTATAATTCCGACGCACTCTTTGTGACTGTTATAAAGCGGCAGCGCACGCACTTCAAAATAGGCCTGCTTGCCGCTGGGATAATGCAGCCAGTGTTCGTGGATCAACTCCTGCTGAGTTTCTTTAACTTTATTATCTCGTGTAACCACTTCCTGGGCATAAGCTTCGCTGTAAATGTCAAAGGGTGTCAGGCCGATCAGTTCTTTTTCGGTCTTACCGGTCAGTACCTCCATTGCTTTGTTACAGCTGACAAATCGGCCTTTTAAATCTCGGTGAAAAACCAGATCCGGTGAGGTATTAATAAAAGAGCGTAATAATATGGCACTTTCTTCGAGCTTTAGCTGAGTCTTTTCTCGTTCGATAATCTCAGACTCTAAGGCGCGGGTCTTTTCCTGATCGTTATTTAAAATAATCTTCAAAGTGGCGACTGTATTTCCAAGACGTTCCCTGGCCTCTTCTAAGTCTCCGACGACTACCGTTAAAAAATACACCGCCCAGGGGGTAATTAATAAACCTAATATAAATGAGCGGGAGACACTGACGATATCCAGCGGCCGATCAAAGTAATAGGCGAGTAACATCTGCAGTACCGAATCAGCACTGATTATTGCCACGGCCAGGATCAGGCTGAAACGAATTGTCCCGGACCTTTTCAATAAAGCTACATAATAATGAACCCAGGTTTTAAGGTTAAGTATACTCACATTCGTCTCAGTCAATTAAAATACAAAATTATTTTATTGTAATCATAAATTGCCTTATTTATTAAAGTTATTACGCATTTTTTTAATTAAATTGAAAAAAAAGCCAGTTTGAGACAGTTACGACAGACCATAAGCGCATATTATAACGAGTTGTTGTTAATCCTTTTCATTTCAAGGTTTTTAATTCTTCCTAACACGTCTATAATGCACCGCCTAAATTTTTAATTTATCAGTACACCCAGCCCGCTTATAAATACAGGTTCCCAGTTGGCTCGGCTATTGATAAACACTTACTGTTTAAGGGAGTTTTTCCAAATGGCAATGCCAGATATCGCAAATAGTGCACAAGCTCAAACTGAGGGTACACTCGACCGTGTTGGTATGAGTAATATCGAGCTACCTTTGATGGTACAAACAGATGACTGCGCACCGCAACAAGTAAGTGCCAGTGCTGAATTATTTGTTAATCTTGGAGACGCTCAAGCGAAGGGTATTCATATGTCCCGCTTGTACCTGCAGCTGGATCAGCTTTCTACTGAATCAGAGTTAACACTTGAGACACTAACCACCCTGCTTGAAGGATTTATTACCAGCCACCATGAATTAAGCCAGCAGGCTTTTGCTAAATTTTCTTTTGATTATCATCTGCGCCGCAAATCATTAATCAGTGAGAAACGCGGCTGGAAAGCTTATCCGGTTATTATTACCGGCCTGTTGAACGATGGTAATCTTGAACTTGAGCTACAGGTTAACGTACCTTATTCATCAACCTGTCCTTGTTCAGCAGCCTTAGCACGCCAGCTTATTCAGGATGCCTTCTCACAAAAATACGAGCAGCAGACAGAAATTAACAAAGATGATATTTTAAGCTGGTTAGGATCAACTCAGGGTATCGTTGCAACACCGCACAGTCAGCGCAGTATTGTTGAAGTAAAAGTAAAGCTTAACGAAACGAACTCATCATTCCCGATTATCGAGCTGATAGATTTAGTTGAAGATACACTTAAAACACCTGTACAGGCGGCGGTAAAGCGTGAAGATGAGCAGGAGTTTGCACGCTTAAACGGACAGAACTTAATGTTTTGTGAAGATGCAGCTCGTCACCTGCAGTATTCACTTCATAAGCAGACTAAATTTGATGATTTCTGGTTACGTGTTAACCATTACGAAAGCCTGCATGCCCACGATGCGGTTTCTATCACCACCAAAGGCATCGAAGGCGGTTATTCAGCCTGATCTTTGGCGCATAAACAAAAACAGCTGTGACTTGAAAGCCGCAGCTGTTTTCTCTGCACCGCAAACAGGCTTAGCTTCACTGCCTGGAACAAAATTCAGATGGTCTGAAATTACGGAGAAAAATGAATAAGAGCAAGACGTTTGATTATGTTTGACAGCGCAGACTGTTCGCCCTGGTCAAATAGAGTGACTGGCAATTAGGATTGAAAACAACGAAATCATCGTTAATTTTAACCACTAAGGCTGAGCAGATATTTATGCGGATTGCTGTAACTTGCAGATTTTATCAAAATACGGGAGAGGACTGCTTTCATAAATGACTCTGCGCAGGACCTATTTTCAAAGATAAACAGGCCCTAATAAAAATTAGTGAACGCTTATCTGGTCTCGACCGGACATTTTTGCGTCATATAATGCATTATCTGCTTCCGCCATCAGCATTTTCATCGAATTTAATTCGCTCGGGAACATACTTGATAAACCCATACTCATCGTGAGTATATTATTTATATCAGAAAAACCATGCTCAATATCTGCTTCTGCAAGTGACTGGCGCATGCATTCAGCAACTTTAAGGGCTTTAGTCGCATTGCCGCCTTTAATCAAAACAGCAAACTCTTCACCGCCGTAACGCGCCACAAAACAGTCATTCTCCTGAGCTGCTTTTTGTAATGCACAGGCAACTTTCTGCAGCGCCTGATCGCCCTGCTCCTGTCCGTAATTATCATTGTATGGTTTAAACAGATCGATATCACACATCAGTACTGATAATAACTCCTGCTCAGCACCGGCCTGCTGCCAGAGATTGGAAAATTCAATATCAAAAGCACTGCGGTTGGCAATATTAGTCAGCGTATCATGCAGTTTTTTAGTGCCTTCCTCCGGGGGCTCTTGAGCGAGTTTTTGCTCAATTTGTTTTTTAGCCGAGATATCCCGCGCCATGATCACAATGCCTTTAGTATCACTATCAGCATCAGCAAATCCCGCTTTATGAATCTCATAACATGACTCGGCGCCGTCAACAAATAACTGCTCTTCAAATACAACTGCTTCACCAGACTCGAGTACTTCATAATTCTGCCGCTCAACCCAGTCAATGCGCCCGGAAGCTGACAGTTCACTGTGCAGCTGACCGACAATATCTTTTGAATTTGAACCCATTAATTTTGCAAATCCGTTATTAGCAGCAATAACCCTGCCCTGAGAATCTAACAACGTAATCGGATCCACACTGACAGCAAACACTGAGCTTAATAAGACATGCTGTTTTAATAACGCTTTCTCGGTTTCTTTACGCTGTAAATTTTCATCTTTCAGCTGTTTGGTTAAATTATGCAGCTCGGTAATATCACTATCTATGGTTAAAATGGCAAAAATAGTGTCTTTATCATCATATAAAGGCACCTTGGTAATATTAACCAAACTTAGCTGTTTATTTTTCTGCTCAATCCACTCCTGAGTATTAAATGTTTCCCCGGTCCAGACAGCGGCTTCCTGCTGCTTTTGTTTTTTAACTACATCTACCGGCAGCAGATCAGCAACCTTCTGGCCCGGAGCATGTGCAACTGTAGTATGGTGTACTTTCGCCCAGCTTTTATTACAGCCGATAACCGTACCTTTAGAAGACTTGAAAGCAATCTGTTCAGGTATTGAATCAAGTACTTTACGTAATAATTCTCGTTCTTCTATTAATTTTCGCTCAGCTCTTAATAAAGCCGTTACATCTTTTAAATAACAGAGCCAGACCGTATGGTTCTGGTAATGTACTCTTTTCGCTGATATTTCAATATCATGATAATCATCTTCAACTAATAAGCGGATCTGAGTCTCTTCAATAACAGATTGATGACTCATTTTGTTGATGAAACGAGATAATAAAAGCTGATTTTGTGCTTCGACAAACAGATATTTGTTTTTTTGATTCTTAAATGGAAACAATGACTTAACTTCATCATTAAGGTAAAAAATCGAGTTGCCGTCCAATGAAAAAATTGCCAGAGGGTAAGGAGATGAATCTAAAATATCTTTAAACTGACGGTCTTTTCTACGTTTTGAACGAGTAAATATAAACACTAAAGCTAGAAGGCAGGCAATAACCAGCAGGTTAGTTGCCATTTCCATGGAGACCCCCCAAAGAGGCCGGCTTACATTTTTTACCGTTAAAGCCGTTTTTTCAGGCATTGGATCAAGCTGATTTCCCCACTGGATCCATTCAAGCAGCGTCCCCTGTTCAAGCGAGGTATAGACAAGCAGTTCATTGCTTGATGCAGTAAGCATCGTTTTTTTGAAAACGACAGATAACAATTGATCCGCAATGCTAGGAGTACTCTGATCAGCACTGAATAAAACCAGAGCATCAATCTCTTCATTATAAATATCTATCAGAATTTCAAACAGCCCTAGGTATTCTTTATAAATAATATTAGGCGTTTTAGTAAAGAGCGGTAACTGTTGTGCTTCGGCTAATAATCCGCCGACAACAACCGGTGTATTTTTATTAATTAAAGAGGACTTAACCTCTTTGGCACGCGGGGAAAAATAATAAAACTGGCTGTCAATACCGATCAAAGCTGATTTTTTTAGTGTGGCTAAGGCTTTAAACTCATCTCTTAAACCGCTGTACACGGCCGGTTGGTTCTCACTGAGCAGCTGATAGATATCTTGTTTGATGTAAGGTATAAAATTAACAGCAATACCTGTCTGCATCGCCCATTCCTGCCAGTAATCCACCAGCAGACCGCGCGCTTTTTTTTGAGAATTAAAGCCCGAAAAAGGTAAATTTTCATCTAAATAAACATTAATCTGCGACGGTTTGGCTGATTCATTTAGAACAGCCTGAACCGGACTTAAACAGGCTAATAACAAAATAAAGACTGATAACAATTTCAGCATGATTATATCTTTTCAAAAAAAAGCCAGAGATATTAAGCTTAGACTACCAGCTGTTTAAAGATAATTAATCGTTGTTTTTTGAGTACTATAACTTGCTGACCTTCACAGTTTATTATCTTGCCCCCTGATTTTTTGTCTTCTCAATGCTGCTGATTAATGAAGCATTTTAAGTTTTCTCTTGCTCAAAGAGCGGTTCCCTGTCCACCGAACTCCTGCATCAGTTTTCCCATTCTATTCTGTACCGGCCAGCGTTTTTCACACCATAACGGTGCCAGTAGTTCATCAATCTTTGCCGTTGCTGAAATTCGATGAAAAACAATCTCTTTCGGGGTAGCACGGATTAATGACACGGCAGCCTGACTGTACTGCTCTAAAGACAATGTGGACAGACGCCCAGCCTGCCAGGATTTTTCCATCGTTGCGCCGCGTACAACATGCAGCGGATGCAGTTTTAAACCGTCAACACCACTATTAATAACCTGATCTAATGTCTGTTGATAATCAGCCTGGGTTTCATTGGGCAGACCTAATATAAGGTGAGTGCACACTTTTATGCCACGTGCACGTGCCTTAACGCAGACCGAGTGATAGTCAGCAAAACCGTGGCCCCGGTTGATGCGCTTAAGTGTTTTATCATTGCCTGACTGCAGACCTAACTCTAACCACACTTCAAAACCGCGAAACAGATAGCTGCTTAATAAATTTAAAACTTCATCAGAAACGCAGTCCGGCCGAGTACCAACACAAATGCCGACAATATTATTATTTTCAGTGGCTTGTTCATAGAGCCTGGCAAGCTGATTAATTTCAGCATAAGTACTGGTATATGCCTGAAAATAAGCAAGATACTTTTTGGCTTTATGAGAAACCTCCTGTGCGCGTAAAAGCAGCTGCGTGCTGATACTCTGCTGAGCCTGGCTTTCATCGGCAAAGGCGGCAACATTACAAAAAGTACATCCACCTCTGCCCAGCGTGCCGTCACGGTTAGGACAGTTGAAATCACCATGCAGAGTTAGTTTATGAACTTTCTCACCATAACGTTCTTTAAGATCGGCACCTAAAGTGTTTACATAATCGGTCAGCTGCATTCACTACTCCCCAAATAATAAAAAAGGCCACTATGCAGTGACCTTTTATGACTAATTTGATTTATATACAATTAAAATGCGAAGGTAAAATCAGCCCACACTTCACCATCATTATTAAGATGAGCAGACAATGCGACATCTTTTGCAACCTGATAACCTACATCAACGGTAATATCAAGGTCGTTAATATCGATACCGTTGACTGCATATTTATAACTTGGTGTTGCCCCGAACCATAAGGCACGATTAACGGAGTAACGGACAGCCGCATCAATTTCAATATAAGTAGTGGAGCTCATATTATCACCCCACATCAAACCTAAATTCATTGACGGATAAATTATAATATTCTGCTCTGCCAGCGGGATTTTTTTAATCACCCCGACTGAAGCCTGATCATAATCATCAGTCCAGCGGGTATCAAAAGAAAAACCCGTATCGTTAGCGGTATTAAATGCTAAATAATTAACATTGTAATAGTCGAGATCATGTTTTGCTTCAACAGTAAACAACTGCTTAAACTGACCGCCTAAATAGCCGCCGACAGCACCGTAAACATCAACCCCTTCAGTCCCGACACCTACACCGGCACGAGAATAAACAGCAGTAGGATCGCTAAAATCTACCCAGCTGCTTTTATCATCAGCGGCCGCCTGAAAGCTTAAAGCACATAGCAGTGAGGCTCCCAGAGTTTTTACATTTTTAAATTTAAGCATGCTTCTCACAAACCTTATTTCCAGATAAATAAATTAAACAGACGTTTACCGCGTTTAATCACAGTGTATTTGCCAAATAAGGCATCTTCTTTTAATAGAACCGCTTCACTGTCGGTCTGTTTTTCACCGTTAATAGTAACTGCACCATTTTTAGTAAATTCACGCGCCATTTTATTTGACTTAGCAAGTTCACAGCTGGTTAAAAGTTCAACTAGCGGTTTCTCGCTATCTTCAACACTCGTTGTCGGTAGTCCGTCCTGTGCAAGCTGTGCTAAATCAGACTCGCTTAACGCGCTTAAATCACCAGAGAATAACGCTTCAGTTATACGCTGTGCTGAAGCTAAACCTTCTTCACCATGTACTAAACGTGTAACTTCCACTGCTAAGATACCCTGGCCTTCAGGACGCCCTTGAACGGTTTTATCTTTTTCTTCAATTGCTTCAATCTGTTCAATTGAAAGGAAAGTAAAGTAACGCAGGAACTTGTAAACATCAGCATCTAATGTCGTGATCCAGAACTGGAAAAAGGCATAAGGCGATGTTTTAGCAGCATCAAGCCAGATTGTGCCGGACTCTGTTTTACCAAATTTGGTACCGTCTGATTTTGTTACCAGCGGCAGCGTTAAACCAAATACTTTTTCTTTATTCATACGACGAGTCAATTCGATACCGCCGGTGATATTACCCCATTGATCAGAGCCGCCGATCTGCAGTGAACAACCCGTTGCTTTGTTTAGTGCGGCAAAGTCATATGACTGCAGCAGCATGTAGCTGAATTCAGTGAAAGAGATACCAGAGCCTTCACGTTCAATACGCTGTCTTACTGACTCTTTTTGAATCATAGCGTTAACACTAAAGTGCTTACCTACATCACGTAAAAACGAGATGCTGTCCATTTGTCCAATCCAGTCAAGGTTGTTGACAACTTCAGCCGCATTTTCATGGTCACCAAATTCGATAAAAGCACTTACCTGCTTTTTAATTTTACCGACCCAGTCTCCAACGACATCATCCGTGTTTAATTTACGCTCACTCGCTTTAAAGCTAGGATCGCCGATTAAACCCGTTGCGCCGCCGACTAAAGCTAACGGCTTATGTCCGGCTTCCTGGAAACGTTTTAATGTCAGTAATGGTACTAAGCTGCCGATATGCAGGCTGTCAGCTGTCGGATCAAAACCACAATAAAGTGTCTGGCAGCCGCTTGATAAATGTTCATGTAATTCTTCATCAGCTGTTGTTTGCGCAACAAGGCCGCGCGCTTTTAAGTCTTCAAGTAAGGCATTCATTGTTTTAGGTTCCTGATTCTTTACTAATTTATTATTTATTGTGCGAGATTTTACACAGTTCGGGCCAACAAAAACACCATAGAGTGAAGATCTAACTAAGAATATGCTAACATTATGACTTTAATAGAATTCCAAAGAGTAGATAAGATGAAAATAGGCATTATTGGTGCAATGGATGAAGAAGTTGAAATCCTGAAGTCACATATGAAAAAAATAGATACAACTGTTATTGCAGGTTGTGAGTTTTATCAAGGTGAATTAAATGGTAAACAGGTTATCTTAACTAAATCTGGAATCGGTAAAGTCGCGGCGGCAGTTGCTACAACATTATTATTAGAAAAATTCCAGCCTGATACGGTAATTAATACCGGCTCTGCAGGTGGCTACGATACCAGCTTAAGCGTTGGTGATATTGTTATCTCTACCGAAGTACGCTTCCATGATGTTGATTTAACTGCATTTGGTTATGAAATCGGACAGATGGCACAGTTACCGCCAGCCTTTCCTGCTGATCCAAAACTTATCGACATCGCACAACAGGCTGCTGAAACATTAGATAATTTGAAAATCATCCAGGGGTTAATCTGTACTGGTGATATTTTTATGGCGGATCCGACCAAGGCTGAAGTTGCTCGTAATAATTTCCCGACAATGGCTGCCTGTGAAATGGAAGCAGCAGCGATTGCTCAGGTTTGTTATCAGTTTAAAGTCCCGTTTGTAATCATTCGTTCATTATCTGATATAGCGGGTAAAAAGTCAGAAATCTCATTTGAGGAATATCTTCCAATTGCAGGCAAAAATGCATCTATACTGGTTGAAGCTATCCTCAACCGTCTGGACTAAATGCACAATTTTCTGGCTTTTATTGAACAGTACGGTACTTATTTTAGTTTTATAAGTGCTGCACTGTGCTCATTTTTTATCTCTCTGCCGAAAGATCTTAACCCTTTATCGGCAGTTGAGTTAATGTTTCGCCAGATAGCCAGAAAAGTAAATATAGATGACCGTAGCAACGGTTATAAACGCCTGGCAAGCATCTTATCGATCAGTTTAATTTACTTTCCAAGCATATTAATCATCAGCCAGTTATATAACGTTGTATTTCAGCCTGTTATTTTAGATATTTTATTATTATTTGTACTGTTGTCCTGGCATGATAAGAAGTTAACATATCTACAGATAAGTGATGCACTAAAGACAAAGAATCTTGCTCTGGCAAAGTTCAAATTAGCCTCATTAGCCCGACGTGAAACAAAACCGCTATCCTTAATGGGCATTAATAAAGCCAGTATTGAATCGATGGTATTACAGCTGACGGCATCCTGGTTTGCAGTTATTTTCTGGTATCTGTTAACGGGCGTCTACGGTGCCGTTCTTTACCGCACCATACAAATTTGTTCCCAGCAGTGGAGCTGTAAACAGGATAATTTCCAAACAATAGCCAGTATCCCCTCCTTTGCCTACTCAACCCTGTTATTTCCGGTACACCTGATTGTCAGTTTTACCTTCGCTTTATATGATAAACCCTTAGAAAACCTGCCTAAAAAATTCAAGCAGAGCATCCACTGGCACCACTTTTCTTCCGGTTTAATGCTCGCAAGTTTTGCCCTTAGTATGCAGATTGAGCTGGGAGGCGTGCGCCTATACCAGAAGAACAAAGTAACCTACTCAACATTGGGTTGCGGAGGCGCACCAGGCATAAATAAAATTGAGCAGTCCCTGCAGCGCCTAAGCTTAAGTGCATGGTTTTGGCTGACCTGTATTACCGGTTATACTTTTTTTCCTCTTTTACTTGAATTTATTACCTTAAATAATCATTCATCACTTTAAAGCGCAGTATGTACAGGCTGAAATTAGCTGTTTTCTATTCTAAAGCCTATCTTAACGGTCACCTGAAAATGAGCGACTTTACCATCAACAATATGGCCGCGCGTTTCCACAACCTCAAACCAGTCCATATTTTTAATCGTCTTACTGCATTCAGCAATGGCATTACTGACAGCGTCCTCGATACTAATTTTAGATGAACCAACCATTTCTAATTTTTTATAAGTATGGTGTTCTGACATATCAAACTCCTGTTTTATAAAGAAGGATTGTCAGAACTATAGTTGAATAATAATTACTTTACCAAAGAGCTTCTCTGCCTATAGTAAGCTGTTGAATAAAGCATAAGTTGTCATTGTCTAGGCCTGCAATACCAGCTATATCCCGTTTTTAATTTTTCTAAGCTGACAAAAAACAAACCGTAAGACGGCAGTATATTTATTTCCCCTTAATGATTAAAAATAGGAGAAGACACAATCCGACTTGGAGGAGAGGCAGTAGTATTACGAGTAACTTTGGCCTTAAACTACACTGTTTTATCTGTTGATTCTTTCTTATTTACGCTCACTTTCTCCCAATTGCGAGCGTAAACCCTTTATATCCTTATAATTAATTGTGGGTAACACTGGAAACTAAACGCCAACATTAAGCGGATCAACTAGAGTCCGCGTGCCGCAACTTGTTAGCATTTTTTAGACTACCTTTTATCAATCGCAAGGGCTCGCCATAATATTTTGTGGATATATACTATAGATGTATTTTCAATTTTCTTTGCTGTTAAATCCTGACTTCTATCATGAGCCCACCTCACATACGTGGTGGTCGTCATAAAATACGCACAGTGATGTACATGGCGATGATGTCAGCAATGCAGTGTAATCCAGTTTTTAAAGCGACATATCAACGATTGTTAGCGGCAGGAAAACCAAAGAAAACAGCGATAATCGCTTGTGTTCGCAAGATGATTATTATTCTAAATTCGATGGTGAGAGATGGTGTCATGTGGGATCCTAAAATGAATACTAATTAGGATTTGACACCATAGTCACTTGT
>NZ_KB907024.1 GCF_000381745.1 Psychromonas ossibalaenae ATCC BAA-1528 | reverse complement strand
TAAAGAGCTTAAGATGTCGATCCCTGAAGACTACAAATCAAAAAATAAATTCACACAACGGCAGGGACAATACCTGGCGTTCATCTTTTATTACACCAGAATCAATGGTCGTCCCCCTGCTGAAGTAGATATACAAAATTACTTCGGAGTATCGTCAGCAAGTACGCATCAGATGCTTCGAGGATTAGCTGCAAAACAACTCATTAAAAAGAGCCGGGTCAGGCACGCTCTACAGTAGTATTAATACCGCAAGATCAGCTGCCTGCCGATTGGTAGTCAACTGATCATTTCTTTTTAGAAAAGGCACTAGTTATTCTAATTACGAAATTAATAACGAAGATAGAATCAATTTTAACCAGCATAAAGGAGTAGATACTTATTCAGGTTGGTATTATATCTGCTGGCTGGGGGGTAATGTTTTTAATAACTCAAAGGCTAACTGCGTAGATATCTTAGCCGATGGGCTTAATGTACGTGGAATGATAGGTTCATCGCCGATACATTTACACCGGCGCTGCATCAAGGCGTGCGTTTTGATACCGGCTATGAAAGCAATTTTTTGAAGGATATATTGAGAAAGTCCAGCCTGTAGAGGACGGGCACTATAAAATCACAGAGCAGTAATCTACCTTGCAGGAAGAAGCAGATTATACCGATAAACAAATTCCTAACTTTGTTTGTCAGTGGACAGGATACTAGTGCCTGCAGCAAATAGTTCACACTTTTAAGGTGCCTGATTTAGTTTGGTCTCCTCACAGGGACTCGAACCCCGATCATCCGCTTAGGAGGCGGGTGCTCTATCCTGTTGAGCTATGAAGAGATACCACTACTATACTATTAAAATCAGCTATTTAATACGTGCTAAATCATTAATTTGGATATTACTTAACGGGTAGCTGTCTATAGTGCGTAAAATTGCACTGGTTTCATGTACCTCAATAACTTCCATAGCGCCTTGATATTGACTCTGAGAGCTTCTTTCAATACCAAACTGATCTTTATAATTGCTTGAATAGGACAGTGATAAGACCTCCCCTTGTTTGATTCCGTTTCTTCTGCCTAAGTTTATCTGCACACTGTTATTGCGTACTGATATTATTTTTGCCGTTGGAGTCAGGCATTGTAACTGCCTTTCTAGATCGTAATTGACATCATCGAGTACGGAAAGAATCGCTTGTCCGTAATCTCTGTCCCAGAATAGTTTACTGTGCAGATCTGCCGCGTCATGTTTATTGTACTGCCATGGCGCTTTACTTCTATATTGTTTGCTCGAAAGCAGCTTGCCCTGCAGTGCATCATATAAATAAACGGTGAGGTAAAAATGGCGGGGCGGGTTAGTCAGCCAGTAACTTATTGAGTTCTTACTGTCAAACTTAACCGACAGGTCGTCAATTTCACCATAAATTATATACTGACTGTCTGTCTGGGTTGATAGCGCGCGTAATGTATCGCTAATATATTTATTATTATATTTTTCTCCCAGCTTCACTGGTTTGTTTACTAAGCTCCTGACATTTAAACTTTGCGGTGAAAGTTTTAACTGGTTATACAGTGTTTTACTTATCTGTTGATTAATTAAATGGATATCACCAGGTATAGCCTGCTCAGGATTATTGAGCTTAAAGCGGGTGACGGCTAGTGATTTCGGGTAAGTACTGCCGAAGCAGGTTTTTTCGGGAGGCTCGATATCGACTTTTATTTTAATATAAACTTTTTTTGCATCTTGTTTTTCATCTACAACAGTCAGAGCTTTAATTTCACCTTCACTATTGAGTATTAATTTATTCTCTACAAGTACTCCATTATTGACCTGCTGCAGGCTGGATATTGCACCTCCTGAGAAAAGAAGGGCATTTTTTACCGCTTTTTTTAGTGCTTTTTCACGTGCAGTTTCCACATCGTTATCAATAATATAAGCATCACCGGATGACTGAAACCATTGTGCGCCTGCTGCTGTCGAAAATAGAGCGCAAATTAAGATAATAGATTTGATCATTTGATCACCTTTAATATTCGTCACGAAATGTTTTCTTAATTCATATCTGATGATTAAGAGTCTTGCTATAACGTGTATGAAGCAAGATTTGAACCAGAAATTTAACGTTATATAAATTAGTGTGTTATCTAATTCTTTATTAAAGTTATAACAAGTCATGCCGATAGTATTAGTGAATTTGCAAATTTCATTATCCAAGGTAGGTATCGAATGAAAAAATTTCTCTTTGTCAGCGTTACGTTATTATTACTGGCGGGCTGTAGTAACATGAAAGTTGGGCTGAAAAATACCGAAAGTCCAGTAATCACTGAAGATACGACTGCTGCGCAAAGACAAAACAGTGACGATTACCTGTATTATTATATCGCTCACTCATTCAGCAGTGGAAATGTAGGAACGGATATTAACCGTGAAACCTCAGGAGTGCAGACGGAATCAAATGGTTACGGGCATTTATATTCATTTAACGGCGAAAAGTCGCTGATCCTGTCTGAAGTTGTCAGTAAAATGGCAGATCAGCTGTTGTATAACTTCCCTAAAAAATACCGTAACGAATCTATTGCACTTACTTCCATTGTTGATCTGAATAACCACAAAGAAACCAACTGGCTTGGTCAGACTATCTCAGAGCAGTTTATTCATGAGCTGCACATTCGAAGTCTGCGCATTGTTGATTTTAAGTTAACGGGGAATATTCAGCTGACCCCGCAGGGGGAGTTTGCATTAACAAGAGACTGGAAAAAGTTAAATAAAAATATTGATGTTCAGCGCCTTTTAACCGGCACGATGTCTCGTAATGAAGAGGGCATGATTATCAATGTGCGTATTGTTAATGTAGATTCGAATATGGTTGAGTCTACCAGCAGTGCTTTTGTTCCGCATAGTATGTTTGTCGGCGGCGAGTATGACTACCAGACGAAGAAATACTACTCGCGAAATAGTAAATTTATGCGTCAGGGAAAAGCTCAGGTGCAGCTTGTAAAATAACTATTATTACACTGGCTTATTTCTTGCTTGTTTAAAAAATAACGCTGATTTTATCCAGGCAGGGAAACTACTATGAAATATTGTCTACGCTCAACTCGACCTTCCATACTGATCTTAAGTGCTTCTTTGTTCCTATTTTCATGCGCGCAGCCAGCGAATGAGTACGCCGCGGGAAGCATACAGAACTACCAGCATACTTTTACATCTGTCGGTTATGCGCCTATTGCTCTGCAAAAAGGTGAAAGCTTTGACCTGCAGATGTTAAATGCCATAAAAGCGTCAAAACTAGAGGCGTATAAAGAAATGGCTGAGCAGATCTACGGAGTATTACTGAGTGCTGAAAATAATATGAGTAAATCCCGCTTACAAGAGGATCAGATTAAATCGACGGTTAAAGGGTTAGTCAGAGGGGCTCGAGTGCTGAGAAGTTACCATGAAGGTGATGTGTACATTACAGAGTTAGAGCTTAATATGCAGAGTCTGCCATTTTTAGATGCGCCGCAGTTCGGTAAAAACAGCAGTTCAGTGATTTATGTTGAAAACCAAGTTTATTATTAAGGCGGGAATAAACCACATATGTATTAGGCTTTAATGTTTTTCCCTAGAAGCTGGCCGCCGTTAAGTAAACCTTTTTGGTCATAGGTGACGCTGTTTCTACCGCTTGCCTGGGTCATTACCTGCATCAGGTGTTTATTACTTTTCATGCTTAGTTCAACAAGTCGGCCGTTTATATCATTGATTTTCTGGCAGGCCTGCAGCTGCTTTTCGATTTCAAGCTTAAGTTGTGAAAGATCGTCATCAGTGCTGATTTTTTCTTGGGATACAGCTGTTGATAAAACCTTATCAAGCTCACCTATTGCCTGCAGTAATTTTTGTTTTTTAAACAGAAGATCATTGAGCACAGAAAAGTTTTTTTCTTTCAGGCAGGCTGTCTCTTCTTCAAGAGCTGCATGGAGGTTGTTAATAGATTCTAGCTGCTGATTTAGTTGGGATAATAGCATTATTTCGTATTACTCTTGTTTTAGGTAAATGCTTTACCAAAGTCACCTTCAAATTTACTTAGCTTCTCAGCTAAACGTTCGGTATTGATTTTGTAATCCCCGTTTAAAATAGCAGCTTTTAATGTTTCGACACGCTGTTTATTCACTTTGGGCTCGACAGGTGACTGCTTATGCATTTTATTTAAATTCAAAGCCTGTGAGGTCAGCTGTACTGAATCTTTACTGCTGCTTGCAGCTGCCTGCCCCTGGCTGCGCACATCCTGTTGTTTTTGAGTTTTATTCTGCTCAATTACAATGTTTTTTTGTGTCGTCTGTTGATTGATATTTATACTCATAACCATATCCCAATAGTATTACGTGTTTATTATATCGACTGACATAACAATTTCTTTAGTAATAAATCACAAAAACTCAGAATGAAACTTGTACTTCTTTTAAACCTGAAACAGTACCTACAATAATGCGTTGTGTACGTGAATTTTTAACTCTTACCGTTGTACCAATATTAGCATCATTTAGCGCAATGCCCGAAGCTTTAATTGATAAGCCGTTTTTAATTGCGTTAATGGTCACTTTATCATTTTTACAGACAAAGCAGACATCACGATTTTTAATTACTTTATTCAGTGAGATATTACGTTTTAACCGGGTTCCGAACAGCAGATCAATCTGAGAAAAACTGCCGTTTCTGATTTGTGATTTATCAATGTAAGTTAGTTTAATGTTAGTTTTATTGAGGGTTTGTCCTTTGCTGAGAGGCTGATCAGCAACAACACTTGGTACTAACACTTTTACCTTTACGCGTACATAGGTTGTCCAGCTTTCCGGATCCGGGCAGGTTACTTTTATCGATGTCTTTTTCTTGACTTTTTGTCCGAATATTTCGCCTTTAAGATCTGATATACATGGAGAAAAAGTTCTGCGCTTATCTAACGGCGCAGCTTTTATGTATAATTTTTCATCGTTTTTCAGCTCCTGCTGCTGGCCATATTTATCAAAAACAAGAGACTCTGCAAAGTTTTCGATCTCTTTTCGGTAATTAGTATCAGCAAAAGTGTAAGAACAGCCTAAACTAAGAAAAAGAAAGATAAAACGTTTTAACATAATAACCTTGTTTGTTAATGAATTACCGTAGCGGTAGGCATTAATTTTTAAATGTAATTGCTATCATTATAGAACTATTTAAATGTAAATACCTATAAGATATAAGGAATAGAATATGGCTGGTCTGTTAGACTCTGTAAATCAGCGAACCCAATTAGTCGGACAAAATAGACTTGAATTACTGCTTTTTAAATTAGGCGGTATCCAGCGTTACGGTATAAACGTGTTTAAAGTTAAAGAGGTTTTACAATGTCCTCCTTTGACTGCACTGCCTAAACTTCACCATTCAATTCGCGGTGTTGCTCATATTCGCGGACAAACTATTTCCGTGATTGATATGAACCTGGCAACGGGGGGGCGGGCAATTGATAACCTTGAAGAGCGCTTTATTATTATCACTGAATATAACCGCTCAATTCAGGGGTTTTTAGTCGGCTCTGTCGAGCGTATTATTAATATCAACTGGGAGAATATTCTACCACCTCCAAACGGTGTAGGACGTTATAACTATCTGACCGCAGTCACGGAAATTGACGGCTCATTAGTTGAGATTCTTGATGTTGAAAAAATACTCGATGAAATTGCGCCGGTTAATACTGAAGTTGCCGCGGATGTTATTGAAGAAGATATACAAGAAAGAATTGCTGATAAGAAAATTCTTGTTGCCGATGATTCATCGGTTGCCCGTAAGCAGATAGTAAGAGCAGTAAGTGCACTGGGTATTGAATGTGATGTAGTTAAGGACGGTAAAGAAGCACTTGATTTATTAAAAGAAATATCAAAAACACAACCTGTAACAGATCGTTATGCTTTAATGATTTCTGATGTAGAAATGCCGGAAATGGATGGTTATACTCTGACCTCTGAAGTTAAAGCCAGTCCGGATCTTTCAGGTCTCCATGTCATTTTACATACTTCTTTAAGTGGTATTTTTAATCAGGCCATGGTTGAAAAAGTAGGTGCAGATGATTTTATTGCTAAGTTCAATCCGGACGAATTAGCGACAGCTGTACAAAAGGTTATTCATTTAGATGACCTAAAAAATAAATAATAAGCGAGAAACTATTTGTGAGAGCTCTTTCAGACGACATTTATAAGCAATTTTCCGATTTTCTAGAAGTTCAGTGCGGTATCGTGCTCGGAGGAAATAAACAGTACCTTGTAAAAAGTCGATTGATTCCTTTAATGACACAATTCTCTATTCCAAAACTCTCTGATCTGATTCATCAGTCAATGAGTTATAAAAACAGAGAATTAAGAACTGCTGTTATTGATGCAATGACGACTAATGAGACGTTATGGTTTCGTGATAAATACCCTTTTGAACTGTTATCAAAGAAAATATTTCCTGAAATTTTGGAAAGTAAAAAGAGTATTAAAATGTGGTCTGCCGCTAGTTCTTCGGGGCAGGAGGCATACTCAATTGCGATGACGGCAATTGAGTATCAGAAGTTAAAAGCGGTTCTTGGAATGAATGTGCAGATTATTGGTACGGATATTTCCAATACTATGCTGGAGCAGTGCAAAATCGGTACTTATGATACGCTTGCTTTATCAAGGGGTTTATCAGAAGAGCGTAAAAGACAGTTTTTTGATCGGGTTAATGACGGCTCTGGCAAAATGCAGGTTAAACCGGAAGTCAAAAAACTGACTAACTTTAGAAATTATAATCTGTTAGATAGTTATGCCACATTGGGTAAGTTCGATATCATTTTCTGCAGAAATGTACTGATCTACTTTTCAAATGATGTGAAATCAAAAATACTAAATCAGTTTGCAGGAGCATTAAATCCTGGTGGTTATCTGATTCTTGGCGCTTCTGAGTCTTTGACTGGTCTAACGGATCGTTTTGAAATGGTGCGCTGCAATCCAGGCATTATTTATAAATTAAAAGGTAAATAATAAGAACCTTTTAATATTGCCTCTTTACTCCAAATAGAGAGGCAATACTTGCCACTTTTCTCTAACCTCATTTTCCGCTTATTTATATTTATTGTTTAGAGACAGATCTTTTTCAATCTTACCTGTTTCGTTAATGGCGTATTTTCCTCTTTATTATACACTCTTTGCTGATAAACCGGCCTTACCTTCTCTTTTCGCACCAAATCTAATAAATAACTATGCCCTTCGTCGTTACTTGGCACAAAGTTTGCAGTGTTTGTCCTAGAGGAGAAATTTATGGCGATTAACTTTGAAAAAGCATTTGGAATGCATCAGCACACCTTAGGAATTCGTTCCCGTCGTACTGAAGTTCTTGCGGGTAATATCGCAAATGCAGATACACCAGGTTATAAAGCGCGTGATCTTAACTTTGCTGATGCACTGCAAAGTGCAAAATCACGATCTGGTGTCCATCTAAACCGTACTCACGACAGCCATAAATTTGCTCAGTCATTTTCTATGGCACAGTCCGGCGAGTTATTCCGTACGGGCAATCAGCCGGATACCGGTGACGGTAATACAGTCGATTTAGAAGTAGAACGTAATTTATTTATGAAAAACAGTATGGAATATCAGGCAAGTTTAGATTTTCTAAACAGTAAAATTTCAGGTTTGCGTAAGGCTATCAAGGGTCAGTAATTAGACGCTAGGGGAATTATATGAGTTTATTAAGAGTATTAGATGTATCAGCAACGGGTATGAGTGCTCAATCTGTACGTTTAAATACAACTGCCAGTAATTTGGCAAATGCCAATAGTGTCAGCAGCAGCGCAGAGCAAACTTACCGTGCCCGCCATCCTGTTTTTGCGGCGGAACTAAACCGTGCGAAGGGTGGGTTAAGCAGTGATGTTGGCGTCAAGGTCCAAGGCATTGTGGAGAGTGTTGCCCCTTTAAACCAGGAATATTCGCCCAATCATCCTAAGGCTGATGAAAACGGTTTTATATACCATTCTAACGTTAATGTGATGGAAGAGATGGCAAACATGATCAGTGCATCTCGCTCTTACCAGACAAATGTACAGATTGCCGATGCCGCTAAACAGATGCTCAGCCGTACATTACAAATGGGCAAAGGCTAAGGGGTAAGTTATGACTAGTATTAATAATTACAGCTCATTAAATTTAACTGTTCCATTGACAGAAGAGCAGATTGCGGCCAATAAAGAAATTGACAGTAAACAGCAGCTGCAGCAGGAAGATTTCTTTTCGTTATTATCGCAGCAGCTTGCTTATCAAGACCCCTTTAAACCTGTTGATAACGCAGAAATGATTTCACAGATGACTTCCTTTACGACTGCTGATGGTATTGCTGAGATGGGGACTGAACTTTCTGGGCTGACAGAAGTATTAACTTCAAGCCAGGCATTAGAAGCCTCAAGTCTAGTCGGCAAAAAAGTACTTATTCCAAGTAACCAGGGATATTTACCCGAAACGGGTGAACTCTCAGGGTCTATCAGCAGTACAACCGGTGCTTATGGCGTAACAGTCAGTGTTGAAGATGCGAAAGGGGCTGTTATTCGTACTATTAAGCTTGATGATATTGGAGCTGGAAATCAGCGTTTCTCTTGGGACGGTTTAGATTCTCAAGGGGAACGAGCTGCCGAAGGGCAGTACACATTAAAAGCGCACGGTACTGTTAATGGTAAGGGGGAAGAATTAACCACTGCTACTTATGCACATGTTCAAAGTGTCAGTTTAGGCGGCGGACAGGCCGGAGTTAGTTTGAATTTACAAGGCTTAGGCGGTATTAAGCTTTCAGATGCAATTGAAGTTGCAGAAAATATATAAGAGGAAAACATTATGTCTTTTAACGTTGCATTAAGTGGAATCGCCGCGGCTCAAACAGACTTGGATACGACTGCAAATAATATTGCTAACGTAAATACGGTTGGTTTTAAAGAGTCTCGAGCTGAATTTGACAGTGTTTATGCGAGCTCATTGTTTTCTAACAGTAAAACTAAAGTGGGTGATGGTGTTTCTGTTGCTGCTGTTGCGCAGCAGTTTCAGCAGGGCAGTTTGAAGTTTACGCAAAATCCATTGGATTTAGCGATTACCGGCAGCGGTTTTTTTGCCACATCGGGCGATTTAACCGATCGTGATTTAAGTTTTACCCGTGCCGGCACATTTAAACTCAATAATGAAAATTTTATTGTTGATAACAGCGGTAATTATCTGCAGGCGTTTCCTGTCAATGATGACGGCAGCTCTTCATCGGTGAGCCTAAGTACCACTGAGCCGATTCAAATACCAGAAACAGCGGGTACGCCTGTATCTACATCTGAAATCGGTATCACTTTGAACTTACCTGCAGGCGATACTGCACTTGACCCGACCAATTTTGATCCGACAAAGCCTGAGACTTATAATAATGCAACTTCAGTAACAATTTACGATTCATTAGGTGAAGCGCATATTACCAGTACTTATTATATTAAACCTAACAACGCTTCATATACAGGTACAAACCAATGGGTGACCTTTGTGACTGTAGACGGCAAACCTGTGTCTGCATGGGATGTTGCCGGAGGAACGGGGCAAGCTACGCCTACTTATGATATTGATGCTAACGGCGACGGTACTGGCGATGGTACCCCTCAGCCGGCATCCTATGTTGATGCCAATGGTGTTACCCGCACTGGTGCAGTGCTGACTTTTGATGCAGTCGGTTCCTATACCGGTAGTTCGCCGGCAGCGTTAACATTTCAGTCATTAGGTGTTGATGACCCAAGCTCGCCCGCAGCCGGAGATGGTGCCGGCATCTTAGATCCAGGTGCAGACGGCTCGCAGCGTTTTACCTTGGACTTTAAAGAGCCTACTCAGTTCGCATCGTCATTTGAGGTGACGGCTCTGGAGCAAAACGGTTTAACTGTGGGACGTTTAACAGGTGTTGAAATCGGTACCGACGGTCTGGTAAAAGCTACCTATAGTAACGGTACTTCGCAGCCTTTATCGCGAGTTGCTATTGTACGTTTTCGTAATGAGCAGGGACTTGCACAGACCGGTTCATCCTGGATTGCCTCACAGAATTCTGGAGATCCGATTGCCGGTGAGGCGGCTTCTGGATCATTCGGCTCTATTAACTCAGCCGCCCTTGAGCAGTCAAATGTCAATTTAACGACGGAACTGGTGGACTTGATCACCGCACAGCGTAATTTCCAGGCCAATTCACGTGCACTGGAAATTGATAATACACTGCAGCAGACAATACTGCAGATTCGATAATCTTTTAAGTTTCAATATCCCCCTATTAAAGCACCTTCTCAGGTGCTTTTTTATTTTGCTGTATCTAACAAATATTGTTGGCATATCTTTTGCATTTTATTCCTATATAGAAGTAACTCATCGTATCGGTTGTAAACCGGTTAAGGAATCAAAATGGATCGCTTTCTTTATATTTCAATGTCTGGTGCTAAAGAGACTATGAATTCCTTGGCCATTCACGGTAATAATCTTGCCAATGCTAATAAAACTGCTTTTAAAGCAAGCTTTGAGCAGGCCAGAAGTATGCAGGTATATGGTGAAGGGCTGCCCACCCGTGTGTTTGCTCTGGCAGAAGAGCCTGGACAGAATTTTGATAGTGGTACGTTACATACAACCGGACGTGATCTGGATATTGCAATTCGTGATCAAGGCTGGCTGGTGGTTGAATCGCAGCAGGGCGGCCAGGCAATGACCCGCGCCGGCGGTTTAAATATTAATCAGCAGGGGTACTTAGTTGATGGTCAGGGAAATCAGGTGCTGAGTCAAAAAGGCAGCCCTATTTTTATTCCATTACCGGTTGAAAAATTTAATATTCGTCAGGACGGTATGGTTGAAGTCCGCCCGGCAGGAGCTCCGGCTGAAGCAATGGAAGATGTTGCACAGCTCAAATTAGCTAACCCGGATATTAAAGATCTGACCCGCGGTAGTGACGGTTTATTCAGACGTATTGACGGTGTTGATCCTAAGATGAGTCTTGATGTAGCACTTGAGAGCGGTGCGCTAGAAGCATCAAATGTTAATTTAAGTAGTGAGTTAACCAGTTTAATTAATCTGCAGCGTCAGTTTGAAATGCAGATTAAAATGATGAAAAAAGCGGAAGAGATTGATAAAAGTTCAGAATCTCTGTTGCGTGTTGTTTAGGTTTGATTTAGTGAACAGCTAAAGCAGCCGTTTTAAAAGAATTAAGGAGAAAGATTATGCATCCCGCTTTATGGATAAGTAAGACCGGGTTAGATTCTCAGCAGACTAATGTCGCGACTATATCTAATAACCTTGCTAATGCCAGCACCGTTGGTTTCAAAAAAAGCCGTGCTGTTTTTGAAGATCTGCTTTACCAGAATATTAACCAGCCAGGTGCAAATGCGACGCAAAATACAAAACTGCCTTCCGGATTAATGATCGGCTCAGGTGCAAAAGTGGTTGCGGTGCAGAAAAACTTTTCTCAAGGTAATGCGTTAACCACATCGAATTCGTTAGATGTGATGGTTGACGGTAGTGGTTTTTTTGAAATTGAAATGCCCGACGGCAGCTCCTCTTATACACGTAACGGTCAGTTTCAGTTAAATGAAGAGGGCATTATTGTTACGCCGGGCTCAGGTTACCCGTTATTACCACAAGTTCAGATTCCAACTAACGCTCAATCAATCAGTATCGGTTCTGAAGGCGAGGTCTCAGTGCGCGTAGCCGGTCAGGCGGAGAATCAGGTGGTTGGTCAGCTTAATGTAAATGATTTTGTTAACCCGTCAGGGCTTGAGCCGCTGGGAGAAAACCTATTTTCGGAAACCGGTGCAAGCGGAGCGCCGATACAAGGGACTCCGGGCAGCGACGGCCTTGGTTTTTTACGTCAGGGTATGTTGGAAACATCCAATGTAAATGTTACCGAAGAACTGGTGAATCTGATTGAGAGCCAGCGTGTTTATGAAATGAACTCGAAAGTGATCTCTGCGGTTGATGAGATGCTCTCTTATGTCAGCCAGCAATTATAAAGGTGATGGATTATGTATAAGTCTATACTGATAATCAGCTTTGCTTTATTAAGCGGCTGTACCTCTCTGCCTAATGAAGAGATGAAAAATGATCCGGAATTCGCTCCCGTTGAACCTCAGGAGCCGGGTCTTGATGTAGTGGAAAGCGGTTCTCTTTTTCAGCCGAGTTATGCCAATAATCTCTATTCAGATATCAAAGCACATCGTGTTGGTGACATTATTACGGTTTACCTGCAGGAGTCGACTTCAGCAAAGAAAAAAGCCGGCACCAGTCTGGAAAAGAAAAATGATTATGATCTGGGTATTGATCAGATGACTGTGCCTACTGTATGGAATAATGCATTATCAACCTCCGGCGCCAGTTTTGGTCTAGGAGAAAAGAGTAAATTTGAAGGTGATGCTGATGCCGATCAGAGTAATAGTTTATCTGGCAGTATTACGGTTAATGTCACCCGGGTATTAAGTAACGGCAATTTAGAAATTCGCGGTGAAAAATGGTTAATGCTTAATAATGGCGAAGAGTTTGTACGAATTACAGGTATTATCCGATCGGAAGATGTAAGTTCAGATAATACCGTTCCGTCACTGCGCGTAGCAAATGCACGCATTCAGTACGGCGGTACTGGTGAGTTTGCTAATACGCAGAAGCAAGGCTGGTTAACAGCATTCTTCAGCGGTCCGTACTGGCCTTTATAAATAAGACAAAGATTGAAAGCAGGGAGTTTGCTATGCAGTTTACAATCAGATTACTTTTAAGTCTGCTTCTGCTGACGTTTTCGGGCGCTGGTTACAGCGCGCGCATTAAAGATATTGCCAGTGTTCAGGGGGTACGAAGTAATCAGCTGGTCGGTTATGGGTTAGTTGTTGGTCTACCGGGCACTGGTGAGAAAAGCAGTAAATTTACCGAGCAGGCGTTTGCAACTATGCTGCGTAATTTTGGTATTAATATTCCTGCGGGTCAGACGTTAAAGATTAAAAATGTTGCCCCGGTTGCTATCACAGCAGAATTAAAACCGTTTGCTAAACGAGGTCAAAAAATTGACGTCACGGTATCAGCGATTGGCGAGGCGAAAAGCCTGCGTGGCGGTGAGTTATTACAGACTTTCTTAAAAGGGGTTGACGGTAATGTTTATGCCCTTGCACAGGGCAGTTTAGTGGTCGGCGGTTTAGGTGCAGAGGGAGCAGACGGCTCAAAAGTTGTGATTAATACTCCGACTGTCGGACGCATATCCAACGGTGCGATTGTTGAACGGGAAGTTGTTTCGCCATTTTCTAAAGGGGATACGATAACCTTTAATCTGCATCAGTCTGATTTTACGACGGCCAAAAGAATGGCTGATATCATTAATAATTTAGTCGGGCCGAATACCGCAAGTTTATTAGACGCAACTTCTGTGCAGGTACTGGCGCCGCGTAATGTTTCTCAGCGGGTTTCTTATTTATCAACGCTGGAAAACTTAGAGTTTGAACCCGCCCGTTCAAATGCCAAAATTATTGTTAATTCCCGTACCGGTACAATTGTTGTTGGCCAGGATGTGAAATTACTGCCGACAGCGATTACTCATGGCGGTATCAGTGTAACAATTACTGAAAATAAAGAGGTATCTCAACCTAATGCATTTGCAGGTGGAAGAACAGAGGTCACTGATAACAGCACGATTAATGTTACTCAGGAAGACAGCCGTATGTTTAAATTTGATACCGGCATCAGCCTTAATGATTTAGTACGGGCAGTAAATGAAGTCGGCTTAGCACCTGGTGATTTAATGGCGATTTTAGAAGCGCTTAAACAGGCTGGTGCCCTGCAGGGCGAGCTGATTATTATCTAGAGGGCATAACAGCTAATAAAAAAGGGAAAGCAGTCTGTCTGCTTTCCCTTTTTCTTTACTGCGATAAAGTTATAAAGTCATTGCAGCAATCCAGCCGAATGCAATCAACGGCAGATTGTAATGAATAAAGGTAGGTACTACCGTATCCCAGATATGATCATGTTTTTCATCGGCATTAAGACCGGATGTCGGACCTAATGTGGAGTCCGATGCAGGAGAACCGGCATCACCTAGCGCAGCTGCTGTACCAACCAGGGCAATAGTAGCCATTGGCGAGAAGCCGAATGCGACAGCAAGCGGAACATATATTGTCGCGATAATTGGAATAGTTGAAAAAGATGAACCGATACCCATAGTGACCAGTAAACCAATAATCAGCATCAATAAGGCTGCTAACCCTTTGTTGTGACCAATGCTTGTGGAAAGCATTTCCACTAAGGTCTCAACGCCGCCTGTTGATTTCATTACAGCTGCAAAACCGGCTGCCGCAATCATAATGAAACCGATCATCGCCATCATGTGTACACCCTTAGTGAATACATCATGTGTTTCTTTCCAGGCGATAACCCCGCCGACAGTAAATACCACAAAACCGGCTAATGCACCGATAATCATCGACCCTGAGGTCAGCTGCGTTGCTAATGTAGCAACAATCGCAATGCAGGCAACGGTGATATGACGTTTATCTAATGTCTTAGTTTCAGACAGCTTAACTGGCTCTGTTACCGGGTAGTCACGAGGTTTTCGGTAACTGAAAAAGACCGCTATCAACAGACCCGTTACCATGCCTAAGGCAGGTAAAATCATTGCGCTTGGTACCTGGCTGGCGGTTACATCTAAGCCGTTGTCATGTAGGTTTTTTAATAAAATATTATGTAAAAAGATACCTCCGAATCCAACCGGAAGAACCATATACGGGGTGATTAAACCGAAGGTTAACACACAGGCAATTAAACGTCTGTCTAAGCGTAATTTAGTAAATACAGCCAGCAGCGGCGGAATTAAAATAGGAATAAAGGCGATATGTACCGGCACGATATTTTGTGACGCGATTGTCATCAGCAGAATTAAAGACAATACAGAATATTTAATGATATTGGATAACTGATCAGGGTGATGACCATGAATTCGCTTAATCACTGTTTGGGCCAGTAGATCAGTAATGCCTGATTTTGAAATAGCGACAGCAAATGCGCCTAGCATCGCATAACTTAATGCGATGGTTGCACCGCCTCCCAAGCCGCCTTCAAATGCACTGACCGTATCTGTTAATGACATGCCTGCGCTTAAACCGCCGATCATGGCGCTGAGCGTTAATGCCACGACGACATTGATGCGCATCAGTGACAGGGCAAGCATTACGCATACCGAGAGTAAAACCGGGTTAATCATAAATAGTCCTTATTTAGTAGAAAGTATAAAAAGCGTGCATCTTACGCGACTATTTGACCTGGCAAAAGTTAATTAACACATGTCACAAATTAACGCTCAAAAAATATGCAGGATAAATTAATGGCATTATTTTTGCTTGTTTGATGGTAACGGATAATAAATGAGGCTGACAATGGCTAATCAGGCAGTGACACAGGCAAGCAGTTACTTTGACTTACAAGGGTTGGACCAGCTGCGTCAACAAGCCCAGGGTAACGGCAAAGAAGCTGTTCGAGAGGTGGCAAACCAGTTCGAATCAATGTTTGCCTCTATGCTGATTAAATCTATGCGTCAAGCTAATGAAGCGTTTGAAACCGACAGCCCGTTTAATAACAGACAGACAAAATTTTATACCGACATGCAGGATAAGCAGTTAGCCCTTGATATCAGCCGTCACGGCTCGCTGGGGCTTGCAGATGCACTAGTGAGACAGCTTGATCCAAGCTCTATTATCGGGCCTGAGTCTGTGCCTCAGGAACAGTTAACTATGCCTGGCAGTGAAAAACAGCAGATGATTGATCTGCAAAAAGACTTAGGGCCTGTTGATTTAAACCCGGCAGATCGAATGAGTTTTTCACCGCGTAGGCCTGCAGAAAATAGAGAAGCAGCTGTGGATGAAAACATCCAGGCAGTCATTAATACCCGCCAGCCTGAGGCTGATAACGGCGGGAAACGGCCGGAATTTGCCGATAAAAAGTCATTTATTGAAACATTAATGCCCTATGCCAAAAAAGCGGCACAGGCATTAGGCATTGCTCCGGAAGTATTAGTTGCACAATCGGCATTGGAAACCGGCTGGGGCAAAAAGATTATTAATAGCGCAGATAATCAAAGCAGCTTTAACCTGTTTAATATTAAAGCCAATAAAAGCTGGCAGGGAGACAAGGTCGCCAAAGACAGTTTAGAAGTGGAAGGCGGGGTTGGTGTTAAGCGCCGTTCTAACTTCAGGGCCTACGGCAGTTTACAGGAGAGCTTTGCTGATTATCAGAACTTTATTTCTAAGAGTAAACGCTATCAGGAAGCGCTGCAGCAGGGCGAAGATTCACAGGCTTATATCGAAGAGCTGCAGCAGGCGGGTTATGCAACGGATCCGAAATATGCTGAAAAAATTAAAAAAATTATGCAGAACCAAGAATTTAAAGCAGTTTTAGCAGGAGGAGATTTCAATGGCTGATTTATTCCAAATCGGCTTGTCGGGCATTAACTCATCACAAGCCAGCCTTGCTACGACGGGCCACAATATTGCTAATATCAATACCGAGGGCTACTCACGGCAGACTGTTGAAGTTGCAACGGGCGGAGCGGATCGATTTGGTGAGTACTTTATCGGTCGAGGTTCAATTGTCGCCGGTATTGAACGTGCTTATGACAAATTTGCCTTTACTGAAAATATTATGAATACCTCTCAGTATAGCTACGCTAAGGAAGCATATACACAAGCAAATCAGTCAGATATGCTGCTGTCAGATGAAAGCACTGCGGCAACTAAGCCTGTACTGGCTGTTTTTGAGTCGGTGAACGGGGTGGCAGATCATCCTAATATGCTTGAGTCGCGGAAAGTATTTCTTGAATCTTCTGATAATATGGTTAATCAGTATAATCGTCTCTATGACAATATGGAGATTCAGTACAACAGTATTAATAATGATATTACCAATACGGCACAAACGATCACTACGCTTGCCGATAATCTTGCCAATATTAATAAGCAGATTTCAGCTGTTTTAGGCAGCGGCGGACAAAGCAATTCGAATGATCTTCTGGATCAACGCGATCAAGCCATTACGGAATTAAGCGAGTATGTTAATGTTTCTGTAGTGCCGGCTGATAACGGCATGGTGAATGTTTATATGGGAACCGGGCAGTCGCTGGTGATGGGCGGAGAATCTTTAAATGTGGTTGCAGTTAACGGTGATCCGGACCCTTCCCGTAAAGAGATGGCAATAAATGTTAACGGCAGTATCGTTAAAATGGACGGCAAGAGCTTAGGCGGTAAAGTTTCCGCATTATTTGATACCCGTACCAACGTAGTCGACCGTGCTTTTAATCAGCTGGGACAGAATGTAATCGGCTTGACCCATTCAATCAACGAACAGCAGAAACAGGGGCAGACACTCGAAGGTAAAATTGGTGAAGATCTGTTTAATGATATTAATTCGACTGAAACCATGAGAAACCGTGTACTGATGCATAATGACGGCCTGGGCAGCGCACAGCTGAGTGTACGTATTGATGATATCAGCCAGCTTTCACCGGATGATTATGAGCTGGTAGTAGACAGCTATGCTGTCGGGCCGCCGGAATTAATCGGATTTAGTGTGACTAATGAAACGACTGGTGCGACACAGGTGTTAGCGCCGATTGATTTGTCTGTGACTAAGCGTATTGAGATCCCCAACTCCGGGCTTAGTATCGGTGTTGACAGTATTACTGTGGCCGATCCGCCTCAGCCGGGCAAAGCTTTTACCCTGAGGCCGACGCGTTTAGCCGCTCAGGAAATGAGCCTGCAGCATAAAGATCCGGAGAAAGTTGCAGCCGCTGATGCTGAAATTAAAGTGGTTCCTGATGCTGCTAACACCGGAACGGCAGCACTGCGTACCAGCGCGATTAATAACCCGCTGGATCCTTTGTATATGGATGCAGATAATCCACTGCAGATTGTTGTTACGGGTAATGCTGCCGGAGTGATCACCTATGATATTGTTGATCAAAACGGTAATGCGGTAACTTTACCTGCTGGCTCGGCAAATACTTATACACCGGCAAAAGTGGTTGGTGATCCTCTGACAGGTTTGACGGTAACGCCGGATCTGTTAAGCGGAAAAGTGACGTTTTCTCTAGCAGGTGTTGATGTAGAGATGTATGCCGGAACGCCGGCTGCTGGCGATAAGTTTACTCTTAATTATAATGAAACCGGGGATGGTGATAACCGTAATATGATGGAAATTGCGGATCTGCAGAATAAGAAACTTATGAATAATAATAAAGCCACTTTTCAGGATGTATATAGTGGTATGTTATCTGAGTTAGGTGCTAAAACGGCCAATGCCGATGTAACGATGAAATCGACGGAGATTTTAAAAACTCAGTCTTTTGAACGGATTCAAAATACCAGCGGGGTGAATATGGACGAAGAAGCCGCTAATTTACTGCAGTATCAGCAGCACTACAGCGCGGCTGCTCGGGTTATCACTATTGCTGGTGAATTGTTCGATACCATTTTACAGGCTTCAAGAGGTTAATCTTTGGAAATTCCAGGCAAAGTAATTTACCTGGAATTTAGCCCCCCCTTATATTTATGAATTGGAATGATTTTTGCATCTTGTAACCTAGATTGAGTTTAAGGCTCATTAAAAGGATAAGAGAGGCAATTATGCGCATTTCCACCCAGGTTTTTTATCAACGCAGTACTGAAAGCGTGCTAACACAGCAGACCAAGCTGAGTCAGCAGAATATTCATTTGTCGACTCAAAAACGGGTTATCCATGGTTCGGATGATGCGGTTGCTATTTCTACTATTCAGCGTCTGAAACAAGATATTTCTCTTGGTGATCAATATATAAAAAATGGAGAGATGGGAGAAACGGCTAATGCGCTGGAAGAAACCTCGCTTGCGCAGGCCACTAATATCCTGCAGCGCACCCGTGAGTTATTAGTAACCTCCGGTAATGATACTTATAACGCCGAAAATCGTGAGGCGATTGCTAAAGAGTTAGAAAACCTGCGCGAAGAATTAATGGGGGTAGCGAATACTAAAGACGGTAACAGCCAGTATATATTTTCCGGTTTTGAAGTAGATACCCAGCCTTTTCAGAAAAATGAATTCGGCACCATTGAATACCATGGTGATAATGGTGACCGTTCTTATAAAGTTGGCCCTGGTGTGCTTGTACAGGGGAATGATTCCGGTTCTTCAGTGTTTACAAAAATAGCGGAAGGTAACGGCACTTTTGTTTCTGAAGGTAACAGTAATAATACTGGATCCGGTGTTATTGATGAAGCCTCGGTGATTGACAGTAAAGCCGCCAATGGCTTTTTAAGTGAAGATTATACCATTGCCATCACAGAGCCTGCACCCGGTGCAGATCCTGAATATTCAGTATATGGTTTAAAAGACGCAACTGTTACCGGCAGTGCAAATGTCAAAATTTCAAAAGTTGATTTAAACGACGCCAATATTGCCAATGTCAACCCCGCTAATACCTACCCGGATATAAACAGCGATATTAGCATTGAGTTTGTAGCAACAGCTGTTGCCACTGAGTTTGAGCTGCGTATTAACGGTCAGTCTTCTCTGCCTGCTGTATACGACAGTGCTAATACGACAGCTCAGGAGATAACCATTGACGGTATCTCCGTTGAGGTTGACGGCATACCTAATGCTGCCGATCAATATACGTTAACTAAATATGTTGCTCCGACCCTGTATACTGAAGGCCAGTCAATTGAGTTTAACGGTATTAAAACCGAGCTGAAAGGTAAGGTTGATGATTTAGATAACTTCACTTTACGTCAAAGCGAAGAAAAGGATATTTTTGCCACCATGCAGGATGCCATTGATACATTAAGGATGCCGGGTGAGGACGATGTGTCAAAAGCACAACGGGAAATGCGTCTGGATATGGCGCGCCATCAAATTGACAATACCATGACAAATGTATCCGGAGTACGTACATCGGTGGGGGCGCGTATGCGTACCATTGAAAACCAGCGGGAATCCACTCAGGATTTTAACCTCACGGCGAAAAAAAACCTCTCCAGTTTAGAGGATCTGGATATGGCAGCCGCCATTAGTGAATATCAACTGCAGATGAGCTTATTAGAGGTTACTCAACAGACTTTTGTGCAGATGCAGTCATTAAGTTTGTTTAAATTAATATAAAAACCACTCATTTTCATTGAGTTAAAAAGGAGGCAATTGTTTGCCTCTTTTTTTTTGCCTCTCGTTTACAGCTGCGTCAATATTTTTTTATCCCTATTTAATTGTTTAATACAAAACATAACTTGTTGTTTGTATGGTTAATACTTGGTGTTTTAAAAAGTTGGCATGGAACTCGCATTATAAACCTTGAGAGTAAAAATTGACGGTAATTAATACAGAAATTGCCGGTTTCCCGATCAAAGGGATAGAAAAGGAACTAAGGAGCAAGTTATGCCGCAAATGATTAATACGAACATAATGTCGCTGAATGCACAGCGTCAGTTAAATAAGAGTCAGCTCACGCAGAACGAAGCGATGGAGCGTCTATCGAGTGGTCTACGTATCAACAGTGCAAAAGATGATGCAGCCGGTCTGGCAATCGCAACAGGTATGGAATCACAAATTCGTGGTATTAACCAGGCCGTGCGTAATGCCAATGATGGTATTTCAATGTCGCAGACCGCAGAAGGTGCGATGGATGAAATGACCAATATTCTACAGCGTATGCGTGAACTTTCGATTCAGGCTGCCAATGATACCAACTCTTCATCAAACAGAGCGTCAATCCAGAAAGAGGTTGATCAGCTTTATGAAGAGTTAGACAGAATTTCAAATGTAACGCAGTTTAACGGCGTGAATTTATTAGACGGCAGCGGCGGCAGTACAACGCTGCAGATCGGGGCGAACTCCGGTGAACGACTCACTTTCTCAATTGATGCGGTAACTACAACGGATCTTAACTTAAATGCTGTATCTGGTTTAGGGGACCTTAATGGTGGTCGTGTAAGCGGTAATGCTCCATTGTTAAATGAAGTGGCTATAAACGGTGTTGATATTGCTTCTGCCGCGAGTGGTGCTGCTGATGATATTGCTACCGCCATTAATGCAAAACAGGGATTAACCGGGGTTAGTGCCAGTGCTTATAATATAGTTGAAGGTGCTGCCGGTATTGATGGAACTACTAACGGTAATTTAGTTATTAATGATGTTGTAATTGCAGCGACCTCCAGTGCACAAGACTTAGTTGATACTATTAATCGTGATGTAGGTGGCGTTACTGCCTCACTGAATAGTGATGGCGGATTAGTGCTCAGTAATGATACAGGTAAAGCAATTGATATCGGTGATAGTGACGCCTCATTGGCCCCTAATCCGAGCGCCGCTGATGCGGCAGCTGCTGCTGCAAGTATTGGTTTAGTGCAGGATAATTATCAAGGTTATGTTTCATTAACCAGTGCTGATGGAGCACCAGTTGAAGTTGGAGTAGGATCTGCAGCTACTGCTAGCGTTTCAGCTGTACAAGATTTAGGTTTTAATGTTTCAACCGGATCAGATGTTATTAAAGGCGGTCAGGTTGACAGTAATGCAATAACTGGAAATGACGGTATCACCATCAATGGTATTGAGTTAGGCGCTGTTACAGGTACATCAGCCTCAGATAAAGCCTTTGCAATTAATGCAATTTCAAATGAAACAGGTGTCACTGCAGCAGCCACAACCGTTGTTGAATATGAAGTAATTGTTTCAACACTAGCAGCAGAAGGCGCCGCAAACTTCACCATCAATGGTGCTTCTGTAGATGTTAGTGCAGTGGTAAGTTTAGATGATGTTGTAACAGCTATTAACGGTTCTGGTATTCAAGGTGTGGTTGCATCGGCTGATAATACAACGGGCCGTTTAGTATTAACCTCGCAGTCAGGTAATGATGTTAATGTTACAACAGTTACTGCCGACCCGTTCAACGATAAAACTGGAGTATCTGTTGATACTAATGCTGCTGGAGGTGTAACAACTCGTGGCGAAATCACCTTAACTGGTCAAGATGGCCAGGATGTAACTATAAGCAGTACGGCAACTTCTCAAGTATTACAGGAAGCTGCTTTTGATAAGCTTGGCCTAACTGATATGGGGGGCAACAGTGGCGCAATCGGCAAAGGGTTAAGTGTTAATACAGCTGCTAATGCCAGTAACTCGATTAACCGTATTGATGATGCACTAAGTAAAATATCCGACTCGCGTGCTAACCTCGGTGCGATTCAAAACCGTTTAGGCTCTACTATTTCTAACTTAGAAAATGTATCGCAAAACTTATCGGGTGCTAAATCACGGATTTATGACGCAGATTTTGCAGCTGAAACGTCGAAAATGAGTAAAGCGCAGATCCTGCAGCAGGCGGGTACTTCAATGCTTGCTCAGGCTAATGCAAGTACACAAAATGTATTATCATTATTACAAGGTTAATAATATTGATACATGGTGGTCGACTTTAATTAGTTAAACCACTACAGGCAAAATGGGTGAAGATTTCCTTGGTTTTTACTCTCATTTTCTCCTCTGTTCTCACCCATTTAAAGACAGCCTAGGCTGTCTTTTTCGGTTTATATCGCCTTATTTTATACAGCTATACTCCAGTTTTTTGTCTTCCTTAACTTATTAATAAGTACTGTGCAGAATTAAGTGTCAACTGTTTGCCGAACTTGTCGCTATCTGGTGATGCGGCTGCTCAGTAAGAAATTAATCGTCTAAATTTAAATGCAGTGGATAACTTGATTACGTCCGCTTTTTTTAGCCTGATATAAAAGCTCGTCGCAAGCTTTATAGGCATACTGTTCGCTGATGATCTGCTGCGGCTTTATGGTAAAGAGCCCTGCTGATATGGTTAGGTAAGCGGATACCTGGCTGTCTCTATGGGGGATCTGCAGCTGCTCAATTATTTTTATTATATTTTCAGTTACAGTAACAGCATCCCGCTCTTTTTTTACTTGGAATAAAAGAGCGAATTCTTCACCGCCAAGCCTAAATACGGCATCATTAGAGCGCTGCATTCCTTCCTGTAACTGCTGGGCAACTTTAATTAGAGCAAAGTCTCCCTCCTGGTGTCCGTAGGCATCGTTATAATGTTTAAAATAATCAATATCAAGTATCACAAAGGCTAATATGTTTTTATTGCGTTTCGCGGTATTTATCTCTTTAGTAAAAACACTGTCAAACTGTCGGCGATTATAAAGTCCGGTTAATCCGTCTGTTTGACTGATTATTTCTAGCTTTTTTTGTGTATCAGCTAATTTATTAAGTGTGGCCGATATTGACCATTCAGAGAGGTAAGAAAAGAAGAGGGATGTGAGAGCAATAAAAGTAAAGCGTATAAACTCTAATATTCCCAGATTATGGCCAACCCAGGTAAATAACATTGGCAGTAAAATTAATAGATAAATACCTGTAAATATTAAGCCGTTTTTATGCCCGTAAACAATCATACAGATATAAATATATAAGAATGACCAGGTGGCAGAATAATTCTGTCCTTTATTGATATAAATAATGAATAACAGGCCGCTGCCCATAAACAGCGTGAACAGGATAATAAGCAGTGATTTTTGTTTGTTAAATATAGCCATACTGATGGACAAAATTGACAATAACAGGCTGCAGCCGTAAAACAGCGCTGTATTGCCTGAATAAAGGTGCCCAGCAGTAAAAAGAGCGAGGCCTATCAGGGAAAGATAAATAATAAAATTAGCTGTTATATTTGCTCTGTATTCGACAGGATCTTTATACGCGAGTAATTTCAAAGGAATGTTTGCCCAGTTTATCATTGCTCGTAAAGTCCCCTTTATACAAAATCACATTGTAGCAGAGAAGTTTTGTCACCTGTCTTTTGTGGTGTCTTTTTGCCTTAAAAATGATTTGTGTGTGATGTAAAAGGCGGTGCCGGCAAGTGCACCATAGGCATGAGCGTTAACCATCACCTGTGCGCCGATTAAGTCAATAGTACTTTGCTGTGCGCCATAAACCTGTTCATAGATTATTTTACCAAGCAGGCCAATACCAAGCAGGTAACCCCAGCGATCCTTATTATTGATATCTGCAGCCGCCCCGTAGCTAAACAATCCGTGTAAAACGCCTGATAATCCGACATACCAGATAACATCTGCTTCAAAGAAAAATAGGCATAAGCTGACAAAAAAGCTGTTAAAAATAATGATAGGCCATAATCGTGTTGTTTTAAAAGTATCGAGAAACAGCACGACAGTAATGATTAAACCTGCGAGGTTCATCAGCAGGTGATTGAGGTTTGTATGGCAGAAAGTCGCGCTCAATAGACGCCAAACTTGGCCTTCAGCAATACCTGTGTGGTAATATGCAAGAAACTGACTTGCCTGCGGTTCAAAGAGATAAACGACAGTTGATATTAATATTATCAATGTCATTTCGATAATTCGCTCGCGCATGAATTTCCTTTTCTACTATGAGGTTTTATTAATGAGTAAAAGAGCCGTTTGTAAACGCTGCTCAAAAGCTGCATCGGCCTGTATTTGTGCCACGATTAAGTCGATTGATAATCAACACTTTTTACATATATTGCAAGATCCTAGTGAAGAAAAAAAAGCAGTGGGCACCGCACGAATTTTAGATCTGTCGTTAAAACGCTCAAAAATCAGCATAGGAGAACAGTTTAATGCTGCTATGTTTGATTTAGCTAACAGCTATCTGGTTTTTCCTGATGAATCTGCTGTTCCAGCTCAGCAGCTTTTACACAGTAGAGATATTAACTGTAACAGTCAGTTTATCTTACTCGACGGCAGTTGGAAAAAAGCCTACAAATTATTAATGAGTAACCCGTTTTTACAAGCTCTGCCGAAAGTATCAATTAATATTGATCAGAAAAGTGCTTATCGGATTCGCAAATCACCGCGTGAAGACGGCTTATCAACGGTTGAAGCTGGATATTATCTGTTATCACAATTAGAAAATAACAGTGAAAAGTTTAAACCCTTGCTAGACAGTTTTGCTTATATGATTGATTATCAGATTTCGAAAATACCAGCAGAGATATATCAGAAAAATTATGTCGATAAACAAGAAGAACAAAAGTAATGCTAAAAATATCAAGCGGTGTTGAAATCGCCGACTGGCAGATCGAGCTGACAGCGATTCGCGCACAAGGTGCCGGTGGACAGAATGTTAATAAAGTATCCAGTGCGATCCATTTACGCTTTGATATTAAGTCATCAACGCTGCCGCCGTTTTATAAAGAACGATTATTGAAAATATCGGATAGTCGTATTACCAGCGACGGAGTGATTATTATTAAGGCTCAGAAGCATCGTACCCAGGAAAAAAACCGCAGCGATGCATTAGAACGCTTGAAAGAGTTGATACTGTCAGCGGTGATAGTGCAGAAAGCACGGCGGGCCACAACGGCAACACGAGGTTCACAGCGACGTCGTATGGATAAGAAAACCCAGCGCGGGCAAACGAAAAATATGCGCAGTAAGAAGATTGATTATTAACTTTTATTTTCGTTAACATCTCGTTTTACCTGTCATTTTTTTATCTGCTTTACCTGCAGATTCATACTGCTTTAATCACGCAGAGAGGATGTTTTTATCGGTTTTTTTGCCTAACTTCATATAAAATAAAAGATTAAATACACTCTACAGAGTGTTCTTAGAGGCTAAAAGGATTTTATCGACCTCACTTAATAAGACGTCAGGACGCATTTCACGTCGAGTATTTTTTGAAAGAAAATGAAAACCTACATCTATAGAGAAGTAAAATTAAGTTTACAAAATTCAGATAATTTCAGTGAAGATGGTTTAGCCCGTGCTAAAAAAATGGTCGCAGGCATGTTAGACAAAGGCATTGAGCCAAGTTCCATGCATTTGATATTTAGTCGAGACGGATTTATCTGTGAAAATTCGCAGGCTGACGGCAATGTATTAGAAATTAGACAAACGAGTGCAGGAGAGGGGAAGTTCTGGGTTCCTAAGCAAAAAAAACGCAGCCGTTATACCGGCACCTTTTTATTAATTAGTTTGTTTCTTCTTGCAATTATTGCAGAGTTTAAGTGACCTTGCGTTCTGTTTAAAAAGACTATCGCTCCACTCTAGCTTATTGAATATATATCGTTCCGCACGCCCTGTTTGGGAGTGCTGGATTTATTCTTGCTACTGATGGTATTGCTTTCACTATTGGAGTAACACGCAGTCAGAGGCGAAAATACCAACAATGAATGTTACACCATCAGCTATCAGCGAAAGCCTGCGAAAAAACAAATCCGCAACACTGTTTTAAAGTTTAGAGGTATCAATAGCACAAACAAAAAAGCGATAACCACTTACATGATTACCGCTCTTAAAATTGTGTATAGAATAAAAATTAATCTTCGTAGGGAACCGGGTCGGTAACACCGTTAGCTGCAAATGCTTCAAGGCGTTCAACACATGAACCACACTCACCACAGGCTTTTTCCCGGCCGTTATAACAAGTCCAGGTTTTGCCGTAATCAAGACCCATTGCTAAACCGTCTTTTAAAATACCAATTTTATCGCTGTTTAAATATGGCGAGAAAATTTCAGTTTTTTCATAATTAGCAATAGCGGCCACATCATTCATCTTTTCAACAAACTCAGGGCGGCAGTCTGGGTAGATAGCATGGTCGCCGGAATGTGCGCCGTAATAAACTTTTTCTGCTTTAATTGAAACAGCATAACCAATCGCTAAAGAGAGTAGAATCATATTTCGGTTAGGTACAACCGTGGTGAACATGTTCTCTTCCTGGTAGTGACCCAATGCCACATCAATTGAGTCATCAGTTAATGAAGAGCCGCCGATTAATTCATTAATTGCTGAAATATCAATAACCTTATGTTCAACGCCAAGTTCTTTACAAACAGAGCGTGCCACATCTATCTCTTTGATATGGCGCTGCCCATAATCAAATGTTAGTGCGTAAGGTGTTAAACCCTGCTGAATTGCTTTGTGCAGAACCGTGTATGAATCCATTCCGCCGGAATAAATGACAACCACTTTTTTGTTCATAATATTTGTATTTCCTACTATATTCATTTATAAAGCTGGTCATCTAAATTTTGACCAATTATTAAAGAGTATAATACGCCAATGCATCCGAACTACAAAGTAAATGAATTATTTCAGACCATACAAGGTGAAGGTTTTTATACCGGAGTACCGGCGATCTTTGTGCGGCTGCAGGGCTGTGATGTCGGCTGTGCCTGGTGTGATACCAAACACACCTGGGAAATAGCTCCCAATAAACAGAGCGCTTTAAACCTGTTAACCGACCGCAGTAATGAATCAGACCGCTGGGCTGATGTGAGTGCACAGGATATTGTAGATGAAATCAAACGATTAGGTTATACGGCTAAATTAGTGGTGATCACCGGCGGAGAACCATGCATGGCTGATCTGCGCGAATTAACGCATCTGTTACATGAATTTGGTTTTCAGACTCAAGTTGAAACCAGCGGCACCTACCCGGTTTTAGTGGATGCTTGTACCTGGGTGACTCTTTCACCCAAAGTAAAAATGCGCGGCGGCAAAGTAGTATTACAGTCGGCACTTGAACGTGCTAACGAAATCAAGCATCCGGTTGGTACAGAAAAGGATATAGAGCAGCTGGATGAGTTGTTATCGCAGCTTAAATCGACAAGAAATAAAACCATCTGCCTGCAGCCTATTTCGCAAAAGCCAAAAGCAACTGCTTTATGCAGCCGTATTTGTATCGAACGTAACTGGCGTTTATCGGTACAGGTGCATAAGTATCTTGGTATTGATTAACTGCCGTTAGTTTTATCCTGTCTTTTTTCCTTTCGCCTTGCTAGGATCATTTTTTTGATCCTTGCTAGGTATTCGTTTTGACCATTTCTGCTTCTACTTTAAAAAAACATCTCTCTAAGGTCTTATATAAAGACCAGTTTCGTTTAGCGCGCCGCATTGACGGTGCTGCAAAACTGGCAACGCCGGAAAAAGTAGAGCAGACCTTAACGAAAATTGCCATTGATATTCAAGTGTCGATGGATACACGTAAGCGCCGCTTTGATAATCTGCCCGAGGTAAGTTACCCGGATCTTCCTGTTAGTCAGAAAAAAGATGAAATAGCTGAAGCTATTCGTGATAATCAGGTCGTCATTATTGCCGGTGAAACCGGCTCCGGTAAAACTACGCAGATTCCTAAAATCTGTTTAGAGTTAGGCCGCGGTGTCAGCGGTCTGATTGGTCATACGCAGCCGAGACGTCTAGCTGCGCGCACCGTTGCTAATCGTATTGCTGAGGAGTTAGATTCAACTCTGGGAGAAACTGTTGGTTACCGTGTTCGTTTTACCGATAAAGTCAGCGAGCAGTCTTATATTAAGCTGATGACTGACGGTATTTTATTAGCGGAGATTCAAAACGACCGCTTTTTAAGCCAGTACGACACCATTATTATCGATGAAGCGCACGAGCGCAGCTTAAATATCGATTTCTTATTAGGTTACTTGAAACGCCTGCTGCCGCGTCGTCCGGATCTTAAAGTTATTATTACCTCGGCAACTATTGACCCGGAACGTTTTGCTCAACATTTTACTGATCGTAATGGTAAAAAGGCGCCTATTATTGAAGTATCAGGGCGCACTTTCCCCGTTGAAACCCTGTATCGTTCCCTGGAAGATTATGCCGGCGGCGACCAGATCGAAGGTATCTTTAATGCCGTTGATGAACTACAGCGCTTAGGGCGCGGCGATATTCTTATTTTTATGAACGGAGAGCGTGAAATTCGCGATACCGCAGAAGCATTAACACGTCGTAAATTACGGGATACCGAAGTCCTGCCCCTGTTCGCCCGCTTGAGTGTTGCAGAGCAGAACCGCATATTCCAGTCTCATCGCGGCCAGCGCATAGTCTTAGCAACCAATGTAGCAGAAACCTCGCTGACTATTCCGGGCATTAAATATGTTATTGATACCGGCACGGTGCGCATCAGCCGCTACAGTTACCGTACCAAAGTGCAGCGCCTGCCGATTGAACCTATTTCTCAAGCCAGTGCTAATCAGCGTAAAGGGCGCTGCGGACGTGTCAGCGAAGGTGTATGTATCCGCCTTTATGATGAAGATGATTTCCTGTCTCGTCCTGAATTCACGGATCCGGAGATTCTGCGTACCAACCTTTCTTCGGTTATTCTGCAGATGCTCTCCTTAGGACTTGGCGAGTTAAATAAATTTCCTTTTGTGCAGCCGCCGGAAGACAGAAATATTAAAGACGGTTTATCGTTATTAGAAGAGTTAGGTGCGGTTGATCTGAATGTTAAGGATCCGCGCAAAAAATTGACACCGCTTGGTAGACAACTGGCTAAACTGCCCGTTGACCCGCGTTTAGCGCGTATGATACTGGCTGCCGGTAAGTTTGGCTGTGTGCATGAAGTGATGGTGATAAGTGCCGCATTAAGCATTCAGGATCCCCGTGAGCGCCCCATGGATAAGCAGCAGGCATCAGATGAAAAACACCGCCGCTTTTTTGACAAAGACTCGGATTATATGGCCTTTGTTAATCTTTGGAATTATCTCAAAGAGCAGCGTAACGAACTGTCCAGTAATCAGTTTAGGAAAATGTGTCAGAAAGAGTTTCTAGCTTATATGCGCGTACGTGAATGGCAGGATATTTACGCGCAAATTAAGCAGGTAACCGATGAGCTGGACATTAAAGTTAATCAACAGCCGTCGAACTTTGATGCTGTCCATCAGGCTTTATTAGCCGGGTTGTTGTCACATATTGGTTTTAAAGATAAAGAAGCAGAATACCTTGGAGCGCGTAACAGTAAGTTCTTTATGTTTCCCGGTTCCGGTTTATTTAAAAAACAGCCTAAATGGGCGATGGTTGCTGAGCTGGTGGAAACTTCAAAGCTGTTTGGGCGTATTGCCGCGCGTATTAAACCTGAATGGGTTGAACAGCAGGCACAGCATCTTATTAAGCGCAGTTATAACGAACCACACTGGCAGAAAAAGTCCGGGGTTGTAGGGGCGTTTGAGAATCAAATCTTATACGGTCTGCCGATTGTTACGAAACGTAAAGTGACTTATACAAAGATTGATCCGGTTTTATGCCGTGAGTTGTTTATTCGTCATGCGTTAGTGGAAGGGGAGTTTATTACCCGTCACCAGTTCTTTAAGGACAATCAGGCTTTATTAGAGGATATCGAAGAGTTAGAGCATAAGTCCCGTCGCCGCGATATTTTAGTCGATGATGAAACCCTGTATTATTTTTATGATCAGCATATTCCCAGCAATGTGGCCAGCGCTAAACAGTTTGACAGCTGGTGGAACAGAGAAAAGAAAAAGAATCCTGAACTATTAAATTACCAGCGTGAGCAGGTGATGGCGCACGGCGCAGATAAAGTGACGGCCAATGCTTATCCGGATTTCTGGCAGCAGGGACCGTTTAAACTTAAATTGAGTTATGCTTTTGAACCGGGTACAAAACAAGACGGGGTAACTGTTGATGTCCCCCTTGCACTGCTTAATCAGGTACAGGGTACTGGCTTTGACTGGCAGATACCGGCATTACGTGAAGAGTTATTAATTGCGCTGATTAAAACCCTGCCTAAAACCCTGCGCCGTAACTTTGTGCCTGCACCTAATTATGCAGAAGCTGCCATGGCGGTGATGGAGCCGTTAAAAATGCCGTTATTAGAGGCATTTGAGAAACAGCTGCTGCGAATGACCGGTGTAATAATTCCTGAAAAATCTTGGGATATAAGTGTCTTACCAGCGCACCTTAAAATGAACTTTAATGTTATTAATGATAACGGCAAGAGTGTTGCATTAGGCACTGATCTGGCATTACTGCAGCATGAATTAAAAGGTGAGGTAAAAGAGACACTTTCTAAAGTATCTAAGCAGGGGATTGAAAAAACGGATTTGGTTGAATGGAATTTCGGTAAGCTGCCGACCTCATTCAGCAAAAATCACGGCGGTTATGAAGTCAAAGCATTTCCTGCACTGGTTGATAAAAATAAAAGTGTAGCGATTGAGTTGTTTGACAGTCAGGAAAAAGCGCTTCGTGCTAATCAGAATGGTTTACGCCGTTTAGTGCTTTTGAATGTACCTTCGCCGATTAAATATTTACAGCAGAGCCTGCCTAATAAAGCCAAATTAGGGCTTTATTTTAACCCCTTCGGACAGGTAAAGGACCTTATTGATGACTGCATAGCTTGTGCAGTGGATGCAATATTAAAAGAAACTAAACCTGCACAGAACGAAGATGAATTTGAAGCTCAGAAAGAAAAAGTGCGGGCAGAGCTGGCTGACCGTACGCTGGTGATCACACAATTAGTGGAAGAGGTATTAACTCTGGCGCACGCTGTCAATAAGAAGCTCAAAGGCAAAGTTGATTTAACTATGCTGGTGGCACAGGGAGATATCAAATCGCAGCTGCAGCGTCTTATTTTTCCGGGATTTGCCTGTCAGATAGGTGAAGCTAAGCTGCCTGATCTGAAACGCTATTTAACGGCACTTGAAAAGCGTCTAGAAAAATTACCGGTGAACCCGACTCAGGACCGTCTTCATACCATTGCCGTTAGTGAGCTGGAAACGCGTTATAGCGCTTTATGTAAAACCATGATGACCAATGAGAAAGAGCATGCACAATTAGCTGAAATATACTGGATGATGGAGGAGTTAAGGGTGTCTTTCTTTGCGCAGCAGCTGGGCACTGCTTATCCTATTTCTGAGAAGCGCATTAAATTAAAACTGGCTGAGCTGAAAGGTTAGTTATTTAGGTGCTTTGAGCTTTCGTTATCGTTAAGCACGCTTTTCTGGTAAACGGGGGTTAGCTGACAGGTACAGCTTATCCTGTGTCTGAGAAGCGTGTTTAGTTAAAACCGGTAGAGCTAAAAGGATAGGATTAGTTATTTTGATACTTTGAGTTCAGCTAAGTCATGTTTGAGCTCTTGGTAGCGTTTGGCATGTTCTTCCGGCAAACGGGTATTGCTTAGCAGATTCAAGCTTGTCTGGCATTTAGTTAACAGCACCTGCCTTTCTTCATTCTGAGTTTGTTTAAGCAGCTGCAGATACACTTGAATACGGTTGAGCAATGCGCCAGAGTTAAGTGATTCGAGTTTCAATGCCTGATTGAAATGCTCAAGCGCGCTGTCGTATGATTTTTTCTTGAATGCCTGTATACCCTGTCTATTATGTTCCTTAAAGGTTTGTATACGTAACTCAAGGGCTTCTCCTGTCTGTTTGTTTATCGAGATCTGAGTGCTGGGATCTATTATATCGCGCTGCTTCAGTTCTTCTAAATACGGTGCTGCATAATCAAATTCACCGATATCTAATAATGAAAAAAGGCTTTCGCATAAGAATGTCGTATCTAGGTCGGCAACCTTGGTTTCGCTGCTTTGCAGGGTACTTAAAATTCTGCGTTTGGCTCTTAGCGGCTCATCAATCGCCATAGATATTTTAGCCTGACAGATTTCATCAAAGCCGTTGAAGTCAAAATTATGGTTTCGTCCCTCCTCAAAACGGCTCTGATATAGTGCGGAGTTAACTTGTTTTAATATCAGTTTACGCTCACTTATATCTTCCTGTTCCTTGGCATAGTCAATTATGCTTCGGATATAATTGGCTAAATGACAGGGGTCAGGATAAAACGAATTACGGCTGAGTTGTAAAATAGCGGAATAGCTGCTGAGCATTATTTTATGCTCATTCATTTCGTTGGCCAGCAGGGCAACTTCTTGATGGCGCTCAATGCTGTGGTTGGTCATATTAGCTGCGTGAGTGAGGATATTAAGTGCTTTATTTAGATCGCCGTTTTCCTGGTAGGAGCGTGCTAACCATTGATAGGCTTCCATCTGCAGCGGCGTATTATAGATGGTCTCTTTTAAAAGCTTGATGGCTTCCGGGTATTTCTTCTGCAGATAATAAGCTTTACCTAAACTGATGCTGGCACGAACCAGAGGGCGTTTCTCAACCAGAGGTTTTAATATTTTTTCAGCCGCCTCGAATTCCTGAGTCTGAATAAAAATATCTGCAAGCAGGTTTTTGCACAGGCCGCGAAACTTCGGTGCGCTGTTGATTTTCTCCCGGCATAGTGTAATAGCTTTTGAGTACTCTTGATCTTCTAATGCTTGGAATATATCTGTTAATACCGCTTTTTTCTGTGATGCTTTGGTCAGGCGGTTAAATAACTGGGTTTGTGAAAAAGGCTTCATTAAATAATCATCGGGCGATTTTTCAATGGCGGTCAGCACCATACCTTTGTTGTTATCGCCGGTAATTATAAAACATAAAGCAGTGCTTGGAATAAGTTGATTATTGCGTAGGTAATCCAGTAACTGTGCCCCGTTTTTCCCCGGTCCTAGATTGTAATCAATGAGGTAGACATCAAATTCTCTATGGTGCGCAAGCTTAACCGCACTTTCAGCATTTTCTGAAAAAGTGATTTTTTTGGCGCCTTGATTGGTCAGCATTGTTTTCAGCATGATATGGAATGCTTTTTGATCATCGACAATCAGAATGCTTTTATTTTTGTAGCTGAACATTGATTATTCACTTCCGCAGTTACTTTAACTACTAAGTGTAGAGAATCGCGCCTGAGAGTTAAACGCTAATAGTAAGAGAATTGTTAATAAGAGACATTGGATATATAAAGGGTAAAGCAGGAGAATTAAAGTGAAGATTGAAATGGTGGAGGGAGGTGGATTCGAACCACCGAAGCTTACGCGGCAGATTTACAATCTGCTCCCTTTGGCCACTCGGGAACCCCTCCGTCATTTCGCG
>NZ_KB907023.1 GCF_000381745.1 Psychromonas ossibalaenae ATCC BAA-1528 | reverse complement strand
AACTGAAACGAAAACTGCTAGGATTTAGAAATTATTTTGGATTACCCGATAACAGTCGAAGCTTATCGCATTTGTTTAGTTATGTACTGCATACTCTGTATAAATGGCTGAACAGACGAAGTGGCCGGCAAAGTTATAACTGGAGTAATTTCAAGAAGATGTTAACGTATTTTCAAATTGAGGTACTGAAAGTCAACAAGCGAAATATTCTTGTCGACTGGTACTAGGGTCGTGTTTTACACGAGCGAATATATAACTGAAGAGCCGGATGCGGTAGTTCCGCACGTCCGGATCTGTGTGGGGTCGGTCTGGTAACAGATCACTCTACCACGATTACCTTGGTTCTCTGGTTTAGATAAAACTATCATTTCAGCGTATATCACAAACCGTATAAACTGTTTATGATACTGTTTTATGAGATTTTCGTGTTTTCAAAAAGGTGAACATCATGGGTACAGTTGTAGGTATATTGGTCTTGGCATTCATCGCGTATTTGATAAAAAAGAACACAGGGTTGCACTTACATCAGTGGTTTTCTAAGAAATATCAAGAGCACTTAGATGCGAAAAATAAGCGCAAAAACCAGAATGACTCACGTTGAGAGTTCGCCGTTCAGAATGGTATAACAAAGCAAATCACCAGACGCATTACGGCTGTCTCGGTTTTTGCTAAAACAAAAAGCCAGCAAAAACAGCGCCAACCTACGCGCAGGTGTTTGCGGCGTTATGTTTTAAGGGAAATGATGGAAGCAGAATTGAGAGCTACGTACTTTGAATCAGGAAAAGTTGCAGCTACGGCGTGTAAAAACTTTATTTTAGCAAGTTGCATACTGGTATTGTTTTCTCTTATTGATGTTGCTCCTGAGTTGGCTCTTCCAATAATAAAAGTAAAATTATCATTTAATCAAACAATTTCAGTTGGGGTCATATTGCATGCATTTTTCTTTTATAGGCTTATTTCAGCTATAAATTATGAAAGGTTACTAGGGCAGTGTTTAAGAGAAGAAAATAAACTTACTAAAGAAGCTGTTTGGCGCCTATCTTATCCGGGGTATTTTAATTTTATACAGCATTCTACGGTATTCTCATCGGGAATGTGGTTTAAAGTTATTGTAGGAGTTAGCATAACAATCTCATTCATAGCAACCTTTATAGTTCCTGTTTTTATGGCTGTAAGAGTTATCTCCACAGAGATTTCATATACAGAAAGTTTTATACTTTTTGGGGCTTTATCTCTTTATATTTCTAGTATTTTCCTTGCTGGGAAATATCAAATGTCACGACCATTAGAAACAGTTAACGACAAAAATAAAACATAACAAGCCGTTAAAGTGCGACAAAATACAGTTGGCTATTTTCGCTGCGCTCAAGTTTAGCCAACAATATTTTGCGCCTTAACAGGGGCGTTATGTGGCAAAGAGGTATTATGGAAATCTCAGTATTAGCTGAACATCCGAATGAAGCATCAAAAATAGCAAAATGGTACTTTGACGAGTGGTCGTATATTGATCCAAATTTTACAGAAAGTATGTTTCTCGAAAAGGTTCTCGAGAAAGCTGTCAACTGTGACAAGATACCAATGGCTTTAGTTGCTCATAAAGAAAACGAGCTAATGGGTGTTTTAGAGCTGAAGTTACGAGAAAACAAGAATTACCCTGAATATGAGAATTGGGTTGGTGGTGTATTTACTAATCCAGATAATCGAGGGCAGGGTATTGCAAGCCAACTATTAAATCATGCAAAAGGTTTGGCGGTTGAGCTAGATATCCAAGAGCTGTATCTACAGTGTGAAAGCTTTAATGTTAACTTGTATGAAAATCACGGCTTTAAAGTGCTGCATAAAGCTAAACATCACGACGTTGAAACGACAATAATGGTGTGGTGCATAACCACATACAAGGCGCTTAAACGGAACTAAAACAGTGAGTTACGTTTCGCTTCGCTACACATTTTAACCCACTGCTTTAGTCCGCTTAGCGTGGCGTATAGGGTCGTGTTTCCCACTACTAGTAGACACCTTGTCTTGTATAGTTATATTAACGCTATATTTGGTAATGTATCGCACACAAATACACCTATTTACTCACTTTACAAAAACTACGAGGAACACTCATGAAACAGACATACAAATTTCTTCTTACGATAATACTGTTTTCAAGCACATCAGTATTAGCGGATGATGAGCACAGCCTTGCGATTAAGGGCGCAGGCGGAAAGCCTGCGACAGAGCAAACGAAAAAGGCAAATGACAGCTTTGCCAAAACCTTAAACTTTAATGATGTGAGAGCGTTTGAGAATAACAACACAGGGCTTGTTGCTAAGTTCGACCAGAAAACCGGTGATATCATTCGCAACAGCTTTAGCTTCATAGATGTAAACTCAGCAGATAAAGCACCCGCAACGGTTAACCCATCGCTTTGGCGACAAGCTGTATTGAATCAGCAAGCAGAAGGCCTGTACGAGGTACTGCCAGGTAAAATATATCAAATTCGCGGTACAGACCTTGCGTCACTTTCCTTTATTAGAGGAAAGACCGGTTGGCTCGTTTATGACGTGTTAACAACTAAGGAAGCTGCTGCGCAATCTCTTAAATTCTTTCAAGAAAATGTTCCAGAAGGTGGAGACCTTCCAATCGTCGCGATGCTTTATTCGCATTCCCATGCGGATCATTTTGGTGGTGCACGCGCTATTCAAAATGCATATCCTGAAGTTAAAGTGTTTGGCTCTAAAAATATAACCAAAGAAACCGTCGATGAAAATGTACTGGCTGGTAATGCGATGTCTCGTCGTACAGCCTACCAATATGGCGCGACCTTGGGTCGAAGCGAGCATGGAATTGTTGATGCAGCCTTATCCAAAGGTATTTCCACAGGTGAAATCACTTACGTGACACCAAGCTATGAGCTTAATTTACAAGATGAAGTTGAGACCCTAACCATTGACGGCTTAGAGATGATTTTCCTTGACGCATCAGGAACAGAGGCACCTTCAGAAATGGTGACTTACATTCCATCAATGAAAGCGCTTTGGACAGGCGAAGTGACCTATCAAGGCATGCATAATGTTTATACCTTGCGTGGAGCAAAAGTGCGTGACGCCTTAAAATGGTCTAAGAAAATTAACAAAATGATCGACATGTGGGGTGACGATGTCGAGGTGCTGTTTGCATCGCATTCGGCGCCTATTTGGTCGACACAGGAAATCGTCGATTACCTGAAAATGCAACGAGACGCCTATGGCTTTACTCACAACCAAGCGCTTAGGTTAGCCAATAGCGGCTATGTGTTGCAGGATATGGGCGATAAGATCTATGAGGTGATGCCAGAAAGTATTCAAAAAGCATGGCATACCAATGGATATCACGGAACCTATTCTCATAACGCTAGAGCTGTCTACAACATGTACCTAGGTTATTTTGATATGAATCCGGCAAACTTAAACCCTTTACCGATTAAGGCTGAGTCCGCAAAGTTTGTAGAATACATGGGCGGGGCTGAAACCATTCTTAAGAAAGCTGAAAAAGACTTTGCTGCGGGAGATTATCGTTTCGTTGCAACAGCGCTTAATAAGGTTGTGCAAGCAGATCCTGATAACCTTAAAGCCCGAGCGATGCTTGCCGATGCCTTTGAGCAAATGGGGTATCAAGCAGAGGGTGCGGGCTGGCGCAATATCTACCTAACGGGGGCACAAGAACTACGTTTAGGTAAGGTAACACCGGGGGCTCCTAAATCGGCTTCTGCTGATATTCTTTCAGAAATGAATCCGGGAATGTTACTCGATTACATTGCTGTTCAAGTGGATGCTTTGAAAGCGGAAAAAACACCATTTACCTTGAACATTGTGGTGGATGGCGATGCCTACTTTGTAGAAATGTCTAATGGCAACTTAAGTAATATTGATGTTGAAAAGCCTCGAAGTGGCGCCGATGCCACAATCACGATAAGCGATGATGGCTTTACAAAAATATTATTGGGTCAAGCACGACTGGTTGATTTAATTGAATCGAAGGAAGCAACGCTTAAAGGTGACGACACTGTGTTGACTAAATTAGTTAGCACTTTAGTTAAGTTTGATGAAAAGTTTGAGATAGTGCCGTTTAGCAAAAAAGCTGTTGATTCAAATTTATATAAATAATTTAAATATTCCTATCTGGCGCGTATTGCCCTATAACAAGTCAAAGCACTCGGACGCAGCAAAGCTGCGCCGGTGTTTGAGGCGTTGGTTGCAATTCATGGAGTTATATATGATTAAAATGAGACCACATCATCTACTCGATATATTAAGAGATTTTGGAAATGATAGGGTACGAGATGCTCACCCATGGGGGGCATCTTTAAATAGCGTAACGCAAATAGTACTATCGAATCCCGATCATGAAATAGAGTTTGTTTTGAAAGTAGATTCAATATGCGAAACTTGCTCTCAATTAAATGAGAATATTTGCGAAGCAAGACTTAATGAAAAGTTGTTAATGAGAGTTTACAATGATCGCCTTGATATGGACTTGTTCACTGAATTGAAAATTAAGCCAAATACCAAAATGAGTCTAATTGAGTTTAGTGTTCATGTTTCAGAAAATATGAATGTATTAGATCTTTTTACTAGCCCGAATGAAGACTCGTTTCTGCGTAAGAAAGGAACACTTTCAGCCTTTAAACGACTTGGTATCTAAACCGCAACCTAACAAATAAGGATAGGTGTCGTGCAGCCGACACCTTATCTGGGGGGGGAACAAGCCCGGGCGAGTCTCTGCTTATTTATAGTAAATAGTGTGATCTGTTTTATGGTTTGCTCGTCCGCCTGCTAAATTTTTGGCGAACGAGGTTATGATAACAGTGAGAAGTCAATGTTATCAGTAGGTTGTCTCTGTTAGTTTCATTTCATTCGTTTAATCCTCTGTTTTAGTTTTGCCATTATCCTTATTCTTCTTTTATATACCTTTCGGCTAGCTCAGTCGAAACACTACTAAGCACTGCATTTCATGCCGACAGCAAGGGCAAGTACGAATTGCTTTACTTGTTTTAGGTGACGCAGGCTGAGTCCAACTTTTTGTGCTCAGCAGTATCAGTTGTATTCGAAGTCGCCGCTTTTTAGCATTACCACGTAGAAAACCATAATCACGGACACGCTGTAACCCTTTAGGCAAAACATGTTACAAGACAAGCCATAAAAACTCGAGTATGGGCAGGTTACGTTTTTGGATTGTTTTGGTTTCACTGTCTACGTATTTAAACGTAACGCTTTTATTAGTGATGCTGATGATATCTTTGTCGGGCAACACGCCGCGATATAAGTAACGAGACAGGTACTCAAAGGCATGCTGCCCGTAGCCAACTTTAATGCAGTTCGCAATCCACTCTCTCGGGTAACGTTTGGGTAATGTTAGTGTTGGATGTTGATTAAATGCTTCAAGTATTTTGGTTCGCCATACGCTTGCTAACGCTAGTTCGTTGTACAGATAAGCCATCTCCCCCTTGTGCCACTGTTGCCTTCGTTTTTGGTAATAGCACTGGGGACAATGATATGAATGTGTGGATGAATATCGCGCTTTCGATCATGGGTATGTAATACCATGGTATAGCCCATCTCACCTTGGTGCTGCCGCTGTGCAAACCCTTCAAAGTAGGCGGTAATGCGACGCACTGCACGAGAATAGGCATCGATAGTTGCAGGGCGCTTCCCTTGTGGCGTCAAGTTGATAAGATGTTGATGATAAAGGGAATCGAAGTGTTGCTGTTGGGCTTTATCCATGAGAGTTCTCCAGTGAGCACTTCACACTGAGGTGATACTAGAGAGTATGGAAGTTTGTTTTTCTGCCGCGCAGCAGCTTCGTTCAACAAGCAATTTAAACGGCACTAAAACAGTTCGTTATTTTTGCAAAAACAAAGAGCGCAAAAATATCGCAAAGGAAAAAGTCTACAAAAAACGTGAACATTAAAAATGAACATTTATAAATTTATGGAGAAATTTATGATTAACAAATTGATGAGCATATGCTTAGTTATGTTTTTAGCTGGGTGTGCGAGTACCAGCTATTGGGCTAAATCCCATGAGGAAAACTTAAAAAAAGCAAAATCAGGTGATTCATCCGCAATGTTGAAAACAGCTCAGGATTACTGCTATGGCGTACTTAAGGGCGCTTTGGGTTTGTCTATTAGTACGTTAGATGCTCGTTCTAACCAGCAATGTGTATATTGGTGGAATGAAATTGCAAATACTAATCCTGATTTAAAGACTTCTTTTAAAGGCATCGCTTATGAAGCATTTTGGAATGCGCATTGGCCAGGTTCTGAATATAGCGCAGGAGGCACCTCTGAATTTAAAAAAATGTGGGATGATGCAGAATTTAAAATTTCAACTGGATTAAACCCGAATTTAACAGATGCACTTATTTTTACATATGCGCACTTTAAAGACCATTCTAATCTTAAATACATATCCAATTCCGACATAAAAAGTAAGATTATATCTCTCTCAGCTCAACGGTGCGATAAAGATAATGATCAAGCATATTGCGATTTAAATGCTCGATCTGAGTATTTCCATGGTGATCGTCAAATTGCAATGACAAGATATAAAAAATCACCCACTGGAGATTATAATTGGCGCCATGAAGGGTTGCTACTAGCACAACTTTACCAACCAAACATCGTGCCAGAAGCACTTATGGATATCAACCTCCTCGACCTATATCAATCTGTAGAAACATCAATGGCATGGGCATGTAAGCAAAAATCGTATGATGGTAGCTGGGATCGCCACACATATAATGGTGTTTACTCTATAAATGGAGGTGCAGGTGGGCTTTCACTAGGTGAGTGTAAAACTTTCAACAGACGTAATTTAGCACATATGAAAAAACGCGCTGAGTTTTTAACGATGTATAGAACTGACGAAGGGCTCTCGCTAGATGTTAAACAAGATAAGTACAAGGTAGGAGCAACAACAGCGTATAAGGAAAAAAACTTTTATGAATCAACTTTATACTTTGAACTACTTGAGAAAACAGGATATGAGCTTCCCGTGAATATGATCTACTATCGAGCAAATGCGCTCCGTGATGCAGGATATGCGAAAGAGGCTAAAGCATCATATATAGAATATGTAAATAAAGCAGGAAAAGGTGCTACTTATTATCGAGACTCTCTAAATCAAATGAATGAGCTATCTCAATAATTCAAAGGATATGAAGAATGAAGCGACTATTTATTATTTTCATTTTAATTCAGATGCTACCTTTTAGCGTTTATTCAAAAGAATATTCGGGGAAACTGACAGGAAGATTTGCAACCTCTTCTCAAGAAATCAACTATAACGGGCAAGAGGTCAACGTCTTTTTTGATGCCGAATTGACATGGAAAATGTGGACGTTATTTAACGAACCAGTCATAGATAGTCGCTTAAAATGGAAATTGCGATTTGTCAAAGTAACATCTAGAGATGAACAGGGGAAAATATTATCGGTAAATTCATATGCCCCTTGCATGTTTAAAAAACAGAGCGATTGCATCCCCGACTCAGTGGCAAAAGAGATCTCATTATACAACGTAGCCTTTCTGGTCAGAACCAAAGAATTTGGAAGCCAAACTTTTAACGATCACTATATTCTTATCGACCCCGGTGCAATTTCAAAACCTGCTGTCAATGAGGAATTGACCGAAGCAGAAGAATCATTTAACTCCCCAGGCAGTCCTGATTGGAATGAGCTATTTATAAAACACGGTGCCGCATACGGTATCAATGGCTCGCAAAAAATTAAATATTCGGAATTAGAGTACTTCGATGAACAAACATCTAAAGAAAAGTTTACGAAAGGAGTGAAATTAAAATATATTGAACTTGCAAAAGCAACGGTGGGCTACTCGGCATTATTAGAATACCTGTATGAAAAAGAGCATGAAAAAGTGATGCGTGAAATAGATAGCGAACAGGATTTAGCTATTAAAGAGGCAAAGTCTAATAATAATGATGATATTTTTGCTGATTTTGAAACAGAGGCGCTAATCGAAACCAGTAAAGTTACAAAAAAAACTGCAACCGCAGATTTCAATGAAAAAAATAGCCAAGACATTAAGAGTATTAAATATTTAAAGAAGCAAGAAAAAAAATTAAGAGCTGAAGATGTTTCACGTGTTAATGCATTGTACCTTCCGAGTAATGAACTCACTGTTTTTTATAAGAATGGCAAAGAAGGGTTCAAAAATGAGAGTGGAAAAATTATTATCCCAGCCCAATATCACGATGTACAAAATTTTTCTGAGGGATTGGCGGCAGTCTCAATTAGTGATCATAAGTGGGGATTCATTAATTTTAAAAACGAGTATGTGATCAAGCCTCAGTTCCGTTATGCGACAAGCTTTATAAATGGGTTGTCAACGGTTAAAAGCAATTATCGAATAAAAGAATTAAACACAAAAGGATGCCCTAAATATAAAGAGTTATGGGATGAATATACCATTGATAAATTAGGCCGTAAACACGGCAATAAAATACAAAAAACTAATATATACAGTGAATTATGCTTAGGAGGAGGATAAAAAAGAGGTAGAGTGAGCAAATTGAATCCATGTTCACACAGGTGCTGATGATATGTGATAAAGAAGGCTTAATCGGTCGTCATATGTTTGCCATTGATGGCTGTAAAGTGCTTTCGAATGCCGGTAAGGAATGGAGTGGTACTTTTGATGAGTTAGAGCGAAAACAAGCCAAGCTTAATCGAGCCAGCCTGTATTGAAGATGGGGTAATTGATAGCCATAAGCCCAAATATTCCTTCCCTATAAGCCTATCATCAGTTTCACTGCTCAATTTAACAAATCAGCCTCCCAAAATAGAATAATCTGCCGAATATCAATCAAATACAAATTACGGTGTTTGTGTTTTTAAAATAGTGGCTGAAAATGAGTAATTCTACAGCCTTGTTATGTTCAGTATTACTCAGGGTGAAAAAGCATCTCAATATAGTGGAGATAGCTTAATTGAAGCTGTTGCCACTTTTATATTGTGATTATTTAGCACTTACTTCATTATAATTGTTTGTTTCTATACTTTTTGTTTGTGTCTAGGTGTTACTTATGAACGTGTTAATTATTTTAGCTGTATTATTCTCATCCGTTGCGTTGATGGTTATTTTAGTTGAGCGTTTTGCTAAACCTGTAGATGAACAGCAACAAGCCAAATATAGTAAACTATTGCCTATTTTAGTTTTTATAATGTTGATTACTGCGCTGATCAAAACGATTATTTAAAACGTAACTCGGTGTCTGAACTGCTGGTTTAGATCAGATTGGTATAAATACGTTTAGTAAGCAGTAAAAAGCGTCACTCACTATCAGTCACTAATAACCACTAATATTCACCAAGATTCACCAAGATTCACTAGTAATCATTATGTTACAGGTTTTTTCAGGTTTATATTGATTTAGTTTTTTTTTATGCCCCTGTGATAATTTTATTCTGTAGGCGGGATCATAAGAATGTATATAGCTGTTTTAATTAAGAACTAAGGATGAATCATGAAATTTGAAGTTAGTAAAGTGAGAAAAGCCGTATCGGCAGCTTTATTTTCATCGGTGCTGGCGTTTAGTGCTAATGTCACTGCATATGAAAATGTAGAGCCTACTCCATGGGTTGAGGGAGAAACTCACACTGAGAAGGGAGATGTCGTTATTTATCAAGGCGAATGTTTCCTAACAGTACAGCCCAATGCGAGTGTATGGGAAGCACCGACAGATGAATCTTGGTTCTACAAGTCTGTTCCTTGTCCGGGAGAAGAACTGCCTGAGCGTCCTGAACCACGTGAAGATTGGGAGCCCATCCCGTGGGTTGAGGGACAAACTGAAGTAGAGAATGGTGATATCGTCATTCATGAGGGAATATGTTATACCGCGGCCAATAATCCGAACCCATGGGAGACGCCGCCGGATGCTGGCGACCCTTGGTTCTGGCATGAAACAGAGTGTCCGACCGGACCTATCGAACCGCCGTCTGAAATTACTGATCCGGTTGAACCGATTGGTCCGAGTACTCCTCATAAACCAACTCAGCTGCCTCCAGAAGGAGCTGGTGGAGTAGGTGCAGTGATTGGTGAAGGTGGTGAAGAAGGAGGCCTAGTTGATCCAGTTGATCCAGTTGAAATTACTGATCCGGTTGAGCCGATTACTCCGATTCTTCCTGGTAAACCAACTCAGCTTCCTCCAGAAGGAGCTGGTGGAGTAGGTGCAGTGATTGGTGAAGGTGGTGAAGAAGGAGGAATAATTGATCCTAAGCCGCCGCTGCCGCCAAAGCCGCCGGATAACCCGGCGACAGGTATGACATGGGAGGGTGAAGAAAACAAGATGGATCCAAATCTGCCTTATAAAGGACATTTTAACCTGTTAAATCAATACGCACAGGATCACGATGTTAAATTACTGCTGTCAGTCGGCAGCTGGGCTGAAACAGGCGGTTTCTTTGCTGAAGAAGCTCAAGGCAGCTCCCCTATTGATGAACTTGGCCGTGTATTTAACGGTGGTTTTTATAACTTAACCATTGATGAAGAGACTGGAGAAATCAACCACGAAGCTATTGCTGTTTTTGCTAAGTCAGCTGCTGAGTTTGTTAAAACCTATGATTTCGACGGCATCGATATTGATGATGAACACCCGTCTTCCATGTCTGATGCCGGGCATCCTAACGACTGGAGTGTATCTAATAAACATCGTGGTAAATTATGGGATGGTTATATGGCGCTGATGGAAGCGCTGCGTAATGAATTAGACAAGCAGGGAGAAAAAGATCAACAGCATTATATGCTGACTATTGCTTCTCCATCATCGGGTTATCTACTGCGCGGTTTTGAAGGTTTCCAGGCATTGCAGTACTTAGATTATGTCAATATCATGTCCTACGATCTGCACGGTACCTGGAATCACTTTGTAGAGCATAATGCTGCTCTGTACGATAACGGTAATGACGGTGAAATTGCTGATGCGGGGATTTATGAGGGTGGCGATGCGAAATACTTTAATGGTCAGGGGTATTTAAACATTGACTGGTCTTATAAATATTTCCGCACTGCAGGGCGGGCGTATCAATATAGGCCTGCCGTACTACTCGCGCGGCTGGCAGGATGTGAGCGGCGGCAATAATGGTCTGGGCGGTAGATCTGCACTTGCAGTTCAAACAGAGTGTCCGCTTGGAACCTGCGAAAATTTAGGTGGGAATGCTTTAACGGTTGCAGGTTCTCCTTGTGGTTATGGTGCAGAAGGTATTGATAACTTATGGTTTGATCTGGATGCCCAAGGCGAAGAAATATTTGCTGGTGTGAATCCGGTATGGCATACCAATAATCTGCGCGACGGCTTGCCGACTCCTTATCTGACAGCGTTTGGGCATGAGGATGAGCCGCGTGTTGGTGATTATGTTGGGCATGTTGATAATATCGCTCAGTCAACCTGGTTATGGAATGAACAGAAGGGGGGTGTTCTTATCAACGGATAATATGGATACTTTCCAGGCCAAAGTGCAGTATGCGATTGACCAAGGAGCAGGCGGTATTATGCTTTGGGAATTGGCGGGTGATTACTCAACGCCAGAACAAAACGGCTTAGGCCATCATTATTTTGGCAGCACATTTACCGATACTGCATACAATATGCTTAAAGATGCGTCACCTTACGGTATTAAAGCCGGTGATGAAAGCTTTGTGCCTGCAGCTGAAACACTTGATGTAGATGTTGACCTGGTTGGTTTTATGCCAGTAGGTGAGGCTAACTATCCGCTTCAAATTGCGGTTAAACTGACCAATAATTCAGATGTTGATCTAACAGGAGCGAAAATTTCCTTTAATGTATCACCGGCTGTTCCGCTTAATAGTGAGTCATCGGATCCATTAACAATGCGACCTTATGAGCCGCTAGTAAATGGAGAAAACGGAGTTACAAATATTGTTGATCAATACAGCGGGGTCGTTATCAGCGCATCTCATATTGCCGAAAGCGGCACAGCTATGGGTAATGTCGGTGGTTTATCGGACGATTTCCATCGTTACGTCCTAACGCTGAAGGATGGGGAGCCTAATGATTGGGATGGGGAGCTTCCGTATGGAGTCGCCGACTTTGCATCTGGTGAGACAATTGATGTAGGGATCCGTGTCTATATGCCGATGCCTGTTCCGACGGACTTTACCTTCGAAGTTGATGGTAAAACATATGGTATAACAGCAGATAAATAATACGAGTGAACAGCAGGCAGAATTAAGCCGTTCGGTCTGCTGATTTTTAAATTCATTTAACTGAGTAACAACAAAAGGCCAAAGTAATATGTAGTTTACTTTGGCCTTTTTTAGTTTTTTGAAAAACAGGCTGTTATTGTCAGTTTTTATATGGAATGATTGATATATACATTCCCGCCTTATAGAGGTTATCCCCAACTAAGCCGATACCATCAAAATCATTCCTTCTGTACCAGCATTGTAAAGCAGACATAATATATTATGAATCGGCAGAGAAAATAATGATTAGATAAGCCTTCTGGGACACTGTCTAATCAACTGATTTTAAGGGATTATATAACAAGCTGGGAAGTCGTGCTTCCTAAAGCAGAGCATAATATTAAGCGGATCTGTATTACCGAAACGATTAAATAAATTCAATTTGGACGCGGCAGAAGGTCAAACATCATTGATGCGCTTCCGCAGATGTCATGTCGGGAGAAAACGTCATTTTGTATTGTCAGAATTTGAATTTGATTGGAAACAGATGCCAATGGCAAAGTGAGATTAAGACGAAGAACCGGGGTAAAAAAACAGAAAGTCACACTAAGCGAATATGAGCAGTGGATAAAGGTAAAACGGTCTCTCAAATTGAGAGAGTGGTTGCCCCAATTGAGACAAAAACTGCTAGGATTTAGACATTATTTGGGATTAGCCGATAGCAGTCGAAACATTATTAGGGGAGATTACCCTTTAAGTCGAGGCAATACCGAGATCAAGCTCTACGATACCAACGCGATTCATGCCTAAGCCGCGGTTCCGTAGGCACTAAAAGTGTCACAACAAACTTGACAACAGTCCGCATTAGTGTAGTGTTGCGAACTGTTTCGTAACCAAGATAAGAAAGGAATAAGATGATTGTAACTAATACCCACCCGGCACAAGAAGGCGTTAAAGCTTAATTTAACTCCCGTCGCACTGCGACTTAGCTAGTATATCCCCTTCTATTTGCCCGGTGATCTCATACCGGGGTCTCGTTAATGCTTTGTAGCATTAGCACTGCACATATTTCAGTCAGTACCCGACCTCCTATTTTGTTTATGCTGTTTTACAGTAGGTACTATCATGAATTCTATTTTTACTCATCCAGTCAATTTGACTCAACTTGGATGGAAAAATTACTTTACCCAACAACTAACTTTAGACGATTACGATAATTGCACCGCTGGTCGCGTGATTGCCCAGCACAAAAGTGGCTATATCGTCACGACCGAAGCGCAGACATTTCATCTCGATGCCCATATCCAGCTACCCTCTATGACGGTGGGAGACTGGATTCTACTGAGCAGTGAAACGCTGCGGTTTGAACGTTTACTGGACCGAAATTCACTATTTAGTCGCAAAGCCCCAGGGCCAAAAGTGAAAGAGCAATTGATCGCAGCTAACGTCGATACATTGTTTATTGTCTGCTCCCTTAACCACGACTTCAACTTAAGTCGCATTGAGCGCTATCTCGCTATAGCGAAAGAAGCCAAAGTAGACCCCGTGGTGGTGTTAACCAAAGCCGACCTTTGTGACGACGCCGAAGAAAAGCGAGCTCGAGTTCAAAAGCTCGACGCTTTACTTATCACTGAAGTAGTTAACGCCCTTGAGGCAGAAACGCTGCAAGGGCTACGCAGTTGGTGCAATGCAGGGCAAACCGTCGCCTTTATGGGCTCTTCAGGTGTGGGGAAATCGACCTTGATCAACACCCTGGCAGGCGAGCAGTCTCAAGAAACTGGCGGCATACGTGAAGACGACAGCAAAGGCCGCCATACAACGACCTATCGCATGTTGTTACCACTGCCAGAGGGCGGTCTATTGATGGATACACCGGGGATGCGTGAATTGCAGCTTGCTAGCTGTGAAGAAGGCGTGGCAGAAACCTTTGCCGATATCGAGTTGCTAGTATCACAGTGCCGATTTTCCGATTGTCAGCATCAATCAGAGCCGGGCTGCGCAGTACGCGCTGCGGTTGAAGCCGAGCAACTCGATCAAAGGCGACTAGATAACTACAATAAACTGCTCAGAGAGCAAGCCAGAAATGGCGCGACCCTAGCAGAAAGGCGTAGCGCTGATAAGCAATTTGGCAAGATGTGTAAAACGTTTATGTCCGCTAAAAAACGAGCAAGAAATGGCGCTTAATAATTAAGTAAGCAGTGACATCTATCTTGAAAAGTGCCGAATTATAGGTGCTTGCTGAGAAGATGTTACTGAGTAGAGGTTGGAGACACCCGTTATATGAATATACGATTAGAAACAAAAGACGATTACACCCAAGTTGAAGAGCTTACAAGAGAAGCCTTTTGGAATTTATATTTTCCAGGATGTAATGAACACTATTTATGTCACATACTACGTGAGCATAAAGATTTTATCAGGGAACTTGCTTATGTAGTAGAACTTGATGGCAAAATAGTTGCTTCCATTATGTATACACACTCTTATTTAATTAATAATGATGAAGAAAAAATCCAAACGGTATCTTTTGGTCCTCTATGTGTTCATCCCGATTATCAACGAAAAGGTATTGGTACGGCATTAGTTGAAAAGACAAAATCATTAGCAGCAAATATGGGAGTAGCAGCAATTACTATTTACGGAGATCCACACAATTATTGTAAACTTGGCTTTAAAAACGGAATTGACTATCAAGTAAGTAATATGGATAGTGAATATCCGTTAGGATTACTCGTTCTTGAACTTCAGCCCGGATTCTTTGGAACTAAAAAGTGGAAAATGAAGCAAAGTGATGTGTTTAATTTAGATCAAGACGAGGCAAATAAATTTGATAAAAGATTTCAAGAGAAAGAAAAGAAATATCAATATAGCCAAGAACTATTTAAAATGATGATAAGATCTCACTTAAAAAATAGCAACTAACAAAGTGTTTCACCGGACGCCGTGACCGGTGCCGGTGAATTTCATGTTGGCTTTAAATTTAATGCTGAATCATGTAAGCGTGTTTTGTATGAGGTGCTTTGTGAAATGCTCGCAAAGCGTAATGTTTACCGTTTTGTAAATACGCTCTTTTAGCTACAGCAAAGTTGATTCTGCTAATAGCGTTTTAACTTTTTTAAAAGCCAAAAATTTAAGCAGCCTTAATCATATGCGTAATCAGCATTATTATTTGCTATTTCATAGCAAGGTCTCGTAAAGCGAATATCATATTTTGGGTGTTAGCTGCATTAGTTGTCGGGCCATTTGCTATCCCATTTGTTTTCTTTTCAAAGTCAGTAGTAAAATCTGACTAATTAAGGCTAATAAGACCTATGTAATGCACATATTCAATAGTTTTCAAATGGCCCAAACTGCGCAATACGTACTGGAAAGTTACGTGGAAGCTGGCTTTCATCCATTTTCCCTACGCCTAAATAGATCATCTAATTAGTAGAACTGGTATGACATAAGTTTTCAAGCTATTACTAAACTCGGAAGTAATTTGAAATTTATTGAATTTTTTATACTGGCTGCCTACTTTATATTTTCGATACGCTTAGCAAAAGTTATTCACAATGCCTGGTATTTCTAGAGATATTTGGGCCCTATTTAAAAATAGGGCATTAGCACTATTCTGGCACAGAGCTAACATTTGTTACTGCAGGTCTTGAGCGTAAAGCCTATCTTGTCTACAATAGCGCACTTTTTAATTTACTACAGGTCACGAACATGAACGACACTAAATCGCTACCAGCTTTACCGGATCGCCTTTCCATCAATTCTCGCAGCCCACATCATGTGGCAGAAGTTTTCGAACACGACATACGTATTCTGATCAACGGTAAAGAACGTTTTGATGTCGAAGAATATTGTATCAGCGAAGGCTGGATAAAAGTCGCGTCGCACAAAGCGCTGGACCGTCGCGGTCAGCCGCTTTTGATGAAGGTAAAAGGGACAGTTGAAGCCTTTTATAGTTAAGACGTATTGCTGAAAAACCGTTAATTTTGTTAACGGCAATTTCCCAATAGTTAAGCAGTTTTGCAATGCCGCTTACTACCTCTGCTAAATAAGAGTCTAGAGAAATTTAGGCTCTATCTATTTTTAATATCCAAGCAACATTACTATCATGTAAAAACAGCGGTTATTTTACCCGCAGCAGGGTTGGTAGGATGCAAAAAATAATAAAATAAATCACTATACGTAATGTAGCTGTCGCTACTTTTCTATAAGAAAACTTCAGTCTTAAACTTTTGACATTGTCATACTCACAAGGAGTAATAATGCCTCACTGTATAATTGAATATTCATCAGACTTACACACTATTGTTAAACCCGATCAGCTAATTGGTGCTGTTTTTGCTGGAGCTTTAAACTCAAAGCTCTTTGAAGCTTATGATATTAAAACAAGAGCTTTATGTTTTGATAACTATCAGACTGGTCCAGTGAAAAACGCATTTATTCACGTTGTTGTAAAAATATTGTCTGGTCGTACTGCAGAACAGCGTTCTATATTATCCGGTTTGGTATTGACAGAACTAAAGAGTTTTGATTTTGTATCAACTTCTTTAACTGTTGAAGTCGTAGAAATTGAGCGCTCTTCTTATGCGAAAGTGCTAATGTGAGTAGATAAAAAAAGGCAAGCTTCAAGTAATCACTCCTTATCTGCGGCGGAGGAGCAAGTGTATCCTGAACATCAAAAAGTGAATACGGCTCGAGTGTCACGTTAGGCAATGATCTCTGGGTCAGCGGTAATGTATCTATTTTATCAGGTGTTACTATTACTAATCACGGTGATTGGAGCCGTTAGTGTTATTACACGAGTTATCGCGGATAACTGTGCTCCCGTTGTTGATCCTTGTCGTGTAAGGAAATCAACTATAAGTTGAGAGTGCATTTTACAGAATATTAAATGACTCGAAGGGGAGTACTCATGCTAATTAAATTCAAAGTCTTCGGTAAGAAAATGTCAGTGCTGCGAAAAAATGAACAATGGCTGCTTTACTTAGAATCGGATACTTCGATACGTGCCCGCATTTATGACGTAGTTATTCCTTCTGAGCTTAATGAAAGTGAGTTAGATTGTTATCTAGCTGACATTTTTCATGAGAATGCCAGCATCAAGTTTTCAACGGTTGAAAGGTACATGTAACAGCCTTTTAAATTTAAGATAGAAAAAAAATAACAGCTCCACAATTGCCAAAATTACTTTAACAAATTGAATTTAAATAGGATTTCATTTTCATACACAGAATGTGAATACAGCCGATGGTTGAATATGAACGAACAGCAGCTGTTGATAAGTCATAAAATTTAGGAGTTAATTATGGAAATAGATGAAGATAAAATAGATGAAGCTGCATTAGCTTTGATGCATCTCACTGTGCATGACAACTGCAGAGCCTGGAAACAGATTGACTGGGAAGTAACAAACAGGCTGCACGAAAAAGGGTTGATTTGTGCTCCCGTCGGTAAGGCAAAATCAGTTGTATTGACCGATCAAGGACTTCAGCAGTCAGAAAAGTTATTTAATAAACTCTTCTCAAAAAATAAATAAGCTCCGGCTTATAACGGCTTGCTGAATTTACTGCTCAATGTTAACTGTCGGCCGGCCGCCTCGCGTCAATATAACCAGCCGTCAATAGCAACGGTTAGGTTAAATATCGACCATTAGAACTCATTAGTTCGTGTGATTTTTGTAAATATAGTAATATTTACAAGCTTGTGAGTTTATTTCGTTAGCGATGCCTGCGATACTGCGTCATGTCACATTTTAACTCTTTCAACATGACGTTATGAAACACTACCTGCAGGAGCAGCATGGACAAATCTCTAGAAAAACAACTGAGCGGCTGGCTTAAAAAACAGAAAAAGGCCTGTGGCTTTTATCTGAATTTAACAGTATTGTTCGGTTTATTAACTGGCTTTTCTTTGATGGCTCAGGCATACCTTATTTCGACGATACTGCATGGCATTATCATTCTTAATATTCCTAAATCCGAGTTCAGCCATGAGTTTCTATTACTACTGACCTTAATTCCTGTGCGTGCAATACTGGCTTTTGCTCGTGAACGCGCTGGTTTTGAAGCAGGCAGGCGGCTCAGACTACAGATCCGTAGTGCAGTGCTTGATAAACTCAGTCAGTTAGGCCCGGCATTTATCAAGGGCAAACCTGCGGGAAGCTGGGCAAGCATTGTGCTTGAACAAGTTGAGGACCTGCATGATTTCTACGCGCGATATTTACCACAAATGATGCTTGCTGCATTTATCCCGCTAACTATTCTGGTGGTTGTATTCCCGTTAAACTGGACGGCTGGTCTTATTTTATTAACGACAGCACCGCTTATTCCGTTATTTATGATTTTAGTGGGCATGGGCGCGGCTGATGCAAATCGCAAAAATTTCAGCGCACTGGCTAAACTAAGCGGGCACTTTATGGACAGATTAAAAGGCTTAAATACCTTGAAACTGTTTAATCGTGGTGAGGCTGAAGGCAGGCAGATTGAATCTGCCTCTGAAGAGTTCCGTTTAAGAACCATGTCGGTGCTGCGAATGGCCTTTTTAAGTTCGGCGGTACTGGAGTTTTTCGGTGCAATTTCTATCGCTCTCTTGGCTATCTATTTTGGTTTTAGTTTTCTAGGCCACCTGAATTTCGGGGACTATGGTGAAGGCTTTAGTCTGTTTGTCGGTATGTTTGTACTGATGCTTGCACCTGAGTTTTATCAGCCTTTACGGGATATGGGCACGCATTATCATGCTAAGGCACAGGCGGTTGGTGCGGCAGAAGAGTTGATGGCGTTATTGGAATACGAGGTTGAATCTAGCGAGCAAACGACCTTGCCTAAGAACCGGAATGAGCTGAATCTGCATGCGGGGATTGAAATAACTGCCTGTGATTTTACGGTGAACAGTCATTCGGGTATTTCATTAGTGGGTCCCTTGAATTTTCAACTCGCTAAAGGGCGGCATATGGCGATGGTCGGCCCAAGCGGCTCGGGTAAAAGCAGTTTACTTAATGGTTTACTAGGTTTTCTTCCTTATCATGGCTCATTGAAAATTAACGGTGTTGAGCTTAAGGAAATAGATAAAGCGCAATGGCGAGCTCATTTGGCCTGGCTGGGGCAGGACCCGCAGCTTTTTCACGGCACGGTGCGTGATAATGTCGCAATGGCTAATCCTGAGATGGATGACCAGGCAGTGAAGGATTTATTAGCCAAAGCTAAGGTGCTTGATTTTGTTAATGCGCAGGTCTTGGGTTTACAGCACCCGATCGGTGAGCAGACTGCAGGGGTTTCCGTTGGTCAGGCGCAGCGGATCGCGTTAGCTCGGGCACTAGGGCAGAATGCATCTCTGTTTTTATTAGATGAACCCACCGCAAGTTTAGATCGGCACAGCGAGCAGGCGGTACTTAGTGCGCTGCGTGAAGCAATGGCGCAGTCATCGTGTCTAATGGTGACACATCGATTGGAGCAGTTAGAGCAGATGGATAACATTTTAGTGTTAGATAAAGGCAGGATCGTGCAGCAGGGCAGTTTTGATCAACTCAAGCAGATGCAGGGACTGTTTAAACAGATGCAGCAAGATGAACAGCAGGTTGAGTATACTACCGCTACGTGTCGGCCTGCAGATCAAGAAAATCAGGAGCTTAACTAATGAGATCCTTACTGCCTTTTATTAAGTTATTTAAACATCAATGGTTGATGATGTTTGTCGGTCTAGTGCTTAGCGTCACCACCCTGACGGCAGGAATCGGTTTGCTGTCGCTTTCCGGCTGGTTTATATCGGCGTCTGCTGTTGCAGGTTTAACACTGGTGACCGCGCAGGCGTTTAATTATTTTACCCCCGGCGGCGGGGTGAGGTTTTTGTCTGTTCTTAGAACTGCGAGTCGATACGGAGAGCGTTTGTCGACTCATGAAGCGACATTCAAACTGCTGACTCAACTTCGAGTATGGGCCTGGCGCAAGGTGCTTCCATTGAGCGCGTCTAATATGCAGGGGATGCGTCAGGGCGATCTGCTTAATCGTCTAGTTGCTGATATCGATACCTTAGATCACCTTTACCTGAGACTGCTAACACCAATGCTTGCATCGTTTTTGATGCTCGGTGTCTTGTACTTTTTTGTTAATTGGATAGATGGCGATCTCGCATTAATGTTGTGCGGCAGCCTGTTATTGGTCTGGTTGATATTACCCTGGTTATTTTATTATCTTGGCCGCAAACCTGGGGTAAAACAGCTCGAAAGTAAACGTATTTTCCGCATACAAGTGCTGGAGTTTGTACAGGGACTAGCGGAAATTTCACTGTTTGGCGCTAATGAACGATTTCGTGCGAAACTGGCGCAATCGGAAGTGAACTTGTTAGACAGTCAGCGTGCAATGGTCAATGTTATGGCATTCAGTCAGGCCGCGCTGATTTTATGCCATGGTCTGGTAGTGGTGCTTCTTCTCTATACGGCAGCATCGGGCATTGGTGAGCATCAGGTCCCCGGGCCTATGCTAGCTTTAATTGTGTTTATGGCGCTGGCCTGTATTGAAATGTTAATGCCGATAGCGGGGGCTTTTCAGCACCTGTCCTCCTGTGTCGCCGCTGCTGAGCGGATTAATGAGTTAGTCGAGCAGGAGCCGGGTATTGTTTTTAATGATCAAAGTGAAATGCGCGTATCTCAAGGGCAGCTGCAGCTTAAGGATATTGTATTTTCTTACCAGCAGGGCGGGGAAAAAGTGCTTAAAGGGATCAACTTATCTATTGAACCCGGCGAGAAAGTAGCACTATTAGGTCAAACCGGCTGCGGTAAATCCAGCTTATTGTCTTTAATTACCCGTGAGCGGCAGGCAGATTCAGGATGTTTATTATTAGACGGGCGCAGGATTGAACAGTACAGTCAGCGCGCATTAAGCGCCGGCATCTCTTTAGTGAGTCAGCGTATTTACCTGTTTAGCGGCACTTTAAGAGACAATTTGACCCTGGCCCAGCATGACTTTACCCCGGCAGCTTCGTTTGCTGAGCGCAAAGTCGCTGAAAGAATTAATGACCAGCAACTTATTGAAGTGCTTGAAAAGGTCGGTTTATCGGTATTGACCCAGGGAGAAGCGCCGCTTGATGTCTGGATAGGAGAGGGGGGCAGACAACTCTCCGGTGGTGAACAGCGCCGTATCGGTGTTGCGCGAGTTCTGCTTCGTGATGCGCCGCTATTATTGCTTGATGAACCGACAGAAGGACTTGATAAACGTACGGAAAGAGAGATCCTGTCTTTGTTATTTGAATTTGTCAAAGATAAAAGCGTACTGATGATAAGCCATCGACTAACTGCAATGGCGCAGATGGATAAGATTCACCTGATGGAGGATGGATTGTTGAGAATCTCGGGAAAACACAGTGAGCTGCTCGAAGATAATTATTATGCCAGTCTGCATCAGCAGCTAAATTAATATTGCGGCTGCAGGTAAAGTTTGGAGCTGTGCTACTGCTCTTTTATTTTACCTGCCATTACCTGATTTCGTCCTTGATCTTTCGCTGTAAATAAAGCCTGGTCTGCACGTTTGAAAGTTTGCTCAAAGTCTTCATTTTTATGCACTTCACTCACCCCGATAGTGGCGGTAATTTGAATCTCTAAGCCGTTAAAAGGCGTAACAGATTGTGCAGTCACCAGTCGTATCTTTTCAGCTAAGGTCATTGCCCCTTCTAAACGAGTATCGGGTAACAGGATAACAAACTCTTCGCCTCCCCAGCGGGCAAAGGAGTCCTGCTTACGAATATTAAGCTTAATCAGCTGTGTACATCTTTTCAGTACTTCATCTCCAGCATCGTGGCCGAATTGATCATTAACTTCTTTAAAGCGGTCTAAATCAATAACGGCAACAGAATAAACTTCACCGCCGCGTATGAAGCGATGCTGTGTATTGTCAATAACAGACTGAATACCATAACGGTTAGAAGCGCCTGTCAGTGCGTCACTATGAGCCAGTTTTTGTAAATGCTGGTTTGCATCTGCAAGCTCATTAGTGCGTTCTTTTACCTTACTTTCAAGTGAACGCCTTAAGTTTTCGAGAATTAGATTACGTTTTTTAAGCTTACTCGCGAGTGCATCACTATCTAGAAATGCTTGTGTGAAATGTATACCTGTCATATAGCTTTGGCTGATCACAAAAAGCAGCAGACCGTAACTGGCTAGGTAGCCGGTATTAATAAATGCTTGTGCAAATAAAATATCGTTGATGGCGCAAAAAGCGAGTGCAAAAGTGCCGGCTAAAAGTACGGTACTGCCTTTTTGTTGAGCAAAATAGGCCTTAGTCATGATGAAGAGTATGTAGATTATAAATATTGGCGCAATAAGCTGCATCAGTACTAATGTGAGATAACTGCTTTTAAGCCCTCCGAATAATAAGCCTACAGTTAATAATAATGAAACTAAGTAACTTAAAATAAGGACACGTTTATCGAAAAGCTGCGGAAAAGTCAGATAAAAGAAATGGCAGCCTAAGGGGACTGCTAGAAAAAAGGAAGTATATTCAATGGTGATCAGTTGAATAAGATTTAAAGAGGCTAGGTAGTTTAAAATAGAAGCATCTTGTACAACAAGCTCGCGTAAACCAAGGGTGATACAAAGTAATGAAAAAATAAGTGGTAATTTGTCTAAGGTTCGCAGAAAAAATAGAATCAGGTTGTAGAGAGCAACTGCAAAGAAAAAACCGGTTATAAACAGAGTGTTCATTGAGCTTAGCTTCTGCTCTTGAAAAATTGTCTGCGCATTGCCAATTTGTAAGGGATACCAGAGTCCGCCCCAGCCATATTCATAACTGGCTACCTGCAGTGTTAGGGTAAACACCTCACTGCTTGTTTCAAGTAATAATATTTGCGGCTGGTAATCACCGTGTGTCTTTTCTTTAGAAATGCCCGGTTCACCGACCGTGCTGAGTAATTTCTGGTCTTGATAGATGCGGTAAGCAATACCAATGACTGGTAATTTAACAGCAAGAGGTGCTTTACTTTCAGTCGTTGTAATCTGCAGGTGATAAGTGCCGTAGCCCTCGCTGGGATCTGCGTTTAGTTCGAACTCATTAAGTTTCCAATTACCCGGAACATTGATATAACGCGACTCATGACTGCTGGAGTTAAGCCGGGATTTTATCTGCTCGTCGGACAGGAATTCATTATAAAAGAATAACCATTCGCCATTTAATTCAATCGAATTAGGCTCATTAAGCATTTGGGAAATATCAATTTTACCTTTTTCTACCTGGGAAGCAGTGCTCTGAGGGGGATTTAGATAATATATCCCGTACATTAAGCCGGCAATGATTAATGTTAATAAACATAACTTGATAAAAGCAGTCAGCTGCAGCATGGAAATTGATTACCTTAAATTTTGTCTTGATTATTTATCGGGCGCAGCTTGATCCTCAGTAAATTAACGAAGTTGAGAAATTATCAGCTTAAATACAGTGAGTTAATCTAATAGCAAATTATAGCACAGAGTAAAGAATCGCAATTCTGCATGCCGTTAATAACGTCGCAGTATAGAAAGGCAGCCCCCGAATATTCTAATAATTTTATTATGAAAATAAGATACCAGCTGCAGCGCTCTGTTTCGTGTTTAGTTTTGCAGCGTCAAAATAAACGTCCCTGTAATTCACCGCTAGGCGGGATGTTCCTGTCGTTTCAGAAGTAATTTAATGAGGCAAAGGACCTTCCGTCTTAACTATCTACAGCTGGAGATATCGAAATCACTGCCGTTATGATTTGAAAACCATTGCGTGTCCCAGTTTTCATGTATATTTTATCTTTTTATGCTGGGTTGTTTGATTTATCAGCAATTTTTTAATATTTTTTATAACAGTTAGATCTTTGTATTGTGTCTGCTGGACAATTTAACAATGCATTGGCCGACGATGTAACGCAGCTTAGTTTTTCGGAAACTGAACCTGAAAATGTGACGCGAAAATAGTGTTGTGATAACAATAGATATTGATCATTAGCTTTTCGACAAAAACTCAACCTCTCAGCAAAACAAGGAATTGTGGATATGATGTTTAAGAAGTTCAAAGACTGGAAAATATTTAGCAAGGTCATGAGTATCTCACTCGTTACTATCGCTTTTACAGGTGCAGGCATACTGTTTTATCTGGTTCCTCTTTTCGAAGCCAAGATATGGGAGCAGAAACGTATTGAGCTGACGACTCTGGTGACGACAGTTCAGCAGGAAATAGAGTATCAGGCGAGCCTTATCGCCTCCGGCAGTATATCCAAGAAAGAGGCACAACAGGCAGTGATCGATAAAGTCAATGCTCTGCGTTATAAAGGTAACGAGTATTTTTGGATTAATGATGATCAGCACATCATGATAACGCATCCTCTGAAGCCTGCCTTAAACGGCCAGGATCTCTCTCAGCTTAAAGATCCCAACGGCAAAGTATTTTTTGCTGAAATGGTCAAATTAGCAAAATCTGAGGGGCAAGGTTTCGTTGATTATGTCTGGGAACGAGATGGTATCAATGAACCCAAAATGTCATACATTAAGTACTATCAGCCCTGGGGCTGGATGATCGGCAGCGGTTTGTACCTGGCTGATGTTGAAGTAGAGATGAACTTAGCAGAGGTGATCACTAAGGTGCTGTTGGCCATGGGCGCTGTACTGGTGTTTGTTTTGCTTTTTGCTTTCACTACCGCACGTCAGATAGTTTCTGGCATACGTACTTCCATTGAACATCTCAAGAGGCTTGGTGATGGTGATCTCACTGCGGTTATACAGAGCACTCAGAAAGATGAAGTTGGTGAACTGCTCGGTGCAATGGCAAATATGAGTTTAAAACTGTCTCAGATAGTGACTCAGGTACGTTCTGGATCTTCTGCACTGGCAAGTGCTTCTGTGCAGATAAGTGCTACTTCGCAGAGTCTAAGCCAGTCTTCTTGTGAACAGGCTTCCAGTGTTGAAGAAACCAGTGCTGCCATTGAGCAGATATCTGCCTCGATTAATCAGAATGCGGACAATGCTGAGGTAACTGATGGTATTGCCACTAAGGCCGCTCAACAGGGACAGCTTGGCGGACAAGCAGTGAACAATACAGTGACGGCGATGCGCAGTATCGCAGAGAAGATAGCCATGATAGAAGATATCGCTTATCAGACCAATCTACTCGCGTTAAATGCCGCTATTGAAGCTGCACGAGCCGGTGAACATGGCAGAGGATTTGCTGTAGTTGCCACAGAAGTGAGAAAGCTAGCAGAGAGAAGTCAGCAGGCATCGCAGGAGATTGGTGAACAGGCTTCCAAGAACGTTGCTGTTGCCGAAAGCGCAGGAAGCCTGCTTGATGAGATTGTTCCTAGTATTACACGTACAGCCGATCTTATACAGGAGATCGCGGCGACTTCCAATGAACAGGCCGGCGGGGTAGCGCAGATTAATTCTGCCGTCAGCCAGATTGACCAGTCGATCCAGCTGAACGCTTCTGCCTCTGAAGAGCTGGCCGCCACAGCAGAAGAGATGAGCGGGCAGGCCGTTCAGCTGCAGCATTTGATGGAATATTTTAAGATCAGAGATGATAACAGAACCCAAGCAGCCTCATCCTGTAAACGGTTCAACTCAGCAGAATCTGATGTGAATAATAAATCAGAGCAGCGAGCACCGGTTACAAACTATTAGAATGGAATAGATACGCTCATCGATCGGTGCCGCTCGAGCAGATCTATTAACACAATTTTTGATATTTTTAATCTGCATTAAATTTCAGCAGGTTTTAAAAACAGGCGATAAGTAATATGAGCAATGAGTGTGTGGGGGATAGTGACAGTGCTCTATACGAAAATCTGTTTAACAACAGCCACTCTGTGATGCTTATTATTCATCCTAATAGTGGTGCAATTTTAGATGCTAATATAAAGGCCTGTCAGTATTACGGTTATAGTTACGACAAAATAACCACTATGAATATTACGGATATTAATACTCTGCCAGAACATAGTGTGATAAATAAAATGCAAAAAGTACAGCGTAATCAGCAGGTGCATTTTAACTTTAAGCATAAACTGTCTAATGGTGAGATTAGAGATGTTGAAGTATACAGTAACCCGATAACTATTAAGAGGGAGACTGCTTTACACTCAATCATTTACGATGTTACTGACCGTAATGAAAAGGAAAAACAAAAAGAACACATTAAGAATGAAATGGCATGTTACGCTAGGCGCTTATCTAAATCTCATGATACGCTGTCAAAGGTTTTAAATAGTTTAGATTCAATTGTTTATGTATCGGATTTTTATAATTACGATATGATTTTTATGAACGATTATACTAAGAACCTTTTTGCTGAAATTAATTTTTCAGAAAAAAAATGCTGGCAGGTATTACAAGAGGGGCAGTCAGGACCATGTGCTTTTTGTTCAAATCATCATTTAATAAAGAACAATAAACCGACAGGTGTCTATGTCTGGGAGTTTCAAAATACAAAGAATAAACGCTGGTATCAATGCAGAGACCAGGCTGTTTATTGGGTGGATAACCGCCTGGTAAGAATAGAAATAGCTGTTGATATAACAGATCGTAAACAAGCTGAAGAGAAAATTTTATACACAGCCACACATGATAATTTATCGAAGTTACCTAATCGTTATTTATTCATGGACAGGCTGTCAGTCGCTTTAGCTGCATCTCAGCGAAACAACTCATTAATAGGCATATTGTTTGTAGATTTAGATGAATTCAAAGCTGTCAATGACAGCTACGGACATCAAAGCGGGGACTTAGTATTACAGCTGGTCTCGAAAAGACTGCTATGTTGTGCAAGAAAAACAGATACAGTAGCAAGATTTGGCGGTGATGAATTTGCAATTGTTTTATCACCCATAAATAAAAAACAAGATGCCGAGCTTGTCGCCCAAAAAGTCCTCAAAATAATGGCTAGCCCGTTTACGCTCGATAAAAAACAAATAAACATAGGAGTCAGTATTGGTATTGCAGTTTCTTCACAGAATAATTCTGCTTTAGACAGCTTATTAAAACAAGCAGACAGTGCAATGTATAATGTTAAGAAAAACGGCAAAAGTAACTATTGTTTTTTTGAGGAAAATAATAAAAGATAGTGTCGCTGGAGCTGCCTTAAATTGTATTTTCAATGCCCTCGAGCTGTTTAGTTTCAGGAACATGCCTGTAAACTTTCTTTAATTACCCGGAGCGGGCTTATTATGATTTTATTCACTGCTGCTGCTTTCAGATAATTATTCTGCAGCAGCAGTGAAATATTCGAGTAACACTCTTCCCGCAAGTTAACTGATAATCTGTTGAATAAACAGAGTATTAAATTTTACCAGATGCCTTTGAGATTAAAACATCAGTGATTATATTCAATTTTAATTATGCTCATATTAATTCTCGGCAGTGCAGGATGTGAATTTATCAGTATTCGACTCTACAATTAATGCGTGTGGCTTTATTATGGACGCGTAGTGATGAAGATGAGTTATATGATGATTTCCGGGTTAATGATCTACTCATTGTTCAGCCCGGTACAAGCAGCTGAGACAAATTCAGTAATGGAAGGCACCCGCATAACTTTTTGCGAAGATAGTGACGGCTTTCCACCCTATATCTGGGCGGAACAAGATAACCATTCAGGTTTGATTCAAGCACGCGGATTTAACACTGAGGTGATTACAAAGATACTAGCTAAACACAAAATACAGGCGGTTTTTACTTTTCTTCCATGGAAACGTTGCCTGCAGAATGTAAAACATCATAACGGTGTTCAAGTTGCCTTCAACATGGTCTTCACCGAAGAGAGAGACTCTGCGTACATTCTGACTAGACACCTATTTACTACCAAGGCCTATTTTTTCTATTCAAGAAACCACTATCCGACTGGTATCAATATTGAATCTGCATCAGACCTGGTTAAAAGCGGGGTTGTATGCGGCCGTTTCGGCTCAAACTATACGGGGTACGGTGTTAATAATAATGACGTTTTGAGAAGTGCACATACTTTCGAAAAACTGCTGCAGTTACTAAAGATTGGTCACTGTGATACTTTTCTAGCTCGATACGAGGTATTAGCGGGTTATAAATTGCTTAAAGAAGAATTATTTTCTGGTGTAGAGCTTGGTTACAAGCCTATTCCCGGCATACAGCCTACCAGGTTCTATATGGGGATTTCTCGGAACTATGAGTTCTCAGAAGAGTTAAAGGTGCTTCTAGATTCAGGTATTAGTGAAATGGAAAGCTCTGGAGAGCTTGAACAGATAATGCGGCAGTATCTTGCAAATTTAAAATAGTCATTTGAAAACAGTTCTGCTCATTCACTTGTACAGTCAACTTAAAGATCCTGATCGAATGAGAGTTACTTCTGCTGTATGAAAGTTTGATACTTTGAGTATGTTATAAAAAGCTTACCATTAATTATTTTCTTCAATCAGTTCTATATTTTTCAGAAAAAACTCCAGCAGTTACCTGTAGTTAGACTATCTTTTGTTAAAGAGTTAATGGAGCTTATATGACTGAAAATAGTGATTTTGACTGCCTCAATACAATGCGCTGTAAAACCGAAGTGTATCTACAAGTTTTAACTCCGACACAACCCATTCGATTAAAGTCTCGGTTGATTGGCGTAGATCCCTTTATGTCCGTTATTTTAGCGATGCACAACGATGCTGACTGGTTCAGTGCCAAGAATTTCCTTCGCGAAGGACAGGTTGTTGTTATTCGTTTACTAAACTGTGAAGACTCTGAAGCAAATATTTTTGCTTTTCGATGTAATATACAAAAAATAATGAGTATTGCTGGGAACTGGTTAGTAATTGACTATCCGAAACAAATTCAAAAAGTCTGTTTGCGCCAAAATGTGCGCTATCCAATCCAGCATGGATGTGATATCTACCATGAAAAGTCTACAAAACCAGTCAGTACCGGCAACTTAACCGATATCTCGATTAAAGGTTGTGCTTTCACTGGAGATTTCATTGCAGGTTGTGTTGTTGGAGACTGCTATCAGCTTCGCATTCAACTTGGTGAAAATAAAGCCAACTTAGGCACAGAAAGTAACAATGGTAATTTTGCTATTCCCATAACAGTTAAAAATATTACTGATATAAGCCTCCACACAGAGCAAAAACAGTATGGTTTTATTTTTAGCCAGAAAGATCAGACAACCACAGATTTCATAAAAAAAACTATTTTCTATAACCTTTCTCATTAAAGCTGCCGTTTATTTAATAGGTATTGAACATCTCAACATATTATTTAATTAAATAATTCACGTGTTGAAATACCCGAGCAGACAAATTTATTTGACTACTCGGGAGAGTAGTAAACATTTATACGGAACTGATTAACGAGTTTAGTTTTTCTCTTAGCCAGATATGCGCGGGAGTATATTCATTACGTTTATGCCACATCATGTTATGCAGTACAGGTTTAGTTGTGAAAGGGGGCTTCACTCTCTGCAGAAAAAACCTTTCAGCATATTTGTCTGCCATAGAATTACAGGTCAAACTGATACAGTCACTTTCAGAAACAAGCGACATCAAATTTAACAAAGAATTAGTTTCACAACTGACTTGTCTTGGCCGAATAACCTCTTCAGTAAAGAAATCTAACACATACCGTTCAGCACGGCGTACTTTACAAGTGATATGTCTTTCCTGATAAAAAGCCTGCTGGTCAATCTCTCCAGAAATTCGAGGGTGATCTTTCCGGCAGATCAAAGTGATCTCTTCTCGATAAAACAGCTGACTGTTATAGGACATATTGTGCAATTTTCCTATATCAATTGCGAGATCTGCCTTTTGTAAACTTAACTCATGTAAAAGCTGTTCTTCGTCGCCAGGAGTTAGATGGAATTCGATATTACAGTTTCCCATATCAGGATCTTTTTCAACCAGGGGTTGTAATATATTCATTATCGCTTCGTTTACGTAAACTAAAAATGTACGTGGAGCTTGTATATCAAATCCAGAGATATTACTTAAGGCGCTATTTATCATGTTATAGGCAGGTGATATCTGACCTGCTAACTGAATAGCTGCATTCGTGGGAGAAATGCCTCGTCCTTCACGAATAAACAGCTCTGTATTAAGTGCCTTTTGTAAACGTTTTAGGGAACCGCTGACACCGGGTTGAGTTAAACCCAAAGACTCAGCCGCCAAAGTGATAGAACGAAGTTCGTATACTTCAAGGAAAATGACTAATAAATTAAAATCGAATTTATGCTGCATTTGACACCCAAACATAATATAACAGTATGTATACTCTACATTACACTTTAGTTATATCTATGTATGTGTCCAAGCACTGGATCACAATTAAGATGTAGAGCGTAAAATTAAAAGGTCATTTTTATAATATAGGGTTGATGCTTATCAGAGGTAATCTAGTTCGAAAGGCAGTACTCATCTGAACAGGGAATAAATATTATCTGCATATTACCGCCTGCTATTTTATTATGCTTCCGGTGTTAGTCGGGTTGTTTTTATCACCGCTCCACTCGTACCAGCCACCGTCAAAGACACTGATATCTTTCCAGCCCATCACATAGGAATAAAAGAAAACTTCAGATGCCCGCCAGCCAGTACCGCAGTAGAACGCTACTTCCTGATTCTGGTTTATATTCCATTTCTTCCATAGGGCTTTGATATCAACTGCACTTTTCATTGTGCCGTCCGGGTTTAGAAAATCGGCCGCATTATTGGAACCAGTACCAGCATGCCCCCATTTCGAACCGCTAATGCGGCCTTTGGGTTTAATATAGTCGTAACCGCTTATTTTGCCGGTATACTCCTGCAGTGTACGAATACTAACCAGTGAATGCAGATCCGGATCTTTGCCTAATAATGTTCTAGCCTGTGGAACATCGATAATATAGTGTGGATTAGCTGGGATTTTTCTGCCGAATTCAATCTGTTTTTTATTTGAATTGGAGAAAGGTTCAGTAGCAAATCCTGCATCGACCCAGGCTCGCCAGCCGCCGTTAAGCAGGCGCACATCATCAACACCGGCATACATCATAATATTAGCAGCACGGGCCGCCGCCATATTATTCCGACCGTATAAAATAACGGTTGTATCGTAACGAATGCCGAAATTTTTTAACAGTTCCGCAAGTTTTTGATCGCTGACGCGATTCCACCACGGCTCTGACTCAATATCGTTAGTATTTAAATACAGTGCTCCGGGGATATGAGAAGCAAGATATTTCGTCGCCGGTCCCCAGTGCACCTCAATCAGTTTATAGTCTTTCTGCGGTCCGTATAAAGGTTTGTTGTTATTAATAACATCACTGAGCCATTGCGCTGAGACCAGTTGTTTAAAATTAGGCAGGGTCGTTAATTTTTCTGCTGTTTCACTTAATGGCTGCCTGATAACTTCAAGTTTTTCAAAACCTTGCTTCTTCAAAGCGAGACTAAGTGATAAAGCTTCACTGCCGCTGCAGTAAAGAAAAGTGGGTTTGTTTTTCTGCAGCTGCTTGCTGGAAATTAACTGCTGCAGCTGCTTATCGTCGAGGACCTTAAGCCACTGGCTGTCAATATTAACAGCTCCGGGAAAGTGGCCGCCGACATTGTCGTTATTCTGCGGCCAGCCGTTATAGTGATTGCTTGAACGGCAGTCTATAACCTGGACTTTATCTGACAACTGACCATTTATTAGGTATTGTGCTGATATATTGTCGAATGTAGCGGCTGTGGATGAAGCGCAGGCAAAAGCGATAACAGGCGGTAGGGTTTTAAGCAGATAAGACATTAACAAGCCACAAAATAACAGGCTTAGGCTGCCTGAATAAGAGAAAATGAATAGCAAGTATATATGAAAGAGTACTGTTTGGAAATGCAGGGCTTTAACGGCCGCTCTGAGTATTCTGTTTATGTTGAACACGTTAAAGTGAGTTTATTAAAATGATCCAATATAGAAAAGCACAAAACCATGAGATACCTGAGCTGAAAGCGCTGCTTTGGAAGTACGGACCTAATGAGTGGAATTATTTACCAGAACAGGGAGTTAATGAAACATTTTCTTTAATGGAAAAGGGGACTGCCGACGCGTTAATCGCTGTTCATGCAGATCAGATTGTCGGTTTATCATTACTGACGGACGGCAGCTCAAGTCCCGCTTACTTAGAAAAATACTGTGATTTACAATCTATCTGTTTTGTAGCTGAAGTTGTAGTAGCAAAAGATTTTTCCGGTAAAGGTATTGCCGCAAACTTATTGAAAATGTGTATTAATGAAGCTGAAAAAAAGGGATGCACAAAAGTGCTGATAGAAAGGCATGAAGAAAACCTTGGCTCTGCCGGCATGATGAGAAAAGCGGGTTTTACAATTATTGATACCTGCAAAGCACCTGATAAACGCCAGTCCGGATCAATGAATAATGTTGTGCTCCAGGTTGAAATTTAGAGGGAACTTTGTATAAGCACCAGGAAAGAGCCGGCCTGAATAGGGCCTGTTTCTACTGTTGTTAAAGTAGGCTCGAGAGCATAGGAAAGACAAAGAAACAACCTTTAACAAAGAATCACGCTGACGGCTTAAACAGCGAACCACATGTTGACTATGATGCTGTTACTCGGCCGTTTTACACGTGTTTTTTACTTCAATTGGACCATGAATATTTTTACTCAATTAAGCGCCAGCCGGCTAATTTCCGGCTATATTGCTGCTTACAGTTAATAAATAGCGCCGTGATTAAAGAAAGCTGTGATAAGAAAATGCAGACTCTGACCGTGCTGCCTTTGTAATCTAGGAACGGTTTTAATTCTATTTATTAAAAAGCGTAATTCAACTCCATACGTGTGACACTTTCATAGGTATCATCATTATAATTACCTACACCTACGTTGTTATTGTGGAAAATACGTGTAGTTAACGTAGGGGTGAGCTGGTAACCAATTGATGCCTCTAAATCGAAGGTGTTAGTTTTTATACCGTACAAACTTGTGGTATAGGCCGGATTTACATTAACCCAGATTTTATTGTTAACCTGAAACTTTGAGTAAATTTGAATCGTAGTGGTAAGTGCAGCAAGATCCACGCCTGTTGTTGTGCCGGTTTCAATATTCTTCTGATCAGTAATTAATCCACCTAGATATAAGCCGGGGTAGATGATGAAACGTTCCGTCAAGGGGACTGTTTGTAATGCTCCTGCAGAAATATGTGTCATAGCACTGTCTTTGTTATAACTTGCATCCAGACTGCCGGCAAACCCCGTTGAGGTATCAACTTTAAATTAACGTCCACGGAAAGTATCACCGCCTTCTTTTGCTTCAAGTGAAATCATATGCGCCTTGCCGTCGCCGGAGTCAGGTAACTGAAGTCCTAATTTCAGGTTATAACCCTTAGTTCCGTAGCCCATACCAACAGAGGTATATACCGCAGTGGGATCACTCATATCTGGAGCTTCTTCGGTGTCTGCTGCAGATGCACAGGACAAGGTCGCCAGTGGTAACAGGGTCAAGCAGATCAGTTTTTTGATTATTGTTCTCATAGAAACCTTCTTATTATTCAATTTAAAGATGCAACTCTTAAAGCAATAATAAAAAAGCAGGAGTGATTAGGATAATGATCAATAAATATTCGTGGTATACCTAATCTGCATATCTGAAACTTGGCAGGGAATATTGATCATTTGAGCGTTAAACGTGGTTAAAGGCTATTATTACAGGTGTTCACTTGCCAAAAATTTAGTTGTAACAAGGAGCAGAGAAGCATGGAGCCTAAAAAAAAATTTATAGTATTTCTGTTGTTTTTTTCTTCTTCATTTAGTTCGGCGCAGGAGGAATCAGATAAGCTGTTTGATGAATTAAAATTCGGGTTGCTTGCTCATGATGTGGAAGGTTTCTGGAGTAACAGCAAAAGAGAGCAGGGTGTCGATATTAATGTTGAAGGCATTTTTTCACCTTTCGCAAACTTACTGGGCGGTGAGATTCAACCCGCGGTTGGAGTCTCAATTAACAGTCATGGAGATACATCAAAACTCTACGCAGATGCACTGTGGAAGTTTACTGTCGGCGATTATTGTTTTGCCGGTATTGGTTTGGGAATTGCTGTGCATAACGGAGAGACACATCCGGAAGAAAGTGATATGAAAGCTCTGGGCTCGCGGTTTCTTACTCATTTACCCTTAGAAATCGGCTGCAGTGTTACTTCACGCTATTCATTATCTGCTTATTTTGATCATATTTCTAACGGCGGGACTAACCATACCAATCAGGGAATGGATACATTAGGTTTAAGAATTGGTTATAAATTCTGACAAACCCCGGGAGATGTCTACCTCCCGGGGTTAATAATTATTGTGCAGTCAGGTCTCAGTTCTTAGCTGCTCAGTCCAGTAGGTGTTTAACAAGGTACTGTGCAACGGCCTGATCATCACTGCTGCCGATAACTTCATTATCCGGCAGCGCCGATTTAACTTTATGATGCGCAGTTCCCATGACAACTCCTTTCCCGGCCATAGACAGCATTTCATAATCATTCATGCCGTCTCCAAAAGCAATACAGTCCTTCAGCTGATATCCTTTCATTTTTGCAACTGCATCTAAAGCATGACCTTTTGAAACGCCGGCATCCATAACTTCCAGGCAGGAAGGCGAGGAAAAGGCGATATTAGCCCGCTGAGCGAATTCAGCTTTAATTTTATCTTCCCAGATCACCAGTTTGTCATGATCCTGATCTTCGCGGGTTAAAAATATTTTGGCGATGTTTTCTAGCGGCGGATTATCAATATCGAAGAAGCTGTAAGTAAAGTTGTCATGATTAAAATCTGTTTTAGTGTCTTCTTTATTAACTAGCCAATCGTCATTACGGTAGAGGTTAATAATTATCTCATCATCTTTTTTAACCATATCAATAATGGCGGCGATGATATCCTGTGCAACGTGCTGCTGAAAAATAATGTCGTTCTGACAGTTATGAACACAAGCACCGTTTGCGGTGATCATAAAAGCGGGAATGCCCAGTTGTTCGCGCATTTGCGCTACATCAATGTGATGACGGCCTGTGGCAAAAATAAATTCCTTACCCTGTTCGTGTAGTTGGATTAATACTTTTTTAGTGAAAGGCAGGATTTTATGATCAGATGAAAGTAAGGTGCCGTCTAAGTCGGATGCTGCAATTTTGTACATGTAAATTCTCGGCTGGAAGTGGGGGACAATTTTTCATCATAACATAAATCAGCTACTTATTATCAGGCCGTTTTTAATATTTTTGGATGCACTATTATATCAATTAACCTCTATATAACAATGTGTTAAGTTTTTGACATAAATAGTGTTTAGTATTTTTCTAATTTCAACGACTAGGTAAGTAGCTATAGTGGTAACAGGGCACTGGATTACGATTTTCCATGTTCAGTAGCGCACAAGTTGACGGACCAGGATTCTAGCTGCATGTATTTGGTTTATGGGGGCGACTCTGTTAATCGGTAATACTAGTCCGACAGTCAGTTCTTTGTAAGCGTCCGGCCAACTACACTGGCTCGAGTTTTACGTTCCATGGCAAGAGCGAATCTATCTCATCTGGCTGATTTGATAACTGTTCAAGGCAGTGCATTAAGTAGTTAAAGGGCATTAACCCGTTTGCTTTCGCCGTTTCGATAACGCTATAAAGAATCGCACTGGCTACAGCTCCATTTTTAGTATTAGCAAACAACCAGTTCTTACGACCAATAACAAATGGTTTGATCGCCCGCTCTGCACGATTATTATCAATAGATAATTGACCGTCATTAATATATTGCACCAGCTTAGGCCACTGATTAATGCTGTAACTGACGGCTTTT
>NZ_KB907022.1 GCF_000381745.1 Psychromonas ossibalaenae ATCC BAA-1528 | reverse complement strand
TATTGATGTTGCCTTACAAGTAAGGTCTTTGATTTTTTGAAATCACATCAACAATGAATGTCCACACAGATTGTTTGATTAAATTGTTAAAGAGCAAATCCTCTAAAGGATTTTACAAACATGTGGCTGACGCCCCGTGTCTGTGGGGTCGCATTATAGGGATTGCTCGAACATTGGCAAGCGTTTTATGAACATAAAGTTACGCTTTATTAAAACGTTTATATTTACGTTCACAAAACAAGCAATTATTAGTATTTAATGATTAAAACAGACTATTCACACCATCTTTTGCCGATATTATGTGAAACCTTTAAATGATCCATCAACCGAGCAACCATAAAGTCCTGTAAATCTGTGATTGTCTGCGGCTGGTGATAAAAACCCGGTGCCAGCGGCATTACTGTTACGCCTAATTCAGATAAAGTCAGCATGTTGCGCAGATGAATCGTCGAGAAGGGTGTTTCTCTCGGCATCACGATTAACTGACCGCGCTCTTTTAATACCACGTCAGCAGATCTTTCAATTAAGTTATTTGATAAGCCCTGAGCAATAGACGCTAATGTTCCGCAGCTGCACGGGCAGATAATCATCTTATCCGGTGCAGATGACCCGGAAGCAACCGGTGAGAACCAGTCTTTAGCTGTTAATGCGACAATCTGTTTCTCTTTTGTACGATATCGATTGTGCAGAAAAGCATTTAAGTCACTTACCTTTTCAGGCCAGTCTTCATTTTCCTCAGTCTTTAAAACGATTTTTGCAGCATCAGAAAGTAACAGATAGATCTGCATATCAGCTTCAACTAATGCTTTTAATAAGCGCAGAAAATATCCACTGCCTGAAGCACCGGTTACCGCTAATGTTACTTTGCTTTTAAACATATTCATGCCTGTAGTTTTTCGAGTAGTTTATGGTGAATATTACCAAAACCCCCGTTACTCATTATTAATACATGATCATTAGGCTGTGCTTTGTCTACTAACTTACGACACAGCATGTCGATACTATCCGAAATATCAACCGCTTTTCCCTGCTCGTCAAACAACTCCTGTATCGACCAGCTCATATTTTCACTTTCAAAACAATACACACTATCCGCTTCGGCCAACGCATTAACTACTGCTTCTTTATGGATACCTAACTTCATGGTATTGGATCTTGGCTCTAATACAGCGATGATTTTCTCATTACCCACTTTTGCACGTAAACCAGCCAGCGTGGTTTTAATCGCAGTAGGATGATGGGCGAAATCATCGTAAACAGTAATATTATTAACTTTACCTTTAACTTCCATACGGCGTTTAATGCTTTTAAATTCAGCTAACGCTTCAATCGCGATTTCCGGTGTTACGCCGACATGGCGAGCAGCAGCAATAGCACCGAGCGCATTATCAACATTATGGTCACCCATTAAATGCCAGTTTACCTGACCCTGTTTTTCCTGATTCAGGAATACTTCAAACAGCGTACCGTCTTGTTTAACTTTCTGACATGACCAGTTTTCACCAAGGTATTCAACCTCACTCCAACAGCCCATATGCTTAACGGACATTAACGCCTCATCCTGATTCGGCAGTATAATGCGCCCGCTGCCCGGAATCGTTCTTACCAGATGATGAAACTGTTTTTTAATCGCGTTAAGGTCATCAAAAATATCGGCATGATCAAATTCAAGATTATTTAATACCAAGGTGCGCGGGTGGTAATGCACAAACTTAGAACGTTTATCAAAAAAAGCACTGTCATATTCATCTGCTTCTATTACAAAAAACGGCGTTTCACCTAATCTTGCTGACAGACCGAAGTTTTCCGGAACACCGCCGATTAAAAAACCAGGTTTCATATGGGCATATTCTAAAATCCAGGCCAGCATGCTTGATGTCGAGGTTTTTCCATGTGTACCGGCAACCGCCAGAACCCAGCGGTCTTTTAATACATGCTCTAATAACCACTGCGGACCAGAGGTGTAAGGAATTTGTTTATCTAAAACGGCCTCGACACACGGGTTGCCGCGGCTCATTGCATTACCGATCACCACCAGATCCGGCTTACAGTCTAACTGCCCGGGATCAAAGCCTTGAATAAGTTCTATCCCCTGCTCTTCGAGCTGTGTACTCATCGGCGGATAAACATTTTTATCTGAGCCAGTTACTTTATAACCTAACGATTTAGCGAGAATAGCAACACCGCCCATAAAAGTGCCGCAGATGCCGAGAATATGAATATGCATAAAACCTCAATAGCGAAGAAGAGAAAAATTAATATAAGGAAGAAACTTATTACAGAACAATAAAAAAGGCGAACATATTTTCAATGCTCGCCTTTATAATTAATTGTTCTTTTAACTGAAGTTTTACATATTAAGCTTCAAAAGCTTCCTGTAAGAACGGGATGATCTGTTTTTTACGGCTTACTACACCCGGCAGTTCAAATGCATGCTCAACGACACTGCTGTTTAATGCTGCCGCTACTTTATCGGCATCTTTACTAACAATCAGTGCAGTAGTATCTAACTTATTAATATCAGTCAATAATACGATTGTTGAATGGTAACCATTTTCTGCCTGCAGGTGGCCCATCTCAGCCAATAACTCAGTTTTTTTACTGAATGCTGTTTCAAGAGATGTCAGCTCTAATTGACCAATAGCTAATTTATCACCGGCCATTTCAAATACTTTCTGATCACGTAATACAAGCTCAGAAGCGGCGACATGTTTGATATCTGATTTCGCATCAAACTGTGCATCAGCAAAAGCTTCTAAATCTGCAACACCGGCAATTTCAGCCAGCTCTTTAGCTGCTATTTTGTCGATATCAGTAGTCGTCGGGCCTTTGAAGTTAACCGTATCAGAGATAATCGCGCCCATCATCATTTTTGCAACCGGCGCATCTGGGGTCTGATTATGGAATTTATACATGTTATAAACGATTGTTGCACTGCAGCCTACAGGCCAGATCCAGCACTCAAGAGGTTCTGATGTAGTGATATCACCCAGTTTGTGATGATCTACAATACCGCGGATTTTTGCTTGTTTCATATCTGCAGTACCCTGGTTCCAGTCAGAGTAATCAACAATGAAAATCTCTTCGCCGGCAACAGAAGTACGGATTTCCGGTTCAGGTAGACCTGACTGTTCAAGCAGGAATAATGCTTCCGGGTTCGGTTCACCTTGTAAAACAGGTGTTGCTTCTTTACCTAGTTTATTAAATAAGCTAGCAAGTCCGATAGCTGAACATAAGCTATCACAATCTGGGTTTTGGTGTCCTAGTACAATCATTTTTCTTTCCAATTTGCAGTTGATTCATTGCGTGCAGAATAACCGATCTAGCTAAAAGAATTAAGTCTAAAAGGGAATTATTCGCTTCTGTGGCTTAGTTTTTTTACTTCCTGCTCAGAAAGCTGTCGATAACGCTGATGCTCCAAGTCTTCATACCCTTTAAAATAACGCCCGTCCGCACATCGATAAATAAGATAATGATTTCTTAATAAACCACAACCAGGGGCAAGACGATATGACCAGGCTTCATTATTACGATTTCTTTCATCTTCCCGCTCTTTATACTCTTCTGCCCTTTGACGTTTTTGATCAAAAAGATCATTACGGATAAGCGAATCACTTTTTTCGATAGTTACCTTGCCTGCATTCACAGAAAAAGATAATAAAACAGACAGACCGATTAATCTTGGCAGCAGCATAAAACTCTCCTAATTAAACTCAGGTTCAGAGAGCCTTAACCTCAAAATAGGGATTGAGCAGACTCTCTTTCTGGTTATAGCGTAAAGCCTGACCGTCTAAATTACAAACAACTGCACCGGCTTTTTCAGCAACACAATGACCCGCACCGGTATCCCATTCCATTGTCGGGCCTAAACGCGGATAAATATTCGCAGAGCCTTCTGCAATTAAGCAGAACTTTAATGAGCTGCCGACCGCAACCATCTCATGCTTACCAAGCTTTTGTAGATATTCAGCCAGATCCGGGCTTGGGTGTGAACGACTTCCGACCACTTTTAGAGTGTCAGTTGGTTTCTCCACCTGCAGGCGAATATTGGCTTTTTCTGCCGTGGTTAAATAAGCATGCTGTTTATCGGTAAAATATAACTTACCTAATACCGGAGCATAAACAACAGCCAAAGCCGGACGCCCTTCTTCAATCAGGGCAATATTAACAGTGAACTCACCGTTTCTATTGATAAATTCTTTGGTTCCGTCGAGAGGATCTACTAACCAGAACTGCTTCCAGGTCTGACGCACAGACCAGTCTATATCTGCATCTTCTTCAGATAAGACTGGAATATCAGGGGTTAATTCTGCAAGTCCAGCAGCAATAATCTGATGGGCGGCTAAGTCAGCTTCAGTTAACGGCGAACTATCCGCTTTAATGTGAATATCAAAATCACGCTGATAAATATCTAAAATTTTCTCACCGGCAGTGCGTGCAATTTTACAAATCCCTTCCACAACCGACTGTTCATCAAAAGTAATAATTTCTATTTTAGACATAACCATTTTCTCTTAAGTAATTAATAATGATATTTACCGCTTCCGATAAAGGCTGGTCACCATTTTCAACACGAATTTCAGCAGACTCCGGTGCTTCATAAACACTATCAATACCCGTGAAATTTTTGATCTCTCCTGCACGGGCTTTTTTATATAAACCTTTTGGATCACGCTGTTCGCAAATTGCCAGCGGTGTATCCACAAAAACTTCAATAAACTCAGCTTGCGGCAATAATTCACGCACTTGATCACGATCGATCCGGTGTGGAGAGATAAATGCCGTTAATACAATCAATCCTGCATCAGCCATTAATTTAGCCACTTCACCAATACGGCGGATATTTTCTTTACGATCCGCATCACTAAAAGTCAGGCCTTTGCATAATCCCATGCGTACATTATCACCATCAAGCAGATAGGTATGTGCGCCGAGCTCAAATAAAGCCTGCTCAACTGCACCGGCGACAGTTGATTTACCAGAGCCGCTTAAACCGGTGAACCAAAGTACACAGGGTCTCTGTTTTTTCTGTTCACTGCGCTGTTTTTTATCAACTGCATGTTCGTGCCAGACGATATTCTCATTGTTCTTTATAACTGCATTATCAATAGACATAACAAGACTCTAAAATTTAAAAAAACTAAAAAGGGAACAACTGCGGAATCGTAAACAATACCACCGCGGAATAGATAATGGACATAGGAATGCCCATTTTCAGGTAATCTTTAAATTCATAATCTCCTGCACTGTAAACCATTAAATTTGTCTGATAACCATAGGGGGAAATAAAACTAGCGCTAGAGCCGAAAATCACCGCCATGATGAACGGCATAATACTGACGTCATAAGCCAACGCCAGACTGTAGGCAATCGGGAATGCTAATGCGGCGGCCGCATTATTGGTAATCAACTCAGTTAACAGCAGCGTCACTAGATAAATGGCAATAAATGCCCCTAATACACCAAAACCATTTAACTGCAGCTGCAAATAACGACCTAAAACATCAGCCAAACCTGTACTGGTCATAAGATGCGCTAATGACAGCGCAGCCCCGACAATCGCCCAGATCTCCAAGGGAAAACGACGACGTACTTCAGTCCAGCTCAAAGCGCCCATCAATAATGACACTACGAGTAAAATCAGTAAGCCTTTAAATAGAGGCACCAGATTGAAAACAGCTAACAGCACCACAGTTAAAAAACCTAAAATCACCCCACAACTGCGGGTGATATCTAGGCGGGTGCTGGCATCAACACCGCTTATTACCACAAAATTACGGGTTAAATTTTTATTTTTCTCAAAACTTTTTCCGGGAGCAAGCAATAAAGTATCACCTTCACGCAGTTCTACTTTACCCAGCCCGCCTTCAAGCGGGGTATGACCTCGACGAATGGCCACTACTACAGCATCAAAATTTTCTCGGAAGCGGCATTCTTTAAGGGTTTTTCCGGTAATACCTGCTGATGGGCTTATAATGACTTCGACTAAATTCTGCCCGTTTAACTGATGTTCAGCAAACAAGTCTAAACCTTGAAAGTCCTGCAGTACACCAACACTGTTAACATCACCGCAGAACATTAAGCGGTCTTTTTCTCGAATAATCTCATTGGGACAGACCGGACATATTTTTTCTCCCTCCCGCACAATTTCAGCCAGATACAGCTGCTGTAAATTACGCAGATTATTTTCAGAAACACTCACATCGATCAGTGGTGAATCGACATTTACTTTCGCTTCTAAAAAATAGCTTGCCTGATCGCTGTTATTATCCTGACGATCCGGTAAAAGACGGCTGAAAGTCAGCAGTACAAATACACCGGCAGCAAGACCTGCCAGCCCTACTAGGGAAAACTCAAAAAAACCCAGAGCGGGTAAACCTTTCTCAATAACAAAACTGTTTACAATCAAGTTCGTTGAAGTACCCACCAGCGTTAATGTACCGCCGCAGATAGCGGCATAAGAAAGCGGGATCAGCAGTTTTGACGGTGCATGCTGATTATTACGCTTAACAGCGCTGATCAGGGAAGCCACCACCGCGGTATTATTCATGAATGAGGAAAGAAAAGCCGTTGATATACTTAACTTTAAAATAACTTGTGTGTAACTGCCTTTAGAAAAACAGTGACTAATTAGAGCAATTAAACGGGTTTTTTCTAGTGCGCCGGAAATCATCATCAACAACACCAAAGTTAATAATGATTCATTGGCAAAATTTTTCATCAGTTCAGGCACCTCTATTAAGCCGCCGAGATAGCAGATTAATAATGCGCCGACAAAAAGTAATGCAGGTTTTATTTTAGTGGTGATTAATAACACCACTAAAGCCAGCAAAATTGTTAAAACAAGCCCCTGAACTGATGTCATTATCCTACACCTACTTTTTAGCTAACTGGTTTAGATCCAGTGCCTGCCAGTGCGGAAAATGCTGACGTACCAGCTGATTGAATGCTAATTCAAACTCACTGTATTCATGTTTTACCTGCACTTCTGACAAAACTTCGGTGATCATACCCGCACCAATCGTCACGTTAGTGAGGCGGTCAATAATAATAAAGCTGCCCGTTGCCATGACTTCTTTATAAAGGTCAAAAACCACTTTTTCAGTTAACAGTACTTCACAGGAGGCAATTTCATTTAAAGCCAGCGAATCTGCGGGTGATTTTTCCAGCGTATTAACATCAACTTTAAAATCAATAGCTTCAATTGAGCCGGTAGTTTTCTTGGCGGCGACTTTAATATCATACTGCTGACCTGGTTTAAGCTTATCTTCACCCATCCAGACAATATCGGCTTTGAAACGGTTACTCAGCTGTGCCGGGCTTGAAGAGACTGCTAACAGATCCCCACGGCTGACATCAATTTCATCATTCAAAGTTAAAGTAATCGCCTGATCTGCAAAAGCCTGATCCAGCTCGCCGTCAAAGGTTACCAGTGATTTCACCGTTGAGCTTTTACCTGAAGGCATTGATATCACGCTGTCGCCCACTTTTACCGTACCGGCGGCAATGGTACCGCTGAAACCTCGGAAGTCTAAATTGGGGCGGTTAACATACTGCACAGGTAAGCGGAACGGCTGCTCTCGATTAGCGGCTTTAATCGGAGCACTTTCTAAAATCGATAATAACGAACCGTCAGTATACCAGGGCGTAAATTCACTTTCATTTACGACATTGTCGCCGTTTAAAGCAGAAAGCGGCACAAAATCAATTAAACGATCATCCGTGCCGTTTTCCAGTCCCCGTGCAAATTCTAAATAACTTTCTTTGATTTCTTCATAACGGGCCTGCGAGAAATCCACCAGATCCATTTTATTTACAGCAACCACAAAATGTTTAATGCCCAGCAATGAAGCAATAAAGCTATGACGTTTAGTCTGTGTTAATACACCGTAACGCGCATCGATTAAGATAACCGCCAGATTACAGGTTGAAGCACCCGTTGCCATATTACGAGTGTACTGTTCATGTCCAGGGGTATCTGCAATAATAAATTTACGTTTTTCCGTTGAGAAATAACGGTATGCAACATCAATGGTAATGCCCTGCTCACGCTCAGCCGCTAAGCCGTCCACTAACAGTGCTAAATCAACACTATTACCTGTAGTACCTGACTTCTGACTGTCAGAGTGAAGCGACGCTAACTGATCTTCATAAATCTGGTGAGAGTCATGTAATAAACGACCGATTAAGGTACTCTTACCGTCATCCACACTGCCGCAGGTTAACAGGCGCAATAGGCTTTTATGCTGCTGGTCAGTCAGGTACTGTTCAATACCTTTATCTTTTATTTCTGCTGAAATTACTGAATTCATTTTATTTACCTTAAAATTTAACTGTTCAAAAAAAGTTGAGGTTTTTATTCCCTTTAAAAATAACCTTCACGCTTTTTAAGCTCCATCGAAGCAGCCTGATCTGAATCGATTAACCGTCCTTCCCGCTCACTGGTTGTTGCAATCAGCATCTCTTCAATAATTTCCGGTAAGGTTTCAGCATCAGAGTTGATAGCCCCGGTTAACGGGTAACAGCCTAATGTTCTAAAACGTACTTTTTCCTGCTTAATTTTTTCGCCCGGCTGAAGCTCAAAACGATCATCATCAACCATAATTTTTACCCCGTCACGTTCAACAACCGGGCGCACTTTGGCAAAATAAAGCGGCACAATATCGATATTTTCCTGATAGATGTACTGCCAGATATCCAGCTCAGTCCAGTTAGAAAGTGGAAATACACGAATACTCTCCCCCTGATTTACCTGACCGTTGTAGGTATTCCACAGTTCCGGGCGCTGACTTTTCGGCTCCCAGCGGTGGTTTTTATCTCGAAAAGAGTAAACACGTTCTTTAGCACGGGATTTTTCTTCATCACGACGCGCCCCGCCGAAAGCCGCATCAAATTTCCATTTATTTAATGCCTGCTTCAACCCCTGAGTTTTCATAATATCGGTATGCGTTGAGCTGCCGTGAACAAAAGGGTTAATATTCATTGCCAGACCGTCTGGGTTTTTATGCACCAACAGATCAAAACCATATTTCTCAGCCATATGATCACGGAACGCAATCATCTCTTTGAATTTCCAGTTTGTATCAACATGCATTAATGGGAAGGGAATTTTGCCCGGATAAAAAGCTTTACGCGCAAGGTGTAACATAACAGCGGAATCCTTGCCCACTGAATACATCATAACCGGGTTGTCAAATTCAGCCGCAACTTCACGGATAATATGAATACTTTCAGCCTCTAACTGTTGTAAGTGAGTTAACCTTTCTGAGCTCATTTGTTTCTCCATTAAGCAATGTGCCTTGATTAGGGTTAAAACTATAGAGGTCTGCTTATAACAAGAGAAATACCTAAAAGAGATTTTTTATACAGAAAAGGAATAACAAAAAGTTAACAAAGCCGCCGTAAGGCTTATTTGCAGACCAGCCGGTATTTTAAACGAGCTGCAAAAATTTATAATAAAGTCGTAGCTCCCCTGTACCCGAGACCGTTAATATGGTCAATATCAGCATACTTCCAGCTCTACTGCCGAGATAACATAAAATGCAATTAACAAACTCCATCGCGAAACAGATTGTAAAGCGAAGCATGAAAATCATTAAACACTCTGTCAATGTCATCAATGAACACGGCATTATTATCGGATCCGGCGATCCTTCGCGTATCGGCTGCCGCCATGAAGGCGCTGTACTGGCAATTAATGAAAACCGCATTGTTGAGATAGACAAAGCAACCGCAAAACAGCTGCGCGGGGTAAAACCAGGTATTAATCTGCCGGTTATTTTCCAGCATAAGGTGATCGGTGTCGTTGGTATCTCCGGTGATCCTGCGCAAGTGCGCAATTATGGTGAACTGGTCAAAATGACCGCCGAGCTGATTATTGAGCAGTCAGCATTAACTACCCAGTTTCAATGGAACAAACGTCACCGCGAAGAACTGGTGCTGCAGCTGATTCAAGGAACACAGTTAAATGAAGCGCAGCTTGAATCAATTGCAGAAAGATTAGATTTAGATCTTTCTCAGCCCCGCATTGCGGCCGTTGTCAAGGTTGACTCTTTTAGCGGTGAGCACCTGTCGCTTGAGCACCTGCAGAAATTAGTTGAACTGCTTGAATACCCGGAACGCGACAACCTTGTGGCCATTGCCTCCGTGTCCATGAATGAGGTAGTGGTATTAAAACCAATAACGTTCAATGAGAACGGCTGGTCCCGGCAGTTAGAAGAAAAGCGTATTAAGCAGTTAATGCAGCGCATTGACAGCGAAGGAACATTTACCATACGTATTGCGCTGGGCTGCTATTTCCCGACACTGCAGGGTTTAGCTAAATCATTCAAAACCGCTAAAGCGACCATGGAGTCGGCAGTCGGTAGAGGTAATGTTTTATTTTATCAGGATAATATTCTGCCGGTTTTGTTTCACGGATTAAAACAGGATGCCTGGCGCTGCGAACAGTTATGCCAGCCTGTTGCCCGGTTAAAGAAAAATGACAGCAAGGGAATACTGCTTAAAACCCTGACCGTATTTTTTAAGCAGAACTGTGACATAGCGCAAACCTGTAAAACACTGTATATACATAGAAACACTCTGCGCTATCGCTTTGATAAAATACAACTTGAAACAGGTTTAGATATCAACAAGATAGATGAAAAAACCCGGCTTTATCTGGCAGTTATAAATCAGTAAAAACGCCCAAAAAACTGTGCAGACGCACAATTTAAGCACTCTAAATCTCCCATAATCTGTTCAACTGTCTAAAGATTATTGGGCAGTATTATCGTAATTTACGCTCCGAATAAATAATTAACGGAGCCACAGATGATAGAAGTATCCACACTCGGGGCACTGGCAGCACTTATTGTTGCTATTTACCTGATATTAAAACAAGTACCGCCGGCATACGGCATGATTATCGGCGCCTTAGTGGGCGGCCTTATCGGCGGTGTATCGCTAACTGAAACGATCACCCTGATGATCGGCGGCGCGCAGGGGATTGTCACCGCTGTTCTGCGGATTCTAGCGGCCGGGGTATTAGCAGGTGTGCTGATCGAATCCGGGGCGGCCACTTCTATCGCAGAGACTATCATCAAAAAAGTGGGGGAAACCAGAGCGCTTCTGGCTCTTGCTATTGCCACTATGATATTAACCGCTGTTGGTGTTTTTGTTGATGTTGCAGTTATTACCGTTGCGCCTATTGCTTTAGCTATTGCGCGCCGTGCAGATCTTTCCAAAATGGCTATCTTATTAGCCATGGTCGGCGGCGGTAAAGCGGGTAATGTCATGTCACCCAACCCCAATGCCATTGCAGCCGCCGACGCATTTAATGTACCGCTGACCTCAGTGATGGCGGCCGGTATTATTCCAGGTTTATGCGGCATGACACTGGCTTACTTTATTGCTAAAAAGCTGGTTAATAAAGGCACAAAAGTTCAAGCCCATGAAGTACACGCGGTTGATCATTCCAGTCTGCCGAACTTCGGCCCTGCCATTGTTGCGCCGCTAGTGGCAATTTCACTGCTGGCACTTCGCCCTATTGCGGGTATTAATGTTGATCCCCTTATTGCCCTGCCCTTAGGCGGACTGCTGGGTGCGGTTGTAATGGGTCGTTTTCGTGATGTAAACCGCTTTGCCGTTTTAGGTTTAAGCCGTATGGCGCCCGTTGCTGTTATGCTCCTTGGTACTGGTACCTTAGCCGGCATTATCGCCAATTCGGGTTTGAAATCCGGGTTAATCGACATACTAACCGCATCCGGTCTACCCTCTTACCTGCTTGCGCCTATTTCCGGATCTATGATGGCCTTAGCAACAGCCTCCACCACAGCAGGTACGGCTGTGGCCGCCAGCGTCTTCAGTCATACCATTCTTGAGTTAGGTGTTCCTGCACTTGCCGGCGCGGCAATGATTCATGCCGGTGCAACTGTACTGGATCATATGCCTCACGGCAGTTTCTTCCACGCCACCGGCGGTGCTGTTCACATGGATATTAAAGAGCGTCTAAAGCTTGTTCCCTATGAATCAGCTGTTGGTCTTATGATTGCAGTGGTTTCAACCCTTATCTTCGGTGTATTCGGCCTATTTGTTTAAAGGAAATTATTATGAAAATTATTATCGCTCCCGATTCATATAAAGAAAGCTTAACAGCAATGCAGGCGGCTTGTGCTATTGAAGCAGGTTTTAAACAAGTTATGCCGCAGGCTGAGTTTCATAAATTACCTATGGCTGACGGTGGTGAAGGCACAGTACAGTCATTAGTTGACGCCAGCGGCGGCGGCATTAACAACTGTGCGGTAAGCGGTCCGCTTGGTCAGCCAGTTGAAGCATTTTACGGTCTAATGGGCGACGGAAAAACAGCTGTTATCGAAATGGCGGCCGCATCAGGATTACATTTAGTCACTCCTGAGCAGCGCAACCCGCTACTCACCACCACCTACGGCACAGGTGAACTGATCAAAGCGGCCTTAGATAAAGGTATCGAGCATATTATTGTCGGTATCGGCGGCAGCGCCACTAATGACGGCGGCATTGGTATGGCTCAAGCTTTAGGTATAAAAATGCTCGATTCACAAGGCCGGGAACTTAGCTACGGGGGCGGCTCTCTAGATAAACTGACCAGTATTGATATGTCAGGCCTGGATCCGCGTCTGGCACAGGTAACATTAGAGGTTGCCTGCGATGTTGATAACCCGTTATGCGGCCCCAAAGGCGCTTCTCATATATTCGGACCGCAGAAAGGCGCCGCTCCGGAAATGGTTGAACTACTGGATAAAAATCTCGCTCATTACGCTGATATCATTAAAGAACAACTCGGCCGGGATATAAAAGACACACCTGGAGCAGGTGCGGCCGGAGGAATGGGAGCTGCACTATTAGGCCTGCTTGATGCAGAGCTGCGTCCGGGCATTGAGATAGTTATGGATGCTGTTAACTTAAGGGAAGTGATTGCGGATGCTGATTTAGTGATTACAGGCGAAGGCCGTATTGACAGTCAGACCATTCATGGAAAAACACCTATCGGCGTAGCTCGAGCTGCCAAAGAGCATAATATTCCGGTTATCGGTATTGCAGGATCTTTGTCGACTGACTGTGGTGTTGTCCATGAGCATGGTCTTGACAGTGTATTCAGCGTTGTTCCCGGTGCAGTCTCTCTCGAACAAGCCTTTCGTGATGCAGCTGTTAATGTTGAAATGACCGCACGCAATATCGCAGCATTATTAATGCTTAAACTGAAATAGTATTTATCAAAAAGCCTGCATCTCTGCAGGCCTTTATTTTTCAACTTGTTTCACAATCAGATTTTAGTCTGCGGTATCGCCTGTTTAACATAAACATCAAACGATTTTGCTTAGTTTTTATGCTCATGCTTGGTTTTTTGTCACTTAAAAACGGAGCGTAATCCGGGCGCTTAACCACCACACGGTATCTTTGCAGAGCATTTTCAACTAAACACAATCAGCTTTTAGTCTACGGTATCGCCTGTTTAACATAAACATCAAAACGATTTTGCTTAGTTTTTATGCTCATGCTTGGTTTTTTATCACTTAAAAACGGAGCGTAATCCGGACGCTTAACCACCACACGGTATCTTTGCAGAGCATTTTCAACTAAACACAATCAGCTTTTAGTCTGCGGTATCGCCTGTTTAACATAAACATCAAAACGATTTTTCTTAGTTTTTATGCTCATGCTTGGTTTTTTATCACTTAAAAACGGAGCGTAATCCGGGCGCTTAACCACCACACGATAGCGTGCCGCATTTAACGCAACTTCCAGCAGATCATCGGCATCAAGATCCGCCCCCACGACGCCCTGAAAAACACGCATCTCTTTTTTTACTAAAGCAGACTTCTTTTTATGCGGAAACATAGGGTCTAGGTAAACAACATCGGTCTGATGAGACTTAAGATACTCATAACCTGAACCAAAATGTAGACGCATGCGCTGCTGCATCCACTCACCTATTTCAAAATTTAAATAGGCCCGCTCTAAACCGTCAGCCAGTAAAGCAGCAGCCACAGGTGAACGCTCAACCATAGAGACGCAGCAGCCTAACGAAGCTAAAACAAATGCATCGCGGCCAAGTCCTGCTGTTGCATCTATCACTTCAATCTGTACACCGGCTTTCAAGCCGACAGCCTTGGCAATTGCCTGGCCTTTTCCACCGCCGAACTTTCGCCGGTGAGCCGCTGCACCGGAGACAAAATCAACAAAAACCAGCCCTTGTTTAGGGTCGTCTTTCTGCTCAAGTGCCAGATACTCAGGTAAAAGGTGTAATTGAAAGTTATCACTGCTGGTGCTTAAAAACCCCCACTTCTCACGTAATAATTTTGCTTTAGCACTTAACGCGGAGTCATTACAAATTAATGGAATATCCACTACAGTTCACCCTCTGTCATAGTATTTGATAATAGCGCCATCATATCAATCGGTACCGGTTTGCCAAGGTGATATCCCTGCGCATAATCCACGCCGATCTCTTTTAATTTATCGATAATTACTTCATCCTCAACATATTCTGCAATCGTCTTTTTACCAAACAAATGGCTCAATTCATTAATAGTGCGCACAATACCAAAATCATGCTCATCATTGGCCATATCTTTTACAAATACACCGTCAATTTTTAAATAATCAACATTTAACTGTTTTAAATAACCAAATGAAGATAAACCTGTACCAAAATCATCCAGTGCTAATTTACAGCCCAGTTTTTTTAGTGCCTGAATAAGTTTAGAGGCATGACTAAAATTACCGATAGCAACAGTTTCAGTTATTTCAAAACACAGTTTTTCCAACGGCAGTGAGCAGTTAATCAGTATTTCCACAAGATCGTCAATAAATTTCGGATCGCCGATCGACTGTCCGGATAAATTTATTGAACACATATTTAATCTCAGCACATGTTCAGGGTGATTACGTAACCAGGATAATGTTTTAGTAATAATGATCATGTCTATTTTATCAGCAAGGTTATAAATTTCAGCGACAGGAATAAACTTATCAGGCGGCGCTAAGCAGCCGTGTTCATCGATCATACGCGTTAAAATTTCATAATGCAGGTAGTCATCATCACCGTCGACCGGTTTAATTAACTGTGCATACAGACAAAAACGGGCTTCATCACGCAGCGCGTCCTGTACTTTATTAACCCAGACAACCTCTTCACGACGCAGCTCTTCCTGCTTATCTTCTTCATAGATATGAATGCGGTTACGTCCGGACTGCTTAGCGGTATAACAGGCACTGTCCACACAGCTCAGTGCGTGCACCCCGCCGCGTCCCGAGTTCGTTAACTGCGCTAAACCAATGCTAAGCCCGAGAGTGAAATGATGCTCATCCCAGATGAAACAATGCTTACTGACCGCATTGATAATACGCAGCGCAGTTTTTTCAGCCTCCGGCAGCTCAGTATGAGGCATGATAACCGCAAATTCATCGCCGCCTAAGCGGGCAACAAGGGAGTTAGTTGAAACATTTTCGGTTAACAAATTCGCGATCTGACGTAACACCTCATCACCAGCCTGGTGTCCACAGGTATCATTGATAATTTTAAATTTATCCATATCTAGATACATTAGACTATAAGGGGCGCCCTGATAGGAGAGTTCTTTTAAAGACTTATCCAATTCACTTTCAAAAAACAGACGGTTTTTAAGGCCGGTCAGATAATCATGCGAGGCACGGTAGGATAATTCTTTAGAAAGTTCGTAACGCTCGGTAATATTTTCACAAACGAGGAAGTACTGATCATGTTCGGCTATTTTTCTGACCCGTTCATTAATCCACACTTTCCTCCCTGTTTTAGTTAAATACGAAATCTCCCGGGATAAAAGCATACCGCAGCTGTTACTGCAGTGCTCCAGATACTCCTTAAGATCCGTGATATTTACCAGCTGTGCATAAAGTGTCACGATATTTCGGCCGATCAGTTCACCGTCCTCGTAACCTAATAAGTTACACCCATATTTATTACAGGTTAATATCAGCCCCTGAGCATTGAGCATCAGCAGCATTGACGGGCTTTCATCTAATAATAAGTTTGAGCGTTTATTGGCTTTCCTAATTTCTTCTTCAGCGCTTTTTATTTCACTGATATCACGAGCCTCAACGACAATTTCGGATATTTCATTATTATACTGAGGATTTCTCAGCGCCTGGAGAGCTATGTCAAAGCAGTATGTTTTTTCTTGTTTATCAATAAGAGCGCATTCAAAACGGGCCTCACTGCCCGTGCGCGCAATGCCTATTCCTGATTTAATTCTCTTCTGGCTGTCCGGGTTACCTTTCCACCAGGGGGTTTCCCAAAGCGCGGCATCTTTAACTTGAGACAGCTCCTTATCAATAAAGGCTAAGGCCGTCTGATTTACTTTTTTAACATTACCCAGCAGATCCAGAATAAAAACATAATCGCAGGAAATATTAAAAAGATGATCAATACGTTTATTTCTCTCCGTAAGCAGCGCTTCCTGGCGTTTCAGCTGTAGTATTTTCCACCACTGAAGCAGAGAAAAAAGAATAACTAATAAACCAATCACAAGTGCAAAGATAAATGTAGCGGTAATAGGCTGCTGGTCCACCGGTTCGTTTAATATTAGACTGGCACTGGGTATATCCGTTTTTTTAATATTCCAGCGGAGCATCTCCGGGTACTGAAACAGGTACTGTTCAGTAACATTAACTTCGACGGGTAACGCTTCAATAGGTACTCCCCGCAGCAGTTCCAAGACTTTAGCTGCCGCCGATTTTCCCTGATTAAAACCGCTGATCACCAGCCCGCCTAAAACACCGAGCTGCAGATCATGTTTCTTGAGCACAAACAACGGTGCCTTTGATACGCCGACAATTGACTTCAGGATGCGCCCGCGGTTTACAAACAGACCGTTGCGATCTCTGGAAAAATCATCAAAGATTAAAACCGCATTTTCCGGGAGCTTACTGATTTTCTGTTTCAGTGAAACTTCGGTTTCATCATTAAAAGTAATGACATTCTGGGTCAGCTGCTGAGAAAATTTAGCAATTTTTTTATTAATGACTTTGCTTTCACGCGAGTTGCCCGTCACGATATAAACAGAATGCGCTTCCGGAAACAGAGATAATGATAGTAAAACAGTACCGAGAATATTTTCAGATTCAATAACCCCGGATATTTTATGGGTGAAGTTAAGCAGTGATTTTTTATTACGTTTAATACCGGTAAATATAATGGGTGCATCTGCAAACAAGCGCTCCGCATAACGCTGCACCAGCTTCAGGGCATTATCGCCGCTGACAATAACCGCATCAAAATCTCGTGATGCAAATTTTCGTGAAAAATAATCAACTGACAGCGCTAATTCCTTCTCATTCAGCACTTGATAACTGTCTAAGTAAGAAACATACAGAGAAATATTTTCATCTTCAAACTGCGCCTCTATACCGTCTTGAATATGGCGAGTCCATTGATTACCCTGGTAGCCGGAATGTAAGACGAGTACCTCAGAGGCAGCCGCAGACAGACTTGTTGAACAGGTCAGTAAAAAGCAGAGTAATAACGCAGCCCTGATATAACGGGAATAATAGAAGTTAAACAAATCAGATTCATCCATGAAGTCAGCCAATACTCTTCCCAGTATAATGTTTTTTTGATAAACAGACAGACTGACAACTTGAAAATGCGGATAAAAAACATAGCTTTGCTGCCGGGATCTGCTGCGGCACTAATAATAATGATATAAAAAAAGCCAGTCGGATGACTGGCTTTCTGATCAAACAGTGTTTCTTATAAAGGCGTTATGATATAGAGCAGATCGCCACTGGATACCTGCTGCCCGTTAGCGTTAATAATACGCTCCACACGGAACTTAGTATCAGCGTCATAAAGAACGGCATCCTGACGGTTAAAGCCTGCTAGTGTCAATGGAGAGAACATTTTCATAGCTTCCATCAGACCAAGCGTCTGTTCAACCGTAACAATATCGCCTTCAAGAACGAAGTCCGGCTCTGCCGGCGAAGAAGCACGGTAGAAAATACCAGCACTCTGTGCCAGCACTTTCAGCTCATTACTGCCGTCAACCTGGATAGAAACTTCACTGCCGCCTGATGAGGCAGAGGCTTCCATTTCATCAATCATCACCTGCTGATCAAGATCAGCCATAAACTTAGGCAGATAAGTTGTATCATAAACACCGTTTAAGAATGTTTCATCTTTTAAGATACGCTGCAGCAGAGGAATATTAGTCGCAATACCTTTAATAACTACATTATCTAAGAAATCCAGCAGTTTCTTAACAGTATCATTACGATCTTTACCTGTGCAGATAAACTGTGCAATCAGACTGTCGTAATAAGGAGAAACCTCTTTACCTTCGGAAACCATAGAGATAACTTCAACATCATCCTGCTCAGGAATCTTACATTCAACCACTTTACCCGGATGAGGGACTAACTGCATAATGCCGTTACCGTCAAGCGCTGCTTTCTCCGCTGTTACACGTACTTCAATTGCGTAACCTTTTTTCTGCGGTTTCAGGTCAGCGATGCTCTTACCCGATGCAATATCATACTGTGCGCTTACGATATCAATACACGATGTTGCTTCTGTGACCGGGTGCTCTACCTGTAGACGAGTATTCATTTCCATAAAGTAGATAGCATCTGCATCCAGGTCATAAATAAACTCAACGGTACCGGCGCCCATATAATCAACAGCATCAGCTAATGCAGCAGTATGCTGAAGCGCTAGCGCTTCAAGTTTAGCCGGCAGCATTGTTGATGCTGACTCTTCAACAACCTTCTGGTTGTTACGCTGTACAGAACAGTCTCGAATACCCAGCACTTTAGTATTACAGTGTTTATCACGTAATAACTGTACTTCGATATGACGCAGTGAAGTAATGTATTTCTCAAGGTACAGATCACCGTTACCAAAAGCATTACGCGCTTCAGCTGATACCTGATTAAAGCCGGCAAACATATTCTCAGCTTTTTCAATAACTAAGATACCTTTACCGCCACCGCCGTTAACCGCTTTAAGCAGAACCGGGTAACCGATAGTATTAGCAATATCTAACGCCTGCTCAGCACCAGTTAAGATACCGTGACTTCCCGGCACAACGGGTACGCCGTTATCCTGAGCCGTTTTGATTGCATTAGATTTATTACCCATGGTCAGCATACTGTTCATGCTTGGACCAACAAAGTTGATATCATGGCTGACGCATAAATCGGCAAAATGCGGACTTTCAGATAAGAAACCGATACCCGGGTGAAGTGCATCAACTTCTTCATATTCAGCCACTTTTAATACTGATCCGGCATTCAGGTAACTTTCATCAGAAGTATTACCGCCTAAACACACCAGCTTATCACCTTTACCCAGCATATCTGCAGGTACCGATGTCATGTCCGGATCCGAAGCCACTAAGACAACGTTAATATCATTATCCTGCGCTTTGCGGATTAATTTAACCGCAGTACAGCCACGCGCATGAACCAGCACTTTTTTCACTGGTGTCATTAACTCACGAGGATCTGCTGTTGAGAAAGCATCACCGCCGATACCGCAAACAGGCACAAAACCAGTTAATGCACGCTGAATAGTCTCTTCAACAGTGATCACCGGCATCGGCATATTTTCATCAATATCACGCAGCTTATCGTTAAGGTCATCGGAGAACGGGTTGATCACCAGACCATCCATAGCACCGGAAACGCGTGATAAGTAGTTTGATAATGTCGCTGTTGACGGCAGGTAAGCAGGTACAACCATTTGGCCGGCAAACGGCATATTAGTACCTGACAGGTAATAAGTCTGCACCATTGGATGTGTCACAAAGCTAGCCTGTGCACCACCAGTACAGTCACCGTAACCAAACATAATAACCGGCAGGTCATTATCACGGATGAAACGGGTAATACGGTCATTTACTACAGCCATTGAGAATAGTGCAGAGGCACCTTCTTTAGTCTGCATACCACCGGAACTGATAAATGCCACAACTGGTAAGTGTTTTTCTGCACATTCAACCAGCAGCGCACAGAATTTTTCTGCACTTGCCATATCAAAGGCACCCGCCTGGAATGACAGGTTAGAAACCGCCACACCTACTTCCTGCGTTTCACCACTTTCTAATTTAAAACCACCCACGCCAGTCACTAAACCGCAAGGCTTAACTTTTTTATCCAGTGCATCTTCAACAGATAAGCGGAAACCAGGGAACTCAAGCAGGTTAGCTGTCATCAAGTCAGATTTAGATTCTTTAAAGTCAGTAAAGAACTTATCTAAAATGGCTTCGTAAGAGTTGTTCTTCTTGTTCTTTTCTGCACGCAAAACAGCTTGAATCAGCAGGTCCTGATAACCCATAGTCAAACGGTTCCAGAAATCTTTACGACGACCGATACGTACCGGGTTAATCGCACCGTTATATTGAGATGCGTCTTCACGGCTGTTGTAATAAGCAGGTAATATTTTTTCAAACAAGTAAGTTAAAATAACAAACAAACTTGAGTTCATCTGCGGCGCACCGATACTCTTCCACTCTTCAACTTTTGCTAAAACCTCACCACGTTCACTTTGATCGGTGAAATAATGCAGCCAGGCATTAAAGGTTACTTTCAGCTGTTCGTAGTCATCGTCACTTACTTTGCTTAAAGCACCTTTTAATGAACTGCGTACCAGAGAAGAAACAGATTCACGAGACAGCTCTTTAGTTGCCATCGCTTCTTTGGCGATAGAAGCAAGGTTGCCCATTGTATTATCATATAAGGAATTAAATACCAGCATATGACGACAATGCACAATGAAACACTCACGCGTTTCTTTGTGGGTTACAACATCAATTGTTGTTAAGTCTGACAGTTCAGGCCATGAATCAGTAACCGGTACATTCACTTCATCTTCAAGATGCGTAATTAATGCGCGGAAGTTATTTTCAGCACTGCTTTTCCAGCGGTTATATAAAGACCAGGTCAAGTTAATCAGTAACGCACTACGTGCATTATCGTAATTTTCCTGAGGCTCACCTAAAATAAGCTTAGTGAACATATTACGCTCAAGGCTTTTATCTTCACGTTTTGCTAAAAATGATTTCCAGTTTTTATTAAGCGTATCGTCATAAATCAGCTTGTCAGGATTATTTAACCAGCTTACGAATACTTGTTTACGATCTGCTTCAACACGTGCTTTAAGGTCACCTTCAGGTGTCGTCAGTTTTGATAAACGGCCGTACTCACCTTTCTGGATCGCTTTAATACGAGAGCGTAAAGTAAGGTAACGCATGTAACGATAAGTAGTACCAAATGCATTATTATGCACGGTCGGGTTTTTCGCGATAAGGTGCGCATTTTCTGATGCATTTTCAACAGCGACCAGCTTGCTTGACGGTTCTAAGTAACGCGCCAGACTACGGTTGTAGTGTTCTAATATGTCCGGGTATTTACGCACAAAATCAACCGAAGTCGACTCGATAGATAAAATACTTGAAATAACGGCTTTCTGCAGATTGTGCTGACGCTCATCCTGATCCACAGGAGAGTAATCAACGATACCGTCAATACAGCCCATTTCGTATAACTCTTCTGGAGATACACCAACAGACTGCGCACATTCCTGCCATGACAGGTTATATTTACGCGCAATGCTCTGTAGTCCTTTCGGCTGGATAGTATTAAAAATACCGTCACGAACAGAAAGCAGAATATTTGCAGTTGCCAGCGGGATAGCACCGCCTGAGTAACCGACACCAACAACAATACCAACCGTAGGTACGTCAACATTGGCACTTTCAGTGATCATTTGTGAAATACTGTGTGCCTGATTCTGACTGTTTGCTTCTTCGCCGGCATCTGCTCCCGGAGTATCGATAAGGTATACAATAGGTAGTGACAGATCGGCAAATTTACGGATCGCTTTACTTGCTGCTAAATGGTGTTCAGGCATCCATGCGCCGTTGTTTGAACTACGCTCTTGAGCAATGATGCCGATACGACGGGTATAGCCGCCAAAATCCAGTTCCATTTCAGCACTGTAAAATGCGCCGTTTAACTGTTCAGTGACAACTTTACCATTAAATCCTGAGATAATACTTTTTGCCCCTGGGCGTTTATTATCTTCAGCAGGCTGCACAGTACGTGCAATATAAGCATCAACATCTAACTTTTGGATCGTAGCCAGGTTTGATTGAATACGTTCACGATCAATCAAGCCTTCTAAACGATCAGTATTTGATGGTAATGAATTATCCGGAAATAGTGAGAAGTCTTTTGCGATATGCTCAGCATGAAGAAATAATGGATCAGCAATATTATTTGCTTCAAATTGAGAAGAAGGTTTCCCTGGCATACAATACCCTTACAAAATAGTGATAGAAAAAAATATTTGATAAAACGCGCTAATTTACAACTTATTAACCTATGATTCCACTATTGATTTTAATATCCAAGGAAAACACCCGTTAATAACTCGTGTTCTGTGAACTATAAACGTATTATCAAATCTATAAATAAAAAAAACTCCGCTGTTTTCAAATGAATAGCGGAGCTTCTGAAACAACCTAAGTAATTTTAATTAAGTTATTTTTTATGCCGTGTAATTATCCGGCAGATCAATCTGAGCAGCACCGGTGGCAACCGCAGCACGAGCAACAGCTCCGGCGACATGTTTAAGCAGACGAGGATCCATAGGTTTAGGAATAATATAACCTTTTCCAAAAATTAAAGATTCAGCGCCGCTGGCCTTAAGTACAGATTCAGGTACCGGCAGCTTAGCGATTTCACGTATCGCATGAACAGCAGCAACTTTCATCGCATCATTAATTTCAGCTGCACGCACATCTAATGCACCGCGGAAAATAAACGGGAAACAAAGTACATTGTTAACTTGATTAGGATAGTCACTGCGTCCAGTGGCAATAATCAGATCATCACGAACAGAATGTGCTAATTCAGGTTTAATTTCCGGGTCTGGATTTGAACATGCAAAAATAATTGGATTCGACGCCATTAATTCTACATCTTGTGCAGATAAAACATTCGGGCCGGATACACCAACAAAGACATCTGCTTTGGTGACCACATCCAGTCGCGTACGCTGGTCAGTATTATTAGCAAAACGCTGCTTATATTCATTGATATCACCACGGCGAGTATGAATGACACCTTTACGATCCAGCATATAAATCTTTTCACGTAATGCGCCGCATTTAATCAACAGTTTCATACAGGCAATGGCGGCGGCACCTGCGCCCATACAGACAATTTTAGCTTCTTCTATTTTTTTCCCCTGAATATCCAGCGCATTAATCATGCCGGCAGCGGTTACAATAGCAGTACCGTGTTGATCAACATGAAAGATAGGAATACTGCAGCGCAGTTTTAATGCCTTTTCAATTTCAAAACACTCAGGTGCTTTGAAATCTTCAAGATTAATACCGCCGAATGTATCGGCAATATTTACAACAGTATTAACAAACTCATCGGCAGTGCGATGCTTTACTTCAATATCAATAGAATCAAGACCAGCAAAGCGTTTGAATAATAACGCTTTACCTTCCATAACAGATTTAGAGGCCAAGGCCCTAAATTTCCCAGTCCCCAAATTGTACTGCCGTTAGTGATAACAGCCACCAGGTTGCCTTTATCTGTGTATTTATAAACATCATCGGGATTAGATGCAATTTCATGTACCGGCTCTGCCGCTCCCGGGCTGTAAGCCAGAGACAGATCATGGGCCATTTCAGCTGAAGTGGTAATTTCAACACTAATCTTACCCGGCTTGGGAAAAGCGTGATGATAGTCAAGTTTTTAGTGAGTTTACAGCCTTAATTCATCTTAGGGTAAGATTTGCGCAGGATGATAGAGCCTTAATCTAGGCAGCTGGCGACTGAAAGTTAATTTTCCAGTTAACAATAATTTGTCATGCAGTAGAAAATCAACGTTATTGTCCTTAAACATTTTTAAAGGCTTTGCTGCTATCTTAATCTCTAATTTTCTGTCTAACTTAAAACTGAGACCTTTTTTATCTTCATGTAATTCAGTTACGGTACCTTTGATATAGACATAACCTTTATCTGTTTTATTTAAAGCAGCAGCGGACAACGGCTTAAACTCAGACCAAATCCCTTTTTTTCGGAGACGAGCCCGCCTTTCTGCTTTTTGAAAACACCGCCAGAAACGATCATTTTTACCAATCACAAGCTGTTTTGCCAAACCATTCTGTAACTGCAGCAGTGCCAGATTTCGCCCGGTTTTACTATAAACATAAGCAAGTATCCGCCCATACTTATCCTGTTTAGTTTTATCAAAAACCAAGTGCAGCTTATCCCCAGCCTTTATATATTTTTCTAATAATCGTTTTGCTTCAAAAGCAAACGGCTCAGAAAGGCTTTTATCGCGATGGTTAATTTCGGGTGTATTGATACCGATAAGTCGGACTAAAGACCCGTTTGTTAAGGTGACCGTATCACCATCATTAATTTTTTTCAGAGTGACAGTTTGATCCCAGCCGATCTTCTGACAGGAAGCATACAACTGCACGGGCAGGATCAAGAAAAGTATAAAAAATCGTAAAAACACAGTTTATTCCAAAAAATTAAAATCTGTTTTCACTCTAGGACAAAACCCCAGGAAACGCCTGAAACTTTATTATCACCTGACATACTTTTTAAATCGTTTCTTTGTCATTAAGCTGTTTAGAAGAAAGCCAGCCCAACATTTTTTGCTTATCTGTCCCGATAACAGCTTCGATACGACTGCCAGTATCAGCGATACTGTGCCGATGCCTGCAATTACTTATCAGCAGACATAAAAAAAGGTACCCGAAGGTACCTTTTTAAAATCATTTCTGGTCTTTCTATTTAAGCGATAAAGCTTATTTAGAAGAAAGAGAACCGAAACGTTTTTTGCTTATCTATCCCGATAACAGCTTCGATACTGTGCCGATGCCTGTAATTACTTATCAGCAGACATAAAAAAAGGCGCCCGAAGGTACCTTTTTATATCATTTCTGGTCTTTCTATTTAAGCAATTTACAAGAAAGAGAACCGAAATGTTTTTTGCTTACCTGTCCCGATAACAGCTTCGATACGACTGCCAGTATCAGCGATACTGTGCCGATGCCTGCAATTACTTATCAGCAGACATAAAAAAAGGTACCCGAAGGTACCTTTTTAAAATCATTTCTGGTCTTTCTATTTAAGCGATAAAGCTTATTTAGAAGAAAGAGAACCGAAACGTTTTTTGAATTTGTCGATACGACCGCCAGTATCAACAACACGTTGAGTACCAGTATAGAATGGGTGACATGCGCCACAGATATCTAGAGTTAGGTCTTTGCCGGCTGTTGAGCCAACTTTAACTACGTTACCACAAGAACAAGTTGCTGTGATTACGTTGTATTCTGGATGAATATTGTTTTTCATAGGGAAAACCTCTATTGGGCCGTGTCGCTGCTCAGTTTGAATGAATTATTTCACTCAACAAAGTACCACACGTATTTATCGTAAATTTTTAGGTGGCGAATTATATAAGGATGTGCAATAAAAATACAACCAAAAAATGGGATATTTCGACTATTTACAGCAATACACTCTTTTACGGCTATGTAGCAACTCTATTAACCTTTCACTCCATGAACCAGGCTATGCTCATTATCCGTTTTAAGGTTATACAAAAACGTATAGGAGTGTGTAATATAAACAACAATAAAAGCTGGATATTTCCACTATCTATGGAAATACCCGACTTGCAAAAAACCAAGCAATTCAGCTCATTATCATTTTCAAAGCATCTTCCAGAAGACTTTCTGGTGTATAGCTCTTCTGAGCAACACCGAAGGTTATTGCCCGGGTAGTATTGTTTTTCAAATCACAATAGTTAAATATAACGCGGTGTATTTCAGACAGCTGATCAATAACATTAATACTGTTTACTCCTTTGTTCATATGCCGATCAATATAGGTAAAAAATAGGTCAATACTGTCACTGTGATGAAGTTTAATATCCGCACTGTCCGTTAATTTACAAGTGATTGGACAAATAGCCCCTAATTCATTGCTGAACCAGCGGTCCTTCCACCAGCCGATTTTTTTCCCCTGGAGCTTTTCCCTTGAATTAAGAAAAGGAACAAAAAAATAGACATCGGCATTAGACTTTTTGATGTCCTCATAAGAAGCCATTAAAGCACCGGATCTGAGGGTACTTTCGTGTTCAATATAATGATCATATTTATCTGCTTTGCGGCTGAACGCGTTTAACAGCTGAAAATGAATATAAGCCAGTTTATCCGGATAAATTAAATTACATTTTGTTACCGGCTTTAGCTCCCCAACTAATAACTGCTCAAAATGATTACGGTTCATATTCTGCTGGTAACGGTTAGTCAGAACATTTTCCAGATTATCTGAGTAATTCGAAGTTATAATAGTATTTTCACTTTCATCGTAAATATAATAATCAACGACGCTCTGTCTGGTCAGGTTATTGCTGTTCAGCAGTATATAACCACTGTCTACTTCAGAAGTAATTAAGCTGTACATACCTCTTTTATGATCAAGTTTTATAACCCGCCCTTCCGTATGCATCGCTAAATAACTTCTTTCCATCACCTCTTCTTCATGCAGACGGCTGAAATTGGAAAATATACTGGAGAGTTTATCAAGATAAAAATAATACAGTCTGGCCGACAAGCCGCTTGCTTTAATCGACTCTCGTATTTCTTTATTCGCAATAATACTGGCAAGCACTGACTTCAGAGCTTCAATATTTTTATAATTCTGCACAGTATAAATAGTATGACATACGCAGCATTTTTTTCGCTGTGTTCCTGCGGAGGTAAAACCATGCAGCTTAGCATCCGTTCTTTCGCTAAAGAAAAAATACTGATGGCACTTAGGGCAGTGGGTTAATTTTCTGGCAAACTGAAATTCCAGCTTTTCTTTTACAATGCCGTTAACTAATTCATTATTTATCCAGGGACAATTACTGCCGCACAATTTACACTCAATTGACAAGTATCCTAAACGTCTGCTCTGCGGAATATAGTCATCGCTTTTGATCACTCCGAAATTTTCGCAATTAACTGTTTTGCAACAGTTAAAGTCTGTTCTAAATTTAAACATTATTTTTTCCTATTACTCGCCCAGCACAATCATAGCCCACACATTTTGATAACACAGTTGTGATATTTACTTTTGACCACAGTAAAATTTTCGCAATTAACTGTTTTACAAGAGTTAAAGTCTGTTCTAAGTTTAAACAATATTTCTTCCTATAAATCATCTAACAAAATGATAGCCCACATATTTTGTTAACACCACAAAAGAAGATTATAATAATTATTGTTCTGGGGGTTTAGGTCACACTTTTAAGGTAGCTTAATAAATAAACTGATTTCAATTAATCGGATTGACAAGGAGTCAGCATGCAACAAATTTTTATGGCCTTATTCGCAGGGTGTCTAGTAGGGCTTATTTTTGCTTTTTTAAAATTACCATTACCAGCTCCACCAGTATTACCCGGCATTATGGGTATCTTCGGTGTGTATATGGGAGGCCTGATTTACCAGCAGTATATCAGCGCTTTGTTGTAATAGACGATTAAAAAACGGAAAGAATAAAATAGGCTGAATTTATAATTACCAGCCTAATAGCGGTGAGAGATCACCATGTAACATTTAAATACCTAATTATTAAAAGGTTAGTTCAATGGATAGTAAATTAGACCAATTACGCAAGCTTACAACTGTAGTTGCAGATACAGGAGATATTGAAGCTATACAAAAATATCAGCCTGAAGATGCAACAACAAATCCGTCCCTTATTTTAAAGGCGGCGCAAATTGCAGGTTATGCACCTTTAATAAACGATGCGATTGCATATGCAAAAACACAAAGTGATATTAAAGAACAGCAAGTTCAATATGCCTGTGACATGTTAGCTGTGAATATTGGTAAAGAAATTCTAAACATTGTTCCAGGCCGAATTTCAACTGAAGTCGATGCTCGCTTGTCTTATGACACCGAAGCAAGTCTAGCAAAAGCACGTCAGCTGGTAAAAATGTATAATGATGCGGGTATTACTAACGATCGTATTTTAATCAAGCTTGCGTCTACATGGCAGGGTATTCGCGCCGCTGAAATCTTAGAAAAAGAGGGTGTGAACTGTAACTTAACTCTTCTATTTTCTTTCGCTCAAGCGCAGGCTTGTGCTGAAGCAGGCGTATTTCTTATTTCACCTTTTGTCGGCCGCATTATGGACTGGCATAAGAAAAATGAAGGTCGTGACTTTACAGCAGAATCTGATCCAGGCGTGATATCAGTTTCAAAAATCTACAACTACTATAAAGCACATGGTTATAAAACAGTGGTAATGGGTGCAAGCTTCAGAAACACTGGTGAAATTTTAGAGTTAGCTGGATGTGATCGACTCACAATCAGCCCTCAATTATTAGAAGAGCTTGAAAATACGCAGGGAGAGGTAATCACAAAATTATCTGCTACGACTGAAATCAAAACACCAGGAGCACCATTAACCGAAGCACAGTTCTTATGGCAGCACAATCAAGATGCAATGGCGATTGAAAAACTTGCCGAAGGCATCAGAAATTTTGCTATCGATCAAGATATACTAGAAACAATGATTATGGAACGTTTGTAATTATTTCTAGTTAAGTAAACAACCTGCCAATGCATTCTTGGATTCAGCATTAGCAGATCACCTAGTTTTAAATAACAGTAATGAAAATGACGGATAGAAAATTTTTTCTGAAGTCAAGCCAAACTAAAATGGAGAGTTAAAAATGCAAATTGTTATGGGTTTAGTAGGGATTCTATCCTTAATTATGATTGCGGTAATATTTTCAAGCAATAGAAAAGCAATCAATCTTAGAACGGTAGGGGGTGCTTTCGCGATACAAGTGACAATACCTGCTATTGTTATATTCACAGAATCTGGTGCCAGCATCTTAGGCGGTATCTCTAACGGTGTTCAAGCTGTTATTGACAGTGCAAACGCTGGTATTGGTTTCCTTTTCGGCGGTCTTGTTTCCGGTAAAATGTTTGAAGTATTCGGCGGCGGCGGTTTTGTATTCGCGTTCCGCGTACTGCCTATCATTATCTTCTTCGCTTCATTAATGGCTGTTCTTTACTACATGGGTATTATGCAGTTCATCATCAAAATCTTTGGTGGTGCACTACAGAAAGCGCTAGGTACAAGTCGTACAGAGTCAATGTCAGCAGCTGCTAACGTTTTTGTTGGTCAAACAGAAGCACCGTTAGTTGTTAAACCGTTCATCCGCACAATGACTCGTTCAGAGCTTTTTGCAGTAATGGCCGGTGGTCTTGCATCGGTAGCCGGTGCGGTACTAGCAGGTTACGCATCTTTAGGTGTTAGTCTTGATTACCTGATTGCAGCATCATTTATGGCGGCACCTGGTGGTCTATTAATGGCTAAACTTTTAGAGCCAGAAACAGATACTCCAAAAGATGAAATGGAGCAGTTAACTGATGAAGAGCTAGAAGCTGATGCAGCCGGCAAACCAGTAAATGTAATTGATGCGGCAGCTGCTGGTGCATCTGACGGTCTTCACTTAGCATTGAACGTTGGTGGTATGTTAATCGCATTCATCGCTTTAATCGCGCTAATTAACACTATCTTAGGCGCAGTAGGCGGTGTATTTGGTGTTGATTCACTAACTCTACAAGTGATCTTAGGTTACTTATTCTCGCCAATCGCATTCCTAATCGGTGTTCCATGGTCTGAAGCACTACAGGTAGGTAGCTTACTAGGTCAGAAATTAGTAGTGAACGAGTTTGTTGCTTACATCGACTTCGTCGGCATCAAAGATACTCTAAGCATGAACTCTCAAGTAATCGTTACTGTTGCTCTATGTGGTTTTGCAAACTTATCTTCAATGGCAATTCTACTTGGTGGTCTAGGTGTACTTGCACCATCACGTCGCCCTGATATTGCACGCATGGGTCTTAAAGCTGTTCTTGCTGGTACGTTATCTAACTTCATGAGTGCAACTCTAGTAGGTATCTTCTTCGCACTGAGCGTTGCTTAATTTATCAAACAATCAGTTACTTTAAACGAACGATAATTTACGGTAACTGATATAACTACCAGGTGCTTGGAAACAAGTTCTGAGCTGCCTGGTTCTTCTACTAACAGAAAATCAAAGGAATTAAATAATGAGTGATTTACAACTAGCATCTCGTCAAGGTATCCAGTTAATGGACCTAACGACGCTTAATGACGATGACACTGATCAAAAAGTAATTCAGTTATGTGCAGATGCTCACACACCTGCCGGCGACACCGCTGCAGTGTGTATCTATCCTCGTTTCATTCCGATTGCTCGAAAAGTATTAGCTGAACAAAATACCGCGCACATTAAAATTGCGACGGTTACAAATTTCCCACACGGAAATGACGACTTAGAGATTGCTCTAGCCGAAACCCGTGCTGCTGTTGCCTACGGCGCAGATGAAGTTGATGTGGTTTTTCCTTATCGTGCATTAATGTCGGGTAACAGCGAGATTGGCGCAACCATGATCAAAGCGTGCCGCGAAATCTGCGGTGACAAAGTAAAACTGAAAGTTATTATCGAATCAGGTGTATTACAGAGCCCTGAACTAATTAAACAAGCAAGTCTGATTTGTATCAATGCAGGCGCTGATTTTATTAAAACCTCAACGGGTAAAGTACCTGTGAATGCCACTTTAGAAGCAACCAAAGTTATGCTGGAAGCGATTAAAGAGTCTGGGCTTGATGTTGGTTTTAAAGCGGCCGGCGGCGTTAAAGATGCACAGACAGCCTACGATTACATGCAGCTTGCCCGTGACATCATGGGTGAAGACTGGGTAAATACAGATCATTTCCGTTTCGGTGCATCAAGTCTACTAACAGGCCTGTTAACTGAATTAAATTTAACAGATAAAACAGTAGAAAAAGGGGCTTACTAATGAAACGCACACTTATCTTATTACTTGATTCTTTTGGTGTCGGCTCATCGGCAGATGCAGACCAGTTTACCGGTACACGCCCAGACGGCAGCCAGTTCAATGATGCCGGTTCAAATACACTAGGCCATATAGCTAAACTATGTGCAGAAGGTCAGGCAGACAACGGACGCCAAGGTCCGCTTACTATCCCGAATATGAACAAACTGGGTCTTGGCCGAGCTTGTGAAGAAAGCTCAGGTATTTTTCCTGCCGGTTTAGACAAATCTGTTGAGCCAACAGCTGCTTACGGCTTTGCAAAAGAGATCTCAACAGCCAAAGACACATCAAGCGGTCACTGGGAAATCACCGGCGTACCTGTGTTATTTGACTGGGGATACTTTAAGAAAAAACAAGACAGCTTCCCTCAGGAGCTCCTTGATGAATTAGTTAAACGTGCAGATTTACCTGGATACTTAGGTAACTGTCATTCATCGGGCACTATCATTCTTGAAGAGCTTGGTGAAGAACACATCAAAACCGGCAAGCCTATTTTTTATACTTCTGCAGACAGTGTTTTCCAGATTGCCTGTCATGAAGAAAGCTTCGGTGTTGAGCGCCTTTACGAACTATGTGCAATCGCACGTGAACTGGTTGATGAATATCATATCGGCCGTGTTATTGCTCGTCCATTCGACGGCACAAACAGCAGCAACTTTGCGCGTACCGGCAACCGCCATGATTACTCGGTTGTTCCACCGTCGCCGACTCTGCTTGATAAAATGAAAGACTCTGGCGGTGACGTAGTCAGCATCGGTAAGATTTCAGATATTTTTGCGGCTCAGGGTATTACTAAAGCCACTAAAGCAAACGGTATCGAAGAACTGTTTAATGCAAGCTTAAATGAGCTGAAACAAGCCGGCGATCAGAGCATTATTTTCACTAACTTTGTGAACTTTGATGCTGATTTCGGACATCGTCGTGATGTTTCTGGTTATGCAGCTGCTCTAGAATATTTTGATAAACGTTTACCGGAAATACTTGCAGAGCTGGATGATGAAGATCTTCTTATCATCACTGCCGATCACGGTTGTGATCCTACCTGGGAAGGCACAGATCATACTCGTGAACATATCCCGGTTATTGTCTACGGAAAATCGGTTAAAGCCGGCTCAGTAGGCCTGCGTGATACTTTCGCGGATATCGGCCAGACCATCGCCGAGCACCATAATTTACCAGACCTAGAGTACGGTAAAAGTATTTTTAAGTAATTAAGACCTAAACCTACTGCAGGGGAATTTTACCTCTGCAGTAACTAAAGACGCCGGGGCTTACGGCTTAGGCGGCTTTTTAAATAAATAGATGGAGAATGATAAAATGGCAACACCTCATATTAATGCAGTAGACGGCGCTTTTGCAGAAACAGTTTTACTTCCAGGCGACCCTTTACGTGCTAAATATATTGCAGAAACTTTTTTAGAAGATGTAGTACAGGTAACAGACGTACGTAACATGCTAGGTTTTACCGGTACTTATAAAGGTAAACGTATTTCAGTAATGGGCAGCGGCATGGGTATCCCTTCTTGCTCTATCTATGCAACTGAATTAATCCGTGAATACGGTGTTAAAAACCTAATCCGTGTAGGAAGCTGTGGTGCTGTAAGCCCAGATATTAAGCTTCTTGATGTTGTTATCGGTATGGGTGCATCAACAGACTCAAAAGCAAACCGTATCCGTTTTGCCGGACATGACTATGCTGCAATCGCAGATTACGGTCTGCTAGAAAAAGCAGTAAACTCTGCACGTGCACATGGTATCGAAGCTAAAGTTGGTAACATCTTCTCAGCTGATACCTTCTACACGCCAGAGCCGGAAGTATTTGATACACTAGAAAAATACAATATTCTAGGTGTAGAAATGGAAGCTGCAGGTCTATTTGCAGTTGCTGCAGAAGAAGGCGCTAAAGCGCTGTGTATTTTAACTGTATCGGACCATATCCGTACTGGTGAAAAATCAACTTCTGATGAAAGACAAAACAGTTTCAATGAAATGATAATCATTGCTCTGGATTCTGTGGTAGCAGAATAACAAGAACTTGAAATCCAAGGTACCAGCAATACGGGAAACCATATTCAAAAAGACCTTGGGTAGATTGGTAAGTATTACGCAAGTAATAGATAAAACAAATAACATCATTGATGATGATTATTTATTAAACTTAAATAAGGAAATAACTATGCGCAAGTCTCTTTTAGCCCTTAGTGTACTGGCTTTATCGTCAACTTCTGCTTTCGCTGCTGATTACAGCGATGGCGACACTCATAAAAACGACTACAAATGGCTGCAGTTCAATGCAATGTACTCATTTGGTGAAATACCAACTTCTGAAGGTGCTACTAAGGAAGATCACGATTACCTGGAAATGGAATTCGGCGGTCGCTCTGGCATCTGGGATCTGTACGGCTACGTTGATGTATTCAACCTAAGCCAAGACAGCGGCCAAAAGAAAGCCAATGGTGTTGACAGTAATGAAAAAATGTTCATGAAATTTGCACCTCGTATGTCGCTTGACGGTTTAACAGGTAAAGATCTGTCTTTCGGTCCAGTACAAGAGTTATACATTGCAACATTGATGAACTGGAGCGGTAATGACGTAGTAAACAATGCTAATATCGGTCTTGGTTCTGATGTAATGGTACCTTGGTTAGGTAAAGTCGGTTTAAACTTAATGGCTCATTACGAAATCGGTCGCAGTGAGTGGGATGGTTTCCATGCATCAACAAACTGGTTTAAACCTTTCTTCTTCTTTGAAAACGGTTCATTCATTTCTTACCAGGGTTACATCGACTGGCAGTTCGGTATGGATTCAGCAGAAGGTAAATCAGCTGACGGCGGCAACATGTTTAACGGTATCTACTGGCATTCAGACCGCTTTGCTGTAGGTTACGGCCTGAAAGCATACAAAAATGTTTACGGCCTGAAAGATGAAAGTGCATGGCCTGGTGCAGACACAACTGGCTTCAGCCATTACGTATCTGCAACTTACAAGTTCTAAATAGAACTTAATAATAGATGCATCCGGGAGAGCGGCTCGCCGCCCTCCCATATTATTTATTTAATCACAGCAACTCCTTAAGTAGGTACTCATTCAGAGTGCTGCGGCTTTTCAAACTGTTTTACCGCTTCAGATTCTGTGCAGACATAGTTCCGCCTGTAAAAACTCTATCGGCCTAAAATGCTTTAAAACCCCGCCCCAAACACCTATTTATCGCACTGGTATCTCAGGAGTTAGAATCAATAACGTTTACTGACAGCGTTGATTATGCAGTAGGTCTAAACCAGTTTACAGCAATCGGCAATGATCCATGCCCGTACAGAAACGCAGTTCACTGCAGCTGAACGTGCTGTTCAGCGCGTTGTTATCTGCGCAGCGGATAATCCGAAACCTGAAACATAGGTTTTCCGCCGCATACGCTGACAGGATCTTTAATAAAATGTAGATAATAGACTAAGATATACCTAACGGATCAGGTGTATCTAAAGCAGACCTCAAGGAGAATCATTATGGAATTTGATTGGGTAGAGTGGTACGGATATCTAGCTTCAATGGTAGTTTTGGTCTCATTAACCATGAGTTCAATTATCAAATTGAGGGTCATTAATTTTATAGGCTGTCTGCTTTTCGCTTCCTTTGCTTACTTTATAGGTTCAGCTCCGACCATGGTGATGAATCTAAGCATTGCATGCATTAATGTTTATTATCTTTATCAGTTATACAACAGCAAAGAAGAATTCAAAATAATTTCAGCTTCCAATAATTCAGAATATTTTCAACATTTTATTAGTGTTAATCAAAATGATATTGAAAAACAGATAACCCTGGAAAAATTAAAAGAAGCCGGAACATCATTTTATATGTTACGCGATAACAATATTGCCGGACTGCTTACCGGACAAATAGAAGAAGATGGTGTTTTTACAATTATGCTGGATTACGTCATCCCGCGGTACCGCGACTTTAAACTCGGCAGCTATTATTACAATACTCACCCTGAGTTTATGAAAGCTAAAGGGATCAATACATTAAAAGCATTTGCCGACAATGATGAGCACTGCTTTTACCTTGAGAAGATGGGCTTTATTAAGCAGTCAGAAAGCGATTCTCGCACTTATATAAAGAGATTATGAAAATATGAACTACTTCAATGAATTAAATACACTGCTGGATATGTCATCGGCACCCTACTCCGGCTTTAACGTAGCGGCAATTGTTGTTACCGAAGATAATAAAGTTTATAAAGGCGTTAATGTAGAATCTGCAGCCTACCCGACCACTAACTGCGCTGAACGAAATGCCCTGCAGACAGCGGTAACTGAAGGCGCAAAAATCGGTGATGTTAAAGAAGTACATGTATTAGGCCGTAATTCAGAGAAGTTACTGGTAAAAGCTTATCCTTGCGGTTCATGCCGTCAGGTTATTGCTGAACAGTCTGCTAATGATGCAATGGTTTACTGTTATGCATCTGAATCAGATGTGGAAAATTTCACCATTGCGGAATTATTACCACATGCGTTTTTAGGCGCTGAATTATAGCCGCTCCCAAAAGCTGGTAAGTAAGCAGATTTTCTGCTTACTTACCAGCTTTACCCCCGCCTGTTTTTCATTGTAAATCCAATTTTTGTCCCGTCCGCCTTAACAGCAGCACAAACCACATACGCCTGTTTTTACTGCGTTTTTAGTCGAAAATATCAGCACCAGCCAAAAAACCACACGTTTTGTAAACATAGCGGATAAGATGAAAGTAATAACGATTGGGTCGATCTAGATCTCATTTTCTGCACCGCTTAATAAATAAACTAATTTCAATTAATCAATTCACAGCATGTCAGCAGGGAATTATTTCCTGATCATATTCACAGTATGTTCGGAAAAGCTGACATTTAAATGTTTATAATTTTTTATTTTATACACAACTTAAACAGACCAGGAGAAACAGATGCCATCTCGTCAAGAGCTAGCTAACGCAATTCGAGCCCTAAGCATGGACGCCGTTCAAAAAGCCAATTCAGGTCACCCAGGAGCACCAATGGGTATGGCTGATATCGCAGAAGTATTATGGCGTGATTTCTTAAACCACAACCCGACTAACCCGCAGTGGGCTGACCGAGATCGTTTTGTACTGTCTAACGGGCACGGTTCAATGCTGATCTATTCTCTATTACATTTATCGGGTTACGATCTGTCAATCGATGATCTTAAATCTTTCCGCCAGTTACATTCTAAAACTCCAGGTCACCCGGAATACGAGTACACGCCGGGTGTAGAAACAACAACCGGCCCTCTAGGCCAGGGTGTTACTAACGCTGTTGGTATGGCGATTGCTGAAAAATCTTTAGCTGCGCAGTTCAACCGTGAAGGTCACGATATTGTTGATCATTACACTTACACTTTCCTAGGTGACGGCTGTCTGATGGAAGGTATCTCCCATGAAGCTTGTTCTTTAGCGGGTACTTTAGGTCTTGGTAAACTTGTTGCATTCTGGGATGACAACGGCATCTCTATCGATGGTGAAGTTGAAGGCTGGTT
>NZ_KB907021.1 GCF_000381745.1 Psychromonas ossibalaenae ATCC BAA-1528 | reverse complement strand
CATAAGGCGTACCGTTTGGAAGGATAATATCAAGTTGATTAACCAGTTGGCGCATTGAGTACTTGCGAAATAATGCCATGCCAATAACAGCCCAAACCATTTGTTCCATAGGGAGCTTACGTTTTCTTATCGTAGCCACGCCAGTTTGAGATAGTGCATCAGTAACTAACTCAGGTGCTAATAGCTCGTTAAGGCCAGTAAATTCAGTGAAGTGATTAAGTGATACCTGGGAAAGTGCTGTTGATAGTTGCATAAAAAAATCCGATGTTTTGTGAACATCGGATTTTGATCTTATTCAGTTAAAAATCAATAGATTTTTCTTAACTGATCGGCATTACAGTTTATCTGCCTTTTTTTTCGGGAAATTTTTCTGCTGCAGATCTTGAATGAAGGAGCGGGCGGGACTCCCCTGTAATTAATTAAATTTTTTCACTGAGTCTCTATCGATTAATTCCGGAGCCAGTTTGTTATTGACTGAATATTCTTCCTTATGCACTAAAGAGAGTACACAGTTGGCTGCTTCAACCCCCATTTCCAGGACAGGGAAGTTAACCGTTGTGAGTCTGGGTCTTATATGCTGGCTGTAGGTATCATTATCAAAACCAACAATAGAAATATCCTTACCAATAGTCAGTTCTCTTTCACTGCATACATCGTAAGCCGCTAAGGCGATATTGTCGTTCTGGCAGAAAATCGCGGTGATTCCATTATCTCGATCCAGCAGACGCCTGACCTTTTCATGGTTACCGTCATGATCAAAGCGTCCTTCTGCAATCAAGCTGGCATCGTACTGAATACCGTACTCTGTCAGTGCATTTCGATATCCCTGCAGGCGGTCGCGGCTGTCAATTTTGCTCAGCTGCCCGGTAATACAGGCAACCTTGATATGGCCGGATTCAAGTAAGTGTTTAGTAGCAAGATAGCCGCCAAGCTCGTTATCGATACAGATACACTGGTTAGATAACTCAGGTACATAGCGGTTGAGAATAACGGTTGCGGGTGTATTTTTAGCTATCTTGATTAATTCATCATCAGATAACATATCGGAGTGAATGATTAAACCATCAACTTGTTTAGACTGAAGAAATCGAATTGAATCTGTTTCTTTTTCTTTTGATTCCTGGCCGCTGGTAACGATTAAATGCATATTTTTTTTACGAACAATATCTTCTGCGTTATGCATCAAAGGGCCGTAGAAAGGCCCTTCAAGTGAGCCTACCAGCATGCCGATACTGTTTGAACGGCTCGATGCCAGTGCTTGAGCGAAGGCGTTTGGTTTATAACCTAACTTTTCTATTGCTTCAAACACTTTTATTTTATTAATTTCTTTCACCGTCGAATGGCCGTTTAAAGCTCTTGAAACAGTTGCTTGAGAAACCTGGGCAAGCTCAGATACTTCCTTGATGGTGATCAACTTACTCTCCTGATAATATTTGCTTAAAGGATTAAACAGAGTACTTCTATAAAGAAAAATGGTTTACTAAGTTTAATGACACTAAAATTTATCTTTTAATTTTGAATGCTTCATTAAGACACTGCAAGCGCTTTCGTTAAGTTCTGAGGATGCCCGCACATTATATGCTGTAACATATAATGTGCGAGGCACTCGAAGCATTGATTTATAAGCTCTGGATGTTTTATAGTATTTTTATCGGGTAACGGTATTAGTTTCTCCATGAGTTCAGATGGTGTGATCAAGATCGCGTGAAAGCGCTTACTTTGGTGACATTGCTCACTTTTCATCCTTAATTTTATCTTTATACTTGTTTCAGAAATTGGCCGACTGGTTTTTAATTGTTTTAGATTATTATCTGATCATGTTTGGCCTTTTTTTATAACAATAAAAGAAAGCGCTTTCTTGGTGCTTTATTTATTAATATACGGAAAGCAATAAACTTATGGAGTTACAATGAAACTATCAAAATTAACCCTAGCATGTCTTCTTGCAACATCGGGCTTATCAGTTACTAGTGCTGCTCATGCAGATACAACCGACGGTATAGAATTTCACGGCTATTTTCGCTCTGGTGTGCTTTTGAGCGTAGAAGATGACATGAAACGTTCGGCATGGCAGGGCGGTAAAGAGACGCTAGGTCGTCTGGGTCTTGAAGCCGATAATGATATGAATTTTGAGCTGGTAAAAAAATGGGCATTTGATGATGGTAAATCTATCCGCATCCATGTTGCAGTAGCCGGTACAGGTACTGATAAAGCGCTGGGTTCTTCGGTTGATGCCGATTCATCAAGCAACAGTATGGGTTTTGGCCAGACATATGTTGAGTTTGGCGGTCTGACTGAAACGGGTACTTTCTGGGCTGGTAAACGTGATTACGGTAAAGACAACTATATCTTTATGACAGATTTCTTCTACACGCAGATGTCTGGTTTAGGTATTGGTGTGAGTGATTATGAGATTGGTGATACTAAATTTGATTTCGCTTATATGACCAGTGATAGAAATAATGCTGACGGCCGTCCGTATCCTTGGGGGTCGACTAATACAAATAATATTATGCATTCTGTCCATGTCGGTGCAAATTTTGGTAGTTTCGAACTGCATGGTCAGGTTAAAGCGATGGCTGATAACTGGGATGAAGCCGGTACTGAATATGCTGAAACAGGCTATGATGTAACAGGTATTGCTCATCTTGACAGCTTCCTTGGTCTTCCAGGAAATGGTTTCTCTAAAGTGATTGTTCAGGCAGGTAAAGGTTTAGGCTCTAATCAACTGCTGGGCGGCACGCTGAATGTCTACAACGGATATGTTGCCGGCGGACCTGGCCCTGATCAAATGACTTATATTGATGAAGATGACCTGTCTGCGCGTTTCTTACTTTGGGGGGGCTACTTCCTAGAAAACGGTATTAATCTGTTCCCTGCGCTGCAGGCTCAGTACAATGATAATGATGACGGTAGTTCAAATTACTGGACTTCAGCAATGGTACGTCCAACCTTCCCTGTCTCTGATAACTTCTTTATTGCCACTGAATTCGGTACGCAGTACAGCCATTGGGAAAGTGCTGATGGCCAGGAAGGCAGTGGTAATAACGCTAAAGCAACCATCGCACCAACTTGGATTATCGGTACGGGCCAAGGCCCTGCACCTGAAATCCGTCTACTGGGTACTTACCTGAATCATGCTGCAACAAACGCCGGTGATGATGATTTCATCGTTGGTTTACAAGCTGACATGTGGTGGTAAGCGCTAAATAACGCTTAACTAACAAGGGCTGTCATTCTCAGAATGACGGCCCTTTTGGTTTTATTATACAGCAGGAAAGAGGGCTTCCTCCTGGTCTGCAGATCGCTATGACCCTCTCTATACCCAAACGACTTGTATATTTGAATGTCTATTCAGGTGGTTTGGTTATAAAGACAGTCTTCTCCCTGAATGGAAATTAGGAATATGATAAAAAAAAATAGACAAACTTCGGTAATAAAACGTATGTATGCCGGATTCTCAGTGATGGTGCTGCTGTTTGTTGCGACTGTTGCTTTAATGCTGAACGGTACAAGCCGTATTCATAAGCAGCTTGAATCAGTCAATACGGACGCTTTACCTCTGGTTACTTTTGCTAATCAAACCAGTGTTAAATTGTTAATTGCAGATAAAATATTCAAAGATTTTTTAACCAGTCAAGATCCACTGCGTATGCAGAGTTATGAAGACAAGTTTAGCGCTGCGCAGCAAGATGCTAATGATGCTCTTAATAAATTAGCTAAGATTTCAGCTGATAACCCTGCACTGAATAGTCAATTAAGTGAACTGCTTGCTATCGAAAAACGTTACTTCTCTGAAGTGAATAAAGCGATGGATAATTATAAAACCCAGTTGAATGCGCAGCAGGAACGACAGAAAACCGCGCGCCGTTTCCAGAAACTGCAAACAGATTTACGCTTAGGCATGATCGAGTATATCAACGAAAAGGGGACGGATACGGTTAAATTATTGGCGAAAGGTTATTTTGAGAAGCTGAAGTCAATAGAAACAATTACATCAGATGCTTTGTCTAGTGACGATATCAGTAAAATCAGTAAGGCGATGAAAGTAAATAAACGCAGTGTAACGCGCCTCAAGTTTGCTTATCAAGCCATTGTCACGCAGATGCCTGGTTTTAAAGACGAGTTTGAGAATTCAACCAGGCAGTTTTTTCAGGATGCGGGTAAAAAAGGCGGCGTACTGGATCAGCACCATATATTTATTAAAGCGCGTAATCTCTTGTATGCGAACATCGCTGTTCTTGCCGCCGAAGTTGATCAGGCGATGACTATCCTTGCCGCTTTTCGTGCTGAAGCAGATCAGCTGATGAACAGTGCCATTGATAATGCAAATCAGATCTATACGGATGGTTATACTAAAGCTGTTTTAATGGGCGGAAGTGTAACCGTATTCCTGCTGTTCCTTGCCTGGTTACTGGCACAAAATGTGCGTAAGCCTTTGGTCTCAATCCTCAAGGCGCTTGAAGCGTTAACGGATGGAGACATGACCAAAAGAGTAAGTGGTAATACGTTCATTGAATTTAATCAACTCAGCACTCATATCAATACGCTGGCGTCCAATCTGCAGGATATCCTGCGAAAATTAAGCTTAACGTCAGGCAATTTAGCGGAAGTATCAGCCCAGAATCAATCTACTATGACTCAGTCCAAAGCACGCTTGAATGAGCAGCGGAATCAAACTGCATCGGTTGCAACGGCGATGACGGAAATGGAGCATTCCGTTAAAGATGTTGCTGCTAGTGCACAGAGTTCCATGGATAAAGTACGTGACGTTGAACTTGCCGCTCAGACAGGGCGCGCAGTGATGAGTGACAATATCTCGACTATTCACCTGTTGTCAGAAAACCTTGATGAATCTGTCAAAGTGGTTTCAACAGTTCAGGAGATGAGCAGTAATATCGGCTCTATTCTGGACGTTATCCGCCACATTGCAGCTCAAACTAATTTACTAGCACTGAATGCTGCTATTGAAGCGGCGCGTGCCGGAGAACAGGGACGCGGTTTTGCGGTTGTTGCTGATGAAGTTCGAGTGCTGGCGGAACGCACCACTAGTTCGACGGCTGAAATTGAAGATATGATTCAAAATCTACAGCAGAAATCCGGTCAAGCATCAACAGTAATGCAGGCCTGTGTTACTGAAATGAATAAAAGTTTAACGCAGACATCCGATGCTAATAGCGCGATGGAGGAAATTCAGGCGAATATTATCGCGATTAGTAAAATGAGTTACCACATAGCGCATGCTGCGGAAGAGCAAAGCTCAACAACCAACTCTATTGCACGCAGCCTGGAAGATATTAGTCAGATAGCAGACGACAACAATTCATCAATGGAGCTGGTGGCCAAGGTAAGCTGCAAGTTAGATGAACTGGCACATCAGCAGAATGAACTAGTTCATCGATTTAACGTCTAGTTTGATTCATTAAATATTAATTGGGTGTGAGTGGTTACTTTCTTCTTGTGTGTTTTAATTGCCAGCTTTGTTGGGCGTGTCGTTAAAAGTCGCTGTTTATAGAATCTACGAAGTCTTTAAACTGTGCCTTGTCTTGGTGTCTGAGCTAGTGACTGATAAATGCAATTTGATTGGTAATGGATATATAAATAATTAGTAAAACAGCAGTTAACAGGGAGAGTCGAATGTCGAGTAAATATAATAAACATATGTCATTAGCTGGAATTAATTTTTCAAATTTATCTGATAAGGAGTTGGGGATAATTGCTGCAAAGATTGTTGCAGACAAGATTCATGGCATCTCATTTAGTCCTTATATAGAAGGGCAGGGACCAGGTACACAAATTGGTGCAGCACAGATCCGGGAACGATTAAAAATTATCCAGTCAAATGTCAACTGGGTACGTTCATTTTCCTGTACCGAAGGTAATGAACAGATCCCAGAAATAGCGCGGCAGAACGGACTTAAAACCATGGTTGGTGTCTGGTTAGGTGGTGATTTAGAGAAAAACGAAAAAGAGCTGGCCAATGCTGTCGAAATAGCAGAAGCGGGTCATGTCACTATTCTAGCCGTAGGTAATGAAGTACTACTTCGCGGAGATCTGACTGAAGAGCAGCTGATTGACTACATCAAGCGTGCCAAACAGGCGCTGCCTGACATTGAAGTCGGTTATGTTGATGCCTATTACGAATTTGAAGATCACCCTCGTGTCACCGAGGTCTGTGACGTGATTCTGGCTAACTGCTACCCGTTCTGGGAAGGCTGTCCTGCGGAATACTCCCTGCTGTATATGAAAGATATGTATCGCCGTGCTGTTCGTTCCGGCGGCGGCAAGAAAGTCATTATCACTGAAACCGGCTGGCCGAATGTCGGCACAACAGAAGGGGGCGCGATACCTTCTAATGAAAAAGCAGTGAAATATTTTATTGATACTTACTTATGGGCCGAGGAAGAGGGGATAGAAGTCTTTTATTTTTCTTCTTTTGATGAAACTTGGAAAGTGGAAGCAGAAGGTGATGTCGGCGCCTATTGGGGGCTTTGGGATAAAGACGGTAAATTCAAATATATTGACGATTTAGAACAGATGGAAGCGAGCGCATAACATGGAGTTAATAAAGAGTAATAATGAGATGCAATGGCTGCATGGAAATGCCGTATGTTATTCCGGTTATCGTGAAGGTCAGAATCCCTGTTTAGGTATTTATCCAAGTTATGAAGAGATAAAAGAAGATCTGCTTATTTTAGCGGACAACTGGAAATTTCTTCGCTTGTACGACTGTGGTATACATGCGCAAACGGTTCTGCAGGTGATCCGTGACGAAGCCTTGGATTTTAAGCTGATGCTCGGTGTGGATATGGCTGCTGAGATGAGCAACCCGCAGTGTCCATGGGGAGCATGGTTCAGTGAGGAAAAACTCAATGAAAACCGCCGCCATAACAGTGATGAAATCGACCGGTTGATCGCTTTGGTGGAAAAATATCCTGAGATTGTCTTTTCTGTTTCGGTAGGTAACGAGGCCAGTGTCGACTGGACGGACCATATGGTGCCGGTAGAAAACCTGATCGGCTATGTACGTAGAATCAAAAGTGCGCTTAAACACCCGGTTACTTTTTGCGAAAACTATGTTCCCTGGACAAACAAGCTCCAGGATCTGGTCGCCGAGTTAGATTTTCTTTCGGTGCATACCTATCCGGCATGGGAATTTAAAACCATGGATGATGCGCTTGAATACACTAAACAGAATTATTACTCGGTCGCGGATCGTTATCCGGGCAAGCCGGTTGTTATTACCGAGGCTGGCTGGACAACTGCCTCTAACGGACGGGGGATAGAAGCATGGAATGCTTCCGAGGAGCTGCAGGCTGCTTATTATGAACAGTTACTTGAGTGGACCGCTAAGGAGAAGATTCTGACCTTTGTCTTTGAAGCGTTTGATGAGCCCTGGAAAGGTGATTCTCATCCACTTGAGCCGGAAAAATTCTGGGGACTGTTCCATGTTGATCGTACTCCCAAACTAGTCATGCAGGAACTGTATATAAAAGACAGGGCATAAAACTGCCGGGCTTATTGTAATAATGTGGTTGATTTTCAGCTGAATCAACCACATTGCATTTAGGTCAAAAGCAGTGCTTATTTAGATGCATATTCAGAACGGATGTTAGCAGCTTTTCTGGTCATTACATCTAAAGGTTTAATAATCAGTACATTGTTAACGGCTTGGTGTCTGGCTGCAGTCGGCTGTATAGCGGTAATATCACTCTATTTAAGGGGCTGTTCATTTCCACAATGAATTTTTAATATTCTTAAAATGTATGATTGTTTTGACGGTTATAATATTGCTGTTCAATATTGCCGTTGAGCCAGCAGTCTTCTATATGCTCGCATTTTTTTTTGTTAATTTCGCAGCAGTCAAACTCATCACTCCAAAGCAAATCCCATGATTCACTAAGCGTTAGCGCCTCAACGGTCGGTATAAGTGCTTTAGCAGGAGGTTTTTTATCAAGCGCCTTATCAGTTGTTGAATCTTTACTGTCTGAGGTAAAGCCTGCCAATGTTGTTACTAATGCAGCAGCTGCGATTTCGATGACAATATTAAATCCTAAACAATATAAAAACCAGCTTACGGCGGATGTAGAAAGGCAGACAATTAAAAAATGTATAGACTGATTTTTTGTCCTGCTAGCTTTAATTCGTGTTGCGGACGAGGCTGGAACGATTTTTTTTGATGCAGTCGTTAAATAACTGCTTTGATCGGCAGGCATTACTATGACTCCGGTTGAAATTGATGAGAGCGTCTGAGTTAGCTAGCCGCTCGAATTTTATATTAATGCGGCTGATTCATTGCTGAATGCAGCCGCATTAATATCTGTTTATTGTAGAAAAACTAATGCTTACTTAGGCGCGTATTCAAAACGAATATTATCAACTTTTAAGGTCATCACACCTAAAGGTTCAATAACCAGCACATTGCTGATCGCTTTGATGTCTGCTTGGTTTCCACCTGAGAATCGGTTTCCACCGGCAATTAAATCAGCCACTTTGATGCGTACTTCGCCCCATGTTCCGACGGCAGGCTGTGTGACGGTAATGTCACTCGCTTTAGGCCAGCCGCTGTCCATTTTCACCAGCAGTTCAGTATCACCTCCCATGCTTTCAACATTCAGATCGAAGACTAATTCGCCATTATCCATCCAGTGACTGAGATCGGTTTTAGGTGCACGTAAATAAACATTACCAGCTTCACCAGTTTTAGTTATTTTCCATACTTTGCCGCGGCCGGCTTCTTCAACTTGCTCTTGAGTGACAACTTTGTCTGGGTTGTAGCCGTCAAAAGCCATGCCTACACTCAGTTCATCCTTATAAACATCAAAAACTGGGCCTTTGCCGAAGTTACCGTCACCGATCAGGATTTCAGGCTCAGGCGACCCTTCAACTAATTTTGCCTGATCCGATAAACTTGCACAGCCTTTACCTTTCCATCGGTCTGCAGAGCATCGATAAACACGTACGTAGTCAATGGCTAATGTTTGCGGGAATACAGATGAATCGATACCGCCATTATTTGCGTTGGCGGCCCAGTTGCCGCCGACTGCAAGGTTTAACAGCATATGGAATTTCTGATTGAAGGGGGCATTCTCGCCGCCGCTGACAAAAATGCCGTCTTCCATATGCTGACTGTACCAGCCGTCTTGTTTCTGCGTCGCAAAATGAACATTATCAATATACCAGCGGATTTCACCCTCTTCCCATTCGATGGTATAGGTATGGAAACCATCGGCTGGATTAACATTACCCGGCAGATGCGTTGCCTGGCCTGTAAATACATTATCCGGCCAAGGTTTACCGTAATGCAGGCTGCCGAATACACGTGATTCAAGCTCGCCTTCAGCCGCTCCTGTTTCGGTAGAAGGTGTCTTAAGATTAACTGCTTCCATAATATCAATTTCACCAGACGCCGCCCAGCCGCCGTATACCCAGTCTGTCGGCAGCATCCAGATTGCAGGCCAGGTTCCCTGACCAAAAGGCAGTTTCGCACGAACTTCAAAACGCCCGTATTTCCAGTTACCTTTTCTCACTGAACGTAATTTAGCCGATGTATAAGGCAGGGTTCTGGTACCCGGATTTCCGTCCGCATTATCAGGGCCGGTAAAGCTTCCTTTTTTGGCGACAATATTCAGCTTACCGTCTTTAACAAATGCATTGCTCTCACGGCCGGTATAACATTGTTGTTCATTGTTACCGCCCCCCCAGCAGTCTTTTACACGCTCCCATTTCGTTTTGTCAATTTCACTGCCGTCAAACTCATCACTCCAAAGCAGATCCCATTTGCCGCTAGGTGTTACAGGCTCTGCTGTCAGAACAAGCGCTTTGGGGGTGGATGTTTTTTCCAGTACGTTATCAGCTCCTGTAACTTTGCTGTCGGATGCACAGCCTGCCAGTGTTATTGCTAATGCAGCCGTTGATATTTTGAATGCCGGATGTAGTGCTGTTGTTTTCATTTATCCTTTCCTTATATGGATGAAATACATTGTAAGCGCTTTCTTTATAGCATTGTTCTATTAGAGTTCAAATATAAGCGCTTATATAAGCATCAATAACATTGGTATTTGCGAGCTGTTTCACAACTGTTTTCGAGTGTTTAGTGATTCTTTTATCTTTCAGCACCTAAAAAGAGCTGTTATATGCCTGTTTTTAACAAATATATTCATTTTTTTAAATTCACCTTTAAATTGTGATTTAAATCAATGAAAGCGCTTACTTTTGTGATTTTGAGCACTTTTCGTATAAGTTTTGTTCTATATACTCATTTCCGTAAAGTGCAGAACTAGTTTTCAGATATTGATTTACACCATCTAAGTAGTTTGTATTGATGGTTGCTTTTAAAACAGAGACAGGCATTTTTTTTAACAAGTAAAGAAAGCGCTTACTCGGTGTTTAAGGGATTGTAGGTTAGGTATCAACAGTAAAACATACATCAACTCGTAAGGAACATATGGAAATGAAAACAATTAAAGGTTTTAAATTAGCAAACGCGGTACTGGCTGCGTCTTTAGCATTGGCTTTATCCGGCTGTGCAGATGACCCGGTAACTAGTGAAGCTGCCGATCCGGTTATTGACCCGGTCACTGATCCAGTTACTGACCCAGTTACTGATCCTGATACAGGCACCAACAACGTCACAATTTTTTCTGACTCTGCTAAATCAGGCTGGTCAACATTTGACTGCTGTACTGAGTCACAAGCCGCGTTCCCGATTGAAACGACCGGCGGCCACGGTATGGTTACTGAATTTTCTATTGGGGATTATGCTGACACGGTTTTAGGCTTTAGAACCACGACACCGCTTGATGTAAGTGCAATTTCAGAAACAGGTACACTGGATTTAGATGTAAAAATAGTAACGCCTCCAACGGCAGAATTAACAAAAGCAATCAGTACTACACAGTGGTTTGTTAAACTGGAAAGTAATGGTGGCAGTGATGCTGAAGGTGCCAGCGGCGAGAATGCACAAGTTGAAATTACTGCACTTGAAATTGGTGTATGGAAAAGTATCAGCATTGACCTGATAGAGTTAGAAAATCAGGGGCTGGATCTTACTGCTATTGATAATGTAATGATTTTCCCAGAGTGGGGACAAGGGGCTGGCACTGTTTATCGTGTTGATAATCTGGCTTTCAATGAAAACCCAGTTGACCCAGTAGACCCGGTAGACCCAGTAGACCCAGTAGACCCAGTAGACCCAGTAGATTATGCGATTGATTTTGAAGGTACTCAGCTAGCCTGGACAGCATTTGAAGGAGCTGCAGACATTGAGATTTCTGCCAACCCAGTGACAGATTCAGCTGTTAATGCTTCCGACACCGTGGCTAAGCTTTTTGTTCCACAAGCAGCGCAGGCCTGGGCTGGTGTAAATACAGCTGGTTTAGAAGCATTCACGTTGGACAGCAGTAACAGCATAATTAAAATCATGGTTTACAAGGATACAATCAGTGATGTAGGTATTAAGCTTGAACAAGACAATGGCGATGGTATGGGATCGGCCGGTGAAATCAAAGTCGCTAATACTAAGGTTAATGAATGGGAAGAGTTAACTTTTGACTTCTCAAGTCAGATTGGTCATGCCGAAACTCAGAATATCACGGGGTTTGTTGTTTTCCCTGACTTTACAGAGAGAGCTGCCGATACGACGACCTATATTGACAATGTGTCATTCTCAGGCGAGCAAGTTGACCCGGTTGACCCAGTTGACCCAGTTGACCCAGTTGACCCAGTTGACCCAGTTGACCCAGTTGACCCAGTTGTTGGTATTGATTTTGAGGGGGACACACAGTTAGCTTGGAGTACATTTGAGAATACTGATAACCCAGCGCTTGAGTTTGTTACTAATCTAGATACATCTGGTATTAATACGTCAAATACAGTTGGCAAATTCACTGCTCGAGGTGATGGTGCTCGATGGGCTGGAACGCAAACTTTTGAATACACTCCATTTTCACTGGATGCAAGTAACAGTATCGTGAGAATTATGGTTTATAAAGAGACGATTAGTCCTGTTGGTATTAAGTTTGCGACTGCTGCTCAGTGGTCTGAAGGAGAGCTTAAAGTCAGCAATACCAAGATCAATGAGTGGGAAGAGTTAACCTTTGATTTCTCTTCACGTATCGGTACTGGAGGGCCAGCAGTATTTACGGAATTAGCAGTATTCCCTGACTTTACTGAGGCAGAAAGAACTGCAGAAACCGTTGTTTACTTCGATAATATTACTTTCTCAGCAGAGTAATCACCAGCGCAGTACCGTGGTGCTGCGCAGTTAGTGAAATAGAATTCATGACCGACAGCTGTGTAATATTGTGCATAGCTTTTAATGATATTAAGTTATCAGTAAGCGGGACTTATTTGGCCTGCTTTATGGTCTCAAAGTAAGCGCTTATATTTTGTGGTTGAGTATTTTCAAACGAATAAGTAATTTCGCTAAAAATCAGATGGAATCTAAGACTTAATTTTAAAAAACATGACAAATACAAAATTTTACAGTTAATAAACTTTTTGAAAAGGGAATTACAATGAAAAAAAGAAGTTATAAAATATTTTTAACGGCATTGATGTCGATATTTATATTTGCATGTGCAGATGATCCCGTGGTTACAACGGTTGAAACACCCGTGGAAACACCTGCAGATACATCTACAACGCTGCAGCCTCAAGCTGTCGCTGCAGATGCACCTACAGCAAAATCTGGAGAGCAGATTTTAGGTAACCCGAATTATTTAGCAATTTCCTATGGTGCATGGCGTTCGACTACGCGTGAAGCGGGTGCTGACGTACCAAGTGTTGCACAGCAGAAAGAAGATATGAAAATCTTAGCCGCCATGGGCATTAAAGTGTTAAGAACCTATAACACTCAGGGTTATATTGGTTTAGATGGAAAGAGTAATACTGAAAACCTGCTGATTGCTATTGACGAGTTGATGACTGAAGACTCGAGTTTTGAAATGTATGTGATGCTGGGTATCTGGATCGATGCATTAAACTCCTGGACTGATCTGGAGGTTATACATGATCAAGAAAACCCGGTAAATGCAGATGAGATGGCTGCCGGCATTCAGCTTGCTAAAGATTACCCTGAAATCGTCAAGGTAATTGCAGTGGGTAATGAAGCTATGGTGCACTGGGCGCCGTATCATGTTGCACCGGCAATTATTCTTAACCACGTTAATACGCTGCAGGCCTTAAAGGTTAGCGGCGACATTAATGAAAACATCTGGATCACCAGTTCTGATAATCATGCTGTCTGGGCCACGCAAGGCGATTATGCGAGTGCAGATATGGATGCACTGATTGCTGCGGTTGATTATATCTCACTACATACTTACCCGTTTCATGATACGCATTATGACAGTGCTTTCTGGTTAGCCCCTGAAGATGAAACCTCTTTATCAGCTCAAGAGCAGGCTGATGCGGCTATGATTCGAGCGAAAGAAAAAGCCCTTGCTCAATATAAAACTGCGCAGGATCACATGCTGAGTTTAGATATCGATCCTAAACCTATTCATATTGGTGAGACAGGCTGGGCATCAGAAACCAATGTAAATTATGGTGACGAGGGCTCTAAAGCTGCGGACGAATATAAGCAGAAAGCCTTTTATGATGCGATGCGTGCCTGGTCAAATGAATTTGGTGCTGCATTATTCTTTTTTGAAGCCTTTGATGAGCCATGGAAGGGTGCTGCTGATAATACTGGCGATTCAGAAAAGCATTTTGGTCTAATTGATATCGACGGTAAAGCAAAATACGTGCTTTGGAATATGGTTGATGACGGTGTATTTGATGGTCTAACTCGTGGTGGAAATTCTGTGACTAAGAGTTTTGGTGGTGTTGAACAGGATGTCTTAGATACTGTACTTGCACCAAATCCGGCACCGGTAACAGGCGGACCGGTCGATGGTGAGTCATTTGCTGTTTCTAACACCGGGTTATCAGCAGTTGCCTGGGAAGATACTGCCTGGATTGCAGAGGATGCAGGAGTGGTTACTGTAACCACACCTCCTTCTGCTGGTACAGCTAAAGACTGGGGCTGGGGGGCATCTCTTGGACTGGCAGGACAGGCTGGGGAAAATCTAAGCGGCTTTGAAGCGGGTACATTAAAGTTTGATATTAAAGGCACAACATCATCTTTAATTAATATCGGCTTCCAAACTGGTCTATATGACAATCCAACAAGACCGCAGACAAATAACTATGTTATTTTCGGAACCGGCAGTTACCCAATTACAAGCGAATGGGTTACTTATGAAATTGCAGTTACTGATCTAGTTAAGGGAGCTCCTGATTTTGAAGATGTGACTTCATTAATCTACTTCAGCGGCGCCGCGGATGATGGTGGAATTATTGAAGTAAGAAACATCTACTTCCAAAAATAATGCTGACAGCCAGCATTTATTAATGCGGGACATTAAAAGGGCCTTGAATCGATAGACAGTGATTCAAGGCTTTTTTCTGTATCTAGCCCAATCCAGCAGACCTAACTTTAAAGAAAATAAATAGTAAATCTCCTTCCTTGTTTACCAATATATTAAATTCATTCAGCTGTAAGTTTGAGCAAAATACTTATGCTGACTGCCTGTGAGCCGGGTAAGTACAGATAAGTCTCGCAGGCATCAGAACGATCTTTGAGCGGCTGGGTCAATAATACTAGCAGGTACTTTGAGAAGGTGAGTAATTGTTTGTCAGGTGAATAGCAGGGGCTCATTATAGCTCAATTAATCAGATAGTTGTGTTAAACCAGGCTCGGAAACAATACAGGCAAAAAATGAACTGACAGTAGTGGTGGATTAATATTGAAGCTAAGCAGATTTGAATCATAGTTAGCAGTGCAGGCACTAAATTACTGAATGATAGAACTAATTGGTATTGTTTTTTGGTTGTGGGCGACGCTAGCGATTGTATTATCGCAGTAAGCGAAAAGTGATGTTAAGTAGTTTAGCATTTACTGTCATTCGTTATGTGTAATCCAGACATCCTGAGCAGAGAATATGCTCCATGAATTTATCTACTCTGTTCAGAATATCTTTTCAGGTACACTAATTAGCTCTTCTCTGACGTCTGAATAAGCCGATTAAACCTAAACACCATAAGAGTGAACTGTTCATGCTTCCGCCGCTTTGACTGTTATCCTGGTTGTCAGATACTGGAAGGGTGTCAACTGTCTGCTCGTCTGCAGGTTCTTGGTCATCATCAGCTGCCTGGCTGCTGTCAGAAGATAGACTGCTCGGCGTACTCTCATTACAGTAGCCTGCGTTGTTTTCATCTGTTGCTGTACAGTGGGCGATATAATCTACTTCCATTGTTGCTTTCTGCAGAGCTGGATCAATGCTGCCGCCTAACATACCGCCTATCGCGACATTAAGCAGCACAAACATCGGCTCTTCATACTGACTGCAGTTACTGACATCCTGTGAGACAACTAGTCTTTCATCTATATAAAAAGAGATCTCATCTTTTGTCCACTCGAGTGCATAATTATGCCAGTCCAGTACATCTGGTGCTCCGCCAGTATAGTGGTGTAAAGTTTCGAAGCCGCAGTCAGAGCCTGCATTGAAAAAGTTAGTGATATAACTGTCAGGTCGATTAGAAAACCACTCCCAGACATCAATTTCGCCTGCGCCGGGATTCGGCCAGTGGCTGAAGTCATTGTCGTTTTTATAGGGCTGCTCCTGGATACGGTTTTCTAACATCCAGAATGCAGGCCAGGTACCGCCTTCTAAATTGTGATAACGGATCCTGGACTCAATCCGGCCGTAAAGAAACTCACTTTTATCCTTGCCGTTTAGTCGGCCCGAAGTCCAGCTTTTTTGAGCACCGCCTAAGCCTGGACAGCTGATATTTTTCTTGCGGGCAATAATTTTTAACGTTCCGTTAGATACGTCATAATTTCTTTCTGCAGAGCTGTCATCATCGGTATAACACTGCACTTCATTGTTATAATTGGCTTGTGTCTGCGCAGTCCAGTTATCCCAGTTAACACTGCTGCCGTTAAATTTATCAATCCATTGTACCTGCCAGCCTGCCAGAGCCGGAGCTGTTAAGCAGAGTAAAGGCATGCCGATCAGAATCGTTCGATATTTGATTTTTCTAGATAAAAAATCCTGTTTTTCTTCGAGCTTATATTCCATTGTAACCTCTTTGATTTTGACTTGTATTTAATGCTGCTGGGCACCTTAATAGACTTACCATTAACACTTATGAAAGCGCTTTCTTTTTATGATTTTATGCTGCAGGAATAGAGAGGGCAAGATGTTTGCTGTGGAAGTTATAGTTTGATCACAGGGAGGTATTTATGCTCCAGCTTCCTGAATTTTTGTCTTCAGGAAGCGGAAGATATAGTTTTTATTTTTGGTACTTTTTCATTGCATCAAACAGTGCATCACGAGCTTTAGTTGAACCTGCTAGTTCTGCTTCATCAACAAAACGAAGTGCTTTACTGGATTCACCGTTTTTAACTGCCTGGTCAATAAGATCCATAAACATAGCTTCAGTTTCCGGCTGTATTGCGCGGCTGACTGCTGCTGACGCAGTTACATTTTGTTCAACGAGTAATGCTTGTGCTTTTTGCTGACTATCATCAGCCACTGTTTTCTCTACCATATTTTGCGCTGAAGTGCTGCTGTTCGGCAGGTAGTCAAAGGCGAGTCTAAAGACGCCGATAGCAGTATGTGGAAGAGGTTGCGCGACATGTATTCTTTTGACAATATCAGTGTGGCCTAATGTTTCGGCTGGTGCGTATGGTTCGGCAAGTTTGGTTGTGCCTTTCATTGCTTCTTCTGTTGTAAGAACAAGCAGGTACTTTGCCTGCCTTCCATCAGCAAACACTGCAGGCAGTTCAATTTTTCCGAAGAAACGGTCAACATTTAGTAACGAACCGCTGTCGTATTTAATTGTCTCTGCACCATAGACCTGCATAGGTTTATACTGTTGATCCAGGATTAAGACAGTCGGTACAAATACGCTGGCCACAATAGGTGCAGATATTGCAATTTTAATTGTTCCGTTTACTTTCGGCAGAGAAAAACCTTGAACAAATGATTTACCTGTACTGAAGTTAAAGGCTGCATTTTCCTGTGTAACATTGAGATCGAATTTACCCGGCTGAGTAATCTGTTGGTAATCAAGTTTGCTCAGCGAGTCGCAGCATAAAGGCGCCTGCTCGAGTGCACGGAAACCGATAGTAGGATCAATCTGCTGCATCTCTTTAGTGTTAGTCGCGCCGTAATCAACAACCATGCTTTTATTGTCAGCACATGCCGTAGTTAATAGTGCTAAACCAATAATCAGTATTTTTTTCATTTTCTATTCCTTTTTACTTTTACTCAATCGTACATAAAAGAGTATCTGCTAAATAAACGCTCGTTATTATTGATGCAGGTCTCACGCTGCATGCTTATTGCTTATATTAGCTAAGAATAAGCAGTAACTATGAATAATAATTTGTGTTTAATCCGTTGCGAAATTATCTTTTCTGCAGCCTGTTTTTGTTAAACAACAGCAGTGAGTTATCAACATTACCCTGAAAAATAAATAAAAGGAAGCGCTTTCATTTCAGAGGCTTTAATTTATTGTTTAATTTGAAGCTGTGTTTTCTTTTATAACTAATTATGCGCCGCTGAATTCAATTCTTTTGAATGGGTTGTATTAATAACGGATTTTATTACGTATCAAATAGGTGGATTTCCCTTAGTAGAATATGACTGTTTGTATTGCTTAAATAGTCTTGAGACAGCCATAACCTTCATTAACGAACAATTATCAGGGTTACAAGGCCGATAGTTTTTCTATCGATAAAGTCCTGTCTGCTAATGATTTTTCTTAAATTTTAAAAGTAAATTTAGTCGAGATAAAAGTGAAACTTGGCAGCTGATACTGAGTATGCTGCGATAGAGTTTAAAATTCGTAAGGGGGATATGCAGAGTCAAATTTGATCATACTTAGCTGTCAATATGTTACTCACTATTGGGTGTTGAATAAAATTAAATATAAAATATTTATCAAATAACTAGCGAGTGTTAGGTGTGGTGTTTTTTCTGTTTATTTTGACGCGTCATCTGTAGTTCCTTGTTTAAGTTTGTTTTTAAATGTGAAATTGATGCTATCGCCTTGTTTTTGATCAATAAAAAGGCATCAACAAAATATATGGTCAAATAAAACCAATATATCTACCTCGAAAAGTTAGATCTGGCGCATGGTTTCTGCTGTTTCTGTTCTATAGAATGCACTCGAAAGCTTGAGGGACCAGCTATAGATTATTATCAATATAGAGTTAAAAAATGAAATTAATTAAAACGGCAGCCGCAGCTGCGATATCACTTGCGTTATTAACAGGTTGTAACAGCGAAGCTCCAGTTGTAGAACCGGTCCCGGAAGATACGGTTGTTCGAATATCTGCTTACAATTTATCATTCGATCGTTCTACATTCGGGCAATTGGTTGATGAAATGACTCTGACTAAAGCAGAGCAGGACGTATTAATTGCCGGTTGGTTTGATGACAGCTTATCGCTAGAAGATAAAGGCGTTGCAGAAAAAGTTATTCAGATTCGTAATGTGGCCGCGGTTATCCAGACAGAGCGTCCAGCTGTGATCTTGATGAATGAATTTAATAATGATGGTATTGCTGAAGATACGACTGCCCTGTTAGGCTTCCAGAAAAACTATTTAGCTGTGGCGCAAAAGGCTGAAGGTGCAAGCTCTACCGAAGAGCGCATGCTTGAGCCGATTGAGTTCCCGTATTCTGATAATTACCAGACTAATACCGGTTTAATGAGCGGCCATGATCTGAATCGTGACGGCAATATTGACGGTGGTCCTGATGATGCATGGGGCTTTGGTTTTTACCATGGCCAGTATGCGTTTGCGTTATTATCAATGTATCCAATTGATGAAGATAACGTACGTACTTTCCAGACCTTTAAATGGAAAGATATGCCCGGTGAAACGAATCCAGTAGTCACTAACTGTGATGATCCGGATGCTATTCCAGGAGGACTGGCATGTGGTGATGAGTGGTATACAGCAGAAGCATGGGCTGAAAAACCGATGTCGTCTAAAAATCATGTTGATGCGCCGATTATCATTCCAACAGAAAATGGCGATAAAGTGGTTCATTTATTAATGTCTCATCCGACACCGCCGGTTTTTGATACGTGGACAGAAAACAATAAGATGCTTAACCGCGCGGAAGTTGATTTCTGGTTAGACTATGTCGCGGGTAACGGCAGCGGCGATTACATCTATGATGATAAAGGTCTAACTGGCGGATTATCTGAAGACGCATCTTTTGTTGTGATGGGGGATCTAAACGCAGATCCGATCAGCGGCGACGGCGATTTAACTGCTATTAATGACCTGTTGAACAGTGAACATGTTAATGTGGACGCGACAAACGGTGTATATGCACCAATTAGTTACGGCGGTCCAGAATGTATTACTCTGGGTGAGTGTAAAGAAGAGAATTGGGATACCACTTATCCTGACCGTATTACCGGTGATGGTGGACTACGTATGGATTATACGATCCCGTCAAGTGACTTAACCATAACTGATTCTGGTGTTTTCTGGCCTGCAACCTTCGAAGAAGGGCGTATGCTGATGAATGATCTTAATGTTGGTGAAGAGGGGGGCGGTAAAGACATCTCTTCAGATCACCGTCTAGTATGGATTGATGTAGCACTTTAAACCTGCAGTTTAATAAAAAGTCAGCCTCTCCCTTTAAAATAGGGCGAGGCTTTTTTTTGTCTTATTATTAATAATCATGCTTTGTAAATAGGTAAGCACTATTGACCATCATGCCTACCTTAAGGCAAACTTCTGCATTAAAACACTTAACAGGATAATATATATGAATGGAACTAGCAGGTCTGATATCAAAAAAGGCTTATCGGTATCGATTGTTTTAAAACAGGAACAGCGCAGCGGCAGACTGACTGACGGAATAGTTAAAGACATTCTGACTAACTCGCCGAGTCATCCCCACGGTATTAAAGTGCGTTTAGAAAGTGGTGCAGTAGGGCGTGTTAAAGTCATTAATGAATAATATTATTTGGCAGAAAGTTGCCCCCGCCGCCGGTCTATAGAGGACGTCTTAAAGTGATTAATGGTATCTACTTAATTACGATAGGGAGAAAACAACTCCAGCAGCCAGTCAATAAATACCTGTGCTTTTAAGGGCAGGTTGGCAGATTTTGGGGTCAGTACATAATAGCTGTAGGGGCTGATGAAACTGCTGGAAAAGGGAATTACCAGACTGCCGTCTGCGAGCTGTTCTTCAATAAAAAATCGCGGAATAAGTGCGACCCCCATGCCGCTGGCGGCTGCTTGACTGAGCATATAAAAATGCTCCATGCCGAACTGCTGTTGTGCGGTTAGTGTTAATCCTACTTTTTCTGACCAGTACGGCCATAACTCCGAACGAGTAGTATGTTTGAGCAGGGTCATATGGTTAATATCATCGATGCTTTTTAGTTGGGCGGCCAGCTGCGGCGCACAAACCAGGCATAAATCTTCATCCATCAGCTTTATATAACTGCAGTCTTTAGGGCTCCTGGTAGCACTTCGAATAGCAATATCACAGCGGGTCTGTTCAAAATCCACAGCAAAATCCCCAATTGAAAGATCTACATAGAGATGTGGATAACGCTGTTTAAACTCCTCCATTCTTGGAATAAGCCAGTTAATAGTCAGACTAGGAAGCACGTTAATGGCTAACGTCTGTGCATGCATCTGTTGTGACTTTATTTCATCAGTTGCATGGCTGATAGTCTGTAGAGCACTCTGGATTTGCGGTAAATAACGTTTACCGTCATCGGTAAGTGCCAGCTTGCGGTGGCTGCGTAGAAAAAGTGCGACGCCGAGATGGTTTTCCAGACCTTTTATCTGTTTACTGATTGCTCCATGTGTGACAAAAAGTTCATCTGCTGCTCTGCTGAAACTCAGGTGTCTTGAAGCGGATTCAAATGCAAGTAACGAATTAAGAGGTGGAAAACTTGAATGCATAATAATTTCCAAAGTTGTTTTGTGTGAGTATTTCTCACGCTGTTAAGAACATAACTCCTTTGTAGTATTTGTGCAAACCAAGTTTAATAGCACTGTACTTTTTATCCTAACAGATGGAGTTTTAATCAATGTTATTTGAATTTTCCTACGAAATTATCGCTCTGCTGTTTGCCGTTGCGGTTTTGGCAGGTTTTATTGATGCGATTGCCGGCGGCGGCGGTTTGTTAACAATTCCTGCTTTAATGTGGGCAGGGCTGCCGCCTACGGCCGCTTTGGGCACAAATAAGCTTCAGGCCTGCGGCGGCAGCTTCTTTGCCAGCTTTTATTTTGTGCGCAAGGGAATGGTTAAACTGAGTGAGATGAAGTTGGCGATACTGTGTGCTTTTGTGGGGGCTGCATTAGGTACGGTAGCAGTACAGCTGATTGATATTGCTGTATTAGAGATGCTGCTGCCATTTTTAATGCTGACCATTGGCGGGTACTTTCTTTTTTCTAAAAAGATCAGCGAAGATGATCGTCACCAGGTGTTAACTCCAGGGCTGTTTGCGTTAACAGCTGCTTTGGGAGTGGGATTATATGACGGCTTCTTCGGGCCGGGGACCGGTAGTTTTTTTGCTTTAGCCTTTGTGTCTCTGTCCGGGTACGGTTTAGCTAAAGCAACAGCCCATGCCAAAGTGCTTAACTTCTCAACGAATATTGCATCGTTAATCTTTTTTGCTCTCGGCGGTAAGGTTTTCTGGCTGTTAGGCGGGATAATGCTGATAGGGCAGGCGATGGGAGCAACACTTGGCTCTCGACTGGTATTAACTAAAGGGACTAAAATGATCAAGCCCCTGGTAGTCAGTATGTCCGTTTTAATGAGCGTAAAGCTGCTTTCCAGTCAGTACCTGCTGCTTTCTTGAGTATAGTGGGTTGTTTCAGCACCGTTCCTTTATTAAAGATAAAAAAAAGCCCCCGAATCAATCGGAGGCTTTTTAGGACTTAGTAGAAATTATTTAGATACTAAGTCTAGCGTATCGTGAGCAATAACCCATTCTTCGTTAGTTTGAATTACCATAGCAACTGTGCTGTTTTCATCAGTAATGATGCCCTGGTTAGATTCTTTACCAAAGCGGTTTGCCAGGTTAGCTTCTTCATTAACTTTGAAACCTAATAAGCTTAAGCGTTCTAGTGTCAGCTTACGGATAGGTGCTGAATTTTCACCGATACCGCCAGTGAATACGACTGCGTCTAAACGACCGTCTAAAGCTGCTGTGTAGCTGGCGATATATTTAGCAAGACGGTAGCAGTAAAGATCCATTGCACGTTTAGCTGCTGTATCTGTTTCGTAGTTATCTTCGACAAAACGACAATCAGACGTTTTTTCAGTCAGACCTAACAGACCTGATTCTTTAGTCAGCATGGTATTGATTTCTTCCAGGCTGTAACCTAGTTCATCATGCAGATGGAAGATAACAGCAGGATCCATATCGCCGCAGCGAGTACCCATTACTAAACCTTCTAACGGAGTCATGCCCATAGAAGTGTCAACAGAAATACCGTTTTTAATCGCACAAACAGAGCCGCCGTTACCTAGGTGACAGTTAATAATATTTAATTCATTAACTGGTTTGTTTAGTACTTCAGCAGCCTGCAGGCTGATGTAGTAATGGCTTGTACCATGCATACCGTAACGACGTACACCGCTTTCGCGGTAAAGTTTGTACGGCAGTGCGTATAAGAACGCTTCTTCAGGCATTGTCTGGTGGAATGCAGTGTCGAATACAGCTACGTTCGGCAGTGATGCGAAAGCGTGTTGAGCTGCACGAATACCAACCAGGTGAGCAGGGTTATGTAAAGGTGCAAGTGCCACACACTCTTCGATACCTTTCATTACTTCATCTGTAATAACAACAGATGAAGTGAACTTTTCACCGCCGTGTACAACACGATGGCCGATTGCAAAAAGATTTTCTTTTAGTTCAGGTTTTTGAGAAAGCAGTTCACTAACAATATAGTTAAGTGCTTCTTCATGAGCTGCACCAGTACCTAAATCGGCACTGCCCTTAACGCCTTCAAGATTCCATTTGATACGTGCATCATCTAAATGCAGACATTCAGCAAGGCCTGAAATTTTTTCATCGCCACTGGTGGTATCGATAATGGCAAACTTCAGAGAAGAACTACCACAGTTAAGTACAAGAATTAGCTTAGCGCTCATCTATTTATATCCTTTTTTACATTAAAACAGAGGGTTAGACATAAAAAACAATCGAACCCTAATAAAGTTATATTTTGTTACCGCAGCAGAGTCCAGAAGTGAGCCGTAAGGCGCTATATTTGCTGATACGATGAATAATCGGGCGAAGATTACACGGGAAGCAGGCAGATCACAATAGTAGTTTTAATAATCCATTTATCTTAATATTATTAAGCTCTCGAAGTATTAAAAGTTAATTATGTCGACTGTTGATTCTTGCCTTTATCTACTCCCATTGCTTACAATCTTCATAACGTTAATGATTTGTGATTTTTTTATAATATATGTATGGATGCTGATATTTAGATTATTCAGTTGCCTGCGTGTCCGCTGTTGAAATTGAGAAGGGATTTAAGATGAAAAAAGTTTTATGCACTTCTGCCGCACTGCTGCTTAGTTTTCAGTTGAGCGCAGACGAGTCACCTTATCACAGCAGTCTGATAGCAAAACCAGAGTTATCCGGATTTTACATCGGTCTTGGGGCCGGGGTTTCTAACTATTGGAATGCTGTTATTGACGACGATCATGACTCGATTAGTTATACCTCTGATTTAGAAAGTAAAAATACCGCAGTTAAAATTTACAGCGGGGTTAATATCAACCGGATTGTTGGTGTTGAGGTGAGTTACAGCGATTACGGTGATTTAAGACCTAAAGCGGGCAGCAGCAGTACAGGGAGTTTATCGCCTCGTGCCTTCGCTGTTGCCACTAACATTGGTTACACATTTGATACCGGATTACGCGCCTTTGGTATAGCAGGACTGTCGGTGATAGATTTAAGACAGTCAGAAGTTATGTTTAATGATGATACCCGTCTGGCTTTTCATTATGGTTTCGGCGGAGAATACCAGCCTTCTACTGCCAGTGGATTAACCTTCCGCTTAGCTTTTGAAGCTGACATGTACTCAACAACTCTGTCTTCTATTTACAATAACAAGGATAACTCGGCTTATATTTCACAAATAGGCACCCTCTACCTTGGTGCTATGTATAAGTTTTAGCTGCCCGTCCTGAAAGAAGTTTCCGGCAGGAATAAAAAAGCCTCCGGGTAAGGAGGCTTCCATTGTTAGCTTTTTAAATACTATTTACGAAATACGTTTGTATTTAATGCGATGCGGTTCAACGGCCGCCGCGCCGAAGGTTTTCTTCAACCATTCTTCATAGTCGCTGAAGTTACCTTCATAGAAGTTAACCACACCTTCATCACGGTAATCGATGATATGTGTTGCGATACGATCCAGGAACCAGCGGTCATGGGAAATTACCATGGCACAACCGGCAAAACTAAGCAGCGCATCTTCCAGCGCACGCAGTGTTTCGATATCCAGGTCATTGGTCGGTTCATCGAGCAGTAACATGTTGCCGCCGGATTTTAGCAGTTTAGCAAGATGTAAACGTCCGCGTTCACCACCGGACAACTGACCGACGATTTTCTGCTGATCTGTGCCTTTAAAGTTAAAGCGGCCCAGGTATGCGCGGCTTGGAATTTCCATTGTTCCGATTTTGATAATATCACTGCCGCCGGAAACTTCCTGGAAAACGCTGACTTTATCATCCATATGATCACGGAACTGTTCAACACTGGCAAGCTGCACGGTTTCACCGATGATGATTTCACCCGCATCCGGTTTTTCCTGACCCGATAACATTTTAAACAGCGTTGATTTACCTGCACCATTGGCGCCGATAATACCGACAATGGCACCTTTCGGAATTTTAAAACTCAAATCGTCGATCAGTACACGACCGTCAAATGATTTTTTAAGATTAGTAACGTCAATAACCTGGTCGCCTAAACGCTGACCTGTCGGGATAAACAGCTCATTAGTTTCATTACGTTTCTGGAAATCCTGATTATTAAGTTCTTCAAAGCGGGATAAACGGGCTTTGCTTTTGGACTGGCGGCCTTTAGCATTGGAGCGCACCCATTCCAGTTCTTTTTCAATTTGACGCTGGCGGGCTTTCTCTTGTGAACCTTCCTGACGTAAACGTTCATCTTTCTGTTCAAGCCATGATGAGTAGTTGCCTTCCCAGGGAATACCGTAACCACGGTCCAGCTCTAAGATCCAGCCGGCTACATTATCTAAGAAGTAGCGGTCATGAGTAATTGCCACGACGGTACCTTCGTAATCATGTAAGAAACGTTCAAGCCATGCGACAGATTCTGCATCCAGGTGATTGGTAGGCTCATCCAGCAGCAGCATATCTGGTTTTTCAAGCAGTAAACGGCACAGTGCAACACGGCGGCGTTCACCACCGGAAAGTACGTTTATTTTTGCATCCCAGGCAGGAAGGCGCAGTGCATCAGCCGCGCGCTCCAGCTGGTTCTCCAAGTTATGGCCGTCGTGCGTTTCGATGATTGCTTCAAGTTGTCCCTGGCGTTTAGCCAAAGCATCAAAATCAGCACCTTCTTCGGCGTAGGCTGCATAAACACCGTCAAGTTCAGTTAATGCATTTTTAACTTCACTGACCGCTTCTTCAATAATTTCGCGGACATTTTTCTGCAGATCTAAAACCGGCTCCTGCGGCAGGTAACCTATTTTTGTACCGGCAAGCGGACGCGCTTCACCTTCAAACTCTTTGTCAACGCCGGCCATAATACGCAGCAGGGTAGATTTACCCGCGCCGTTTAAACCTAATACACCGATTTTTGCACCGGGAAAGAAACTTAAAGAGATATCTTTGAGGATAGTGCGCTTAGGTGGAACAACCTTGCTCACTTGACTCATGTTATAAATAAACTGTGCCATAAATAACCTTTATATAAGGGAAAAAAATTAGTGACGTATTGTAGGGGCTAGTGATTAGAAAGGTCAATCTATCTGCTTTGATAAGTTGAACAAAGGCACCTGTAAATGCAGATTTATACTATATCGTGATGCTTTGCGCCGTTGTGCCTGCTGTATGAAAGGTGAATAACGGCTTGCATATAATTTTCACAAATACTTTATCCGTAAACTTTATGTATTTTTTTAATATAAGGCAGCAACTGTGCGCAGAAACACAAGTATGATATTTGACTGCTGATATACTCAGCTCATTTAGTTAAAGACCAGTAAGAAGTAAATGGAGATAATATGGCCCGTATAAGTCGAGTGGAAAAAGAGAAAAATAAACAGCGCCTTGACGGTATTATTCTGGATATTTTTTTGCAGGATGGCTACAGCGGGATTTTATATGAACGCATTTCTATTTTATCGGCAATGAAAATATCCACTATTCAGGGATATTACCCGTCACGTGAGTGTTTTTTAGAAGCACTTCAAGGCCGGGTAATGCCTATCTTTATAGATTATCTGCAGCTCGATGCCGGACGAGAAGAGTTTATCCGCAGCTGGGAGTCAGCTCTGCAGGAGATTGTTTTCTGTAACATTATGAAAATGTTATTTGTACATATTGCTGAAGATCAGCCTTCATTACTGGCTGTTAATGCCGTTGAGCGGTTCAGAGCATTAGTCGAGCTTAAACTAGGTGCAGAAGCGCTTGCCGATGTAGATATGTTAGTAGGGCGTTCTCTATTACATATGCTGCACAGTGAACCTGCCTGAGTTATCTATAAGGCGCAATTGAAGCGCACAACCAAGTTTTTTTAGAACAGTGAAACCTGACTTACAGCAGTTTTTTATTGTTTTAATGTTTTCTTGTATCCGTTTGATATGCAGTAACTATCCCCTGTGCCGCCGTAAAATAATATAAATTGAATTAAATAAAGAGCTATTAATTCCCTTCAAGTTTACTTACAAAATTATTCACGTTTTTTATCCTATGCAACGGGCGAAAGTTTGCGTAAAATGCGCTACATCAAAAAAATCACGTTGATTTATAGCAATTCCATTAATTAAATGATCTATTTAGGCGTAGGGAAAGTGGATGAAAGCAAGGCATTGATTGCAGTAACTAGTTACTCTAATGACAAAGTCAAAAACCAAAATACAAATCTTATTTGTATTTAGCTAGCATTCATTTTAACCAGCATAAATGAATAGAAAATTAAAGGATTTGGTATTAACTGAATACCCACCATTCTAAGCAGGAGATACGCATGTTTAACCGCGATATGAATATTGCAGATTACGATCCGGAATTATGGCAATCAATTACTGATGAAGTTCAGCGTCAAGAAGACCACATTGAACTTATCGCATCAGAAAATTACACAAGCCCACGTGTAATGGAAGCTCAAGGTAGTCAGTTAACTAACAAATATGCTGAAGGTTACCCAGGCAAACGTTACTACGGCGGTTGTGAGTATGTTGATGTTGCTGAATCTCTGGCAATCGAACGTGCTAAATCTCTATTTGGTGCAGATTACGCAAATGTACAGCCGCATGCTGGTTCTCAAGCAAACAGTGCTGTTTACCAGGCACTTTGTGCACCTGGCGATACTGTTTTAGGTATGAGCCTTGCTCACGGCGGTCACTTAACGCACGGTTCATCGGTAAGCTTCTCAGGTAAAATCTACAATGCCGTTCAGTATGGTATCAACCCTGACTCAGGTATGATTGATTACGCTGAAGTTGAAGCGTTAGCCGTTGAACATAAACCAAAAATGATTGTTGCCGGCTTCTCTGCATACTCAGGTATCGTAGACTGGGCTAAATTCCGTGAGATTGCAGACAAAGTAGGTGCTTACCTGTTTGTTGATATGGCACACGTTGCAGGTCTTGTGGCTGCAGGCCTTTACCCTAACCCGGTACCATTTGCTGATGTGGTAACAACAACAACACATAAAACATTAGGCGGTCCACGCGGCGGTCTTATTCTTGCTAAAGCCAATGAAGCAATTGAGAAAAAATTAAACTCTGCTGTTTTCCCTGGTGGTCAGGGCGGCCCGTTAATGCACGTTATTGCGGCTAAAGCGGTGTCTTTTAAAGAGTGTGCTGAACCTGAGTTTAAAGTTTACCAGCAGGGTGTTTTAGATAACGCGAAAGCAATGGTTAAAGTATTCCAGGAGCGTGGTTACAAAATCGTATCTAACGGAACTGAAAATCACCTTTTCCTAGTTGATTTAATCGCGCAGGATATCACTGGTAAAGAAGCTGATGCCGCGCTTGGTAATGCACACATTACTGTTAACAAAAATTCAGTGCCAAATGATCCGCGTTCTCCATTTGTAACGTCTGGTCTGCGTATCGGTACACCTGCACTCACTCGTCGTGGTGCTAATGTACAACAGGCGGCTGAACTTACAGGCTGGATTTGTGACATTCTTGATGCTATTAAAGATGAAGAAAAACTAGCTGCTGTGATTGAAACTGTTAAATCTAAAGTTGCGGTATTCTGTAAAGAGTGCCCAGTTTACGGTTAATCCTTACGGACTCAGTCTCTAAAAAACCGCACTTTTGTGCGGTTTTTTTTTAAATGTTAAATAGCATCGCTCCTCTTTAGGAGTCCGCGTTATTTAGACAATAAATAATAGCTTATTTAATCAGCAGCTGAGGGTTAAAGAAACGTTATATTTATCTCTAGCCGCTAAAACAGAATCTCTTTGGCAGTTATGTGTTTAATCAATACACTGCGGGTAGTCGAAAACGGGATCCAAACGTGATTTATATTCCCATTGCAGGCTGGATTCATGATAAATTCTCATCGTTTTTCCCTAAATCGGATATAAGCACTGCTTTACTTTTACCTTCAAGTCAAAAGTTATCGGCGAAAGTATCTTCTGCAGGGGCTGAACCATTAAATCCAGCCCTAATGCTGATTTAGGTACACAGGTTTCAGAGACACTGTTACAGAAACCAGAGATTGATTAATTACGAGTTGATAAAATTTATTTAGTCTGAACAGAGAGTAATAAAGATTTTAAAAATGAATATATTTAATAGCAAAGTAGAGTGAGAAATTATGTACTGTCCTTTTTGTAGTGCGCAAGATACTAAGGTTATCGATTCTCGATTAGTTGCAGAAGGTTCGCAAGTGCGCCGCCGCCGTTCATGCAACGAATGCCATGAGCGTTTTACAACCTTTGAAGCTGCAGAACTGGTGATGCCTCGTTTAATCAAATCAGACGGTCGTCGAGAACCTTTTAACGATGATAAACTGCTGGTGGGTATTAACCGGGCGCTGGAAAAAAGACCGGTAAGTATCGAAGACATTGAAAGTGCTGTTAATAAACTGAAATCAACATTACGCGCTACAGGTGAGCGGGAAGTTGAATCAAAAATGGTCGGCGAATTAGTAATGGAATTACTTAAAAGTTTAGATAAGATTGCCTATATTCGTTTTGCATCTGTATATCGTTCATTTGAAGATGTAAAAGAGTTTGGCGAAGAGATCGCAAAATTAGATAAATAATAATTTCAGCTGCGGGGAGGGCAAACCTGTCTGCATTACTTTTACCTATGGTAACTTCATGCATATTGCAAATTTCACTGAGCAAGACAAACACTATATGGCGCGTGCCGTTGAGTTAGCTAAGAAAGGCCGCTTTACAACATCGCCGAATCCTAATGTGGGTTGTGTTATTACTGCTAATAATATTATCGTCGGCGAAGGTTTCCATGAAAAAGCCGGTTTACCCCATGCAGAAATTAATGCTTTAGCCGTTGCGCAAACGAAAGCAGTTAATGCCACCTGCTATGTAACATTAGAACCATGCTCTCATTACGGACGAACTCCTCCCTGTGCTTTAGCGCTGGTTGAAGCCGGTGTAAAACGTGTGGTTATTGCTATGGTGGATCCTAATCCGAAAGTAGCCGGCCGAGGTATTGCTATTCTGCAGAAAGCGGGCATCCAGGTGGATGTCGGTTTATTAGAAGATGAAGCGCTTAATTTAAACCGTGGTTTTATTAAACGCATGCAGGTTAAAAAGCCGCGTGTAACTGTGAAGTTAGCCTCCAGTCTAGACGGTAAAACCGCACTGAAAAATGGTCAGAGTCAGTGGATCACCGGGCCGGATGCGCGTGTAGACGTACAGTATTACCGCGCGATGCAGAGTGCTCTGTTAACCGGCAGCGGTACAGTTATTGCCGATAACCCTAGCTTAAACGTACGTTATGAGGAATTAAAACAAGCTTCATTGTTTAACGGCGAAATTGACGGTGGTTCAGTGCGTCAGCCGATTCGTATTATTTTAGACTCGCACAATAAATTAAACCTGGATGAAAAGTTATTTTCTCTTGAGGGGCTGGTACTTTTAGTGTCACTGAGCCCGCGTGATGATTTATCCAATATTGCCTGCCAAGCAGAAGTGCAGCAGATTATCGGCAGTGATGACGGCCATGGCCGTATCGACCTGAATAACTTACTCAGCCAGTTAAATAAATATGAAATTAATGATCTTTGGGTTGAAGCCGGCGCTAAACTTGCGGGTGAATTCTTCAATAATGAACTGGTTGACGAATTTATACTCTATCAGGCCCCAAAATTAATGGGCGATCAGGCAAGAAACTTAGTAAACTTACCTAACTATTCCCAAATGGAAGATGTTGTCCAGTTAACGCTTAAAGATGTGGCGCTAATTGGTAGTGATATCCGACTTATAAGTAATCGAGATTAATATGTTTACAGGCATCATAGCAGCAGTGGGGCACGTCACTGCAATTAAACACAATGAAAAAGATATGACCATTAGTGTCGATTCAGGAAGTTTGGATTTAAGTGATGTTAAGTTAGGCGACAGCATTGCGAACAACGGTGTGTGCTTAACGGTTACCAGCTTAAGTGCTAATGGTTTTGATGCGGATGTATCTTATGAAACGATCAAACGCAGCGGATTTTCACAAATCAAAACGGGTTTTGCGCTTAACTTAGAAAAAGCGATGCAGATGAATGATCGTTTCGGAGGCCATATCGTCAGCGGTCATGTTGATGGTGTGGGAGAAATTACTGCGATTACGCCGCTTGGCAGTGCTGTTGAATACTGGATCAAAGCGCCCGATGAATTAGCTAAATATATCGCAGAAAAAGGCTCAATCAGTATTGATGGTATCAGTCTGACAACTAATGAAATTGACGGCGCTTTTTTTAAATTAACCATCATTCCACATACTATCGCACAGACAAATATGGTTAATTATGCAGTCGGCACTCAGGTTAATTTAGAAATCGATGTAATCGCACGTTATTTAGAGCGTTTGATGTTAGGTGAAAAAGCTTCACAAAGTACTAAAAATAAAAATAAATCAACAATGGATCTGCTCGCTCGCAGCGGGTTCTTAGGTTAAGTCGGAAATCCGAATAGGAATGAACATGAAATTAAATACTACCGCTGAGATTATTGAAGACATCCGTTTAGGTAAAATGGTTATTTTAATGGATGATGAAGACCGTGAAAACGAAGGTGATCTGATCATGGCTGCCGATCTGGTGACACCTGAAGCTGTTAACTTTATGGCGACTAACGGGCGCGGCTTAATTTGTTTAACACTGACTGAAGCGCGCTGTGAGCAGTTAAAGCTGCCGTTAATGGTTGATGATAATACGGCTGCATTTTCTACTAACTTTACGGTTTCAATTGAAGCCGCTGAAGGTGTCACTACCGGTATTTCAGCTGCCGACCGTGCTGTGACAGTTCAGGCTGCTATTAACAAAGATGCAAAACCCACTGACATTGTGATGCCTGGTCATATATTCCCGCTAAAAGCGCAGGCCGGCGGTGTTTTAACACGTGCAGGTCATACGGAAGCGGGGTGTGATTTAGCCCGCTTAGCAGGCAGAGAGCCGGCAGGTGTGATTGTGGAAATTTTAAATGAAGACGGCAGTATGGCTCGCCGTGCGGATCTGGAAATATTCGCTAAGAAACACGGCCTTAAATTAGGTACCGTTGCTGATTTAATCGAATACCGCAATAACAACGAAACAACCATTGAGCGTGTCAGCAGCTGTAAATTACCCACTGAGTTTGGTGAGTTTGATTTAGTGGCATATCAGGACACCATTGATAAGCAGGTTCATTTTGCTTTAGTAAACGGTGAGATAAAAGAAGGCGCGACGACTAATGTTCGTGTTCATTTACAGAACACTTTTACTGATAACTTTTTCTCTGACCGTTTAGGCGCACGTACCTGGCCTTTAAATAATGCAATGCAGCGTTTAGCCAAAGACGGCGGCGTACTGGTGATGTTAGGTCATCAGGAAACGGCTGAGTCATTAATTGAACAGGTTAAGCATATTGCTAAACAGGATGCCGGAGAGCGTGTTGCTTCTAAACCGCAGGGAGCAAGTCGCCGTGTTGGCGTCGGTTCACAAATATTACGTGATTTAGGGGTGCATAAAATGGCACTTTTAAGTTCTGAGAAAAAATATCATGCACTGGGCGGCTTTGGTCTAGAAGTTGTTGATTACATCACTGAGTAATCATTAACTGACAGTACGATCGTTATCTTAACAAACAGATAAAATGTGCTAGAATGCACAAAATTTTGCAATAAGGGTAGAAAATGAAAATAATTGAAGGTGGCCTAGCTGCTCCACAGGCGAAAATCGCAATCGTAATCTCTCGTTTTAACAGCTTTATCAATGAGCAGTTATTAGCGGGCGCAATTGATACCCTTAAACGTACAGGTCAGGTTGAAGACGATAATATCACTGTGGTTCGTGTACCAGGTGCTGTTGAACTTCCTCTTGCAACTAAACGTGTTGCAGCATCTAAAAAATACGATGCAATTATCGCATTAGGTACAGTCATTCGTGGTGGAACACCACATTTTGAGTTTGTGGCTAATGAATGTAATAAAGGTCTTGCACAAGTTTCGATGGATTTTGATGTACCAGTAGCATTTGGTGTATTAACAACTGATTCAATTGATCAGGCAATCGAACGTGCAGGCACTAAAATGGGCAACAAAGGCAGTGAAGCTGCTTTAGGTGCTCTAGAAATGGTTAATGTTATGGCGGAATTAGGATAATGAAAATGAAACCTGCAGAGCGCCGTCGCGCTCGTCAATTTGCAGTACAAGCGGTTTACCAGTGGCAGATCACTCAACTAAATGTTGGTCAGATTATTGATCAGTTTACTGTTGATCAGGATTTTGCAAAAACAGATGTTCCATATTTTAAAGAGTTATTAACAGGTGTTGTTCACCGTGTTGAATCTTTAGATGAGAAACTATCTCCATATCTTTCTCGTAAAATCGGAGATGTAGATATGGTTGACCTTGCAGTGTTACGTATTGCAATGTTCGAGCTAACCTACCGTACAGATGTTCCACATAAAGTGGTTTTAAATGAAGCGATTGAGTTAGCAAAAGATTTTGCTACCGACGAATCTTATAAGTTTGTAAACGGTGTTTTAGATAAAGCGCTGCGCAGCTTAAAGTTACGTGAAGAAACGGCTAACGATTAATTAATAGCTGTTTTATAAAATCCAGTCACTATTTGCATTTTAGACCCCGGCAAATAGGTACTGGATTTTTTTTCGTTAAAAATCGAGTTAGACAATAGGAATAAAAATGAACAAGAGTTTGATGACTAATTTAGCCGCTGCATTAATTCTAGCTGCTGGATTAATGTTAGGTGAAACAGAATTAGCTGCTGTTTTAACCATGGTTGGATTATTTGCCCTTTCCGGTGCGTTAACCAACTGGTTAGCTGTTTTTATGCTGTTTGAGAAAGTACCTTTTTTATATGGTTCTGGTGTTGTTCCGGCACATTTTGAAGAATTTAAAAAGGGTATTCGTTCATTAATGATGGATCAGTTTTTTACTCTGGAGAATGTTGACCGCTTTTTAAGTGCCGGTTCTCTTTCTCCTACTCACCTTAATCTGCAGCCGGTTATCGAAAAAGTAGATCTTAACCCGACCTATGACGGTTTAATAAAAGTAATTATGGAATCTTCATTCGGCGGCATGTTAGGCATGTTAGGTGGTGAAGAAGCATTAACACCGCTGCGTGAACCGTTTATCAAACATATGAAAACATCAATTGTTGAATTAACAGAAGATGATAAATTTATCGCTCTGTTAAAAGATGAGATTGAGCAGCCGGAAACGATGCAGGATATCTTAAGCAAAATTGAGCAGATTATTGAACAGCGCTTAAATGAGTTAACACCACTGCTGGTTAAACAGATTATCCAGGCGATGATTAAAAAACACCTGGGCTGGTTAGTTGTATGGGGCGGAGTATTTGGCGGACTGATTGGTCTGGTCAGTGCGTTTGTTGTTGCTTAAAACAGTTTTATAGTAAGTTATAGTACAGGCCTTTTTCCTGAGGCCTGAAAATGCAGTAAACAATAACTTTCTTCTGCTGCGCTCCTGCCAGCGGCTTTCCCCTCTAAAATAGTCTGTGTATTAAAAATACCTCTGTTGCTTACCCCTGTTACATCTGGTTACAAATAATGACATAAGGTTGTTATCTAGGTTTTATGGCAAAATTAGATAATTCGTAGTGCAAATACAGTTGTTTATCAATATTTCGGATTTCAATATCTAGCTGATCCCCTTTTCACCTGCGGGTTTGAAATACCTTCTGACAGCTCTTTTTCTGTCTTATTAATTCTACAAATATTTCTGCTTAAATATTGTACTAAACGTGCAGGTAAGACTGTAAACATGGCAACTAATTGAATTATTTAATCATTACTTTATGAGGGGCTATAAAGTTTTTTATTATCAGCAGAAACAGAAATAACAGTTATTTTTTGCTAGATTCCGGTTTAAATTTTACCAATCGAATAAAAGTCTCAGAAACGCAGCCAGGCAGAATTATAAACAGCTCAAAAGGTAGTTTTTTGAAACGTATCTTTTGTCAAAAATTCAGCATTGCTTTGTGCATTCCTACTTTTTAGTGTCATTGACTGTTTTATGATTGTGTTGTATTTTCCCCCGCTAAATTTTAACAGTATGTTTTTTGGTCATTTTTCCATTTGTATTTCTACTGTCTTAATTACACCTATTTTTATTAACAAATATCATTCAACTTATACTGCATGTTATTGATCAAAAGGAACTTATTAGTGCCGTTATTGTTTTCCCCTGAAAATGCTCTGCAACTTGCTTTTGCTATAATAAACATCACTGCCTCATCTATGAATATGGAGAAAAATCATGAGCGATACTAACAACATAAATAACGATGATGTTTCAGTGAATGATTCTCTCGAGGAAGACAGTCGCTTATCAGCTGCGGATGAAAATAAGCTGGCAGCAGAGGCTGAAAAACAAGAATTAAGCGAAATAGAAAAAATTCAGGCTGCCATTGAAGGCAATGATGATCCTGTTGTAGAAATTGTAACGGCTGCGGGAACAAATTTAAATGACGGCGGCAGCTCATCTGCAGTGAGCTTATTGCGTGACGGTGCAGAAACCATAGCAAGTACAGATTTCAATACAGACGGTTTTAATTTATCAGAGCAGTCTGCAGTTATCAGCGAGACAATTATTGATGCAGCTAACCTTGGCCCGACAATAAGTACTGAAAACGGCAGTATCGATGAAGATGGAGGCAGTGTCACTCTCAGTTATACTGCTGTTGATATCGACGGCACTATTGTTTTAACAACAGCAGAAGTTCCTGCGCATCAAGGTACAGTAACGATCAATGAAAGTGACGGAACTATTACTTTTACCCCTGCTGCAAATTTCCATGGCGATGCAATCATTACTTTAGTAACTACTGATAATGATGGCGCTACTGCGACAACAAGTTCAACAATCCATGTAACAGATGTAGATGATAAATCTGAAATCACGGTAGTCGGCAGTGACAGCGACAGTGGCGCGGTAACGGAAGATTTTGAGGTTGATAACGGCCAGCTTAAAGAGACAGGTTCATTAACATTAACCGATGTGGATACCACAGATAACACTACCTTTAATAATGACGGTACCTTTAAAACAGCCGGTTCAACCAACCCGACTGCGCTTGGTGAATTGACCATTGATGCGGACGGTGACTGGTCTTATGCGGTCGATAACAGCAAAGTCCAGTACCTGAA
>NZ_KB907020.1 GCF_000381745.1 Psychromonas ossibalaenae ATCC BAA-1528 | reverse complement strand
CCAGGGGCACTTTATAAAGCCTACCCGCCGGAAGAAGCGCGAAGAATACTTAACAAACTGGAATTTCATTACACTCCGAAGCATGCCAGCTGGCTGAATATGGCGGAAATAGAGATTGGAGTTATGAGTAAACAGTGTCTGGACAGGCGCATACCGGACATGGATACATTAAAACGGGAGTTATCCGCTTGGGCGCTTAAACGCAATGAGAAAAAAGAAACGATAAACTGGATGTTCGATGTAGATGCCGCACGTTCAAAACTTAACAAAGCGTACGGCAAACTTATAAAGTCAACTAATCAAAATTAATTGGAAAAGGCACTAGTTACATCAATTAATACCTTGCTAGTATTGATTTTTCCTGTGCCTAAAACTGACCATTTACTTAATCAGTTTGGTATAACACCACACTTGCAAGTATAGAAACAGAGCAATTAGTTTTACGAAATGGTATTACAAGCATTTGAAATATTCAATATCCCCCCAGCCCCGGGGCCAGCGCGCTTACTGCTAGAAACAGGATATCGATAAGGTTATGCAATGGTCAATGTGTAGATCAGAAACAGCATTCCTTATTCATAATCATCTGCAAGACAAAATTAACAATTACCAGTATCATGCGTCTATATTATAGAGCCATGCAGGGATACTAATGAACGGACATTTTGAAGGGAAATTTGAAGTTGAATTAAAATACCGCTTAAATTCTAGAGAATCTTTCTTATCTACTTTAGATCAGATGAATCCTGAAATAATGCTGGAAAATAATCTCGAACATGACTGTTATTTTGATTCAAATTTACACTGTTTAAAAAATGAAAATAAGAGTGTTTGTATAAGAGAAATGCAGCCATCGGGCATTATGCTGTGGATAGTAAAAGGGCCGCAAGAAGACCGCTGTGAAGCACTTAATATAGCAGATGTAGTGAAAGCTAAAAGTATGCTGACAACGATGGGATTTGAAGCTGTTTTAGAGATGAAAAAAACACGCAGTATCTATTTCTTAGGTGAATACCATATAACGCTTGATTATCTTGAAAATATTGGACACTTTGCTGAGTTTGCCATTATGACCGATGATGAAGAGATGCTAGAAGAATATAAGCAGCAGTTATTACGGCTTGCACAAAAATTTGGACTGGGTGAACAGCAGCGGGAGTTTAAATCATACCGCCAGCTGTATACGGAATAACCGTATAGCATATTTAGTTCACACAACAGGTTTATAAGATGTTTAACGATTTACAAAAAGCAGTGCTGATTAAACGCTACAAACGCTTTCTAGCCGATGTGACACTGGAAAACGGCGAGGAAATAACCATCTACTGTCCGAATACCGGTGCAATGACTAACTGTGCAGATGCCGGCGATCAAATCTGGTACAGCACGTCAGATAACCCTAAGCGCAAATATCAGTACACCTGGGAACTGACTCATAGGAAATCAGGAGACTGGATCTGCGTAAATACCGCTCGAGCAAATCAGCTTGTTAGTAATGCATTGCAGCAGGGGGCGATTGAAAAGCTAACCGGTTACAGTGATATCAGAGCTGAAGTGAAATACGGCAGTGAAAACAGCCGTATCGATTTCCTTTTAAGCGATAAAAACAGACCGGACTGTTATGTTGAAGTGAAAAGCTGCACCTTACTTGAAACACAGTTAGGTGTGGGTAAAGGTTTCTTTCCAGATGCGGTGACGAAGCGAGGCCAGAAACACCTGCGTGAATTAATCGAGATGAAAGAGCAGGGATTTCGAAGTGTATTGTTATTTGCTGTTCTTCATAGCGGAATTCGAACTGTAGAAGCTGCCGGACATATTGATGCAAAATACGCAGAGCTGTTTGAACAGGCTAAAAAAGCCGGTGTTGAAGTTATCTGTTTTTACCCGGATATCACACCGGCCCTAGACAATAGCGATGTGTTTTCGGGTGATTAACTGCGGGCGGAAGACAACCCGCAGCAGTATACTTAACAGGCGCTTCCATAATGCTGTGCAATATAGCTCTCAAAATCATCACATAACTGCTGATCTGATACAAGGTTATCGGCAATCAGTTTGTCCCCGTCAACAATCTTGATTGAGGCATTTAGTGAAAGCGGCTCAATCTGGCTGCGCTTCAAAGCATCACTTATTTTCTGCTGCTCCTTTGCCCAGGCCTGCTCACTGCTCTGATTGCATTCCTCTGCTAAATAGGATGCTGAAAACCCTTCTCCGGTTAAGCTCTGCAATGTAGCATCATGGCTGATACTGTTGCCCGGACGCCAGTAATGTTCAGCCAGCAGCGGACCAATCTGCGGATTATCGCTTAGATAACCAAACTTGTTAGTGAAATATGCGCGAGTCTGATAAACCGCCATATGCGCTAACAAGTACCCCTGATAAGAGCAGGCCGACTCCTGTGATAAAAGGTGCGGAATTGCCAGCAGCGGACGCGGACTTACTTCTAATCCTAAAATTCGTTTCTCAGTCTGACGGGCCAGGCGGGTCAGGTGCTCTGCTGTTAACTGCTGCTCATCACAGCTGTATACAGCCCATTCAAAATAGGGCACTACCAGAATGCTTCGCTCCTGATAGGCTTTAAAGGGCTGCCTGGCCTCAACTAGATCACGGATCACCGAGTCTGGAATGACTTGTCCCTGTGCATTGACTGCATATTTTTTAAGCCAGTCGCCGTCATTGAGCAGACTGTCGCAGAACATTGACTGGGTTTCTGCATAAGCCATAGACGTAGGGGCAAACTCTTGGGAAAAACACGGGGAGTTAAGTTTTACATTGGAAAAGTGCGCAGCATGTCCGCCTTCATGAAACAGCGTGTTTATGCCGTCAAAACCGCAGCCGATCTGATCCGGTTTAGCATTGCTGGTGAAGTTGACTTTAGCAGCCTGCCATTTATCGGCATTATAAAATGACGGGATTGGTCCGTGGCAGAAACCATTCTGGTACTTACCCGGACGGTCGAGCAGATCCAAGGTTAAATCGGCCTGAGAAAAATCGATATTTAAACGTCCGAATGACTGCACCCAGCGGCGCAGAGATTTTGAGAAGGGCACATAGGGATCAAGCTGACGCGCAGCATCACCGCTGTACATATAGCTGAAGTTATGACCTGCGACAGCATCTTGACCTTTACTTTTTGCCAGCTCCATTAAGCTACTCTCGTTTCGAGCGCGAGTACGCAGTTCAAAATCATCTAAGATCGCAAATAACTGTTCCGGCGTCATCTGCTCAGTTTTATTCACTTTGTAATCGAAGAAGTTGCGAAATCCCTGTTCACGAGCAAAAGTATTACGCTGTTTAACCAACTCAATGTAACCATTATCGAGCACCCATTGTTCCAGGTTTAGAAGGGCCTGATGGGCTGAACGGCGAACGCTTTCGTTATCACTGGTACGAATACTTGCGCCTAAAACCGTGAGTAACGCTTGTTCACGTTCTCCCTGGGCATTCTCAAAATACATCAGATAGTTCTGGCGTTTAGCAAACAGCTCCGATTCGGTGCGGATCAGTTCCGTCATCTGTGCTCTGCCTTGCTCGCTTTCAATGGCATTGGCTTCAAAAAAAGCCAACCAGCCGCTTAACCCCTGTTTTAAGTTTTCATTTTGTTCAGATAACAGTTCCAGTGACTGCAGTTGCCTGCGGGTCTCTGTGATGCGCTCGGGATCGGCAATAAACGCGCTTAGCGATGCTTCAGCCGCGGCAAAACCACTGTGATCTTCGCTGGTGCCCATATAAGTACTCCAGAACAGATCTTCTTTACGGCGGTGCAGCTGCAGATAATTATCATTGAGCTGTTTAAAATAGTGTTGTGGATTCAAAAGATATTCCTTGTTAAAAGAGTCTATGACTGCTGCTTTCTCGCTTACTGTTTTGTAATCACTACAGCCCGAGAGGCATCTGCTTTGCAAAGAGTTTTACATAAAAGAACTAAAAACAAATAGTTAAACGCAGCTACCATACATATAAAGCGAACCTTAGCGTAAAAGTGAAATATTAAAAACACTATTAAGTACTGATGCTTCACAGTTTCCGGCAAACTATTAAAATGTTCTCGCTGGAAAATCTCTGTCTCTGAAATTGCCGTAAACGTCGGTGAGAAAATGCAGATAATACAGTGCCTGCTGACGTGGTTATTTTTGTATTGAAAGAGACGGCATAAGATTAACTTAAATTACAAAAAAACATTATATTTAGCGTGATTAGGTACTAATAAACAGGAATACCCCTTTTTGCTTTACGTGTACTTAAGGGGAGAAATGCTATAGTATCTGTAACCATTAATTAGGGACAAATATCATGAATAATAAAGGAGTAATGTCCATGAAAAAAATCATCTATACATCAGTTATTTTAGGCAGTGTTTTACTGGCTGGCTGTGCGTCAAATGATGTGCAGGAGCAGAAAACTATGGTTGCCGATTGTGTATTCCCGGACGCACCACAGGCAGCCGCTCCACTGTGGATCTGTGATGAGCCGATTGACGGCTTTGATGTTACCGGCGTAGGTTTTGCGCAGAAATCTGCAGCAGGGGCCGGTTTTATGAAAGATGTGGCAGCTAATGACGCGCGGGTTAAAATTGCTCAGTCTATGCAGATTAAAGTACAGAATATGTTCAAGCAGTATGTCGGTACTACAGGGGCCGCGGACAGTGAAACTGTCGATATGGTCATGGAATCTGTGACGAAAAATGTGACCGCGCAGACCTTGATGGGCAGCAAGATAATCAAAACACGTGTCAGCCCGAACGGCGGTCTCTATGCACTTGTGGCGATGGATCCAATGGCGGTGCAGGATAATGCTAAAACTGCGCTTAAAACCAGTATGAACAATGATCCGGCGCTTTGGCAGCAGTTTAAAGCAGATAAAGCTCAACAGGAGCTGGAACTGATGGTCGACAAGATCGTTACGCCGTAAAGTGATTTTCTGCGGCTCGCTGCTTTTATAGCGGTGAGCCGCGGCTTAAAGATAAGTAGATAATGCTAGTTTAGTAGTGACCTCCTCTCTTAGTATCTCCAATAGGGTTCCATCCTGCAGAATTAATTAATGTTGTGCTTATTGTTATAGAGCTTTGCTGTTAACGGCCAGTCAGCTGAAATGCCGCCCAGTAATAGGGATGGCGGTTATAGTCCGTTTTGACTGCCAGCTGGGCTTGTTTCAGCGCCAGGCGCTTATCAGAACTATTGGCCAGCTTTGCGTAGAAATGCTGCATTAATTGGCTGGTAGCCTGATCATCAACTTTCCATAGGCTAGATATAATGCTGTTGGTGCCCGCATATAAAAAACCGCGGGTGAAACCTACCACATCATCACCATTGGATATTTTTCCCAGCCCGGTTTCACAGGCCGACAGGGTGATCAGATCTGCATTAAGGTTAAGCTCGTAGAGCTCCCGAACAGTAAGCATACCGTCATTGCTTTGGTCTTTGGCCAGCAGTAGTCCGGAAGAGAGCGGCTGCTCCGGATCGAATATCCCGTGTGAGGCAAAATGCAGCGTTTTAAACAATACGCCGTTTTGTTTTACCTGCGTTTCAGTGGCATCGGAGCCAAGCAGCAGGCTGGCACCTCTCTGCTGCGAGGCAATTGTTTTGGCCTCCTGCTCTGCGCCGGGCAGTGCTAGTTTTGGATCGCCTAGCTCAGGGTTACCGAGTATCAGCAGTGGATGAGGCGCAGTCACTTCTTTATTAATAAAGGCCATCACCGAGGCGCTGGGCAGAATACTGATATCGTACTGATCAATAAGAAAATCACTGCCGTTATACAAAGCAGTAAACGGAAGGTAATGCAGCGGACCGTGAGGCACGATAATCAGTTTTTCAGTGTGCAGATCACCTTTTAGCGGTTTGAACAGGCGCTGATAGAGCAGATTTGCGTTATGTTGGTAGGCATTGCTGTCGTTTTTTTGCAGATCGTCGCGCAAAACGCTGACAGCAGCGGCTAAATCTTCACCGTTAAGAGTAGCCGCCTTGATACCGCTGCGTGACAGCAGAAAGGCAAACAGTTGTGTGCCGCTGCCGTAAAATTCAATTAAAGTTTCATCGCCTGCCAGGCGCTGCTGCAGCTCTGTTACTTCGGGGGCTGAGACGGTTACTAGTGATGCCAGCTCTGGCTGTGTTGTCTGCAGCTGTTGTTGAGTTTTGCGCAGCAGGCCGCGATCGGCGCTGCGGCTTCGCCCGCTTGCTTCGCTGTAATCGGCCGTTTTTAGATCTGAGTCAATCTTGTTTAGCTGTGCCAGCAGCATCGGAGGCCGCTCATCAACGTTTTTAGGTGAAAAATCCTGTTTGCTTGCTAGTGTGTCGATTAGTGCTCGCGCTTTACTGCGCTCTGCATAGATAAAGGCCTGCTCCAGTTTTCCCTGTTTTATCAGCAGGGACACCAGATCTTGATAAACTGCTTCTTTGTTGCCGATAAAACCTATTTTAGAAGCTTCGGTATTGATAGTTGCCCGTTGCTGTTCAATGACCTCGACAGACTGCTGGTAAAAATCAAGTGCCTCGCCTGGGCGTCCAAGCTGCTCGGCGATGACTCCGAGATCGTAGAGTAACTGGTAGTAGATCCCCTGTCGATTGAGCAGAGCTGGGGAGTGATTAGTTTCTTTTTTTGGATCGAATATCAGGTTGTTGTACACCTGCACTATTGGGGTATCAGATTGTTCAGCTGTGTATAAGAGGCTGAGATAAACCTTTTCAGCCTCTTCAAGTTGACCGCTGCCCTGGGCAATTTTGGCAAGCATATAGGTTTCGTCAAAGTTGAACGGGTTTGCTCTTTCTTCCCCCGCTCCTATTAATTCAGACAGGCCTAAGGTGGTGACTGCATCCATAGATCGAGCGAAAGTGTCATACAGTCCTTGTGAAAACAACATGGCTTGCTTTGCTTTGTTGTAATCTCCTAAGGCGAGGTAGATGCGGGCTTTACTGGCATTTTTAACTTTTATATCTTTTGCACTCTCGTTCAAAAAAATGGATGACGGCTTAAGGCAGTCGATCCCTTCGGCAATGGCTATTGCTTGATCGCGATAGCCTAGCTGCACTGCTGCTACGGCTCCGTTTGCATCCATACGGGAAAAACCTTCTATCCCTATTCTTAACGGCACGGCGCAGTTGTCTACTTTCGGAGAGGCGCTATACTCTCTGGCAAGTTTGTAAGTACGGTAAGCTTCGGGATAGTTTCCCAGCTCTAGATAAATGGTGCTATTGAGACGGTTATAATCAGCCAAAACCCATTTTTTAACTTCCTCACCTTCTTTTGCATCGCCTACTTGTTTTAACATTTCAATTTTCCAGTGACTCAAACACTCCTTTGCCTGGGAGAAATTTTGAAGCATTAGATAAGAATTACATAGCAGGGACAGATCGCCCCAATAGTTATGGCTGTATTTGGTTCTATATTCTGCCCAGTATTGGAATTCACCTATTTCTTGAGTAAATTGATCAACAGCTTCTCTATGTTTGCCGAGGTAAGCCTTTTCACTGACTTCTAACGTCGGCGTTAATGAGCAGGCGCTGAGGGCGAAGGTAACAGAAATCAGCAATAGTCGTTTTTTCATCATTTTCACTTCTAGTTTCCTTGGGGTCTAAACAGCATCAGGTTTCGACGTTCTGTGTTGCTATCTTCTGTACAGAGGCTCGCTTCTAGCGCCCGGTCAGTTGAAACGCCGCCCAGTAATAGGGATGGCGGTTATAGTCTGATTTTACAGCCAACTGTGCATTTTTGAGTGCCAGGCGTTTATCTGAACCGTCTGACAGATTTGCGTAGAAATGCTGCATTAACCGGCTGGTAGCCTGATCATCAACTTTCCACAGACTGGATATAATGCTGTTGGTTCCGGCATATAAAAAACCACGGGTAAAGCCCACCACATCATCGCCGTTGGCTATTTTTCCCAGACCTGTCTCACAGGCGGAGAGCGTTACCAGATCCGCATTAAGATTCAGTTCATATAGTTCTCGGACAGTTAGTATCCCGTCGTTGCTTTTATCTTTTGCCAGCAGCAGCCCGGATGAGAGCGGTGTTTCGGGATCGAATATGCCGTGCGAGGCAAAATGCAGAACTTTAAACAAAGCACCGTGTTGTTTTATCTGAGTCTCAGTGGCATCGGCTCCAAGCAATAGAGTGGCACCCGTCTGCTGCTTGGCAATGGCTTTAGCTTCCTGCTCGGCGCCCGGCAGCGCCAGCTTCGCATCGCCAAGTTCAGGGTTGCCGAGAATCAGCAGGGGATGAGGAGCTGTGACATTTTTATTAAGGAAAGCCATTACCGAGGCGCTGGGAAGAATACTGATATCGTACTGGTCAATCAGAAAATCACTGCCGTTATATAGAGCATTAAACGGCAGGTAATGCAGCGGGCCGTGCGGCACGATAATCAGCTTTTTAGTGTGCAGATCATCTTTTAGCGGTTTGAATAGGCGTTGATAGAGCAGGTTTGCGTTATGTTGGTAGGCATTGCTGTCGTTTTTTTGCAGATCGTTGCGCAAAGCGCTGACAGCAGCCGCTAAATCTTCACCGTTAAGAGCGGCCGCCTTGATACCGCTGCGTGACAGCAGAAAGGCAAACAGCTGTGTGCCGCTGCCGTAAAATTCAATTAAAGTTTCATCGCCTGCCAGGCGCTGCTGCAGCTCTGCTGCTTCGGGCGCTGAGACAGTGACTAGTGAGGCCAGCTCTGGCTGCGCAGTCTGAAGCTGCTGTTGTGTTTTACGCAGTAATCCACGATCGGCGTTGCGGCTTCGCCCGCTTGCTTCGCTGTAATCGGCCGTTTTTAGATCTGAGTCAATGCTGTTTAGTTGTGCCAGCATCAGAGCAGGCTGATCATCGGGGTCTTTTGCTGCGAAGTTCTGTTTGCTGGCCAGCGTATCGATCAATGCACGCGCTTTACTGCGTTCGGCATAGATAAAGGCTTGATCCAGTTTTCCCTGCTTTACCAGCAGGCTAACCAGATCTTGATAAACTGCTTCTTTATTGCCGATAAATCCGATTTTAGAGGCTTCGGTATTAATAGTTGAGCGCTGCTGTTCAATGACCTCGACAGACTGCTGGTAAAAATCAAGTGCCTTGGCTGGTTTCCCATGCAGCTCTGCGATCAAGCCTAAGTCATAGAGTAACTGATAGTAGATTCCCGAGCGGTTAACCACATCTGAGGAGTGTTTGTTTTTGTTAAATCCATCAAATAGCAGGCTGTTGTAAATATGCTCTGCCTCATTAAACCGACCGGCACCCTGGGCTATTTTACCCAGCATGTAGCTCTCATCAAAACTGTACGGGTTAGCAAGTTCTTTTCCCTGTCCTAATAATTCCGACAGACCTAAGGTGGTGAGTGCATCCATAGTTCGAAATAAGGTATCCCCAAGTGTTTGTGAAAATACCATGGCTTCCTGTGCCTTGTTGTAATTACCCAGGGCAAGATAGATGCGCGCCTTGCTGACATGTTTAATTTTTACATCTGCAGGCATTTCGTGAAAAGCCGTATCGAACCATTCGATGCAGTTTATTTGTTCAACGATTGCCGCTGCTTCATCCCGGTAGCCTAGATTTACAGCGGCTATTGCACCGTTAGCATAAGTGCGGGCCATTTGTGATATGCCTAACTGTGTTTTACAAGTGTCCTTAGTGAACCGTTTATTATGTTTTCTAGCAAGTTTATAGCTTAGGTAAGCTTCCTGGTAGTTTCCTAATTCCAAATAAATGGCGCTGTTGATACTGTTGTAGTGGGCTAATTTCCTGTCCTGATCGATCACTTTACCCTCATAGAGAGATGTGTCGGTTTTCCAGTAATTCACACACTGCTGCGCCTTATTAAAATCACGGACTACCAGATAGGATTCGCACAATAATGCCATACCGCTCTGGCCAAGCGGACCAAATCCCAGCGAGGGTTGATAATCTGCCCAGTGTTTAAATTCGACTATCTCCTGCTCAAAGATGTTCACTGCAGTTCTAGACTGATCGTTTGCCGCAAAATACATCACTTGTTCCTGGGGCTTGTAGGCGCAGCCGGACAGCGCAAGGGTAATCGTGAGTAGTAACAGAGGCGTTTTCATCATATTTATTTCCATTCCGTTGGGACGTAAACAGTATCAGTTCTTAGGTCATTTTTTCTTGAGTTGCTTGACTGTCGTTTCGCTTTTTAAAGCAGCTGGGTTTTCCCGGAGCTGCTTATATTGTCAGAAATCCGGACTTGTTAGCGTCCAGTCAGCTGGAATGCCGCCCAGTAATAGGGATGGCGGTTATAGTCCGCTTTGACTGCCAGCTGCGCTTTTTTCAGTGCCAGGCGCTTATCAGAGCTGTTGACCAGATTTGCGTAGAAATGCTGCATCAATTGGCTGGTAGCCTGATCATCAACTTTCCATAGGCTGGATATAATGCTGTTGGTGCCCGCATATAAAAAACCGCGGGTGAAGCCGACGACATCATCGCCGTTGGCTATTTTTCCCAGCCCGGTTTCACAGGCGGACAGTGTCACCAGATCGGCGTTAAGGTTCAACTCGTAGAGCTCTCGGACAGTTAGTATCCCGTCGTTGCTTTTATCTTTTGCCAGCAGCAGGCCGGATGAGAGCGGTGTCTGCGGATTGAATATGCCGTGCGAGGCAAAATGCAGAACTTTAAACAAAGCGCCGTGTTGTTTTATCTGAGTCTCAGTGGCATCGGCTCCCAGCAATAGAGTGGCACCGGGCTGCTGTGAGGCAATTGCTTTGGCTTCCTGCTCGGCGCCGGGCAGAGCCAGCTTCGCATCGCCCAGTTCCGGATTGCCGAGAACCAGTAGAGGCTGAGTGGCTGTTGTACGTTTATTAAGGAAAGCCATTACCGAGGCGCTGGGAAGAATACTGATATCGTACTGGTCAATCAGAAAATCACTGCCGTTATACAGAGCATTAAACGGCAGGTAATGCAGCGGGCCGTGCGGTACGATAATCAGCTTTTCAGTGTGCAGCTCATCTTTTAGCGGTTTGAATAGACGTTGATAGAGCAGGTTTGCGTTATGCTGGTAGGCATTGCTGTCGTTTTTTTGCAGATCGTCGCGCAAAGCGCTGACAGCAGCTGCTAAATCTTCACCGTTAAGGACGGCCGCCTTAATACCGCTGCGTGACAGCAGAAAGGCAAACAGCTGTGTGCCGCTGCCGTAAAATTCAATTAAAGTTTCATCGCCTGCCAGGCGCTGCTGCAGCTCTGCTACTTCGGGCGCTGAGACAGTGACTAGTGAGGCCAGCTCTGGCTGCGCAGTCTGAAGCTGCTGTTGTGTTTTACGCAGTAATCCACGGTCGGCGCTGCGGCTTCGCCCGCTTGCTTCGCTGTAATCGGCCGTTTTTAGATCTGAGTCAATCTTGTTTAGCTGTGCCAGCAGCATCGGAGGCCGCTCATCAACGTTTTTAGGTGAAAAATCCTGTTTGCTTGCTAGTGTGTCGATTAGTGCTCGCGCTTTACTGCGCTCTGCATAGATAAAGGCCTGCTCCAGTTTTCCCTGTTTTATCAGCAGGGACACCAGATCTTGATAAACTGCTTCTTTGTTGCCGATAAAACCTATTTTAGAAGCTTCGGTATTGATAGTAGAGCGCTGCTCTTCAATGACCTCAACTGATTGTTTGTAATAATTTAGTGCCTCGCTTGGGCGTCCCAGCTGCTCGGCGATGACTCCAAGAGCGTAGAGTAACTGGTAGTAGATTCCCTGGCGGTTGAGCAGAGCAGGGGAGTGATTAGTTGCCTGCTCCGGATCGAATATCAAGTTGTTGTATATCTGGACTATCGGGGTATCAGATTGTTCTGCTGTGTATAAAAGGCTGAGGTAAATATTCTCCGCGTCTTTAAGTTGCCCTCTGCCCTGAGCTATTTTCGCCAGCATATAGGTTTCGTCAAAGTTAAACGGATTTGCTGTTTTCTTCCCCTCCCCCAATAGTTCTGAGAAGCCCAAGGTGGTGAGTGCATCCATAGAACGAAAGAAAGTGTCACCGAGCGATTGAGAAAACAACATGGCTTCCTGTGCTTTGCTGTAATCACCTAAGGCGAGGTAGATACGAGCCTTACTGGCGTTTTTTACTTTTACATCTTTTGCGGCTTCGTTTACAACAATGGATGACCATGTGATGCAGTCGATTTCTTCGGCAATTGCCGCCGCTTCATCGCGATAGCCTAGCTGCACGGCTGCAACAGCACCGTTTGCATACATGCGGGCCATATCTTCTATGCCGATCCCTTTTTCTAACGGCATAGTACAGTTGTTTTCATTGAGGGAGCTATATGCTCTGGCAAGTTTGTAGCTGCGGTAAGCCTCCTGGTAGTTGGCCAACTCTAGGGAAGCTGCGCTATTGACTAGATTGTAGTTAACTAATATCCATTTTTTGTTTTCTTGATCTTCTTGACTGTCCCCGAGTTGCTTTAACATTTCCTCTTTCCAAAGAAGCACACACTGCTGTGCCTTGGAAAAATCACGGAGCATTTGATAGGAGTTACACAGGTAGATCATATGACCCCAGTGCTGCTCCCATTCCTTGGGTTCATAATCTGCCCAGTGCTCAAATTCACCTATCTCTTGAGAAAACTGCTCAACAGCAGAACGATGGTTGCCTCGATATGATTCGGTACTGATCTGATACGCCAGCGGCATTGGTGTTGAACAGCCTGAAAGAGCTAGTATTGCAGATAGTAATAACAGTGTGTTTTTTATCATATTAATTTCCAATTCCATTGGAGTCTAAACAGCATCAGGGTTTCGTCGTTTTGCTCTTATTATTGTCAGTAACAGGGGCTCGCTTCTAGCGCCCGGTCAGCTGAAACGCCGCCCAGTAATAGGGATGGCGGTTATAGTTGGCTTTGACTGCCAGCTGCGCCTTTTTTAGTGCCAAACGTTTATCAGAACTGACTGCCAGATTTGCGTAGAAATGCTGCATTAACTGACTGGTGGCCTGATCATCAACTTTCCATAGGCTGGATATAATGCTGTTGGTTCCCGCATATAAAAACCCTCGGGTGAAGCCCACCACGTCATCGCCGTTGGCTATCTTGCCAAGTCCGGTTTCACAGGCGGAGAGTGTCACCAGATCGGCGTTTAGGTTCAGTTCGTAGAGCTCCCGAACAGTAAGCATACCGTCATTGCTTTGGTCTTTGGCCAGCAGTAGTCCGGAAGAGAGTGGCTGCTCCGGATCGAATATCCCGTGTGAGGCAAAATGCAGAGTTTTAAACAACGCGCCGTTTTGTTTTACCTGCGTTTCAGTGGCATCGGAGCCAAGCAGTAGGCTGACACCTCTCTGCTGCGAGGCAATTGTTTTGGCCTCCTGCTCTGCGCCAGGCAGTGCTAGTTTTGGATCGCCGAGCTCCGGGTTGCCGAGGATCAGCAGTGGCTGAGGTGCTGTTACCTTTTTATCAATAAATGCCATCACCGAGGCGCTCGGCAGAATACTGATGTCATACTGATCAATAAGAAAATCACTACCGTTATACAGGGTATTAAACGGCAGATAATGCAGCGGGCCGTGGGGCACGATAATCAGTTTTTTAGTATGCAGGTCATCCTGCAGCGGTTTGAATAGACGCTGATAGAGCAGACTTGCGCTGTGCTGGTAGCTATTGCTGTCAATTTTCTGCAGATCCTCGCGTAAAGTGCTGACTGAATCTATTAAATCTTCACCGTTAAGCACGGCCGCCTTAATACCACTTTGCGACAGCAGAAAGGCAAACAGCTGGGTACCGCTGCCGTAGAATTCAATCAATGTTTCATCGCCTGCCAGGCGCTGCTGCAGCTCCGTCACTTCGGGGGCTGAAACGGTTACCAATGATGCCAGCTCCGGCTGTGTTGTCTGCAGCTGTTGTTGAGTTTTGCGCAGTAGGCCGCGATCGACACTGCGGCTGCGTCCGCTAGTTTCGCTGTAATCGGCAGTCTGCAGATCTGAGTCGATAACGTTTAGTTTTGCCAGGAGCAGAGGAGGCTGCTCGTCGAAGGTCTTGGGTGCAAAGTTTTGTTTGCTTGCCAGTGTGTCGATCAGTGCCCGCGCTTTGCTGCGCTCTGCATAGACAAAGGCCTGCTCCAGTTTTCCCTGTTTTATCAGCAGGGTCACCAGATCCTGATAGACTGCTTCTTTATTGCCGATAAAACCTATTTTAGAAGCTTCGGTATTGATCGATGCACGCTGCTCTTCAATAACTTTCACAGACTGTTGGTAATAAATGAGTGCCTTGTCTGGACGGCCAAGCTGCTCGGCGATGACTCCGAGATCGTAGAGTAACTGATAGTAGATTCCCTGACGGTTGAGCAGAGAAGTGGAGTGAGCAGTTGTGTTTTCAGGATCAAACACTAAGTTGTTGTACCACTGGATTATCGGAGTATCAGATTGTTCTGCTGTGTATAAAAGGCTGAGGTAAATATTTTCGGCATCTTCAAGTCGACCGCTGCCCTGGGCTATTTTCGCCAGCATATAGGTTTCATCAAAATTGAACGGATTTGCCCTTTCTTCCCCGGCTCCTAATAGTTCTGAGAGGCCCAAGGTGGTGACTGCATCTAGAGAGCGCATAATAGTATCATTGAGCGACTGTGAAAACATCAGTGCCTGCTGCGCTTTACTGTAATCCCCCAGGGCGAGGTAGATACGCGCTTTACTGGCATTTTTAACTTTTACGTCTTCTGCGCTTTCGCTTAAGAGAATCGATGGATAATCCAGGCAGTCTATCTTATCAGCAATTGCGGCTGCTTCGTGGCGGTAACCCAGCTGCACAGCTGCCACTGCACCATTGGCGTACATAGCCGCCATAGGTTTTATGCCTATACGTGACGGCACAGCGCAGCTGTCTTCATTGGAGGAGCTGCTATGATTTTGGGCCTGTTTGTAGCTGCGGTAAGCTTCTGGATAGTTTCCCAGCTCCAGAAAAATGGCAGTCTGCAGACGGTTATAATCAGTCAAAACCCATTCCCTTATTTCCTGATCTTCTTTGCTGTCGCCGACCTGCTTTAACATTTCATCTTTCCAGCGGATCACACACTGTTGCGCCATAGAAAAATCTCGGACCATCTGATAGGAATTACACAGGTAGATCATATAACCCCAGTGCTGTGCCCATCCTTTGGGTTCATAATCTGCCCAGCGTTCAAATTCACCTATCTGTTGAGAAAACTGCTCAATAGCAGCTCGGTGGTTACCTTTATAAGATTCGTTACTGATTTCGAATGCCGGCGACAATGAGCAGCCGGAGAGAGTCAGCGCGATAGAGAGTAATAACAGTGTTTTTTTAATCATTTTATTTCCAGTTCCGTTGGTCACAGTCGACATTAAGATTTTGCTGTGCTTATCTAATTTTTTTTACATTTCTAAGCTGCGTCAGCAGGGGATTTTTCATTGTTGTTACTCCAGGTTTTGCTGGGTGGTAAACAGTAATACAGCTTCAGCCGTTTTTTCCGGATCTGTATTGCTGGACTTGACCTTCTGCAGACCTCGGGTTTTTCCAAGCCCCTGACTGATATTGTCGGCAAGTTTAAAATACCCAGTTTCATTGTCATAACGGTAGCCGGGCAGTTTGTCGATCAGATCCTTTTCAGCAGCAATAACCTGCAGACTTTCGATGCCGAACGGCGGGATAGTTTCAAATTCACCCAGTGACAGCCATTTATTGATCTGATCACCGTTGACAAAATAGACAAACTTACGCGAGCCTTCTCCGTATCCGGCTTCCAGAAGATACGATAACTCCTGCTGATTATTTTTGGCATGGCCGACAATATAGAAATAGCCTGGACGGTTCAGTTTAACCATTAGTTTGACCATTTCTCCCTGATGGAAGAGCAGCTGGCGGCTTCCTTTATTGGTAGCAAGCTGAACTTTAAAGTCACTGTCGAGCGCATATCCTTTATGCAGCAGGCGGTCAAAGTCCGGTGCCAGCGGCTCTGCCCGGTAGTTCCGGTAAGCCTCGGGAAGTATAGACGCAGCAGAAGTACTGATGGTATTACCATCGCGGTCCACCAGGGAATAAGCGACCAGGATACCCTGTTTACTGATCTGATAGCTGCCTGAATAACTGAACTCGGCCTGTTCGTAGCTGCCTGCAGAATTGGGCAGTGCTTTCTGCAGCTGCATCTGCAGTGCGCCGGCAAAGGGGGTGACCTCTCGGGAGTTGCGAAGGGTAGCCGGACGGATATAAACAGGGCTGTCGGGAATGCCGCGTGCAAGCAGTTCAGCTGCCAGTTCAAGGCTTGGCGCTTGACTTTCCAGGGCAAGAAGCTGCTCGTTGAGCTGCTGCCGGCTGAATGATATCTGTGGTTCAGCTGTGTTTTTACCGGAGAGGAAGGTTATCAGAGTACGGTATTTGTCCGACTGTTCCAGCAGCTGTAACAAGGATTTTAAACGGCGGTAGTGATGCTTTTTATTGTTCTGCTTAAGAGCGCTGTCAACGGAACGGATCTCTTTATAGAGAGGAGTGAGCTTTTGTTCATAAAGCGGCAGTGCGCGTTTACTGTTAAGTGTTGCCAGACAGTAATAGCCGTCTTTTTCGCGGCAGTTGAACTCAGCACCGATGATCGGCAGATCCGTACTGGAGCGGGTGGAAGATGAAATGGAATACTCACCCAGATTGTTTGCCTGTTGTTCAAAGCTGCTTTCAATGCGCACGAATATGGTGGCTGCCAGCGAGGCTAGTGCATCATCCTGAGCTGCTTTCTGCGTTTTACCGTAACCTTCACCATCGAGCACCGCCGCCTGAATCTGACTGGACAGCAGTGTAAACAGCAGAAAAAGGGTTATATTTTTTGTTAATAATTTCATCTGCAGTCGAGTATCCATACTATTAATAGTGAAAAAATAAATCCTGTTTATTGAAAGCAAACAATACACAGTACTACGTATATTTCATTGACTTTTAACAAACTGCCTGTTTAAAACTTTTCATTTGCTGGTAAATTCCGCATCTTCTTCGCTGCTGTTGTCTGCTCGTTTAACGGTTTATGCACTGCTTCAATCACTTTTTATCTTTTGCTGCAGAATAAATCTCCTCTGCTGCTTTATCTGTTAAAGACATCTTTCAGTAATCTCAGTCATAGTGTATGCCTGTGTTACCTGTTGTTTTAATAGTAGTTTATGGCAAGTAGAACGACGGCGAAAGCTGTTGATCCAGATCGCGTATTCGCGATAAGTTTAGGCTTTGTTGATTTTTTCGGGGAGCTCTGTTCAGCAGGATGCCGCAGATTATTAGTGCAGAAAACTGTGCTCAGGTTATTGAGCACAGTTAATATAAAATCAGCTTATGAAAATGCGGATTAGCGAGCTTTAACTTCGATAACTTTTAGAGTGATAAGCTGCTTTTCCCAGCTGCTCGGATCGATATCTTCGATCCACAGCGTACGGCCTGGACGCTGATCGCCATCACGCAGGTAAGTCTCCGGTAGACGGTATTGAGCCTGCCAGACGGTCAATACTTCCTTTTTAATGCGTTTACCGCTGTCGTCAAACAGTGTCACTTCAACGTCCACCACAACAATATTTTTTGAAGTCGTGCTGTGCAGGTCGAAGTTAAGTCCTAATTTTCCTTCGTCCCATTCACTTTCAGTGAAGCTTACTTTTACACCATCAAGTGCAGCAGTAGAAATCAGGGTTTTCTGTGTCATGGCGGCTGCGGTTAAAGCAGGGACTGCTGTATCCTGCGCCCCCTGTATGACAGGCTGTTCTGTAAGAATTACATATTCCCATGTGAAGTCATCTTTGATCAGCACTTTGGCACCGTTGTCCAGGGTAACAGTACTTACTTCGCCGGAAAAAGCCGGAAGTGACAGTAGTAATAGTGCAGAAAGGCTAAGTTTTTTGATCATGGCGATAAATCCTGATTTATAAATTATTGGTGTATAGCTTGTAATAGAAATTAGCAGGTTTGATTTGTGCAGTGTTGAACAAAAAAACTGAAGTGTTTATTGACAGGCCGAGTATATATATTTGTTAGTTTATAAGATAATGCGGTGCATTAACGGGATCAATCTTTGTTTTTTTATCTTCTGCAGGAAATATTTTCTATAAATTATTCGCTTCATCTAAACCAGTTGTAAAATAAAGCACGGAACGCGCCTAGCAGCGGTCAGTACTGTGTTTTTGCCTAAGAATTAACCTGCCGCCTGATTCTGAGTAACGATTAAATACCGTTAAAAGCAGTGAAAACCACTCGAAGTTATAACTTATTTCTCAATATTATGATGTTTTCATAGATATGATGTTGTTTGATTTTTGTATCTGTAACTCCCATTGATGATTTTGATTAAACATCAGTTCTATCTCTGCAGCCGGCACTGGTTTTGAAAAATAATAGCCTTGACCATAGTTACATCCCAGACCTTTTAAAAAGCTGCACTGCTCTAGTGTTTCAATCCCTTCTGCCAGGGAATACAGTTTCAGGCTTTGCGCCATTTGTATCGTTGCTGTGACGATGGCAATATCATCTTCGTCTTCAGGAGTACCGTCAACAAAGGACTTGTCGATTTTCAGCTTATGGATAGGCAGGCGTTTCAGGCGGTTAAGTGAGGAATAACCGGTACCGAAATCATCGAGAGAAATTTTGATACCGTTGTCCTTGAAGTGCAGCAGTGTTTTTTCCATTCGTTCAGGATCAACAAACATCGCACTTTCAGTCACTTCGATTTCAAGCATACTTTTTGATATACCAGTCTCATTTATAATATTTAGTATCTGACCTGCAATGTCACCGTGCCACATTTGTCGTGCTGACAAATTAACTGCTACCTGCAGTGAAATCCCTTTATCTGCCCATTTGCGCAGCTGCTGACAAGCTTCTTGTATTACCCAGTCACCAATAGGCAGGATTAATCCAGTATCTTCTGCGACCGGCAGGAAGTCGGCAGGGGAGATCAGATGAGACGTCTCCCGTTCCCAGCGGATCAGAGCTTCTACTCCAACCATTCTGCCGTTGTCCAGATTAATAAGCGGCTGGTAAAGAAGTCTGAATTCCTTTTGTTCGACTGCCTTATGGAGCATTGTTGCCAGTGACATTTTTTTCTGCTGGCGTTCCGACAGCTCCTGGGAGTAATATTGATAGTTATTACGGCCCAGCTCCTTAGCCCGGTACATTGCATTGTCTGCATATTGAATCAACTGATCGGCATTATCGCTGTCGCCAGGAAGCAGGCTGATACCAATACTGGCCGAGATATAGGCATCCTGGTCTTGTACCCGGAACGGCTTGTGCAGATCATCTAGTATTCTCTGTGCAACGACAGATGCTTCCTGCTCGAATTCCGTATTGGTCAGTTGTTTGTCGTATTCAGTAAAGAGCACAATAAATTCATCTCCTCCCTGCCGCGCCACGATATCACTGTCACGTGTGGCCCTTTTTAAACGCTTTGCAGCCTGCTGGAGCAGTTCATCACCGGCCGAGTGCCCGAGTGTGTCGTTAACCAGTTTAAAATCATCCAGATCAATAAACAGGATTGCCAGTGCACCGTTGTGCTTGTGAATATGTTCAACGCTCTGCTTCAGGGACTGCATGATTTTTGCCCGGTTAGGCAGACCAGTCAAAGAATCATGAAAGGCTTGATAAGCAATTTTTTTCTCTGCCAGTTTGTGATTCTGCTTTGTCCGTATTGCTGTAACACCATAGGCGAGATCATCGGCGAGCTTCTTCATCAAGGTCACTTCATCTGCTTCAAAGCTATTGTTCTGTAAACTGTAGATTGACAGTACACCGAATGCCTCCTGCTTATGCATGAGCGGAAGGACGATAACTGACCGGTAGCCGTATTCGGCTGCTTCCCTGCGCCAGTGAACGTTTTCTATAAGGTTATTAATGTTTATTTCAATACAAGGTCTGCAGGTTCTGAGTGCTGTCGCCTCCGGGCTGTCTGCTGACTCGACAGCCTGCAGGCGCTGCTGCAGTAAACGGCTGAAGTGTTGTTCCTCTCCTGCGCAGGATGCTGTGATCATGGAATCTGCATTATCTGGATGCAGTAGTCCTACCCAGGCAAACCGATAGCCTGTTTGATCAACAATGTTGCTGCATACCCCTGCAAACAACGAATGTTCATTATCAGAGCGTGTTAGAAGAATATGACTGGCATGGATAGCTCTTAAAGCGCGGCTGTTTCGGCGCAATTTTTCTTCATGCTCCTTGCGTTTACTGATGTCAGTGGCCGCGCAGACAATACCCTTAACCTGTCCTTCGGAGTCGTGCATAATTGAGCTGGAAAAGAGTACCGTTATTCTGCGTCCGTTTTTGCTGATATAGTATGTTTCAAGATTAGCTGCTGTACCTTTGAGGGCGAAGGCCGCTATATTTTTTGATTTTAACAGGCTCTTTTCGGCAATAATTATCTCAGCGGGCCGGCCGATTAATTCATTTTCTTGATAGCCCAGCAGAGAGAGGGCTGCCTGATTAACCGAAATAATATTTCTATCCGGGTCGATAACGATCAGCATGTTAAGCATTGTTTTCAGAATGTTGTCCAGATAATCTTTTGAAACGGTGGTCTTTTGCAGAGTTTCAGTCATTCTGTTGAATGAACAGGCCAGCTCTCCAACTTCATCAGTTGTACTTACTTCAGCCTTTACTGTCAAATCTCCGCGCGAAACCTCCTCTACTGTTTCTGTCAGTTTTTCTACCGGCCGGGCAAGCATTCTGCCTGCATAATAGAGAACTCCTATCAGCAGTATGGTCACTATCAATGCGGCTGCTGCGACATTTCTTGCCAGCTGATTAACGGGAGCTAGTGCTTTTTCAAGGGGAGCCTCCAGCAGCAGGCCCCAGCCGCGGCCTTTATAACCAAAAAGGCCGTTCTGCGAAGAGTAAACCGCCAGCATGGGCCCTAGTACTTTATGCGCTCCTTGTTCAATAACTGCGCTGCCCCCGATGCCATCTGCAAGTGACTTTTCCGCTAGAGCGTGGCCGTCGAGATTTAGCTTAAAGATATGATCGGCATAGGCGCTGGGAGCTGCTATGGTCATACCCGTTTTGTTGATAAGATGTACGACGGCAGGCGGGGGGATTTCATCCAGCGCCTGAATAATTACGGGCCATGCGAAATGGCCGAGCACCACTCCGTTAACAGCACTCTTTCCCTGCCTGCTTTTAACTGGTGCTGCAAATATGACTGTCGGTCTGCCTGACTCTTGGCTTAGTACCAGATCAGAATAGTAGGTTTTGCCTTTGACTGCCTGGTAGTATGCTGTGCTGCTTGTCGTATATTCTTCTATTTGCCTGCCGATAAGCTCTTTATTTGTCGACATGATGATATAACCTGCTTCGTCGACCACAGTTAACAGGTCCCAGGGGCCGGTAAACAGGGCTCGTTCTTCTAACTCATTAAGGATCTGAAGCTGCTCTTTCTCATTAGCCTTACTATTCCGGGCTAGAAATACCTGCAGAAAGTCGTCTTCAGCGATCATCTGAATATCCCGGTAGGCAGTATAAAGGGCCCGGTCAATTGTCTGCATCTGCCGTTGAGCAATTTCCTGGTGAGTTTGGCTGATGTTTTTCTGAAGTACAGTTCGGGCGGAATAAAAAACGCTCAAAACCAGCATAGGCAGAGCAACAAGTGATACCAGCGCAACCGACAATGTTATTTTACTGGCAAATTTCATAACGCTTCCTGCCGCAAAGAGTGCTTGAGGCTGCGAATAAAGGCCGCGTCAATAAATTTAGTGCTGTCAAGCTGCTTTTTTGTTACCCCTTTGTCAATTAGAAAGTTAGTCATATGGCGCGCTGTGCCGTGCAGGGACTCAAATCCTGCGCCATAAGAGAAGGAGGTAAGATTATCCCGAAGGTCCAGTATTTGGTCTAAACGCGCAAATGTCTCTACTTCTTCTGCAGTGACGTTGTAGATGTCGGCAATAATAGCGAACGCTTCTTTAGGTTTATTTTTGATAAACAGTGTAGTTCTGTGCCATACGTTGACAAAGGCCTGTACGTCTCCGGGCCTCTGCTCAGTGAAGCTTCGTTTGAAAACCCAGCCGACAGGAGATATGCCGGGGATCGCAGAGGTATTAAAGAGCTTTCGGCCATGCCACTGTTCTACCGCAGCTGATACAACCGGCTCCCATGTGACAACCGCATCTAGCTGTCCTTTGCCGAACTCCTCTGCTGCCTGTTCGCTGCTGACTTGTACTTTAATCACATCAGCGGGCATTAATCCATGTCGTTTCAACACAGTATCCAGTATATATTCCAAATTACTCCCTTTATCAACGCCGATCTTTTTTCCTTTCAGGTCTGCTATGGTTGTGATTACCGGCTTTGCAATAATGGCCTCTGAGCCGGTAGAGTTGTCGCTGTTGATGATCAGAAGCAGATCTGCGCCTGCTGCATTAAAGCGCATAAAATCGAATAGATAGAAGTTATTTGTGTCAATTTTTCCGTCAACCATATCCTGCAGGGAAGCGTAGTAGTCAGAGTTACAATCAATTAAATCAACATTAAGACCAGCTTCTTTAAACCAGCCTTTTTTTGCTGCGATCTCTATCCAGTACATTCCCGGCCAGTAATAACGGGCAACTTTTATCGGCAGACCGCTGGTCTGAACTCCCTGTTCAGTATTTGGTGCGGATTGCCAGTACATAAAACCTATGATTGTTAACAGCAGCAGAGCAGTAGTGGAGATAACAAACTTTTTAATCATTTCGTAGACCTTCTTTTCTGTTCATGATTTAAGGTGCTGCAGTAACATTCTGTGCCGGCTTTAGCAGTGGAGATAGTTTTTAATATTTTGATAAAATAAATAAAGTGTCAGTGCTTACTTGTATCCTAGTAAAGAATAAGCATTTTTCTACTTAAATCGTTTTAGCTGCAGAGTCGATCGGTTATTTCAAGGAAACAGTTTTGTATTGCCGATTGCTATAATGAGTAAAGTTTCTGGTGGCTGATTGACAGCTAAAGTGAATACTTTTTGCGGTAAGGTGCAGAGATGCTAGGTTAATTTGGCCTGGGTGAGAATATGGTGCTGACTATATTGAATTATATAGTTCAGCTCCGGGGATTGTATTTTGCATATCATGCCGGTTTTAATCCCGGAGCTGTTCATTAATCAGAACTTATTACCAGGTACGAAATCGTCCGCTGTCAATATGTACAAAATTACTGTTCGGGTAATAACCGACTCCGCCGGCTTTAAGTGATAAAGCTGCTTTCCTTACATCGCTTAACGGTACGCCTTCGATTCTAAAATCTATTGCTTTGCCAAGCATATGCAGGCTTTTTTTTGCTACACCTTCAGATCTTTTACTCAACATTTTATTGGTAGCCGAGGAACGGAAACCGGAGATAATCTCTACCTGATTATCGCAGCCGATAACCTGCTGGATAGCTGATATTTGATCGAATAATGTTTTATCCATGTCAAAGGCTTCATTCTGACGGAAATCACGGCATAAGTGATTAATTTTCTGCAGCTCAGTCAGCTGATACTGGCGGCCGTCAAAGTACTGTGTATTAAGTGTTTCACCAGTATGGATATTACTCATCTGTAAAACTCTAGGCGAGCCTTGTATTAATGATGCAAATGATAAAGAAGGAAGGGCTGATGCACCTAAAAGAAGCAAACTGCTTTTTATAAATTTTCGACGACTGTGATGAGGGGCTGTCATATCATTCCGCTGTATAATAAATAAACGATCAAAGGCGCGAAGATACTGACTTTTAATACAGGCGTCAAATACTAAATGATTAAAAACTGTCCTAAACAGTTATTGTTGCGGTTAGTTGTTGAACAACAAGGTTTTATATTTTTATCAAAAATAGAAGTTTTTCTCTGCGTTACGGCTTTTACTTAATTTATCGTAATTATAGATATCTTTTCTAAACTGGGTGAACCCGAACTCATCAACCCAGACGGTTTGATACATGGTAAACATAGTTATTTTTTTCTTTAAAGCGACCACATTGGTTTCAGGAAGCTGATGGTGGCTGAGAAAATCTTGATCTGAAAAGCCTGATTTATCCATCAGAAGCTGTGCGAATTTCTTTGACTCCTGCACCCTTATGCAGCCGGAACTGTATGCGCGGTATTGTTTATCAAACAATGATTTTGCCGGGGTATCATGTAAATAGATGGCATTTTTATTAGGTGTGTTGAATTTATATAGGCCCAGCGCATTGCTCTGCCCTGATTGTTGGCGGAGTTTATAGGGAAAGTTCGCTGCTGTGATGTTCTCCCAGGCTATATTTTCAGGATTAATGACATCTTTACTGCGCCAGTTGGGGATAATGTCATAACGGTGATCAGTAAAATAATCGTTGTCGGATAAGGCTTTAGGAAGAATATCGTTACGCATTATACGTGTTGGTACCCGCCAGGTCGGATTAAATACAATCGAATCAAGTTTGGATGAAAACAGCGGCGTTTTTCTGGTTAAGCGTCCGACGATAACTTTACTCTCAAAGACCTTTTTTCCAGATTCCCAGTACTCCATGGTGTAATTAGGAATATTAACTAATACCATCCTCGGTTTATTAACGGACCATAACTGTATTCTTAAAATATTTAATGCCATTAAGCGCAGTCTTTCCTGATGGCTGATATTTAACCAGAAACGGGTGTTCGCGCCAATAATGCCGTCCGCTTTTAAACCATGGCGTTTTTGGAAAAACTGGATAATGTTCTGCAGCTCCGGACTGTATAATTGTTCGCCCTGTGCCTCAAAATAGGCTTTACTTTCTAACGATATTTCACCGGAGATCTGTAAACGTGACAATAAAAGTGTTTTCTGTTCAAGGTTTTCACCCTGTTTTGCAAATGCTGTAAATTCCGGGATGGAAATTTTCTTGCGGTTCTTGTGATAATAATCGAATAAATTTTGAGAAAGCTGCGTGTACTGATCTGATGCTGGCTGCAGTGCTTGAAAATATTCTAATCTCTGTTGATTTGACTGGGCATTAAAAAATGCGTCTATAGATGCTTTAGACGGAGTGCCTATACCATGGTTTATTCGCCCGCCAAACAACCATGAATTTCCTTGAGCCGGGATTTGCTGCGTATATGACATATAGAATAATAATAAGTCAGAAGCGATTATCTCATAACCCGGCCAGTTATTTTCCTCTGCAGCTTCAGTTAATGCCTGGTAACGCTCTGCTAAATCATCGCTGATATCAGCTAGTACCAGCAGCAGAATTTGATTTTCAAACTGCTCTCTTAAGGACTGATCCTGCCAGATACTTTTGTGTGCATGCTCCTGAGATATTGTCTCAACCAATACAGGGTATTTCAGCTCTATTTCACTCGCACTGTTAACGGCAAACGCATGGCTATACACCGGCTGCATTCCAATCAGGCAGCAGAGAGTAAAAAACAAATAAGGTTTCAAAGAGTAATTCATTTTCCAGCTGCCTTTAAAAGTCAATTATTATAAGTATGGCTGTTATTCAAAAATATGAAAGAAACCGAAATGATTCTGCTTAAAGTCCCGTGCACGCAGAAATTTTACCTATGCTGATGAATTTAAAGGAATATATTTGGCAATAAATTGAATGTTTAGTAGTTTTGTTGAAATATGAATAATGATCCAATACGCATTTTTTGAAAATTATCCCGTGCCTGAGGTTTCGCATCTGAATGCCGGATTTCTTAGCTCCTAGATCAAGGTATTAACTAGAACTCATTATTCATTTTAGATAAACATAACTGCAGTATCTTTCGCTGATCCTTATCTAAGTTTGCAGTAATATCCTGAGTCAGTGCCAGGTGAAGATCGTCATGTTCCCGATAGAGATGCCGGCCGCTGTCTGTTAAGTCAACCAGGATTGAGCGCCTGTCCGACTCATGCGGACGGCGTGCAATGAATCCGGCATTGACTAGCTTATCTATTTGTACGGTTAATGTGCCGGTTGTTATTCCTAATCTGTCGGCCAGCTCTTTCATCCTCATTGCACCGTGACTGCCTAATACTTCAATGGTATGAACCTGTGCCAGTGAAATGTTCTGCTCTCTTACAACCGCATGTTCCCAGGAGGAAAGCTTGTCGTAAAACTCGATAATAGAATGATTAAGCTGTTCAATCTCTTTCATAGGGTATTTATTGTCTCTCGGTGCAGTGGTTTACTTCAATGGTCAGATGAACAATTTTATCAAACTTATGTAGTAATTGCTTGTAATGATCTACAGATTCCGGAATGTGTGTGACCAGTGAAATGACCGCAGCATAATGATCGGCACTGACTCTCCAGATATGAATATCACTGACTTTGCTATTATTGTATTTTTCTAAAGTTGTGACGACCTGCTTCTGATAATCATAATCGATGCCCGCATCAAGCAGAATCGGGCTGGTCTGCCGCATCAGCCCGATCGCCCAGCGGGTAATAATCACTGAGCCTACAATGCCCATTAACGCATCCACCCAGTTCCATCCCCAGTACTTTCCTGCAAACAGGGCTGCAATTGCCAGTACAGAGGTTAATGCGTCTGCTAATACGTGCAGATAGGCTGCTTTCAAGTTGTGATCATGGTGATGAGAGTGGCCGTGCTGATGCTCATGTCCGTGATGGTGGTCATCTTTTAGTAAAAATGCGCTGACCACATTTACCAGAAGGCCGATTACAGCAACCATTATCGCTTCATTAAACTGAATGATTTGCGGCGACATTAATCGGTGAATTGATTCGCCTAGCATTATCAATGCCACTAAACCAAGAAGAATGGCGCTGCTATAACCGCCGAGTACGCTTGCTTTGCCTGTACCAAATGTAAAAGATTTATTGTCCGCATGTTTACGGGAATAGTGATATGCAAAAATGGTGATCATAAAGGCAAAAGCGTGAGTACCCATATGCCAGCCGTCGGCCAGTAAGGCCATTGAACCGTATATAGTTCCCGCAGTGATTTCTATCAGCATAGTAATAAGAGTAAGCAGCAGTACATAATACGTTCGTCGTTCCCCCCTATGATTATGGTGAGTAAAATTATGGCTGTGCCGCCATTTATTTAAATCCTGAGCATGCATTTGTATTTCCTTATTTTAGCTTGATCATCAAAGTATGTGGATGCTATATAGTTTGATTGTCAAAGTAAAGTTGCTTTGCGGTATCTATTAAGAGATTGATAAGAGAAGTATTAAAGCTTATCCAGCCGGCTGCCGGTAAAGCAAATATAGTAGATTAAGGTATTATTAGTTAAGAAATTCATGTTATAAGGTGTATATTAAAAGCATGTTATAGTTAATGTGTGTTCGAGATAAATCAGGTTTAATAAACAAGCGTTAGTGAAGGCAACGGACAGATGACGAATTCAGCTTAAAGATTAATACTCCGTTAAACCTTAATTATTTTGTTTTTTAAGGAGAGCTCTAATGAAAGAAATTCCACATGGTTTAATAAAAGGCAGAGTGATCGGCCGAACTGACTGGACAGATAATGAATTCAGTTTAAAGGTCAATGCTCCCGTTGAACCTTACCTGGCGGGGCAGTTTACTAAATTAGCCCTGCTGAATGAAGCTGGTGAATGGGTGCGCCGCGCATATTCGCTGGTTAATTCTCCGAATCATAAAAGCGGTCATCAGGAGATGGAGTTTCTTCTGATCAGCGTCTCTGACGGGGAGTTAAGTTCACAGCTTCAAAACCTGCAGGTAGATGATACCGTTTATGTCGGAAAACAGGCCGCCGGTTTTATGACTTTAGCTGAAATCCCGGAACATATCACCGACTTATGGTTATTATCAACGGGGACTGCAGTAGGTCCATTTCTTTCTATTCTAGATGAGCATGAAACCCGTGCACGTTTTAAAAAAATTGTTTTAGTACATGCTGTTAGAACTAAAGCTGAACTGGTTTATCAGTCTAAAATAGAACAGACAGCCGCCTTATATAAGGATAAGTTTGTATATATGCCGGTTGTTTCAAGAGAGCAGTGTGACGGCGCTCTACAGGGCAGAATACCGCAGCTGCTGCAGTCCGGGCTGTTAGCTGAAACTGCACAGGTCAGACTGACAGCTGAAAACAGTTTCTTCTATTTATGCGGTAATCCGGATATGGTAAAGGAAACTAGTGAGCAGCTTGTTCAGCTGGGTTATAAAAAACATCTGCGCCGCAAACCCGGTAATTTCAGCTCAGAAAATTACTGGTAACAGGGCCAGGACGCTGCATTTAAAAGGTTTTTATCTGTATATTTCATAGCCGAGCAAAGGACGGGGTTAGTGACTGACAGTATATCTAAAGCGCACCGCAGCTGGAATATGAGCCGCATACGGTCGACGGGAACCAAACCCGAAATCGTGGTGCGCAGTCTTCTGCATGCACTTGGTTACCGCTTTAGGCTGTACGGCAGAGTAAATAAAAGGCTATATAAATCAGGCATACTGCCCGGTAAGCCGGATATCGTTCTGAAAAAGTATAAAACGGTAATCTGTGTACACGGCTGCTTCTGGCATCACCACCAGTCGTGTAAACGCGCAACAACTCTTAAAACCCGAACACAATACTGGAAAGATAAATTCTCGCGTAATAAACAAAGAGATAAACAAAACCTGCAGCTGCTGAACACATTAGGCTGGAATGTTATTGCAGTATGGGAGTGCGAGGTTGGCGCTTATCTTAAACAAGCCAGACAGAAACCGTTGCGCAGCACTCTGCTTGCTGATCGTCTGCAGCGGGAATTATCACCGTTTGTTTATGATCAGTCCCACTCTGAAGCGGTCCTTTCAGTCGCTGAAAACAGCCCTGATTATTCGGTGAAAAAATAAGGTGCCTAATACTTTAACCCTTTTAAAATGTAATGCGGCTTTGATCGGACGCAGTAGAAACATTATTTTGCGCGGTAATTGTTCTGTTTTATAAAACTTTAGTCAGAGGCCTTGTCTGTTTGACTATTTTTAATGTTTAATCGGGTCTAAGTTTGATTAACAAAGTAATTATTAAATATTTATGCAAATACAACGGATACTGCGTTTGCTGATCGTCTGTAATACACTGCTGCAGGAGAAATAATGAAACAGTTTTTTACTGCTTTGATGCTCCTGTTTTTGATTAACAGTATAACCCGGGCAGATGAGCTGGTGATCAGACATATTAGTCCTCAGGGAAGTCAGGATCAACGCAGCCTCTATGTTATTGATCTGCTGCATTTAGCCTTGAAAAAAACGGCTGAAACAGACGGTCCTTACAGACTGGAAAAAATAAATAGAAAAATGTTTCAGGGGCGGGCGATAAAGCAGCTGGCAGCAGGCAGATTGGTTGATGTGGTCTGGACAATGACCTCGAAAGAGCGTGAAGAGCTGCTGCTGCCGATCCGTATTCCGTTATTAAAAGGACTGCTGGGACATCGTATTTTTATTATCCGTGCCGAGGATAAAGAAAAGTTTTCTATGATCAGTACCTTAGATGATTTGAAAAAATTGACCGCGGGGCAGGGGCACGACTGGCCGGACAGCGAAATTTTACGTGCTAACGGTATTAAGGTGATCAGCAGCCCTACCTACAAGGGGCTTTTCAGTATGCTGGAAATGGAAAGGTTTGATTATTTTCCGCGCGGCATTAATGAACCCTGGGCTGAGGTTGACGCACATAAAGATAAGCAGTTTGTAGTGGAAGAAAGCCTGCTTATTCAATATCCTGCTCCGCAATACTTCTTTGTTAACAAACACAATACTCAACTTGCTCTGCGTTTAGAAAAAGGGCTTCGCCTTGCAATTAAAGACGGTTCATTTGACCGTTTATTTTACCATCACCCGGCTAACAGGGAAATTTTTGAGTCAGCAAATATTGAACATCGTAAGATATTCAGGTTCAAGAATCCGCTGCTTCCTGTAGAGACCCCTCTGCAGGAAAAGTCATTATGGTACACACCGCAGTTCGAAAAATAATCGTTTTATCAGCTGTTCACTATTAATAACAACCAGGGCGGAATATTTAAATACTTGTACTTTTTCCGATTGAGAAACTACCGCTACACTAGAATAAGCGTAGAGGTATTAACATGAAAAAATACACTGAAAAAATTACAGTCTACTACGACGGTGCCTGCCCGCGTTGTATTAAAGATCGTGATAATTATCAGAAACTGGCCGGGACTGCGGGTAATTCTGTGTGCTGGTTTGATATCACCGGAAGAGATAAGGAGCTGCAGGCGCTTGGTATCGATCCGTGTAAAGCTTTAACCGAACTTCATGTTAAAACGGCACAGGGAAATGTTGTAACTGAACTTGATGCTTATATTGAGTTAATGAGCCGAGTCAACGTGCTGAAACCTATCGCATTTATTATTGGACTGGCGATTATCCGGCCGCTTCTGGCCCGCTATTACCGCTTCAGTGCGTCACCCGGACTGCCGCAATAGAAAATAAGGACTGTTTGCTGAGTACCTTTGTGTATATACGCATGGTCTGTCGTACTTGCCTGCCTTGTCAGGCTGATACTTACAGCTAAACTGCATATTAAGCACCTGAGATATAGCAGGTAAATATATAGGGGGGTTATTGATATGAGAAAGTATTTTGCTCTTACTGCTGTTTCTTCACTTGTTGTTATTGCACTTTTATCTTTAATCTGGCTGTCTGCTCTCTGGTTGTTTGCTCTGGCACTACCGCTTATCATCACGGGTATTTACGATATACATCAGAGTAAACATGCGCTGCTGCGAAATTTCCCCGTGATCGGGCGGATGCGCTGGGTTGTTGAATATATTCGTCCCTATCTGCGTCAGTATCTTTTTGAATCAGAAACTGACGGTGTACCTATCAGCCGTATGTTCCGTTCGGTTATATATCAAAGAGCAAAGGGGGATCGTGATACTGTGCCTTACGGTACTAAGGTTGACAGCCTGCGGGTCGGTTATGAGTGGATAGGACATTCGCTGGCGGCCCGGCATATCAGCGAGGCAAAGCCGGATCCGCGTATCACAATCGGCGGAGCAGACTGTAGTAAACCATACAGTACAAGTATCTTTAATATTTCTGCGATGAGTTTCGGCGCATTAAGCTCCAATGCTATCAAAGCACTCAATAAAGGTGCAAAGCTTGGAGGGTTTTCTCATAATACTGGAGCGGGCAGTGTCAGCCCCTATCACTTAGCAGATGACGGTGATCTAATCTGGCAGATCGGCACTGCTTACTTCGGCTGCCGGGATAATAGCGGTTGTTTCAGTTCCGAAAAATTTGTGCGGACAGCCTGTTTATCTAATGTAAAAATGATTGAGATAAAATTGTCCCAGGGTGCTAAACCCGGTCATGGCGGTATACTGCCCGCCCATAAAAACACCGCAGAAATTGCGCAGATTCGGTATGTAAAAGCCGGAGAAACCGTTGATTCACCGCCTACCCATTCTGCATTTTCAACACCTTTAGAACTGATGTTATTTATACAGCAGCTGCGCTCTCTATCGGAGGGTAAACCTGTCGGGATCAAATTATGTGTCGGACGTAGAAGTGAATTTTTCGGCTTGTGCAAAGCTATGCTTAAATCGGGTATTAAACCTGATTTTATTACCGTAGATGGTGGAGAGGGAGGCACGGGGGCCGCACCGTTGGAGTATTCAAATTCAGTGGGTATGCCCTTAAGAGAGGGCTTAAGTTTTGTCTGTGATGCGCTGATTGGTTTTGGACTTAGAGATGAAATTAAAGTAATTGCCAGCGGCAAGGTTTTTACCGGTTTTCATATTGTTAAAAATATTGCACTGGGTGCCGATGTCTGTAACAGTGCGCGGGGGATGATGGTCGCTTTAGGCTGTGTGCAGTCATTAATCTGTAATACCAATAGATGTCCTACGGGCATTGCGACACAGGATCCTGCTCTCGCCAGCGGTCTGGTGGTTGAAGATAAAGCCGCACGGGTTGCTTCTTATCACAATAAAACAGTCAAGGCGGCTATGGAAATAGTTGCTTCTGCGGGACTTGAATATTCCAGCCAGCTCAACCGTTCCCATATTTACAGGCGTACCAGTCAGACTACTATTATGCGTTATGATGAGATTTATCCCTATCCGCTTAAAAACTGCTTTCTGGGGGATGATTACTCGAAACGGTTTGATCAGGAGATGTCAGAATCAAGTGCAGAGAGTTTTTTGCCTAAGCATTATTTTGTTAAGTCGAGTTCCGGATTAGCTGAATTATAACAGCGCTATAAGTTCAGGTCGTTTGCTGTATTTTCTATCTGAACTTAATCTCGTGCTGAAAATAAGAATGCTGAATTATTCAAAGCACTGCTGCAGAACAGTAAGCTGGATTTATGGAAAAGATTCCTATTTGATTCGAATAAATATTGTTAGCGGCATAGTGAAAATATGAATTTCTAATGTCCTGAAGCATGTTTTGATTAACCTGCTTGTTAAGAGACCCGCCCGCAGCAGTAAAATAAACTGTTATCTTAATCACAATACCTTTGTGTAGACCTTTTATTTATATTATTAATCGGACATGATAAAAGGACCGGTCCCATTTTGTTTTGTTAACAATAAAAAGAGTGCCGTCCATAAAATTGAAACAAGGAGTCAGTTCGGATCATATCAACAATACCCGCAGTGGAAAAACGGACCGCAGTACAGTATGTCCGTTCATCTGTACAGACAATAAATAGCTTTTGATTTTATTAGATTCAAAAATTTATGGAGATTCATTTATGAGCCACAATAAAGACCGCTTTATCAGTAACCTTACTAAAGATACTTATGCATTAGTCTTAGCAGGGGGGCGGGGAAGCCGCTTGTATGAACTGACAGACTGGCGTGCAAAACCAGCAGTCTATTTTGGCGGTAAATTCCGTATTATTGACTTTCCGTTATCAAACTGTATTAACTCTGGGGTTAACCGTGTAGGTATTGCAACTCAATATAAGTCACACTCGTTAATCCGCCATATAAACCGCGGCTGGGGAAGTTTTAAAGCAAATATATCGGAGTTTGTGGATGTGCTGCCGGCATCGCAGCGTAGTGGTGACGACTGGTATGTGGGAACCGCTGATGCTGTATATCAGAATCTGGATATCATTCGTGCGGAACGTCCTAAATATGTTCTTATTCTGTCCGGCGATCATGTCTACCGCATGGATTACGGCGTTCTGCTGGCGCAGCACGTAGAAAACAATGCAGATATGACTGTCTGCTGCTTAGAAGTTGATACACAAGAGGCTGCCGGCAGCTTTGGTGTTATGACCGTCAACAGTACTAATAAAGTGATCGGCTTTGATGAGAAACCGGCTGTACCTAATGAAATCCCTGCTAAACCGGGTCAATGCCTGGCTTCAATGGGTAATTATGTTTTTAATACCGATTTTTTATTTGAGCAGCTGGAAAAAGACTGTAGTAAAGAGGGCTCCAGTCGAGATTTTGGTCATGATATTATTCCCGCCATTATTAAAGATCATAATATTTTTGCGTTTGCTTTTAAAGATCCAGACAGTAACAACCAGCCTTACTGGCGGGATGTTGGTACCATAGATTCCTTCTGGGAAGCAAATATGGAACTGGTTGCCCCTGAACCACAGCTGGATTTATACGATAAATCCTGGCCTATCTGGACTTACCAGGAACAGCTTCCGCCGGCAAAATTCATTTTTGATAATGATCAACGCCGCGGTATGGCCGTTGATTCAACGGTGTCCGGCGGCTGTATTGTATCCGGCTCGACAATCCGCAAATCACTGTTATTCTCCAGCGTACACACTCATACAAACAGTATTATTGAAGAGTCAGTACTGCTTCACGGCAGCCATGTTGGCGAGCGGAGCAGATTACGGCGTGTCATTGTTGACAGCAAATGCGAGATTCCGGCTGATTTAACAATTGGTTATGATAGAAAACAAGATTTAGCCAACGGCTTTCGAGTATCAGAGAAAGGTATTACGCTAGTCACTAATGAAATGCTTAAAGGTTTAGCAAAAAAGAAAGAAACTGCAGGCACTACAAATAAAACCCTGGAATTAGATTTAGTTATCAGCTGATGATCAAAGCGGGTTAAGACAAATTCAAACTATTCGGAGTCCTGCGCTATAAAGCAGGGCTCTGTGACTTCAGTTAGATTGAGCTAATAACATTTTCGATAGTCATAATACCGAACATGACTTTTCTAATAAACGATTCTGAGCTGCTGACTAGATTAAAGTTAGGATGCTGTGACCAGATCCGCTGCAGTTTTTGATCAATAATAATTGCTGTTTGTTCCGATTCATTTCTGATCGGATTATTACTTTTTATTTCCTGGCCTGACTTAGCGGCCGTTTCAAAAAAAATGACTGCATCATAGCGGCTTAATTCATACTCTAAGGTGGTGTTCATGGTTTTAAAAAAATCTTCATCTGAGCGCGGCCAGTATGCAAGTCCGTCTAAACATCCCCGGTCACATAATATAAGACAGTCAGGGTTCATTTTTCGCTGCACGTCTTCTAAATTTCTCTGCAGGTTGAATATGGCAATCTGCTGAGTACAGGTCACGTCATCATCAAGGCTGCGGTCAATACCGCCGCTGAATATCATAGTCGCCGCTTCCGGAACGGAAGCTATTTTACCAAGCAGTTCTCGTCTAAACAGGTCCAGCGCCGTGGTTTTACCGCCGCCCGGGCCGCCTGTTAGTACAATGCGCCGTTTCACATTTAGCTTATTCATTTTTTCCTTTACTTTGAAACCTGTTCAGCCGTGAACCGAGAGATAAGATTAATTAAAAGGTAGAACAGGTACAGCTGTTAGGCAAAAAATGCGCTCTTATATCATTTGAAATCATGATGTTAATAACAAAAACAGGAATAAAAGACGGTATATCTATACGGCGGCTGTTTGCGGGCGCATAACAAAAATGTACGTTTTAGTTTTACATGATGATTATGCGATATTGTTGACTGGTATATGAAAGTCTAAACTGACATGATAAAAGTCAAAAGTGACAATATGACAGGTAACGTCGTTATGAATATAAAAATTGCAATCATAGACTATCCCGGCAGCCTTAAATCTGCAGTATACGGGTTGTCTGAAATGTTCAAAATGGCCAGCCGGGTGAGTTTTGATCAAAACCTTGTCTATCAATTTGTCCCTGAAATAATTGATCATAGTACTTATAAAAATGACCAGCAGCAGGAAAATCCGTGTTATGCAGCTGTTATTGTTCCTCCCTGTGACGATAATGATTACTTCCTGAACCCTGAAGTCGAGCTGATCAGCTGGCTCGTCGAGCAGCATAATACCGGCGCTGTGCTAACCTCTGCCTGCGCAGGTTCGTTTATACTGGCAGCTACGGGCCTTTTAAAAGGAACTGAAATAACGACTCACTGGGCCCTGCAGACATTATTTCAGAAAACCTATCCGCAGTTAGCGCTGCAGATAGATCAGCTGCTGATTAATAAGGATAATTTTATTACCGCTGCCGGCATGCTCTCCTGGCTTGATTTAGGTTTGGAGATTGTGACCAGGTTTTCCCGATCGAGTGTGATGCGTCAGCTGGGAAAAATGCTGGTGGTTGATACTGGGAAGCGGGAGCAGCGATATTATAAGCAGTTTGCACCAAGCTTTAGTCATGGTGACCATGATATTTTAGGCCTGCAGATAGAGTTACAGACAATTTTTAATCAAAGCCTTACTATTCATCTGCTCGCACAGAAATGCAGCCTAACCGAGCGTACTTTTTTACGTCGCTTTATCCGGGCAACCCAGCTCAAACCTACTCAATATATACAAAGGCTGAGAATTCAAAAAGCTTGTGACTTATTAGAAACTTCTGAGAACCCTTTTGCATGGATTGCGCTGCAGGTAGGTTATGAGGATGTCAGCGCCTGCCGTAAAATATTTATCCGTGTTATCGGTTTAACCCCGAGTGAATTTAGAACCCGCTTTGTACGTAATAAGAGTCAGTCTGTTTTGTAAGCTACTTGAGCTCATGCTGTCGTAATTCACATAAAGACAGTAACTTATAGAATTCTGGTCTCTGTTTTCTAAGCAGTTCTCCTGCTCAGTCAGGCATCAGAAATATAAATAACTTAAACTGGAAATTGTAATTATGGTTACCATCAGAAAATACACACAACAGGATGCGCAAGCAACCTGGGAGCTTTATTTTAATACCATTCGTAATATTAATAGTAAGCGTCCGGCCAACTACACTGGCTCGAGTTTTACGTTCCATGGCAAGAGCGAATCTATCTCATCTGGCTGATTTGATAACTGTTCAAGGCAGTGCATTAAGTAGTTAAAGGGCATTAACCCGTTTGCTTTCGCCGTTTCGATAACGCTATAAAGAATCGCACTGGCTACAGCTCCATTTTTAGTATTAGCAAACAACCAGTTCTTACGACCAATAACAAATGGTTTGATCGCCCGCTCTGCACGATTATTATCAATAGATAATTGACCGTCATTAATATATTGCACCAGCTTAGGCCACTGATTAATGCTGTAACTGACGGCTTTTCCAAGCGCACTTTTC
>NZ_KB907019.1 GCF_000381745.1 Psychromonas ossibalaenae ATCC BAA-1528 | reverse complement strand
AGGCGCTTTTTTTATAGCTGTTAGAAAATACCGAATAACTACGCAGTGCATTAACCGCGGTACACTCCTTATTACAGCAAGTAAAAAATTAAAAACAGGGCATGGATTAATTCTCCAGCCTTATTAAGGAAAAAGCGCCGTAAGCACCATTCTCCTAGCAAATTAATAAAAATACGTCTGATTTTTCTACATTTATTACAGCAATTAAAAAAATAACAGGACTTTTTTCCAGCTTGCTATAAGCTTCAGCACATATCTATCACTGTACCGGGAAATGTATGCTCTTATTACCAATCAACGAACAGCTAAAAAACTTACAGTCATGGCAGCAGAGTGTTTTCTGCATGGCATTAGCGGAACATACTATTTTACATTTCCACCTGTTCTGCGAATCGATTGAAAGTGAAAACGGGCAGACAATTAATAATATTCAGCAGCTGTTCTGGGAAAAAATGACAGTTAAAGGTGCAAAAATTAATTTCACCATTCAGCAGGAACATTTCGAAGAGATAATTCCTGACTCACGCGACTTTGATTTTTATGGTGTTTATCCTGCGATCGACCACTGCGTAATTATGAGCTGTGCATTTAATTCTTTTTTAACTAAATCGACCGATGAAGCGCTTAATGCCAGTCAGACGGCATTTGCCACAATCGCCAGCTTTATTGAGTTACAAAGCGGTGATGAAGTTGATGAAAGTACACTAATGGATGAACCGCTTTTTCAAGAAGAGCTGGCATTTCAACAGACATTATTGGAAAAACTGGATAATGAACGAAGCCCGGACCTTATAAAATCTATCCGCCAGTTAGTTTTAGAGTTCGGTATGACCAACCTCGGCATCGCTTTTAACGATTAAATAAACTTAATAATCAGAGCGCTAAAAAGCAGTGATGCAGGCGAGCTGTCCATTATTTTGTGATTTTTAACACAATAAGGACAATTAAAAGCAATAAATCATAATTTTATAAGCGTTAGTCTTTACTTAGCCTGGTGACTTGCAATACATTGTTTGCTGTCATTAAAGGCCAACTCTAATAACCTATAACAATGGAAATACTAAGATGAACAAAACTCAACTTGTTGCTGATATCGCTGAAAAAGCAGACTTAACAAAAGTTCAGGCAAAAGCGGCTTTAGAACAAATTCTTGCAAGCGTTACTGACAGCCTTAAAGACGGTGAGCCAGTACAATTAATCGGTTTTGGTACTTTTAAAGTAAATCATCGTGCAGCACGTACCGGCCGTAATCCGCAAACTGGTGAAGATATTCAAATCCAAGCAGCTAACGTTCCTGCTTTTGTAGCTGGTAAAGCACTTAAAGAATCTGTTAATAAATAATTAAAACCTGATTATTCAGGTCTAATTTAACAGCATAAAAAAACACCTTCGGGTGTTTTTTTGTTTGTATATTCTACCTTCCCCTCTTTTCAGCATATTTTTAACAATAGTTAAAACAGTCTTCTTATTTTACCCGAACTGTCATTATCAGCGCTGTAAATGTAAGTGATTATCACTACAGCAATTAATATTCAACAGCTTTTTTAAATATTCTAAAAACCTATCTCAGATCAATAGTTGAGTAAAGTACTATGGTATTTTCCATTTTGAATTCGGCGATTTAACATACTGATAACCTTATGTTACATATGGTTATATTGCCACTTAAGTCATTATAATTAATAAGGTTATTTATGTTTTGTATTCAATGTGAACAGACTATTCGAACTCCAGCTGCTGACGGCTGCTCTTATTCTCAAGGTATGTGCGGCAAAACAGCTGAAGTTTCCGATCTTCAGGATGTACTGATTTATGCACTGCAGGCTGCCTCTTTTTATGCAGAAAAAGCGCGTGAGTTCGATATTGTCAATACTGAAATTGATGCGTTTATCCCGAAAGCATTTTTTGCTACGCTCACTAACGTTAATTTTGAAGCAGATCGTATTGCTGATTATGCCTACCAGGCGCAAGGTTACCGGGATCTGCTAAAAGAAAAATATGAAGTGGCCTGCTTAACTGCCGGTCAGAACCCAATTGAACCTACAGAAGCGGCTTCATTCACATTATCAGAGAACCGTGCCGGACTACTATCTCAAGCAGCCGGCGTTGCTGTTAACCGCGGTAAGGAGCTGGTAAGCGAAGATATCATGGGTCTGCGTCTATTATGTTTGTACGGCCTGAAAGGGGCGGCAGCCTATATGGAGCATGCTTATATTTTAGGACAAACAGATCCGCTGATCTGTGCTGAGTTTCATCAGATCTTTGCATGGCTGGCAACAGACTCAAACGATATGGCTAAACTGCTTGAAACCAGCATGGCAATCGGCACCCTTAACTATAAAGTAATGGAAATATTGGACTTAGGTGAAACCACTAAGTTCGGCCATCCGCAGCCTAACCAGGTTAATGTCAAATCCGTTGCCGGTAAAGCTATCTTAGTGTCAGGTCACGATCTCTGCGATCTGGAAATGATCCTTAAGCAGACAGAAGGTACCGGCATTAATGTTTACACTAATGGTGAAATGCTGCCCGCTCACGGTTACCCTGAACTGAAAAAATACCCGCACCTGGTTGCCAACTACGGCAGCGCGTGGCAAAACCAGCAGAAGGAGTTTGCCAGCTTCCCCGGCGCGATTGTAATGACTTCAAACTGCCTGATTGATCCGAATGTAGGGCAATACTCAGACCGCATATTCACCCGCAGCATCGTCGGCTGGCCGGGTGTATCACATATAGAAGGTGATGATTTCAGTGAAGTTATTGAATGTGCTCTGGCTCAGGAAGGTTTTAAATACACAGAGATCCCGCACGAGATCACTGTTGGATTCGGACGCAATGCATTAATGAACGCTGCTCCAGCAGTTATTGAGCAGGTAAAAGCCGGTAATATTCGTCACTTCTTTTTAGTCGGCGGCTGTGACGGTGATAAAGAAGAGCGCAGTTATTACACAGATCTTACTAAAGCTATTCCAGACGACTGCCTGATCCTGACCCTGGCCTGCGGTAAATTTAAATTTAATAAACTCAACTTTGGTGATATTAACGGCATCCCGCGCTTATTAGATGTCGGCCAGTGTAATGACTCTTACTCTGCTATTCAGCTGGCGCTGGCATTAGCAGAAGAGTTTGACTGCGGTGTTAACGACCTTCCTTTAAGTCTGGTTTTAAGCTGGTTTGAACAGAAAGCGATTGTGGTATTATTAACATTATTATCACTTGGTGTTAAAAATATCCGTGTTGGCCCAAGCAAACCTGCCTTTTTAACCGATAACTTGTTAAATGTACTTCATGAGCAGTTTGGTCTGACCTTAATTACTGATGTTGAGTCTGATTTACAAACCATGTTAGCGAAGTAGTTTTTATACAGCCGTTTAAGCACACCAGCTCAAACGGCTTCCCAGTAAGGAAGTAAATTTTTATGCAGACAGAATCAAGCCCGTTTGAACCGCTAATCTGTATCAATCGAATTGATGAAACAGCGGACGCAGCTACTTTTGAATTTAAGAAAATAGATGACAGTTTATTCGAATACAAAGCCGGCCAGTTTTTAACCTTTGAAGTTGATGTGGCAGGTGAGCTGGAATACCGCGCTTATTCTTTATCTTCAACACCGTCCAAACCACAGACAGCGGCGGTAACTATTAAACGTGTTGCCGGCGGTAAAGTTTCCAATTATCTGTTAGATAATTTACAAGCCGGGTTTGCACTGCCGGCAATGGCGCCTGCAGGAGAGTTTACTCTGGAGGATAACCAGAGCACCACTGAGCTGTTATTAATGAGCGCAGGAAGCGGAATCACGCCTTGTATGTCCATGGCGCGCTGGTTATTAGACACACAGCAGCAGGTTAATATTCACTTTATCTACAGTGCACGCAGTGAAGCTGACGTGATTATGGCTGATACATTAGATGCTCTGAATGAGCAGTATGATAACTTCTCTTTAACTCGTATTTTAGAGCAGACAGACAACCCGAATGATATTCAAGGTATGTTAGATGCGCCTCTTTTTGAAAAGTTAATACCCGATAACCGCGGCCGTACCATCTTCACCTGCGGCCCGGCGCCTTATATGCAGGCTGTTGAACATCTAGCAGAATCCATGGGGTTTGATATGGCTCTGTTCCACAAAGAGAGCTTTGTGCCTGAAGCTGCTGATAACGAAACATCAGAATCAGGGGTTAACTATCAGGTTGCCGCACCGCAGTACGGTAAAAACTTTGTGGTTGATGAAAATCAAAGCCTGCTTGATGCATTGGAAGCTGCCGGCGTGCCTATTATCAGTGCCTGCCGCACCGGTTTTTGTGGTGCCTGCAAATGTAAGGTAACAGGTGAAGTACAAAGCAGCAGTCAGGAGACTTTAACTGCAGAGCAGATAGAACAAGGCTATGTGTTAAGCTGCAGCGCAAAAGCTAGTTCTGATTTGGTAGTTGAAATTTAACAGTGCCCACCAAATCACGATGAAAACAAAAAAGCCGATGATATTAACCATCGGCTTTTTTATAACAAATCAAACTTCCAGTTTATTTGTTCTGCTCACGTGCAATAGCGCGGTAGGCAATATCATTACGATGGAACATACCGTCCCAGCTGATCTGCTTGGCTAACTGATAAGCTTTCTGCTGCGCTTCTGTAACCGTATTACCCAGTGCCGTTGCACAAAGTACTCGACCGCCGTTAGTAACAACCTTACCATCTGCTTCCGCAGTACCGGCATGGAATACTTTAAGGCCTTGCACTTCTTCAGTCGGCAGACCGGAAATAACCAAACCTTTCTGGTAATCAGCAGGATAGCCGCCGGCGGCTAATACAACACCAATTGCTGCACGCTCATCAAATTCCGCTTTCATATCCGCAAGTTCACCGTTCACACCCGCTAAACACAAAGTCACAATATCAGACTTCATACGCAGCATAATCGGCTGAGTTTCAGGATCACCAAAACGACAGTTATATTCAATTACTTTAGGCGTGCCGTCAGCCATAATCATCAGACCGGCATATAGAAAGCCAGTGTAGGTATTACCTTCAGCAGCCATGCCTTTAACAGTCGGGTTGATGACTAAATCCATTACACGCTGGTGCATTTCCGCAGTTACCACAGGTGCTGGAGAATAAGCGCCCATACCGCCGGTATTAGGCCCGGTATCACCGTCACCTACACGTTTATGATCCTGGCTGGTTGCCATCGGCACAACGTTCTCACCGTCTACCATAACAATAAACGACGCTTCTTCACCGTCTAAGAACTCTTCAACAACAACACGGTGCCCTGCTTCACCAAATGCATTACCCGCAAGCATATCCTGTATCGCATCTTCCGCTTCCTGCAGAGTCATCGCGACAATCACCCCTTTACCGGCAGCCAGACCATCCGCTTTAATAACAATCGGCGCACCTTTTTCACGCACGTAAGCAAGAGCAGGCTCGATTTCAGTAAAGTTCTGGTACCAGGCCGTAGGGATATCATGACGCGCTAAAAAGTCTTTAGTGAAGGCTTTAGATCCTTCTAACTGCGCGGCACCTTTAGTTGGTCCGAAGCAGGCAAGTCCAGCTTCTTGAAATGCATCAACCACACCGATAACCAATGGTGCTTCAGGGCCGACAATGGTTAATTCAACATTGTTTTGTTTAGCAAATGCCACTAACGCATCGATATCTTCAACACCGATATTTACATTGGTCACCTTAGCTTCAAGTGCACTGCCGGCATTACCCGGTGCTACAAAAATATTTTTTACCTGTGCATTCTGAGCGGCTTTCCACGCAAGAGCATGTTCACGACCGCCGTTACCAATGATTAAAACGTTCATAAAATTCCTTAAGGCTTAATTTATATTTTAATTAACAAAAAAGGAGCCTCGGCTCCTTTTATTTATTCACTAGTAATTAGTGGCGGAAATGGCGCATGCCGGTAAAGACCATCGCCATGCCGTGTTCATCGGCGGCGGCGATAACTTCGTCGTCGCGCATTGAGCCCCCCGGCTGGATAACACAGCTGATACCTGCTTCAGCGGCGGCATCAATGCCGTCACGGAACGGGAAGAATGCATCAGAAGACATCACCGAGCCTTCAACCACCAGATTCTCATCAGCAGCTTTAATACCCGCTACCTTAGCACTGTAAACCCGGCTCATCTGGCCTGCACCAACCCCCACTGTTGTACAGTTTTTAACGTACACAATGGCATTTGATTTCACAAATTTAGCAACTTTCCAGCTGAACAGCAGATCTTTCAGCTCTTCTTCTGTCGGCTGGCGTTTAGAAACAACCTTAAGATCTTCCAAACCCACCATGCCCTGGTCGCGATCCTGTACTAATAAACCGCCGTTCACACGCTTAATATCAAACTGTGTCGTTTTCGCAGCCCACTCGCCGCACTCTAATAAACGTAAGTTTTTCTTAGCGGCAACAATCTGCGCGGCTTCAGAACTGACTTTAGGTGCAATAATCACTTCCACAAACTGGCGGGAAACAATCGCTTCAGCTGTATCAGCATCAAGCTCACGGTTGAAAGCAATAATACCGCCGAATGCCGATGTCGGATCAGTTTTATAAGCGCCTTCATAGGCTTCAAGAATATTACCGCCTAATGCCACGCCGCATGGATTTGCATGTTTAACGATAACACAGGCCGGCTCAGCAAATTCTTTAACACACTCAAGTGCAGCATCGGTATCAGCAATATTATTATAAGAAAGCGCCTTGCCCTGAAGCTGTACGGCTGTTGCAACCGATGCTTCCTGTACATCACCTTCAACATAAAAAGCGGCCGCCTGGTGTGAGTTTTCACCGTAGCGCATATCCTGCTTTTTCTCGAACTGCATATTAAATGTACGCGGGAATTTAGACTCAGCATCACCTTCTGTGTTTTCACCGTAACTTGGTACCATAGTACCGAAGTAATTAGCAATCATACCGTCGTACTGAGCAGTGTGTTCATAAGCGGCAATGGCCAGGTCAAAACGTGTTTTGTAAACCAGGCTTCCGTCATTTTTTTTCATTTCACCGAGAATGCGTGAGTAGTCACTTGAATTAACAACAATGGCAACATCTTTATGATTTTTAGCAGCAGCACGCACCATAGTCGGGCCGCCGATATCAATATTTTCAATTGCATCTTCTAAAGAACAATCCGGGCGAGCGACTGTTGCGGCAAACGGATAAAGATTAACCACTACCATGTCGATAGCTTCAATGCCGTTATCAGACATAACAGCTTCATCTATACCGCGACGCGCAAGAATACCACCGTGAATTTTAGGGTGTAAAGTTTTAACACGTCCATCCATCATTTCAGGAAAACCGGTGTAATCAGACACTTCTGTTACTTTAATGCCGTTATCAGCAAGCAACTTACATGTTCCACCGGTAGAAAGGATCTGTACCCCTTTCTCAGTCAGCTCTCTGGCAAATTCCACAATACCTGTTTTATCAGAAACACTTAATAGTGCTCGTTTAATCGGTCGGCTATTTTCCATTTTCTTCCACATTCCTCGGTTAATGAATCAATAAGCAAAAACCAAAATTGGTTTTTTTCACTCATAAAAAACAATTTCTTTGAACTCGGACGGGTATTCTACCCGAAAATGCCGTGAATTTGAGCTGTTTTATTGAATTTATAAAGATTAACTATGATTCATCGTCCAACCTCTGGCAGACCCGGGCAGCCGTTTATCTGCAGGAAAGAGCGAATAAAAAGCATCACACCAGGTTATTCAAAGCTGTACTATGGCAGTGTTTGAACCAGCGCTCAAATTCGCTGCCGGGCAGGGGTTTTGAATAATAATAGCCTTGTATGATATCAACCTCTAAAAAACACAAGCGGGCTAACTGCTCTTTATGTTCAACGCCTTCAGCCACAACAGTGAGCTTTAATGCATGCGCCATATTGGTAATTGCAGTTACCAGCGCTTCTCCCTGCGGCTCTTTGTTAATATCAGCGATAAATGCCCGGTCAATTTTCAAACAGTCAAAGGGGAAATTTTTCAGATAATTTAACGATGAATAACCCGTACCGAAATCATCTAAGGATAAACGCACACCACGTTCTGCCAGCTGGTGCATCGTTTTTAACACCGATTCCTGATTAGAAAGTAATAAACCTTCGGTTATCTCAACCTCTAGAGATGAAGGCCTGACCCCGGCTTCCGCCAGCGCTTTATCAATGACATTCACTAAGTCTCCATATAAGAACTGTCTTGGTGAAACATTAACAGCAAGATAAAAATCATCACCAAATTTTGCCTGCCAGGTTTTCAGGCGCAGACATGCCTGTTCTATCACCCAGCTGCCGATAGGGATTATTTCACCGCTTCTTTCTGCAACCGGAATAAACTGATCCGGATTAACCTGCCCCAAATGATCGTTATACCAGCGTATTAATACTTCAGCTCCAATCAAGCGTCCGCCTTTCCCACTTACAAACGGCTGATATACAATGCTTAATTCAGAATTTGATAATGCTTTAGTTAAATATTTTTCGATCTGCATATTAGCCTGTAGTGATTTTTCAAGTTCACCGGCATAGATCTGTGTTTGTTTCGATGATGATGATTTTGCGGCATGCAGCGCAATATCCAGTTTTTTTAATAAAACTTCAGTGCTCAAACCATCATTAGGAGTAAGCACAATACCGACATTTACAGCAAGTTTAAGCTCAACATCTTGTAACCTGACAGGAAACTCAAAAAAAGTATGCAGGCGGTTAATAATTTTATTAAGGGCTTCTTCCGAATTTACTCCCTGTAAAACAAAAGCAAATTCATCACCATTATAGCGGCAGAGCATCGACAGCTGTTCGCCGATCAAGCCTATTTTCTGAGCTGTATATTTTAAAGCCAGATCTCCAATTTCATGTCCAAGGGTATTATTGATACGTTTAAAATCGTATAAATCCACAACACAAACTGCAGCGCTGTGCTGCTTTTTAAGGTTATCTAAATACTTTTCTAGACGGTTAATAAATACATTGCGGTTTAAAAGTCCGGTTAAGGGATCATACTGTAGAAAATGTTCGATAGTTTTTACACGTTTTTCAGATCTGCCCAGTGCTTTACCAATAATAACGACAGAGCTGTCACTAATGCCCTGTGAAATCTTAATCTGGGAAAACTCAAATTCATGCAGATCACCGTATTGGTCAGTGATTTCTTGTGTATAAATAGATTTTTTATCCCCTTTTTCAATAAAAGGGTTCTGTCGAAAAGGGGGAAATAAAGTATCCGAAAATACATTCTTAGCACTCTTTCCAAGCAGCTCTTCACTACTCAGTCCCAGAAAATCACATAATAATTTATTTGCGATGACAATTTCATCATCGCTGTTTTTAACAAACACAAGGTAGGGGATATGCTCGATAATCGACCTTAACGTGGCCTCTTTAGCATGCAGAAGATCAAGTACTTCCTTCTGTCTGCTGATATCCCGGATACAGCCCTGCAGCTCAAGTCCTGCTGAATTTTCATTAACAACGCAGCGGATCTCTGCCCAGATAATCGTAGCATTTTTACAGATAAGTCTGCTTTGTTGAGAATAAGATTTTAAATCAGTAAACCCGCTTTGCTCACGAATAGCATTAAAATCGCCAGCATCATAAAATAACGAAGAAAATGGACGTGATAACAGTTCAGTTTCGTTATAACCCAAAATCGATTCACTAACTGCTGAAATGAAAGTGATGTTGCCGGCGGCGTTCAAATGAAATAACACATTACTAGAATCTTGAATAAGCGCTTCAGCAATCTTCATTTCATGCTGTTCAAACGCTTCACTCTTTTTTCTTTTAAGCTGCAGGGTAAAAATCTGATATCCCCAGAACAGTGTGCTGAACAGGAATAAGAAAATCATCTCTATCTGATAAATTTCTTCATTACTAAGTTCACGATTTAATAACGATGGAGATAAATTGGTATAAAAGAAATAACAGGAAATAAGTATTAAAAAGTAACGCATGAGGATTGCTGCAGCATGGTTTTTTGACATAAGCCCCCCGAACTATTTATTAAATAAGAGTTGTAACTAGTTTACATTAAAAAACAACAAAAGGCAGACAAAACATTGACATTAAGTTCACAGGCAATAAAAAACCATGCTGAACATGGTTTTTATTAAAGAAAGGCTCAGATTAGATATGGTATGGGGTGCTTAGTTCATGAACGGCATCAATAAATACTTTGGCATTTTCAGGCGGCACATCAAGATGAATACCATGACCTAAATTGAAAACATGCCCGTTTCCTTTGCCGAATCCCTGCAGAATAGACGCCACTTCTTCTCGGATCCGCTCAGGTGATGCATACAGCATAGAAGGGTCCATATTACCCTGCAGTGCAACGCGGTTACCAACACGTGCTTTAGCATCCGCCATATCTATCGTCCAGTCAAGGCCAATAGCATCACAACCGGTATCTGCAATAGACTCCAGCCACTGCCCGCCATTTTTAGTAAACAGAGTTACCGGTACTTTTTTACCCTCATAAGTCCGCTGCAGGCCGTCAACAATTTTTGCCATGTACTGCAGAGAGAAGTCTTTGTAGTCACGCGGAGATAAAACACCTCCCCATGTATCAAAAACCATCACAGACTGTGCTCCGGCTGCAATCTGCGCATTTAAATAAGCAATGACCGAGTCTGCAAGTTTATCCAGCAGTGCATGAAGAATCTGCGGATCTGCAAAAGCCATTTTTTTAATCTTGGTAAATGCTTTTGAACTGCCGCCTTCAACCATATAAGTTGCTAAGGTCCACGGACTGCCGGAGAAACCAATCAAAGGTACTTGACCTTTTAGCTCACGACGAATAGTACGTACAGCATTCATAACATACTGCAGCTCACCTTCAGGATCCGGCATGATCAGGTTATCAACATCTTTTCTGCAGGCAATAGGACGCTCAAATTTAGGGCCTTCGCCTTCTTCAAAATAAAGTCCCAGCCCCATTGCATCAGGAATTGTTAAAATATCAGAGAATAAAATGGCGGCATCTAAATCAAATCGACGCAACGGCTGTAGTGTTACCTCACAGGCAAGCTCAGCATTACGGCATAACGACATAAAGTCACCGGCTTGAGCACGGGTTGCTTTATATTCAGGCAGGTAACGCCCGGCTTGACGCATCATCCATACCGGTGTTTTATCTACCGGCTGCTTTAATAACGCGCGAATATAACGATCATTTTTTAATTCAGTCATACTTATTTAATTCCATTAAAATTTAGCTATTTATATGTTGCAAGTATGCTATCACTTTTAACATCTTTTATATCGCTTAATTATTTACTGTCAGCCTAAAATGTACATTTTGAGAGCTAACTACACTGGTCGATTAATTTATCGATAAGTTTTCGTGCAAGTGTGCCGGGGTTCGGCAGCACAGGTAAATCATCGATATCGTACCAGGCGGCAGAGCAGAGCTCTTTCGGGTCAATCGAAATATTTCCATCTCTATATTCCGCTGTAAACCCCATCATCAAAGAGTGTGGAAAAGGCCAGGGCTGACTAGTAACATATTGAATATTTTTTATTTTAATACCTGATTCTTCATAAACCTCTCTTTCGACACAAGTCTCTAAGGTTTCTCCCGCTTCAGTAAAACCAGCCAGCGTCGTGTAAACAGGACGGTTATCTTTTTTATGGCGCTGATGCAGTGCCAGCAGGATCTGTTTTTCTTTACGGATCCCGACAATAATACAGGGAGACACCCGCGGATAAGTACGATGCTGACAGTGATAACACTTCATTGCCGTTTCCCAGTTAATAGCCTGCATTTTTTGTCCGCACTGCCCGCAAAACTGGTGCGTCTTATAAAACAACGATATTTGAAAAGCACGCCCGGCCATATCGAATAAAGCATCATCCACAGTCCCAAGCAGTGAGCGCAATTGAGAGTATTCCCCGAGACCAACATCGAGCTTCTCCGGCAGTTCCACCAGATAACAGGGGCTTGACTGATAATCACCAATTTTTATTTTATCGGCGACCAGCTGCGCTGAAAAAGTTAAATCATCAAGGCAGCCGTAAGGCACAAAGCTTCCCTGCGGCTGCAGCACTATCTCTCCTTGAGCAAGAATGAACCACCAGGCATTTTCCTGATGGTTAATGTTCTTATCTTTTGATTTCATTTTAATTCCTTAACGGCTCAGATTACTTTTAAAGCAAATAATATCCATTACCCAACAATTGGGAAGCTAATAATTACATAGACTTAAATGATCTGAATAACAATTAACGGGACTGGCTAAAGCTCACAGTTATACAGGAAGATTATCTTCAAACTCAAATTCAAGTTGACGATCAGGATAATTTTCTTTAGTTTTTAGTTTATGAAACCGATGTCTACTCAAAAGGAAGCTATATGCTGACCAAATTAGAACAAGCAAAAGAAGAGTGGGGCGGCACCCTTACTGTTATTGACAACTGGCTGGAAGAGCGTCAAAACCTGGTTGTTTTATATTGTGAATTAGCAGGTTTACCACCTTACCAGCAGGCAACCCGCTGCTTACCAGAACAACAAAAAATCACTACATTCTGCCAGCTGTTACTCGACTACGCATCAACCGGACACTTTGAGGTTTACGAGCAGATCATTTCTCAATGCAAATTAGACGGTGACAACAACCTGAAAATTGCACAGGAGCTATATTCCCGTATCACCACCACAACCGATACGGCCCTGAACTTTAATGACAAATATGCAGAATCTGCTAATGACAAAGCGCTGCTGGATTTTGATAGAGATTTATCAGAGTTAGGTCAGATTATGGAAGGTCGTTTTGAACGTGAAGACCAGTTATTGGAAGTCGTGCATCTGCACCACACTTTAGCGTAGATTAACTGTCGACCAGGAAATAAAAAAACCAATACCGTTAAGCGGTACTGGTTTTTAGTGCCTGCAGAAAAAAACTATCTAAGCATTCATCGGAACTTGTGAATCTAAACTGTTTTTAAGTAATAAGAAGTATTCTTCAATAAATTCAATTTGCGCGCTGCTGGCAGGCTCATCCCATAATCTTCCTAAGATCTGTTCAATATCCTCAACCAGTTTGTCACCTTCAGCAATAACCACAAGCCGCGTTTTATTACTCAGCTGCGGCTGCTGCTGACAAAAACAGAGAAGCATGTCTGCAACCTGATCAGAGACAATATCAGAAATCAACTCGCCCTGTTCAGAACCATTCTGGCCTTCAAAAATATCTAAATTATCAGCAAAATAGCTTATACAAGCATCATATGCATCACTGTTTAATAACATCTAACTATCCTAATTAATTGGCATAATTACAATATAGTCATATTTACGTAATTCACAATAGCCGCATGAAACACATTAAATAAAATTTACATCTGAAAAAAGTTGTTTCTTATCACAACGAAGCATAAGTCTGCGACATCTCTTTTAAGAACAGATCTCGGCGCTTAACAAAATCCTTCTGCTGTTTTTTCGGCACTTTCTGTGACAGCGGCAAATCCACCTTCATCGCATCAACCGGTTTATTATAAACGTGAAATTCGTAATGTAAGTGCGGTCCTGTAGAGCGTCCGGTATTACCTGATTTAGCAATTAAAGTGCCCATCTTCACACGCTGTCCTTTACGCACCAGAATTTTACTTAAATGCAAAAAACGCGTGGTATATTTTCGGCCATGTTTAATCACAATATAATTACCAGCAGCCGGATGATAACCGGCCCGTATTACCACTCCGTCACCAACGGCATAAACCTTGGTCCCAATAGGTGTGGCAAAATCAGTGCCGTTATGAGGGCTAATTCTTTTAGTTATCGGATGCAGTCTTTTGTTGTTAAATGAAGAGCTGATACGGTATTTTCCATTAAGCGGATAACGTCGATATGCTTTAGTTAAACCGTTACCTTCGGTATCATAATAACGGCCGTCTTCATTCAAAAAGGCACTGAAAGTTTGATGACGGGTCTTAATCAAAATAGCGAGTACTTCACTGTCAAAGCTATATTCACCGTCAATATACTTTTTGGCAACTAACACATGAAAGCTGTCACCGGGACGAAGCTGACGATTGAAATCAAACTTATCCTGCAGTGCACTGGATACCTGCTGAATCTGCCCTGCAGATAAACCCGCTTCTTTAGCATCTACATAAAAGCTGCCGTTAACACTTCCCTGAAAAGAACTGTTTCGCCATTCACCGGGTTTTGTTTCTAATAAAGAAACGTACTGCTCATCTTTTAAAGTGAAACTTAAAGTATTAGCACGGTCGATAATAACGTTTAAAGCAAGCAGCTTATTATCCGGATCAATTAACAGGTCAACCTTCTGCCCCGGCAGTAAATTACCCAAACGCAGGTATTGTTTATCAACTTCTAATAACTCCTGCAGTAAGGCGGCTGACAACCCTTCTTTCTGAAAAATACCACTCAGAGTATCACCCGCTTGAATTTCGATTTCGACCTCCCGGTTACCGGAAAAGTCCGGAAGGGCTTTATCATATTCATCTTTGTCGGCAGTTATCGGCTTTGCCACGGCATAATCATCGCTAGGAGCGGCCGCAGTAGGTAAAACCAGCTGACGTTTTATGCTTTTCTCTTCCGGCTCATGGGCAGGAATAAAAGAGATAACCAGCAGGAAGACAAAGAGAATAATTAAAGCAAAAAAGTGTTGTTTAGGCATATTATTAATAAATGAAATAAACGCCTTTAAACGAGTCAGAAATAACATAATACAGCTCAATACAGTAGTCAGAATAGGAGTCAAGGGATCTAAAGCGGCCTAAGTATATCTTAAATTTACAACTTTTTTTATAAAAAGTAATAAACATATATATTAATAAAATACGACCATTTATCTATCCGGCAGTTAAATAAACAACTCCTTTTCGCTTATTCTAAAAAATATTATAGTGTTTTTCATCACAAAAAAATGTAAGATAGACGTCTAGATGGAAAAACATCTAAATCTATTCAAGCTATTATTATTTTAGGAGCTCACATGTCACGTGACTTATTTACTTCAGAATCAGTATCTGAAGGTCATCCGGATAAAATCGCCGATCAGATTTCTGATGCGGTACTTGATGCAATTTTAAAACAAGATAAAAAAGCACGTGTTGCCTGTGAGACTTATGTCAAAACCGGCATGGTAATGGTTGGCGGTGAAATCACCACTGATGCATGGGTTGATATCGAAGAGATCACCCGTAAAACAGTGCGTGATATCGGTTACACAAGTTCAGAAATGGGTTTTGATGCAGACTCTTGTGCTGTATTAAACGTAGTAGGTAAACAGTCTCCGGATATTAACCAGGGTGTTGACCGCAGCGATCCGCACGAGCAAGGCGCCGGTGACCAGGGTTTAATGTTTGGCTATGCAACTAATGAAACAGATGTTTTCATGCCTGCACCTGTTACTTACGCACACCGTCTGGTTAAACGCCAGGCAGATGTTCGTAAAAAGAAAATTCTGCCGTGGTTACGCCCGGATGCAAAAAGCCAGGTAACCTTTGCTTATGACCATGGTAAAATTGTCGGTATCGATGCAGTTGTTCTGTCAACGCAGCATTCTGAAGAGATTAAACAGGATGATTTAATTGAAGCGGTAATGGAAGAGATTATCAAACCCGTACTGCCTGCTGAACTACTGACAGAGCACACTAAATACTTTATCAATCCAACCGGCCGTTTTGTTATCGGCGGACCTGTAGGTGACTGCGGCCTGACCGGTCGTAAAATCATTGTTGATACCTACGGCGGTACAGCACGTCACGGCGGCGGTGCCTTCTCTGGTAAAGATCCTTCAAAAGTTGACCGTAGTGCGGCATATGCAGCGCGTTACGTTGCTAAAAATATCGTTGCAGCTGGCCTTGCTGATCGTTGTGAGATCCAAGTTTCTTACGCAATTGGTGTTGCAGAGCCGACTTCAATCAGTGTTGAAACATTCGGTACTGAGAAAGTTAAAAAAGACCTGATCATCGACTTAATTCGTAAGCACTTTGATCTTCGTCCTTACGGTCTAATCGAAATGCTGGATCTTATTAAGCCGATTTATCAAGAAACAGCGGCTTACGGTCACTTTGGACGTGAACAGTTCCCTTGGGAATCACTGAATAAAGTTGAAGATCTAAAAGCAGATGCATTTTAATTTTTAAAAACAAGCATGCTTAGTTTAGATGATAAGAAAGCACTCCAAGTCAAAGGTGAAGATTGTTTCATTTTGGCCGAGTGCTTTTTTGATCGCCCTTTTAAGCGCCCTGCATATCTGTACAATCAGCGCGGTAAAAGTGCCGGTACAGCACACCTGCAGCGTAACCTGATAAAATTTAATCCCGTCCTGTTTAAACAGAACCAGAATGAATTTCTACAGCAGGTTGTAGCCCATGAAGTCGCACACCTGATTACTTACCAGCTTTACGGAAAAGTACGCCCGCATGGTAAAGAATGGCAGCAGGTGATGATAGAAGTATTTAACTGTCCGGCCAAAACCACCCATAACTTAGATATTAAAGATGTCATTGGTCAGCAGTTTGAATACCAATGCTTATGCACCAGCCACCAGCTGACAGTCCGCAGGCATAATAAGGTATTAAAAGGTGCTAAATATTTGTGTAAGGGGTGTAGAAGCACTTTGAAGCCAAGCTTTCTCGGCGAGAGCTAGCTCAGCGTACAAATCCATATCGACTGAATTCAATCTATTCTAACGTTTGAAATTGTCTAAAATAATAGCCGTTGCCATCACCACATTTAATGACTCAGCTTTGCCTGAATTAATGGTGGATAGTGATTTTATTCCGTTACTATCAACGCTTAAAATTATCTAAAATAATGCCTGTTGCCATCGCCACGTTTAACGACTCTGCCTGCCCAAAGCTGGGAATGGTTATCTTATCTGTAATGAATTTAGCTATTTCATCTGAGATTCCATGTGACTCACTGCCCATAACAATAAATGCACTCTTCGCTAATTGTGTTTTATGGATATTTTCTCCTTCTAAGAAAGCGCCATAAACCGGCTTGCTCTGCTTAGATAAATACTCAGTTAAATCTGTAAAACTCACCTTTACTCGAGCAAATGAGCCCATGCTGGCGGCAATCACTTTCGGATTATAAAAGTCTGCGCAGTCTGGGCTGCAGACAACCTGCTCGATACCATACCAGTCAGCAACACGAATAATCGTACCTAAGTTTCCTGGATCACCAACCTGATCTAACACTAAAATCAGCTCGTTACCACGAATCTGCGGGGCTTCGCTTTGTTTACACTCAACCACGGCAATAACACTGTTATTTGAAACTAAAGTGCCGGCTTTTTTTAGCTCTTCTTCAGTTGCTTCAACAGTCATCGCCACCAGGTCTTTTTCTGCCAGCAGTTTGTTGTTTTCGTTAATGTAGGTGCTTGTGGCAAAAATTTGTTTTACCGTAAAATCAGAATTAAATAATTCACCGACATTTTTTTCTCCCTGTACTAAAAACAGCCCGTGTTTTTTACGCTGTTTTTTCTGCTCAAGAGCGTGGATGAGTTTTAACTGATTTTTAGATATCATGATTTGTTTCCAGTTTTTAATAAAAATATTAATTACGTCTTAAGTTATTTTTTAATATTAACAATGCACAAAAGGCGGCAGGATCTTGATTATTTAAGATAGCAGCACATTATCACGGCATCTTCCCGGCCGCTTTCGCTTGGGTAATAACCTTTGCGCCGATCTACTTCAACGAACCCCAGCTTATGATACAAACTTAATGCACTCACATTTGAAGCTCGTACCTCCAGCCATATCTCCTGCTCATTATTTGCCAGAGAAAAGTCCAGCAGGTACTGTAACAGCAGACGCCCTAAACCTTTACCCTGACAGTCCGGAGAAACAGCAATATTCATTAAAGTTACCTCCCCGGCAACCGAGCTTGCAACAAAATAAGCAAGCACCTGATTATCAGCTAATAGAACATGGTTAAAGTAGCGTTTTCCAAAATTACTTAGAAACAGTTTTTTTGACCAGGGGTGGCTATGACTCTGCTGTTCGATATTATGAACAGCCTCAATATCCCCCAGACTCATTGCCAAAATCTGCAGGTTATTTTTATTAATTAAAGGCACAGAATTGTTTCCATAGGGATTTTTTATCTTCTGGATGGTCAGCAAGATAGGGTAAAGAGGGAGAAGTTAATAATTTGTGCCCCTGGGGCTGATTAATTTCACCAACGGTTGTCCAGATATACTCAGGTAAATCGCCCTGCTGATCTTCAAATTCACTCATTGAGCAGTGATACACATCATCCGCTTTAAATTTAAAAGCACTGAGTATCTTTCCCATTAACGGATGCTGAAAATCTTCATTTGAACAGATCACCAATAATGAATAGTTTTTTAAATCAACTGGATCGGCATTATTAAAGCGGGGAAATAAATTTGGTTTACGGACCTGCCAGCGGGTAATTCCCATTTCTTGTAAATAAACAGCTTGTTGGTGCTTCATAGCAGGTCCAATGAAAAAGTGACAGTAAAATCTAGTTAGGCGAATATAACACTGAATGGGAGCTAACCGAAGTATTGATGGAAAAGTGCTAGGGTTCGTGACAAAGTATTTACAGCATTATTTATGCCTGGTTTAGAGAAAGCTATTCAAACCTTAATTCTCAGCAGATTTTTCAATCTACATATAGGCTGCACCAGTATATTGAAACAGAGCCTAATTTCTCCGGCACAATATAGATAGGTATTAAGCCGCTGTTTTCAACCTTTCTTCAAGGATTGCGTTAATTATTTTTTTAATTTTCCCCTGTTTACGCATCTGTTTCAACGACTCAATTAATTTCGGAGCTAAATAGGCCTTATTAGGACTTAGATAAAGGTATTGAGGCATCTTTTCCAGTACCCCGGGGAGCAAATTAATTTCAGGAGAATGTTTCACCAGCTCTAATCCATCCCACTTGGTCAATAGAATTAAATCTATTCTATTTTTTTCTACCATTGCTAGTAACTGGGCAGGAGATTCCCTTACTATTCGTCCTTGTTTCGGCGTTTTTTTATCAAAAATCTTCCACCCTCTAGGGTAAGCAAAACTAAATTTTTCGAGATCGCTCCAGGAGTTTAACTTAATCTTAGGGTTACGACCGAATCCAACAAACTCCACATCAAAAAAATTAAAATCGACTCGGACTAACTTTGAATAATATTTTTCAACATTAGGATTACGTGGTCCATCGCCGTCGATTTCGCTTAATTCTGCCATTTTTAATGTGCGTTCACTTGGCCACCTAATACGTTCACAATTAATTTTTGATAAATTACAGGCTTCAGTTAGAATTTCAAAAAATATATCCGCTCCAATGGCCCCTTCTAAACATCCAATTTTTAGGGAGTCATTGCCCCAAGCTGCCGAGCTTATAAACAGAATAACGAATATAAATTTTTTCATATAGCCATAGCCTTTGGTGAAAGAGTGTAGCTATGCATTGAGTTTTACAACCATAGTGCTTAAACAAGTTAAGTAAACTATACCCATATTGGCGCTGAACTTTATTATTGTTCATAACCATTCTTCTCTATAAATATAGTTCATATGTACACTACAACCCACCGGCACGCGTTGCTTATGTTAAAGACGGGTCTGGATCCATTTGCATATTTTGGATTCACTAGGATCTACTTCGGTACGGATTCTACATGCGAATAACAATATATGGACAGGAAGCATGGATTCGAAAAACATAAAACAGGGAATAATAAATGATTGCCAGGCAGAAACGAAAAAGGCTCAACAGTAAACTGTTGAGCCTTTGTCTTAATGTGGCAGGGGTGGAGAGATTCGAACTCCCAACATACGGATTTGGAATCCGTCGTTCTGCCGTTGGAACTACACCCCTGTTGTTGAGCGCAATAATACCTAAACAGAAAATAAAGTAAAGCCTCCTTTGTAATAAAACGAATCAACTGCTTAGAAATCCAGCAATGAGACAAAAACAAGAGAAGTAATGCTTAATTTATGCTCAATAACGGCCAAAGTCAGTTATGCTAAAATAGTGGTTATTCATAAATATGCGTGAGTACATCGGCGCTATCCTCCTATAATTTTTCCCTCTCTACTAATGCTGTCGCTCAATATTAAAATAGGCCTCTAATTCACTCCGGCGACAATAAACGACTAAAACCGTTATTTGGGAATATTAAAAATTCCTAAAAAAAGACCCGTCGTACTGGATCCTCATGATTATTTATCTGTGTAATAACCTCACTATTATTAAAAATTTTATCTTTCAGCTAACTACTCATAGCCAGCAGTGAGACTCTGGTGTATTTTTATACTCTTACTGCCTAAAGCAACTAATAAGGATGTGATGCAAATGAGTAATCCGACACCATTAATCAAACCTGCGAATCCTAACTTTTCATCGGGGCCGTGTGCCAAGCGCCCGGGTTACGCGCTCGACCAATTAGATATTTCAACACTAGGACGCTCACACCGTTCTGTTGTTGGTAAAGATGCGCTGCAGAAAGTAATCCGTGATACTGCGGAACTGCTGCAGCTTCCAGAGGGTTATCGAGTAGGTATCGTACCGGCATCAGATACGGGCGCAATGGAGATGATCATGTGGTCAATGCTCGGCGCCCGCCCGGTTGATGTCTGTTACTGGGAGTCGTTTGGTCAGGGCTGGTTCGCTGATATTACGAAACAATTAAAACTTGAAAACGTCAATGAAATTAAATCTAATTACGGTGTGCTGCCGGATTTAAGCCAAGTTAACCCAGCTAATGACTGTATCTTCACTTGGAACGGTACGACTTCCGGTGTAAAAGTTAAGAATGGAGATTTTATCGCTGACGACCGTGAAGGTTTAACCATCTGCGATGCAACCTCTGCAGTATTTGCCATGCAGATGCCCTGGGAAAAATTAGATGTCACCACATTCAGCTGGCAGAAAGTATTAGGCGGCGAAGGCGGGCACGGGGTTATTATTTTAAGCCCGCGCGCCGTAGAACGTTTAGAAAATTACATTCCAAGCTGGCCGATGCCGAAAATATTCCGTTTAACAGCAGGCGGTAAACTGATTGAAGGCATTTTTAAAGGCGCTACTATCAATACTCCTTCCATGCTTTGTGTTGCGGATTATCAGGATGCATTAAACTGGGTAAAAAATATTGGCGGAGTACAGGCAAGTATTCAAAAGTCTTTAGATAACCTCGCAGTTTTAGAAACTTATGTATCACAAAACAGCTGGATTAATTTCTTAGCAGAAGACCCGGCAAGCCTTTCAAATACCAGCGTGTGTTTGTCGCTTGATTTAGACAGCAGTCAAATTAAACAGCTTATAAAACTACTGGCTGATAACCAGGCGGCCTATGATATCGGCGCCTATAAAGACGCACCAAGCGGGTTACGTATCTGGTGCGGCAGTACTGTACAAGAAAGTGACTTAACGGCACTTTTACCATGGCTTACCTGGGCTTACCTGGAAGTCTCATAATAAATAAAAAAAACTATAAAGATTGGAGCAAACATGAGCGAGAATAATTTCGATTTCGACTATATCTGTATCGGCGGCGGCAGCGGCGGTATCGCTTCAGCGAATCGTGCAGCGATGCATGGCGCTAACGTTGCCTTAATAGAGGCCAAAGAGTTAGGTGGTACCTGTGTTAATGTTGGTTGTGTTCCGAAAAAAGTAATGTGGCATGGTGCACAAGTTGCTGAAGCGATTAATCTTTATTCTGAAGATTACGGCTTTGATGTGGAACTTAAAGGTTTTAACTGGGCTAAACTGGTGGAAAACCGCCAAGCCTATATCAGCCGTATTCATGATTCTTACGATCGCGTGTTAGGCAATAATAAAATCAATGTCATAAAAGGTTTTGCCAAATTCGTTAATAAAAACAGTGTTGAAGTCGATGGTAAAATTTACAGTGCAAAACATATCACCATTGCCACCGGCGGCCGCCCGACTATTCCGAATATTCCCGGTGCTGAATTTGGTATTGATTCCAATGGATTCTTTGAATTAAACAAGCAGCCAAAACGAGTCGCCGTTATCGGCGCAGGTTATATCGCCGTCGAACTTGCCGGTGTATTACACTCCCTAGGCACTGAGACGCATCTATTCTGCCGTAAAGAGTCTGTATTGCGCAGCTTTGATCCGATGATCATTGAACCCCTGACAGAAGTGATGGCAGCTGAAGGGCCAACTTTACATACTCACTCTGTACCCAAAGAAGTAGTTAAAGAAGCTGACGGCAGCTTAACCCTGCACCTTGAAAATGGCGAAAGCTATAATGTCGACACCCTGATCTGGGCGATTGGACGCCATCCAGCGACGGATACAATCAACTTACAAGCAACCGGTGTAGAAACGAATGCTCGTGGTTACATCAAAGTGGATGCCTACCAGGAAACCAATATTCCGGGCATCTACTGTGTCGGTGATATTATGGAAGGCGGGGTTGAGCTAACGCCAGTGGCCGTGAAAGCGGGCCGCCTGCTTTCTGAGCGTTTATTTAATAATAAAACAGATGCGAAAATGGATTATGACTTAATTGCAACGGTTGTGTTTAGTCACCCGCCGATTGGTACGATCGGCTTGACTGAACAGGATGCAGTTAAACAATACGGTAAGGATAATATCAAAGTATACCAGTCAGGCTTTACTGCCATGTACACTGCAGTCACTAAACATCGTCAACCATGTAAAATGAAATTAGTTTGCGCAGGCCCTGATGAAAAAGTGGTTGGTTTACACGGTATTGGCTTTACTGTTGATGAAATGATCCAGGGATTTGCAGTAGCTATGAAGATGGGCGCGACTAAAGCCGATTTTGATGCTGTTGTTGCGATTCATCCAACGGGCAGCGAGGAATTTGTTACCATGACCCGTTAGTGTAGAAAGCGCACCATTACGTTTTAATCTGTGCGTATTTTGGAAATTTTGGAAGGCATGTTACTACTATTTCATGCCCATTTTTTCGGAGTACGCATGGCGTAGTTGATCACAGCGACAAAAATAAAATTAGGAGAATAAGTTTATGCTTAAGACAACTTACCTTCCCTCTATTTCATTTAAGAAAATATCCTGCTAGCTTCGGTCCTCCCCCTTTACGACATAAATTATACTTACGTTAAGCCCGTAAACTGATGGTTCCTTTATCTAAAGTCTACGAAGTAATTAGAAGATTTAAGCTCTTATTCAAGAGCGGTCTTAATATACAGGAGCTTCCTAGAAGCTAATCACCTTCAATGAGTTAGTTTTTTCCCCCTAATGGTCTCTAACTCTTTTATATCGTTTTTATTTCACTCAGAAATTAACATAACTGGTTAGTGCAGAAAGGGCCTCTATTACTAGAAGCCCTATTTAATTACGATAGTAAAGCGATGCTTTTATTTAATCTTTATCGCTGGAGGGTAGTCAACAAAGGTCTTCAAGTGCTTATTAATTGCCTGCATTAAAACGGGTGCGTGTGGTTGTTTTAACGGGGTCATTGCATAACGCTCTTGCGGATCAATGTGCAGGTTAAATAACTTTCCTCCATACAGAGAGTCAGTTACTGTACTTTGAAAAGGGCTCGATTTTGGCCAAGTGTCTGTAAACTCAAACGATTGATCTTTTACCATGAATTTATATTCAGCAATACGTACGCCCATTAAAGCATTACTTGCCCAATAGAATATTTCGCGACGATGTGACTTGCCGTTTTCAGTTAACAGAAACGCACTTTGGTCGATACTATCGATGTATCTATCTGTTGGCAGTAAATCACTAGCACCAGCTACAGACAGCGCAGTGGCATAAATATCGGTCAAATCAAATAAACCATCTGAGACTTGCCCTGGTTTGATCATTCCAGGCCAGTAAGCAATGGTCGGTACACGAACTCCACCTTCATAAGAAGTTCCTTTAGCGCCGCGGAAAGGGGTTACACCAGAATCAGGGAATGCTTCAACAAATGGTCCGTTGTCACTGGTAATAATAAATAGCGTATTGTCTAGTTTCCCAGCCTCTTTGAGTGAGCTTTTGATCTCACCGATACGGTGGTCTAATTCAACAATAACATCTTTGTACGGGTACTTTGATTTTGACTTACCGATAAAGTCAGGGTGTGGATAGTTATCATTATGCGCACCACGCGTTGCATAATATAGGAAGAACGGCTTATCTGTATCTTCTTGCGATGCGATAAAATCAGTTGCTTTACTGGTTAATTTTTCATCTACAAAACGTATTGATTCCATATCAATTGGCGATACCTTTCTGGCTTCTTCGCCTCGGCTGCCTTCAACAATCGACATGATTTCCCCCTCTTTAGCCCATTCATTTCTTGCTTTATCATGGATCAAATCGGGGTTACGCCATTGTTCATTCCACGCAGTATAATCATCAGATGACGTTAAGATACCGTAGTAGTGATCAAAGCCAACATTTTGCGGCTGTGCTTCTTTAAATGTGCCAAGATGCCACTTACCAACCATCTGAGTTGTATAACCTGCATTACTTAGTTTCTGAGGTAATGTACTGGTTTTATCTAAGCCTATTCCTGTTGTTCCTTCACCTGGAAGCATAGGTCTCAATAAACCGGTACGAATGGGCAGCTGACCTGTCATTATGGTCGCGCGTGTTGGTGTACACGAAGGCTGTGAGTAGGCGTTATTTAACTGCAGCCCTTGGTTTGCAATTGCATCTATATTAGGCGTTGCAGCACCGACGGTATTTCCGCCGCCGTAAACTCCAAAATCACCATACGCTACGTCATCTAGCAGTATCAATACGATATTTGGCTTTGAGCCATATTTGTTTTTTGCATTTTCAAGCTTAGCGGCCGTTAGTTTCTGCTCTTCCACTCGCTCAATCGATGGCGCTAAATTGTCTCTTTTAGCAACCGTTTTTGCTAGAAAAGTATCGTCGCTTACTGCCAGTGGCAGTTCCGCTGCGATACTATTTAATGCCATGAAAGGTAAAGTTAATAACCCTATCTTTGTTGGCTTACTGATGTTTTTCATATAATCCCCTTTTACTTAATGTTATTAATCTTGATGCTGCTAGCGGTTTAAATACTGTTTTCTGGGAAGCTAACCTGATAGATGTGATTCATGATTTGCGATGCAGGCTTACCACTTTGTATGAGCTTGACCATACATTTCAGGTACGGATCCATCTCAGCAAAGATAATTTTATAGCCGTCACATAGGTGGTTGTGCTTATGTGTTAGCCCGATATCCAACGTGCGGTGTTTTGGGCAACCGCCATGACAGGTAAATTTAAATTCACATTCATGACAGAGACGGTTAAGTTTTGATTTATCAGAAGAAAATTGTTTCTGCTTTTTTTGGTTTATTATTTTATTGAGGTTTTGCTGTTTAATATTGCCAATTTTATACTCTGGATAGACGTAATGATCGCAGCTATAAATATCACCATTTTGTTCTAAAACAAGTGCATCACCACAGGTTGGCCGCATTGTACAAAGGCTTGGAGTATAACCATACCAAGCGGTCAGTGCATTTTCGAAAAGCTGAACAAATACTCGGCCTACATCTTTAGTTACCCATAGCCTAAATATATCCTGCATGAATAAACCATACTGTTCACCTGATATTGACCAGTCCGTTAACAATGAATCGCTATCTGGGCTAGGGTAAATAAGTTGTTCATTCAAAGTTGAGCGGTGTTCAACGATTGGAATAAACTGAATATGTTGTGCACCAATATTTTTGGTTATGTAGTGATATATCTCTTGCGCATATTTGAGAGAGTGTTTTGTAATAACGGTAATTATATTAAATTCAACTTTCTGATCCTTCAAAAGGTTAATAGCCTGAAGCACCTTGTTATGTGTTCCTTTATTGCTGCGGGTAACACGATAATGGTCATGCACAAAGTCCGGCCCATCAATAGATACCCCCACTAAAAAATTGTGCAGCTTAAAAAACTCAGCCCAGTTGCTGTCAATTAATATGGCATTAGTTTGAAAGGTGTTTTTAATTTTCTTTCCATTCGCATATTTACTTTGTAATTCAACTGCTTTTTTATAAAAATCCAGCCCAGCTAAAGTTGGCTCTCCCCCCTGCCAGGCAAACAGTATTTCATCCTGTTCTTGTGCAGAAATAAAATTTTGAATGTATAGCTCAAGGGTCTGATCATCCATTTTCATCTGTTTTTTTTCAGGCAGTACATGCTGCTCTTTATCTAAATAAAAGCAGTATGTGCAATCCAAATTACACGAATAACTAACTGGTTTACACATAAGGTGAAATGCTTTCATAATGCCCCTAATCGCAGCCAGCAGTATTCAGAAAAATGAATAAACTGCAGCCGCAACTGTCTATTAATAATTGGGGTAACTGTACCAGCAGAGCTGAAAAAAAAGGCCTATTCGGAGTATTGTGGAAACTGATTCAGAGGAGTATAAATAAATGCCGAGGTTAAGTTTAACGATTCAAAAATCGAAAATTCTTTGCGGGATAAAATGGCTATCGTAACTATAGTGCATCAATAATTTGTTTTATTTCGGTGTAAAGCCAGTCAGAAAGCGGATCGGCACTGTTTCTTTGATTAGTAAAAAAAACCAGAGGCTTTTTGAAAAGCCTAGGATTCATTTCAGGAGGAAGCGCTTCGCAGCGGATGTCATTAGGTAAGGCATTTTTATACAGGCTTGAAGTAGTTCCAATGAATTCAGAAGTGCTGAGTAATTTAAACATTGAACTCATATCACTAAGCCTCACATTAACTTTTTTGTCCATCTTATATCTTTTGATTAGCATCTCCATTCTGGAACCTTCAGAGAAGCCGGGGATGATAGTGACACAGATTGGATAGTTGAATACTTCTTTTAAATTACTGGAGGTTAGCGGGTGTTTTTTTCCCATAATTAATATGAAACTATCATCATATAGTTGCTTTTCAACTAGGTTTTTACCAGAACTTACCGGTAAATAACTTACTCCCCAAGAATGTTTGTCTTCTTCCAGCGCTTGTACAGTATCTGATGTCCAATTGGCGCACTCTACGGTTAGGTTTGGAGCAAGTCTGCACAGTTTTTTAAGAAGAGGTGGTGCTATGATGTTGATTAAAGGTGCGGGTAAGTAGAGCAGAACTTCACCTGACAGGTTAGATATATTCCAGTCAGAGTAATCAGAATACAGGACAGATAACCTATCAAATATCTCGGGAAGCTGAGATAAAATCTCTTCACACTTTGGTGTCGGCTCTAGATGATTCTTATTTCTGATAAAGAGATCGTCATTAAATTCAATGCGTAGTTTTTTTAGCATTGCACTGATTTAAGAAAAACTAAGTACTGTTAGAATATTTCTTTTTACTATATGGCCATTTACTAAAGTGGTAGGTTTACTCTGCATCGCTATTGAGCAAATAATTCAATGTGATACAGAGCCGATGAAGATGGGCGCGACTAAAGCTGACTTTGACAGCGTGGTAGCAATTCACCCGACCGGTTCGGAAGAGTTCGTTACTATGTAGATAACTAAATTTATCTGCACAAACAAAAGCCCCGCTTAGGAGTCTAAGCGGGGCTTTTGTTATCTGCGCTTTAGTTAAACTGCAAAGGGATATTTAATGGCTTCGTGATGCTCATATCCCACTACCTCAAAATCATCCATGGTCACCCAGGTTTCTAAATCTTCTAAGCTTTGTATTTTGGGATTTATTTTAAGCTGCGGAGATGCAAACGGCTGACGTTTTAACTGTACATCGCGCATCAATTCCAGCTGATCTTCATAAATGTGAGCGTTTACTATCTTATGATAAGCCGTACCGGCTTTTTTACCAGTGATCTGCGCCATCAGAGCCAGGAATGTGAAGACCTGCACCTGATTAAAGTTAAGGCCAAGCGGCACGTCACATGAACGCTGATAGCTGGTCAGATGCAGCGTATCACCCACTAATGAGAAAGTATGGGTATGCATACACGGACGCAAACAACCCATATGAAATTCACCGGGATTATAAAAAGTAATAATCTCAGCGCGGTCATCAATACCTTTGCTTAAGTTATCAACAACTTTACGCAGCTGATCAATGGTATCACCATCCGGTTTTGCCCATGAGCGTCCCTGGATACCGTAAACACGGCCCATATCATCTTGACCTTTACGGTATTCATTATTCAGCCATGCTTCATTGAGATTGGCGTTTGCATCCCAGGTCTTAGTACCTAAAGCACGAAAATCAGCGGCATTATCATAACCGCGGATATAACCCAGAAACTCAGCAATCGCCGACTTATAAAAACTCTTACGTGTGGTGATCATCGGAAACTTGTTATTTTTTACATCATACTCAAGATCCGCATTAATCACGGTTAAACAGCGTTTACCGGTACGCTCATTTTCAATCCACACACCCTCATCAATAATACGCTGGCATAAATCTAAATACTGTTTCATCTGTTCTCACCTAAATTTGTTTAATTATGCTTTTTTAGCCGTATTCTTTTTTTTCTTAATTACTTCAGGCTGCTTTGCTTTTTTACGATATGCAAAAGTGATTAGAGCTAGGCCGGCAATTACCATCGGCAGGGAAAGAATCTGCCCCATGCTCAAACCAAAAGTTAATAGACCTAAATGCGCATCCGGTTCGCGAGCAAACTCAATAATTATCCGGAAAATACCGTAACCTAATAAAAATAATCCAGCCACCGAACCGGCCGGACGAGGTTTACGAATAAACACAATTAAAATAATAAACAGAAGCACACCTTCAAGCGCAAATTCATAAAGCTGTGAAGGGTGACGGGGCAGCGGTCCTGCATTATGGAAAATGATACCAAACGGCGAATCGGTTACCCTTCCCCACAGCTCTGAATTGATAAAGTTACCAATACGGCCTGCGCCAAGTCCTACTGGTAAAAGGGGCACAATAAAGTCACCCACCGCTAAAATTGAGCGCTGATTCTTTTTCGCATAATAAATGATAGCTAAAACTACGCCGATCACACCGCCGTGAAAAGACATGCCGCCTTCCCAGATTCTAAACAGGTAAACGGGATTATCTAAAAACCGCGAGAACTGGTAAAAGAACACATAACCTGCCCGGCCCCCGAGGATCACCCCCATAAAGCCGTAAAAAAGCAGATCACTCGCCTGTTCGCGACTCCAGACTCCGCCAGATTTATCGCACTGGCGGTTTGCCATCCAGAACGCAAAAACAAAACCAACCAGGTACATTAATCCGTACCAGCGAATATCTAGAGGGCCAATGCTGACTGCAATTGGATCAATATTTGGCAAAACAAAATTTGATGCTGACATTTATCTACTCATATCACTGTGTTTTAAACGAAACAACATCATAACCCAATCAACAAACGATACCAATCATCACCTTGCTTCACAGCCATAAAGACGCTAATCTGAGCGATTCTTATTCACCGAACTTTAACCTCAGAAGGCATAAAGCACCTCCTTCTGTCCGCTAAAGAAAGCTGTTAAACCTTACTGGGGCCTTGCTATACTGATGCCCGTACTAGAAGTGATGCAGCAGGTGATTAAGAAATGAGAAGTCATTAATGACATCACAGAAATGAATGTTACTGTTCACTTTTTGTACAAAACTAGTGCAAAGTTAATCAATGATCTTTACAATGCACGCATAATACCAATGACGGTATGCTAAATACTGCAAGCCAATAAACGGAATTATTGCAAATCAATAAACGGAAATATTGCCCTTACAGTCCAATAATTTAAAACAGGTTTAAAATATGAATCCCACGCCCAACCTTCTGCAGCGTTTGTTAAACGTTAGCTTAGTTATACAAATTGTCATCGGTATTGCTGCTGGTGTTTTAGTCGCTTCTATCTCACCAGAGAGTGCATCCGCTATCTCTTTCCTTGGCGCTCTATTCGTAAGCGCATTAAAAGCAGTTGCTCCAATACTGGTTTTTGTTCTGGTAGCATCATCCATTGCCAACCAGAAAAAAGGCGCGCACACCAATTTAAAACCGATTATTAACCTTTACCTGCTAGGCACCCTGTTAGCGGCTTGTACCGCGGTATTTTTCAGCGTGCTTTTCCCTACCAGTCTTGTTCTAGTAGCAACAGATATTCAGGCGACGCCGCCGGAAGGTATTCAGGAAGTATTAAGTACCCTGCTGTTTAAAATCGTAGATAACCCGGTTAATGCACTGGCTACGGGTAACTTTATCGGTATTTTAGCCTGGGCTGTAGGTTTAGGTTTAGCACTGCACCATGCGAATGACAGCACCAAAGCTGTAATGCAGGATATTTCAGGCGGCGTTACTAAATTAGTGCATTTCGTCATTCGTTTAGCACCAATCGGTATCTTCGGTTTAGTTGCAGGTACTTTTGCTACGACTGGTTTTGCCGCACTAGCGGGATACTCTCACCTGCTAGCGGTATTACTAGGCTGTATGGTGTTCATTGCACTAGTCGTTAACCCGGTAATTGTTTACGTAAAAACAAAAACTAACCCTTACCCGTTAATTTTCAAGTGCTTACGCGAGTCAGGTGTAACTGCATTCTTTACCCGAAGCTCAGCTGCTAATATCCCGGTAAATATGGAATTATGTAAGAAATTAGATCTTCACGAAGATACTTACTCTGTTTCAATCCCTCTAGGCGCAACCATCAATATGGCTGGTGCAGCAATCACTATTACTGTATTAACACTAGCAACGGTAAATACTCTGGGTATCGAGTTTGATATTGCGACTGCTATTTTATTAAGTGTTATTGCAGCAGTTTCAGCTTGTGGAGCTTCAGGTGTTGCCGGTGGCTCATTGCTGTTAATCCCGCTAGCATGTAGTTTATTTGGTGTGCCGAATGAAGTTGCTATGCAGGTTGTTGCTATTGGTTTCATTATCGGTGTTGTGCAGGATTCTGCAGAAACAGCATTAAACAGCTCAACTGATGTCATCTTTACAGCAGCGGCATGTCGTGCGGCAGAAAGAAAAGCAGAAAAAACGCTGCAGACGTTAAATACGCAGAGTTAATTTATACCCGTTATCATTCAAGATGCAAAAATCAGCAAATCGTGAGGTAAACAAGTTCTAGGCGTGAAGGTGAAGATCTAACGAGTTAAATCGAAACTTCACAACAACGAAGGTGTTTGCCTCACGGCTTGCCCTGCGGGTCGCCAGCTCGAAAACCAATACTGCGTTACAACATTCGATAAGGGCTAGCCATTATCATCATGTTGTGTCTTGTCTTGGTGCCCGAGCTGGCGACTGATAAATGCATTTTGATTGGTAACGGGTATAGCTTTATAAGTTAAACAAAAATGCCGAGTTTTTATACTCGGCATTTTTATATCTATAAAAAAGAGGTTATACCAAACTGATTAAGTAAATGGTCAGTTTTAGGCGCAGGAAAAATCAATACTAGCAAGGCATTAATTGATGTAACTAGTTATTCTAATTACGAAATTAATAACGAAGATAGGATTGATTTTAACCAGCATAAAGGATCAGATACTTATTCAGATTGGTATTATTTACCGGCCCGGGTAAACCCGCCTAAACCTTTACGGTCTAAGTAATTAACAAAGATAGCGCGAATCTCAGTGCCGCTGTTTGCCTTTAACGCCTGCTCACAGCAGTTCTCTAGCTCATGCAGAGGCACTGCATTAATTAAATATTTTATCTTACCCATATTATTCGCATTCATGCTCAGTTTGTTATAACCCAAACCTAACAGGATCAAAGCGCCGATCGGATCTCCTGCCAGCTCTCCGCAAATACTCACTTCCAGATCAAAACTGCGGCTGTTATCAATAATTAATTTTAAACACTGAACTACAGCTGGATGGTAGCTGTCAAAAAGGGAAGCGACACGGCTGTTGTTTCTGTCTATGGCTAATAAGTACTGAATTAAATCATTGCTTCCGATGGAAATAAAGTCGACACACTGTGCTAACTGCGGGATGATAAAAATTGAGGACGGTACTTCAATCATCACACCAACCGCCGGCAGCGGAAAATCGTCAGGCGTTAAACCAAATTCATATTTAATCTCTTTCCATGCCTGAGTGATCAAACGCTTTGCTTCATGTACTTCTTCAATTGCGCTGATCATCGGCAGCATAATACGCAGATTACGGTGTTTTAAACTTGCACTGAGCATGGCGCGGATCTGTACCAGAAAGATCTCCGGATGATCCAGCGTTAAGCGGATACCGCGCCAGCCTAGAAACGGGTTTTCTTCAACAATAGGGAAATAACTTAACTGCTTATCACCACCAACATCCAGGGTGCGCATGGTGACTGGAAATTCAGAATACTGCTCTAGTAATTTTCCATAGGATTCAGTCTGGTCCAGCTCAGTTGGAAAAGAATCCGTGAGCATAAAAGGCAGCTCACTGCGGTACAAACCAATACCGTCAAAATGCCCCGCAACAGCACCGTGCTGATTCGCATTTAAACCGGTATTAAGCAGAATGGAGATCCGCTGTCCGTCAAGTGTAACGGCATCTTTACTTTTACCCAGCTCAACTAAATTTTTGAGCTCATTTTCCTCTTCAAGCAGGACCTGATAATGAGTTACTAAAGGCTGATCAGGAAACAGAATAATACAGCCCGCATAACCATCGATAATCAGCGGCTTGCGGTTGATATTATCTAATGACAGCGACAATCCCATTACCGCTGGAATGCCTAAAGCGCGTGCTAAAATAGCAACATGGGAACTAACCCCGCCATGTACAGAAACAATGCCCTGTAGTTTCTCAGTCGGAATACTGGCAAGCATCGATAAAGTGACTTCAGATGCCACCAGAATGAGTTTATCGGGTAAATTTAGATCATCTTCAACCTGCAGGGTAAGGTGATATAACAGCCGCTGTGCAACATCACGAATTTCTGATGCGCGCTCACTTAAATAACGGTCGGTCATCGCTTCAAACTGCTTGATATAGGATTCAGCAACCACTTTAATTGCACTTGAGGCTGTTAAATGCGCTTCATTAATCTGACCACGAATGGCATTCAAAAAGGTTTTATCTTTCAATACATGTGAATAAATATCAAACAGAGCAAAGGCTTCTTTTGACAGCTGTTCTTTTAGTGTTAATGCAAGATTAGAAAATTCATCACTGCATTTTTTTACTATCATCTCAAACAATAAAATTTCTTTACTGCTTGAATAACTTTTCTCAATATTGACTTCAGCCAGAGTTAAAATAGGCCGTACCACATAGGCTTCTGCGATTGCAATTCCTGAGCTGGCCGGGCATCCCTGCAGATGTATTGAAGAAGCAGGCTGATTGAGTTTATCGAGCTCTAAACGCAGACCTGAACTAGCCAGAACGCTGGCAAGGTGCATCGCTAAGGTCACCAGAAAAGACTCTTCTAATTCACTAAATAAGCGCGGCTTCTTCTGTTGTACCACTAATACGCCTAATACCTGACGTTTGTGGATAATCGGTGTACCTAAAAAGGAATTAAACAGCTCTTCCTGGCTAGCAGGTAGGTATTTATAGTGAGGGTGGTCGCTAACATTAGCCAGATTTAAAGGCTCACCTTTTTGATGTACCAGCCCGACAATACCTTCTCCAAATTTAAGACGGATTGTGCCGACGGCTGTGCTGGCAAGTCCTTCACTTGCCATTAAATTCAGTTCCTGCACATTCGGGTCGGTAATAAAAATAGAGCAGCAGTCTACCTTCATGGTTAACTTTGTCTGCTGAACAAGTGTGTCCATTGCCGCCGTTAAACTTTTTGCATCTCCGACCTGTTCCACAATCTGACGCAGCTGACTTAACATGCCTAAATCCCTTACTAAAGAATTAATAATACAAACGTTTATCTCTTTTTATAAAAAGAGGCGCGCCGCCGCCGGGTGTTCTTTTTCTTTTCCGAGTTACTTTTCATTAATGAAAAAGCGACAGCGGAGAATTCTTTTAAGGCTTTACGGTAAACTTCCCGCTTAAAAGATACAACTTGACGCACAGGGTACCAGTAACTTACCCAGCGCCAGTCATCAAATTCAGGATGCCCGCATGCCTCAAATTCAATTTGCTTATCATCAGAAATCAATTGTAATAAAAACCAGCGTTGTTTCTGCCCGATGCACACCGGCTCAGGTGAATCCCATCGAACTAACCGTTTCGGCAGTTTATAACGCAGCCAGTTACGGGTGCTGGCTAATAATTTTACGTGTTCAGGTTTTAAGCCGACTTCTTCATGCAGCTCTCGGTACATAGCTTGTTCAGGTGTCTCACCCTCTTTAATTCCTCCTTGAGGAAACTGCCATGAATGCTGTCCAAATCGTTTTGCCCATAAAACCTGTCCATTTTGATTACAGATGACGATACCTACATTGGGACGATAACCGTCAGTATCAATCACTAAAGCGCCTTTTCAGAGTTAAGATTCACTACCTGGTTATTATGAGGTGTTCCCCGTTTATTAATGGTAATGAATACAATTTTAATCAATGACGCATTCTTTCACAGATCCTTCTGCCCATCAAACCGATAAATCTAAAATTGTAGACTAAACAGCATGCTCAATTAGCAGAAAAAATGCACTTGTTACATATCCACGTAAACTGTGCATAACTTTGTGTATAATAAATTCTTTTAGCTATAATAGATATTTACCACGCTATTGAAGATCTTTCACCTTGCCGAAAAAAATCAATTTATAAGATAAATAACAGTACGTTACAACAGTACAAAAGCATTTATAGATTTAGATCTGTAATTAGATCCAGTAGTATTCATTCACAAACAGATGTGCATATCTACATAGGTCAAAAATCAACCACCTGCGCTATAATGGGCGATTTTAGGACAATTATTAGACACAGATCTTGTTTTTGGTATTATTTACGGATAAAAAATCTCGAGACTCTCTTTTTTATGAATAAGTATTTAGTTATCCACTATAAAAGTGGATAACTCTGTGTAATCTCCATGATAAAAGACTGAATAACCCTGAATAGTAAATAATAAGATAAGATATGGCCCAGATTAACGAGTCTGCAATCGCTTAAAAATGGTAATAAGATGATAAATCCACCGCGCTCAACTACAGAACTATTAAATCGATGCGAACAGATTGCAGGCTATTCTCTGTGCGAATTAGCTGAAATGGCGGCAATTCCCATGGCCAAAGATCTGCGTACTAATAAAGGCTGGGTCGGTCAGTTAATTGAATGGCATTTAGGGGCAACTGCCGGCAGCAGACCAGAGCAGGATTTTGCCCATCTAGGTATTGAACTAAAAACAATTCCCATCGATCAATCTGGAAAAGTGTTAGAAACGACCTTTGTCTGCTCCGCTCCTATTTTAAATACAACCCGCTTAACCTGGGTGAATTCCAATGTGCGTAATAAATTAAGCAGTGTATTATGGGTACCGGTACAGGGAGAGCGTGATATCCCCCTGGCAGAGCGTATTGTCGGCAATGCTTTTCTGTGGTCCGCAAGTCCGGAACAGGAGCATTTATTAGCCACAGACTGGAACGAGATAATGGAAAAGATATCTCTGGGGAAGATAGAATCAATTAGTGCACGAGACGGGCAGGTTCTGCAGTTAAGGCCGAAAGCGGCCAATGGACGATGCTTAACCGATGCTTTTGGTGAAGACGGACAGCTGATAAAAGTGCGTCCGCGTGGTTTTTACTTAAAAAAGACCCTTACTCAGGCAATTCTTAACCATCAATTTGATCTTTAATTAAGAAACAATTAAACTTGGTTAAAATTTATTCTAGCTTACAGTAGATTAACTAGCTGTCTTTTAAGGAGTTTATAATGTCTATCAAGAAGCAGTACTTGAAATCTAAACCTCAAGTCAAAGTTACTTTTGAAATTGAGAAACAGGATGCGCAGGATGCAGATAATATTTCACTGCTTTCTGAACATAATAACTGGGTTGCCATTGAGCTTAAAAAGTTTAAAAACGGTAAGTTCAAAATAGCTGAAAATATTTCCACCGAAGAACGTGAAAGTTTTCAGTTTATTTATAAAGCAACAGCTGCAGATGGTCGAGAGTTCACCATTTTGCCTGATGATGCAGACGGTTATGTGCATAACGGTATAACCGATGACGGTCGAAATGCGGTCCTGCAGATCTCCCTGTAATTTATCAAAAAATAAATTATATAAAAACCGCTAATCAGCTAATGCCGATCAGTTAAGAAAAATCTATTGATTTTTAACTGAATAAGATCAAAATCCGATGTTCACAAAACATCGGATTTTTTTATGCAACTATCAACAGCACTTTCCCAGGTATCACTTAATCACTTCACTGAATTTACTGGCCTTAACGAGCTATTAGCACCTGAGTTAGTTACTGAT
>NZ_KB907018.1 GCF_000381745.1 Psychromonas ossibalaenae ATCC BAA-1528 | reverse complement strand
GCTAGACACCTATTAGAAAAAGCCCTGATGGAAACATCAGGGCTTTTTTGCTTTTAAAATCTAAGATGGCCCCATCAACGTCAAACAAAGTTTCCACGATTACAGCGAACTTCCTTATGCTGCTAGCATAAGGGTTTAGCCTACATTCTCCACTGGACCAAAGGACCTTGCTCTCCTTCCCATTCCGAACTCAGAAGTGAAACGCAGCTGCGCCGATGGTGCTTAGTTGCATCTTGTTTCCTTGAACCTTGTTCAAGGGACTGCAATACAAAAGGGTCTCCCCATGTGATAGTAGGGCGAGTTGCGCGACAGCGATGTGTCACGAGCGGGTGAGCTCTGCGAACCCTGTCCCATCGCCATTTTCCAGCATCATATGATAGCCGTATTATCTCCAAAACCCTGCTCTATCGCCTTTTTCACCCTAATGCCAATGCTATCTCTTTCTCCGCAAAGTGCAGGCCTTTGTTGTGTGCTGTTTTTGTTAATTCAGGTAAGCGGTTGCAGAGCATTGCAGTATGGATTGAATCTACCATGCGTACGTCGTGATAAGTGCACCAGAACTGCATACTCATGTTCTGGGTTGTATAAACCGGCGTATTGATAGATTTTTCTGATGTGGAGTTGGAGGTGTAATAAACTTCATTCTTCCAGCGGTTTATACCGGTGATTTTTCTCCATGTGCCGTTGCTGCATAATAAAACCTGTCCGCGCGAAAAAATCATAGTATTCCCCTTAATTAGTTGAATAATTTAGCTTTGATAATATAAAGGCATATTTGTAGATACTTATTATTAGTTATAGTTCATCGCTTTGTTATTGGTAGGCTGTTTGGATTAATTATTGTCTTTAACGATTAGTAAGTCGATTTTAGCTTTGCTTGATTTTGTACCTTTAGACAAAGACATTTAGTGATATAATTGTCGGCTATTTTATTTATCGGAGTTTTCCATGAACCCAAACCACACTATTACCACTATGATTTCCGAAGAAGAGATCAAGAAACGCATTCAAGAGATGGCTGTCGAAATTAATGAACGCTATAAAGACAGTGAATCCGTTGTTCTTATCGGTTTATTACGCGGCTCAGCTATTTTCTTAGCTGATTTAGCTCGTTTACTTACCGTGCCTGTGGTTTTAGATTTTATGGCTACTTCAAGTTACGGTAGTGGTACAGACAGCTCAGGAGATGTGAAAATATTAAAAGAGCTTGACGAAGAAATTCATGGTCGTGATGTTTTAATTGTTGAAGATATTATAGATACTGGAAATACGCTGACTAAAATTAAAAAAATGCTTCTGTTACGCGATCCAAAATCTTTTGCTATCTGTACATTACTTACTAAACCTTCTCGTAGAGAAGTAGAAGTACAAGTGGAATGGGAAGGTTTTTCTATCGAGGACAAGTTTGTTGTTGGGTACGGCATCGATTACGCTCAACGTTATCGTAACCTACCTTATATCGGCTTCGTTAGTTTTACTTAATAAGGCTGAAGACAGCATGTACGCAATAGATCTCAAAGGTATTAAGAAAGTTTATAAGGGCGGAGTAGAAGCCTTAAAAGGCATCTCTTTAAAAGTTCAGGAAGGTGACTTTTATGCGTTACTTGGCCCAAACGGCGCAGGTAAGTCGACGACTATCGGTATCATTTCATCGCTGGTTAATAAAAGTGCAGGACAGGTTACGGTTTTTGGGTTTGATTTAGACAACCAGCTTGAACAGGCGAAAAGCCAAATAGGTCTAGTGCCGCAGGAGTTCAATTTTAATCAGTTTGAGCCGCCGCTGCAGATTCTTGTTAATCAGGCTGGTTATTACGGTATTAAGCGTAAAGAAGCCTATATTCGCGCTGAGAAGTACCTTAAGCAGCTGGATCTCTGGGAAAAAAGAGATGAACCTGCACGGGAATTATCCGGCGGTATGAAACGTCGTTTAATGATTGCACGTGCTTTAATGCATGAACCCAGACTACTTATTTTAGATGAGCCGACTGCCGGAGTCGATATCGAAGTTCGTCGTTCTATGTGGGAGTTTCTACAGAAGTTAAATGCACAGGGAGTAACGATTATCCTGACTACGCATTACCTTGAAGAAGCTGAAATGTTATGCCGCAATATCGGTATTATCGATAAAGGATGTTTAGTTGAAGATACCAGTATGAAATCGCTTCTGGCTCGACTCGACAGTGAAATATTTATTTTAGATGTTGATCCGCTAACCCACTTACCCAGCAGTAAAAGTTTTAAAATCACCCAGAGTGATGAAAACACCTTAGAAATAGAGCTCAGTAAGCAGCTGTCACTCAATAAAGTTTTTGAAGAATTAACTGCTCAGGGAGTGCGTGTTAACAGCTTACGGAATAAAGCTAACCGTTTAGAAGAGTTGTTCCTTGAGCTCGTAGAAAAAGGCAGCATAAATGATAAATAGTAATTATGCGATAGCGTTAAAAAGTATCTGGATAAAAGAGATCAACCGTTTTTTACGTATCTGGATACAGACTTTAGTGCCGCCCGCCATTACCATGACATTATATTTTGTGATCTTCGGTAACTTGATTGGCAAGCGTATTGGTGAAATGGGAGGCTTTGATTATATGTCTTTCATCGTTCCGGGATTAATCATGATGTCGGTGATCACCAACTCCTATTCTAATGTCGCTTCTTCATTTTTCAGTGCCAAGTTTCAGCGTAATGTAGAAGAGCTGCTGGTTGCGCCGGTACCGAATTACATTATTATCTGGGGTTATATCGGTGGCGGTGTCGCGCGTGGATTAATGGTTGGTTTTATTGTTACCTGTGTATCGTTGTTTTTTGTTGATTTACAGATATTTAATATTTTTGTACTGCTTCTGAGTGTTTTATGTACATCTATTTTGTTTTCGATCGGCGGTCTGTTGAATGCAATTTTTGCACGTACTTTTGACGATATCAGTATTATCCCGACCTTTGTTCTGACACCGCTTACTTACCTGGGCGGGGTTTTCTATTCAATAAGTTTACTACCGGATTTCTGGCAGGGAGTTTCCCATTTTAACCCGGTATTTTATATGATTAACGCCTTCCGTTACGGGTTTTTAGGTATTGCAGATGTTTCATTAGTCTGGTCTTTTTCTATTATTGGATTATTTATTGTGGTGCTTTACAGTATTGTCGCATTACTGCTTAAAAAAGGGATTGGTACACGTTCATGAATGAGTCAGGTAATTCTAGAGTGATCAGCTCGAATCAGGAAGGTTTACACGAGCAGTTAGATGAGGTGGTATTAAAACACCTTAAACATGCTTTTCGTAAACCATATCAGGAGCACACTTTAGCTGCATTCAAAGAATGTGAAAAGTGGGTTGAACAGCAGGGTAAAGCGATTATCTTTGATTCCTGCTGCGGAGTAGGTGAAAGTACTTACCACCTGGCTAAAAAGCATCCAGAGGCGATTGTCCTAGGCATGGATAAGTCAGCGGATCGTTTGTCAAAACATCCGCAGTCAATTGCGGATAATTACCGTTTACTGCAGGTTAATCTTAATGATTTCTGGCGTTTAGCGGTAGAAGCTGAGTGGCAGTTAAGTCACCATTATCTTCTTTATCCTAATCCATGGCCGAAAGCGAAGCACCTGCAGCGCCGCTGGCACGGCAGTGCGGTTTTTCCTTCTATTCTGCAGCTTGGCGGCGAGCTGGAGTTGCGCAGTAACTGGTTTACTTATATTCATGAGTTTGAACGAGCTTTAGAGCTTGCCGGGCAGCAGAGTAAAGTAGAACTGTATACAAGTGAACAGGCGATTACTCCTTTTGAACGTAAGTACTGGGCAAGCGGGCAGAAGTCGTTACGATTAACGGCCGGCCTTAAAGGTTAACTTGTTCTTTTAAATGTCTGCTTATAAAAGGGATGCTGTTATGCATCCCTTTTTATTGCTTTCGGCGAAATTTTTTTCTGTTTTAGCAGGTCTCTATTCCTACAGTTAACTTTGTTAGGGATAGTTATGCTTATAAAATTCAGAAAAAAATCAGATATTAAAGAGTCAGCTTTAACCAGTGAAAGTTTTTATAACAATCGACGTACAGTTATAAAAGGATTAGGTTTGGCTGCTTTAGGGCTTCCTTTTGCTAATCAGGCAAAGGCGGGCTTATTTGATCTGCTTTCTGATAAAAAGGATGATTCTGACCGTGCTGCTTCACAATTTAAACGCTCTTTACTTACGTACTCAAAAAACAGCAGTTACCAGTCCTTAACGCCGCTAACGCCTGAAAAAAAGATCCTGCAGTACAACAACTTTTATGAATTCGGTACCGGCAAGGCGGATCCCTTTGCATCTTCACAACAGTTTAAAGTCGATCCCTGGTCGCTAACCATTGACGGTTTAGTTGATAAACCGATTACTCTGCATTATGAAGACCTGTTGAAACGATTTGATATCGAGGAGCGTTTATATCGTATGCGTTGTGTAGAAGCATGGTCGATGAATATTCCCTGGTTAGGTTTTACATTAGCATCATTAATTAAATCTGTTTCCCCAAAGAGCTCGGCTAAATACGTACGCTTTGAAACTCTTTATGATCCTAAGCAGATGCCGGGGCAGGCATCTCGTCGTATCGGCGGCGGTATTGACTACCCTTACGTAGAAGGTTTAAGGCTGGATGAAGCGATGAATCCCCTGGTGATGCTCTCAGTTGGTTTGTACGGTAAAACATTAGCACCGCAAAATGGTGCGCCGATACGGTTAGTGGTGCCGTGGAAATATGGTTTTAAGGGAATTAAATCTATAGTACGTATTACCCTTACCGATAAAGCACCATTAAATACCTGGCAGCAAATAGCATCTAATGAATATGGTTTTTTGGCTAATGTAAATCCGGATGTGGATCATCCCCGCTGGAGCCAGGCGAGTGAACGTTTTATTGGAGAAGGTAACTTATTTTCACAAAGCCGCAAAGCAACACTGCCTTTTAACGGCTATCAGGAAGAAGTTGCAGAGCTTTATAAAGGCATCGATTTAAGACGTTATTTTTAGGATTAAAATGAAGATTTCAACAAATGGTTTACTGCTTATAAAATCTGTTATTCACCTCGCTTCATTAGGCACGCTTTTATATTTATGGTATTTAATTGATCAGGATTTACTGGGGGCAGATCCGGTCAAAGAGATGATTCATTTTTTAGGTAAAACAGGCCTTAATTATCTGTTCTTAACTTTGACGATAACACCGCTAGCTAAGTACTTTAAACAGTCCCTATTGATCAGAACCCGGCGTCTTCTGGGATTGTATTGTTTCTTCTGGACTTGTTTACATCTGACGATTTTCCTGTGGTTAGAGTTAAACTGGGAGTTTGCATTGTTTATAGATGAAGTGATTAAACGTCCTTACCTGTCTCTTGGTGCTGTTACCTGGATTATTCTGCTGTTGCTGAGCATCACTTCTATCACTGCGCTGAAAAAGAAAATGAAGAAAGCCTGGTTTACCCTGCACCATTTTGTATACCTGGCTGTTTTTCTGGCGGTAGTTCATTATTACTGGTCGGTGAAATCAGGGTTAACAGAGCCGATAATCTACTTTATTATCTGTCTGTTATTACTTGTCGCCCGAAGAAGCTATTTTAAATCTCTGCTGCTGAGTTTTAAAAGGCCTGGTCGTTAATATAAAACCGCGCTCCTTTTTGAGCACGGTTTTGCTGTTCTTCTGATTGAATCCTCAATTAGAAAGAGTAGCCTATTTCAATCGCACTAATCACGTGTTTAGGTGTATCGCTAGAATTGACTCCTTTAACATTTGCTCCGATATAGACCCCCGTATCGAAGAAGTGGCGGACACCGGCCGCTACTGCTATAACAGTGCCGGTTTCAATATGATCATAGCGCTCTATTGTACTGTTGTGGCTGCCTACTGCACTATATAGCTGTGTATTGGTGGTGAACATATAACCGGCTTCAAACATAAAGCCTGTATCAGATACAGTCTTTTTGTAATAGTCTATTTGTGTATCACCATAGTGACGGACTTGTTTGTAACCATATGAATACATTGCACTTATGCCTAATGTAATGCCGTTTTCCAGTACCCTTGTTACGCCGCCCGTTATGCCTAGACTCTCTGTGTGTTCCAGATCATTGTGTAGTCCGGAAGCGCCGATATGGATTATGGTTGTATCACGTAAAGCGTCTGCTTGTACCGCTGCGTTTAAAGACAGAGTAAGTAAAACCGATAAACCGATGCTGCGATATGACATTTTTTCATGTTATTTACCTTTAAATTTATATGAGCTGGAGTAATAGTCTTCATTAAACCTCCTGTTCAAGGAATGAAATAAGTTTAAAGGAACAGGTAAATATAAAAATGCGGTGAACTTTAGTTGTTGTATGAATATGGTTTATGTATTGGCGGTATTATTCTAAAAGGTATAATAATGAGTAGTGGGTGGAAGGTAAGGAAATAAAAAATCCGATAACAGCTGACTGTTATCGGATTTATCAGTGCACCACATTGTAACCAGCTAAATCGGTTTATGCGACTTGAACCGGTACATCTTTGCTGGTGCGGACAATATTGTTGTGCGCATCTAAATAAACCAGACTTGGTTTATGATTAGCAATTTCTGCTGCATTTAAACTTGCGTAAGCACAGATAATCACACGGTCACCAACCGCGGCCATACGCGCAGCTGCGCCGTTGACAGAGATTATTTTTGAGCCGCGTTCACCAGAGATAGCGTAAGTTGAAAAACGACCGCCGGTTTCAATGTTATAAATTTCAATTTTCTCGTATTCTAGAATGCCGGATTGATCAAGGAAGTCTTGGTCGATAGCACACGAACCTTCATAGTTTAACTCAGCGTGAGTTACTCGAGCTTGATGAAGTTTGCCGGTAAGCATTGTCTTTTGCATACAAAAACCTTTCTTTTCTAGTAATAATTCGCTGAATTTTTCAGCAAGACGGCGACTATAAAGTAAAACGCTGACTGGTGCAAATTTATGCCCGGTCCGGTAGTTCGACTAAAATCACTTATCTACCTGCTGATTTCAGCATCTAAAAGACGTCAGCTTATACGCAAACGCCTCGTGTATAACTTTTCTACTTAACGAGATTGACCACTTTATTATCAATTAAGCGGGTTGAACCTAAAAATGCAGCCATTAAAATAACCGCCTGCTGGGTTTTACTGCTGACTGCCTGTAACGTGGTGCTGTCAACAATATGAATCGCGTCAGTATTAAAACCGTTATTATCAAGTTCTCTTGATGCATCATGAATCAGCAGGCCATGTTCTGCCTTCTGGTTTTGTACATCAAGCGCCAGCTTATTCATCACTTTTGCTAATAATGGTGCCTGCTCTTTTTCGCAAGCGCTGAGCTTGTTATTACGTGAACTCATCGCTAAACCGCTTATTTCACGCACTGTGGCAACTGGAATGACTTCTATCGGCATTGCCAGGTCAAGCACCATCTGTTTGACGATTGCCAGCTGCTGAAAGTCTTTCTCGCCGAAGCAGGCGTAATCCGGTTGAACAAGATTAAATAACTTATTTACTATGGTGCTCATGCCGCGAAAATGTCCCGGGCGAAGTTCACCTTCTAAGCAGTCAGATAAGCCGGGTACTTCAACATAAGTCTGTGCAGCTAAGCCGTTCGGGTAAATCACATCTGCACTGGGAGTGAAAACAATATCCACACCTTCCTGCTGCAGTAATTTACAGTCAGCTTCAAGTGTTTTCGGGTAATTATCTAAATCAGCAGCATTATTAAACTGCATCGGGTTAACAAAAATACTCACCACTAAAACAGGTGCTTTTTTCTTACCCTGACGCACTAAAGTTAAATGTCCGTCATGTAAATTCCCCATGGTCGGCACAAAAGCAACTTCCTGCTCTTGTGATTTAAGCTGTTTTATTTTTTCACGCAGCTCGTTAGGATCATTAATAATAAGCATATGCTGATATTCTCTAAAATTTATTTAGTAAAAACTGTGTTCAGAAGAAGGGAACGATCCGTTTTCCACTTGTTCTTTATAAAGTGCAACCGCACGGCGAATATCACCCGTTTCCACTAAAAAGTTTTTAGAGAACTTAGGGCAGAATCCGGCTGAAATTCCAAATGCATCATGCATTACTAGAATTTGTCCGTCAGTCCCGCAGCCTGCACCAATACCGATTACCGGTATTTTTAAAGCTTTAGTCACACGCTCTGCAAGAGATACCGGCACACACTCTAAAACCAGCAGCTGTATGCCTGATTTTTCTAGTAATAAAGCGTCACTGATCAGTTTTTCTGCCTGCTCATCTTCGCGTCCCTGTATTTTATAACCGCCGAAAACATTAACAGACTGAGGTGTTAATCCCAGATGTCCGCATACAGGAATACCGCGTTCAACCAGGCCTTTAACTGAATCTGCTAACCATTTTCCGCCTTCTAGCTTCACCATATTGGCGCCGGCACGCATTAAAACAGCAGCGTTCTCGAAAGTCTGCTCTGCAGTTGAGTAGCTCATAAAGGGTAAGTCTGCGATGATAAGTGACTGTTGAGCAGTACTTGCAACAGATTTTGTATGATATTTTATATCATCAACGGTTACCGGCAGAGTCGAGTCATGTCCTTGTAAAACCATGCCCAGCGAGTCACCGACCAATAAAACCTGAATGCCTGTCTGGTCAAAAATAGCTGCAAAACTTGCATCATATGCGGTAATACAGGTTATTTTTTCATTGTCTTGTTTCATTTTAGCCAAACGAGAAACGCTAATTTTAGCCATGATAGCTCCTAAATCGGAAAGTATTTATAAAGTGGTGTTTGCGGGTGATTTTTTTATTTTATAACTGACCGATAGCGGTTAGTCCATTTTTATCACACTGCTCTGTTAATTGCGATAAATGTCTCATATCTGGTAACACAAGATCCGGTGCTATTTCCTGTAGTGGATAAAGCACAAACTCTCGCTGTGTCATTCCGTAATGGGGAATAGTAAGACGTTCATTATCAATATTCTGATTATCATATAAGATAATATCAAGGTCTAAGGTTCGCGGTCCCCAGCGGTTTTCTTTGCGTACTCGACCTTGTGCAAGTTCGATTTTCTGTAATTCATCTAATAGTTCAAGTGCGCTCAGCTGCGTATCTAGCTCGACAACCGCATTGACATAATCCGGCTGGTCCTGCGGTCCCATCGGAGTGCTACTGTATAGTGAAGAGCACTTCAGCAGGGTTGTTTTCGGCAGCTGATGCAGCGTTTTTACAGCTAATTTAGCCTGGCTGAGCGGGGCCGCCTGATTACTACCTATGCCGATATAACTAATCATTACTGCTGATCGCTTTTGCTTTACGTTTAGCGTTTGAGTATTTACGTTTTTTATAAGGTTTTTTACCGTCGCCTTTATGCTCGCCTGGTTTATGTTCAGACGCTTTGTTGGTTTTATGACTGTAATTGTGTTCCGGTAGTTTGTTATGCAGCTGATATTCCTGCCACCATGCTGTTAACTCTGCAAGCTCAGTGCTTTGTTCTACTTTGGCACGCAGTGAGAGGAAGTCAAAAGCCGCCCGGAATTTAATATGCTGGTAGACACGCTGTGCACGTTTACCGCCGAAACGGGGAAGGCGCTGCTGCAGGATCCAGATATCACGAACCGCCGCGGTAAAGCGTTTTGGTATAGCAATGGTTTTTACCTGGATGCTCAGTACTTCATTCATTGCCAGCATAAATGCATCATGGTAATCCATGCCGCTTTCAAAACTCATTTCCTGAGCACGCTGTTCAAGCGGATACCACAGCATAATTGCGTAGATATAAGCGGGTGTAACACGTTTACCGTCAGCAATACGCTGATCCGTGTCGATTAAAGCCTGCTCAATAATAGCGTTTGCTTTATCGTCTTCACCCTCTTTGAACAGAATTGGAAATAACATCTGCAGCAGTTTATATTCTTTTAATAAACGGTAAGTTGCTAGCCCCTGCCCGGAAAGCAGTAATTTGATCACTTCATCAAAATGACGAGCGGCCGGAATATCCTGCAGAAGCGGTGCCAGGCGGCGGATCGGTTCGGCGCACTGTTCGCTGATAGTAAGATCTAGCTTAGCGGCAAAACGAATGGCACGCATCATGCGCACAGGATCTTCGCGGTAACGCACTTCAGGATCACCGATTAAGGTTAATTTGCGTTCAGCTAAGTCATTCATGCCGCCGCAGAAATCATAAATTGAAAAATCAGCAATATCGTAATAAAGCGCATTAACGGTAAAATCACGGCGCTCGGCATCTTCATCTAATTCGCCGTAAACATTATCACGCAGCAGCATTCCGCCTTGTGACTGTTTTACTTTCTGTTTGTCCTGCGCGTCTTTTTCATCATGATGACCACGGAAGGTCGCCACTTCGATCACTTCGCGGCCGAATAAAATATGTGCCAGGCGAAAGCGGCGGCCGATTAAACGACAGTTGCGGAACAGGGCTTTAACCTCTTCCGGTGTCGCATCAGTGGTAATATCAAAGTCTTTTGGTTTTAAACCGAGCAACAGATCGCGCACACCGCCGCCGACTAATAAAGCGCGGAATCCGGCATTATGTAAACGATAAAGTACCTTTAGGGCATTTTCATCAATATCCTGGCGTGAGATGGAATGCTGATCACGAGGGATTTTGTATTTATCCAATGCTGCCGCTGAAGGTGCCTGCTTGCTTTTCTTGGCAAACACTTTCTTAACGAATTTGCTTAATCGTTTAATAACTCTATCCTCGGTGATTGATACTGACAGCTAATGCATAAAATAAAAGAATCTTTGTTCTCTGGTAGCTATATCTTTGCTGTAATAATTTGGCTTGAAAAAATAAGCGCTTATTTTATGTGCGCGACAGGGGAAAAACAAATAAATTTTGAATTTGTGACCTGCTTTTACCGATATAACTGTTTTACAGTCGTTTTAATGGGCGCTTCGTGGTTTTATTATTCGAAAATAATTTTTAAATCTTAATTTCAGATTTTTTAGGTATGCTGCTTAATGACCAGTTTTTGACTGCCCAGTCTAATATTTTCGAACAGTCCTGCGTATGCATCGCTAGCGGAGCCGGCTGCCCGAGAAAATCTAACGCTTTTAATAAAGTAGGTACGGGATTTTCTTTGTCGATTGCTAGTGCATGGTTTTGTTTGGATAGTTTTAAACCCGGTGCGGTTACAGCAACCGGCAGATGAATATAATCCGGTTCTTGTACATTAAGAAGTTTATACAGGCTGATCTGTTTACCCGTGGTAGAAAGCAGATCTGAACCGCGTACCACCTCGGTTATGCCCTGATATATATCATCAATCACGACTGCAAGATTATAAGCATAAAAGCCGTCTTTGCGCTTAATGATAAAATCTTCCGTCGCTTCAAGCGCATTCAAATACACATCACCCTGCAGGCGGTCGTGAAAATGTGTGACAGGCTGAGCGAGATTGTGCAGGTTAATGCGTAATGCATGCTTGTGCTGCGCTAAGTGTTTATTACGACAGGTGCCGCGATAAAGGCCACCCTGCAGCTTAATGATTTTTCGTGTGCAGGCGCAGGCGTAACTCAGATTGAGGTCCGAAAGTTTAGCCAGGAGCTGTTCATAGGACCGGCTGCGGGTGCTTTGATAAATAACATCACCATCCCAGTTTAAGCCGTAAGCTTGTAGTGTCTGTAGAATATCCTGCGCCGCGCCGTGAACTTCGCGAGGCGGGTCAATATCATCTATACGTACCTGCCATGAGCCCTGCTGCGATTTTGCCTGCAGGTAGCTGCCCAGGGCTGCGATAAGTGAACCGAAATGCAGGGCGCCGGAAGGAGAAGGGGCAAAACGTCCGCGATAAGGTTTTTTGTTACTCAAAAAGTCACACTCCACAAACAAAAACGGCTAGCACAAGGCTAACCGTTATTTTTATTCAAAGGTACAAATTAACCTACAATTTGTTTCTCTTTGATTTCAGCTAATGTTTTACAATCGATACATAAATCAGCAGTAGGGCGAGCTTCTAAACGACGGATACCAATTTCGATACCGCAAGAATCACAGAAGCCGAAATCATCTTCTTCAATTTTCTTTAATGTTTTAGAAATCTTCTTGATTAAACGACGTTCACGGTCACGTGCACGCAGCTCTAAGCTGAACTCTTCTTCCTGCGTTGCCCGGTCAACCGGATCTGGAAAGTTAGCTGCTTCATCTTTCATATGGTCAACGGTACGGTCAACTTCTTCGCGTAATTGTGTACGCCACGCATCAAGAATTTTGGTAAAATGATCACGTTGCGGTTTATCCATGTACTCTTCACCGCTTTTTTCCTGATACGGTTCAACTCCGGCAATGGCTAAAATGCCTAATGTTTTTTTAGTATTATTGGCTGGCATAGAACTTTCCTTTAACTGATGCATGATTGACTGCGCGAATTTACCTGCATCAATACAGCGACAAAATGATATAAAACCCGTAGTGAAATTACGCTAAAATGGCTCCACTTATTTTCGGCGGCTATCTATAGCAATAAGTGTAGTGCGAGTCAATGAATTGTTGTTTATTTGCGCTGTTAAAACTTGTTTTTTTTCGGAAATGTCGAGCGGCGCACTATGTCGTAATTTAACTTTTTTTATTTTTATTTGTATTTTAGCGGAGTGTTATTTGCCATCTTTACCCATTGAGTCAGTGATCAAGCAGCTGCAGTCAAGCTTATTACTTGCCCCGCAAGTTATTCTACAGGCACCTCCCGGTGCCGGTAAGTCAACTTTTCTGCCTTTTACTATGGTTAAAGAGCAGTGGTTTTCCGGCAGAATAATTATGCTAGAACCGCGCAGGCTGGCGGCTAAAAATATTGCGTATTATCTTTCTTCGCTGTTAAAAGAGCCGGTAGGCGGCAGAGTTGGTTACCGTATGCGCGGTGAGAATAAAACCAGTAAAGATACCCGCCTGGAAATAGTAACCGAAGGTGTACTGACGCGTATGCTCCAGCATGATCCGGAATTAAACGGTGTGGATCTGCTTATTTTCGATGAATTTCATGAGCGTAATTTACAGGCTGATTTAGGTTTAGCGCTGGCGCTTGATATCCAGGGGGCATTGCGTGAGGATTTAAAACTGCTGATTATGTCGGCAACGCTGGATAACAGCAGTCTGTATAAACAGCTGCCAGATGCTTTATGTATCTCTTCGGAGGGGCGCTCTTTTCCTATTGATTACTTTTATCAAAGCAGCAGTAAACAGACTCTGGTACCCGATTTAGTTAAATTAATTAAACGTGCTTATCAGGAGCGGGCGGGAAATATTTTAGTCTTTGTTGCCGGCATAAAAGAGATAAAACAATGTGAGTCTTTATTGCGGGGCTATTTTGATCAGCTGCCGGACAAGCTGCTGATCGCTCCTCTATACGGCGCGCTGACATTGGACGAGCAGCAGAAAGCGATTGCTAACTGTCCGTCTGGGTTTCGCAAGATAGTTATTGCTACTAATATCGCAGAAACTAGTTTAACCATTGAAGGCATTACCGTGGTGGTGGACTCAGGCTTTGAACGCTGCATGTCTTATCAGGTGCAGTCGGGCATTGGTAAACTGCATACGCAGCGGATTAGCAGCGCAAATGCGACACAGCGCGCCGGGCGAGCTGGGCGTTTAAGTCACGGGGCCTGTTATCGTTTATGGTCAGAAGAAACCCGCCTCAATAAGCAGGCTTCTCCTGAAATCAACCGAAGCGATTTAACGTCATTAGTTTTAGAAGTTTTCAACTGGGGAGTAACAGATCTCAATGAACTGTCTTTTATTACTCAGCCGGCAAAGGTTAATGTTGATGTGGCTAAATGTTTATTAAAAAGCATCGGTGCCGTTGACGCTAAAGAGCGTTGCACCAGACATGGTCAGGCGATAATAAAACTAGGTGTTAATCCGCGCTTAGGACACCTTTTATTACGGGCTGTATCTCTGCAGAAAGATCATCATATAACCGGGTTAGTGGAACTTGCCTGTCTGCTGGCCGCACTGCTGGAAAGTAATGAAAAAGGCAGTGATGATATTGAGCAGGGGGTATTAAGGCCGTCATCGGCAGTTAAGCAGCAGCAGTCTATTTTATTAAAAAAACTCACTGTGAAGAAAACGGGGCAAACCTTACCATTAACCTATTGCGGTTTGTTGTTAGCACTTGCTTATCCGGACCGCATTGCCAAAGCTCGCGATCTTAATAACGGCATCTATTTATTAAGTAATGGAACTGGTGCATCTTTGTTGCATGAATCTAATTTAATCGGGCAGACAATGTTGGTGGCTGCTGATCTCGCTTTGTCGGACCGAACTGTAAACAGTTTGATTTATAAAGCTTGTCCAGTTTCACTCGAGATGATCCAGACTTATTTGCCTCACTATTTAAGCGAACAGGATTATATCTGCTGGCAGTTGTCGACTAAAAAGTTAATTGCAGAAAAGCGTTTAAATATTGGGAGCTTGCAGATTAGTAAGCGCCCGCTGGCTAATGTCAGTAATGAGCAGAAGAGTTCTGCTGTCTTAAGTGGGATAAGGCAGGCGGGATTAGCCGTTTTGTCCTGGTCAGATGAAGATAAGCAGCTGCTGAGCAGATTGCGTTATGCATTTGCGCAGCTGAGTGCAGTTAATTATAAAATAGATTTTCCTGATTTTTCCGAACAAGTTCTACTTGAAAACTGCGGACAATGGTTAGCTCCCTATTTAAACGGTGTGACAAAACCGGAGCAGTTAAAACGCCTGGATCTTAAGGGCGCTTTACTTTCGCGTTTATCCTGGTCTGTTCTGCAGATATTCAATGAGCTCTTTCCAACTACTATCAAGGTGCCGACCGGCTCCACTATTAAAATTAGTTATCGAGATGATGAAGCCCCTGTATTATCGGTACGTATGCAGGAATTATTCGGCCAACAGGAAACCCCGTGCATCTTTGGCGGGCGTATTCAGTTACAATTAGCACTGCTTTCGCCGGCAATGCGCCCCCTGCAGCTGACGCAGGACTTAGGCGCTTTCTGGCAGGGAGCATATACAGAGGTCAAAAAAGAGATGCGCGGGCGATACCCTAAACATTACTGGCCGGATAATCCGCTTGAGGCTGTCGCCACAAGACGCACTAAAAAACATCTTGAGCAGAAATAAAATTGAAATACAGTTGGAAAATTAATGTCTAAAATTAACGCTTTGTTTACGTTTTTTTCAAAAAACAAAAAAAAGAAAAGAAAAACTAAGAAAAAAGCCTCCTTTAAACAGCGTTTTTTGAGTGGACTCTGGTCCCTGTTCTGGAAAGGCAGTTTAGCTTTTATCGCCTTTATGCTTATCGCCGGGATCTATTTTGATCGGAAGATTGAACGCAAATTAGACGGACCGACCTGGACACTGCCGGCGCAGGTTTATGCTCGTCCGCTGTTATTAGCACCTGGCAAGGAGTTGTCACAGCAGTCATTAATCAAGGAACTACAGTTATTAAACTACCGCCCGGTACGTTCGCTGCAGGCAAGCGGGCAATATGCCGTTAATAATCAGCAGGTGTCTATTTACCGGCGTGCTTTTGATTTTCCGAATCAGCCTGAAAGTGCCGTGCGGATAACCGTTCATTTTTCCGATAATAAAATAGCTGCGATTAAAAATACTCAGGCACAGAGTCTAGCTTCAACCCGCTTAGATCCTCTGCTGTTAGAGCGTTTACATTCAGATACCATTGAAGATCGTGTTTTTGTGCCCTTTGAGCGCATTCCCAGCTTATTTATCGATACTCTGCTGCTGATGGAAGATCGTGATTTTTACCATCACCAGGGCATTTCACCCTTTGCTATCGTGCGTGCCTTTATCGTTAATTTTCAGGCTGGACGAACCGTTCAGGGGGGCAGTACTTTAACTCAGCAGTTAGCGAAGAATCTTTTTCTGACTCAGGACCGCAGTTTATGGCGTAAGTTTCAAGAGGCTTATATTGCTGTTCTGATGGATTATAAATACAGCAAAGACGCCATTCTAGAAGCTTATCTTAATGAGGTTTATTTAGCGCAGAATGGTAATGCCGGTATTTACGGTATTGGTCTTGCTAGTGACTTTTATTTTGCCCGGCCGATCAATGAGCTGCGTGTTGAGCAGATTGCGCTGCTGGTGGCGATTATCAAAGGACCTTCCTATTATAATCCGCGCCGTAATCCTGAGCGGGCCTCAGCACGGCGCGATCTGGTGCTGAGATTGATGGTTGAAAACAACCTAATCAGTACCGCTGATTATAAGTATGCCGTTGCTGACCAGCTTAACCTAAGTGATAGACGTGCCCTGGATAACCGGGCTAATCCGGCGTTTATCAGTCTGCTACACCGTGAATTACAAACCAAGGTTCCCTCTGGTGTGCGCAAATCAAGCGGTCTGCATATTTTTACCTCGATAGATCCGCTGGCGCAGCGAAATGCCGAACTTGCTGTACATAACGGTGTCGAAAGAGTTGAGAAAAAAGATCAGGATGATCTGCAGGGAGCTATGGTGGTAAGTGACCGTAGATATGCAGAGGTGCGGGCGCTAGTTTCCGGGCGAGATGTTAAATTCAGCGGTTTTAACCGGGCTTTAGATGCTAACCGCCCGATTGGCTCACTGGTTAAACCGGCAGTGTATCTGACCGCTTTAGATGCAGGTTATGATTTAGATTACCGTTTGGATGATAAAGAGATCATTCTTAAAAATGCCACTGGTCAGCGCTGGAAACCGAAAAATTACAGCCGTAAATTTCGCGGCGAGGTCAGCTTAGAAGAGGCGTTAGTTTATTCTTTAAATGTGCCCACGGTTAATTTAGGTATGCAGGTTGGACTTAGCAATATTATTAATAATCTGCATAAAATGGGCGTTAAGGAAAAGATAAAAGCCTATCCATCATTAGTATTAGGCAGCCTGTCTCTTTCTCCTTTTCAGGTAGCGCAAATGTATCAGCCGATTACTATGCAGGGAGTCTATAAACCGCTAAGTTTAATACGCAGTATTCTTTCAAAAGAGGGGGAGGTTTTATACAGACGCTCAAATAAGGCGCATAAAGTCTTCTCACAGCAGGCGGTTGCGCAGTTGACAAATACTCTGCATAAGGTGACAACACAAGGTACGGCACGTAGTTTACGCTGGCGCAATCAGGGACAGCATTTTTCAGGTAAAACAGGTACAACCAATAATTTAAATGACAGCTGGTTTCTGGGGTTTGATGCAGATGAAGTTGTCACTACCTGGGTAGGTAAAGATAACAATAAAAGTGCTGGTTTAACGGGCAGCAGCGGTGCATTAGTATTATTTTCAGATTATATGAAACAGAAAAAAGGAAGTTAGCGTGACTGAACCCTTAATGACCATTGAGCAGCTGCTGAGTGTCTTTACAGAAAATAAAAGCTGGGATAAACAATATCGTTTAATAATCCAGCTGGGTAAACAATTACCGCCGCTTGCCGATAGCAGTAAGATAGAGGTAAATCAGGTAAAGGGCTGCGAAAGCCTAGCCTGGCTGCTGATTGAAAATAAAAACAGTCGTTATAACTTTAAAATGGACAGTGATACCCGGGTGGTTAAAGGGTTAATGATGATTTTGCTGGCTATCTTTCAAGGAAAGACTGCGGAGCAGATTCATGAAATAGATATTAAAGCTATTTTTGCACAGTTAGGTCTGCTTAATCATTTAAGCCCGTCGCGTGCAAATGGTCTGCTGGCGATTGTTGAAAAAATACAAGGAGTTTAATCTGCTTATGGACAGTAAATATTTATTCTTTTTTTCTATCCTATGGATACTGAATCCTCAATACTTATCTGCGCAGGAAAACCTAGGACTTGCTGATAGTGAGCAGCGTTATGTTTATGATGTTTCTTATAAAAGTATTAATGTCGGTCAAATTATCAGAGAGTTAAGTCCGCAGGGGGCTGATATGAGGGTGAATACCTCGGCCGAACTGGCTTTTTTGTTTTTTTCTTTTGGCGGTAATCAGCTTTCAGATATCTACCGGGATAAGGACTCGCAGTTATTTCTGAGCCGGCATTTTGTGCGTAATAATGTCGGTTTTATTCGTGTGAGTATGACAGCTGATTTTTCTCAAAATGGTCATAAAAGCCGACTGCTGGTGGATGGTGAAAAAAAAGAGTTTGTGAATGAAACGGATAAAATAGTCGATTTTAATGCACTGGGGCTGCAGTTGAGTGAGGGTCTAAAAGCAGGGCAGACACATTTTGAATTTTATATGCAGACATCAGATTCAGTTGCGCATTATTTTTTTGAGGTGAAAGGAAGCGAGTCAATTGACAGTAAATTCGGCCGGCTGCAGACTTTTCGTTTAGAGCAGACTCAAAAAGATGATCGTAAACTTACTGCCTGGTTTGCTCCTGATATTAATTATCAGATGGTTAAATTTCATTATCAGCGTAACATGCTGGATATTAGAGGAGAATTAAGTGAGCACTCAGCTAAGAAATTGTGAACACTTTTGCGGAAAAAACAATGATTAAAAATAAAGCTAAAAAGGCTGCTTCACTGCATCCAAGAAACCTGCACCAAGGCAGTTATGACTTTACCCAGCTAACGGCTGCCTGTCCTGCTCTAACCCCTTTTGTTACCGCTAACCCGAAAGGCCTGGCAACCATTAACTTTAGTGATCCCCAGGCAGTTCTACTGCTTAATCAGGCGCTGCTGAAATGTTTTTATGGTGTCGATTTCTGGCAGATTCCAGAGGGATATTTATGCCCGCCTATTCCCGGCCGTGCAGACTATATTCATTACCTTGCTGATTTATTAGCTGAAACATTTAATGGTGAAATACCATCCGGTAAGAAAATTAAAGCCTTAGATATTGGCAGCGGCGCTAATTGTATCTATCCGATTATCGGCAGTCAGAGCTACGGCTGGTCTTTTGTCGGCAGCGATATTGATCCGGTTTCCGTCAAAACGGCGTCGTTAATTGTAAAATCTAATGCGGCTCTTAAAGACCGTATTAAACTTGTACAGCAGAAAAATGAACAGCTTATTTTTTCCGGAATCATAAAAAAACAGGATAAGTTTATTTTCAGTATGTGTAATCCGCCTTTCCATGCATCGATGGACAAGGCGCTAGCGGGCTCTACACGTAAAATTAATAATCTTAATAAAGGCAAGGTTACTCCGGTTAAGCTTAATTTTGGCGGGCAGGAGAACGAACTCTGCTGTGCTGGTGGTGAAATTGCATTTTTGAAACAGATGAGTCGTGAGAGTAAAGATTATGCCGAACAGGTCTGCTGGTTCAGCAGTTTAGTTTCTAAATCTGAAAATATACCTCCCCTGAAAAAGTTATTAGCGGAGCTTGGTGCACAGCAGATTAAGGTGATTAAAATGTCGCAAGGGCAGAAAGTCAGCCGGTTCATTGCCTGGAGCTTCTTAGCTTCTGACCAGCAGGCACAGCAGTTTATCAGTGAGTAATATTGGTATTTTTTGATGCTTAGAATAGCGGGAGGCGTAAAGAGTTAAGAGAAAGTTATTCTGCTAGGGAGGATAAATAAATTTAACTAAATTATTCTGGTCTATTATTAATTTAGGCTTCGGATGTAAAGGCTTATATCTACGCTTTTTACAGGTTTATTTATGCATACTATTAAGTACCGCCACAAAAAAAACTTAGTTAGCGATATTATTCTGCTCTTACTGCTTAATGTATTGTTCTGGCTTTCTTTTGGTAAAATGGAATTATTTGAGCTGCTGTATGAGTATTCGCGTTCCCATGAAGAGCTGGAGCTTGATGAATTTATCCCCTTAACTTTTGTATTGATGCTCAGCTTTATGTATTTTGCTATTCGCCGTTGGATTGATAGTGTTAAATTTGCGGCGTTTGCTGAACAGCAGGCATCTACGGATTCGCTGACTGAACTACTTAACCGCCGCGCAATTGAATACAAATTAGCATCAGAATGGCATCGTTTTATTCGTTATAAAGAGCCGTTTTGTTTAGTGATACTCGATATTGATGATTTTAAAAAAATCAATGATAATTTCGGCCACCTAAAAGGTGATGAAATTTTAAAAGAAGTTGCAGAGAAATTAGATGCGAACACCCGAAAAACTGATTTTTGTGCGCGCTGGGGAGGTGAAGAGTTTTTAATACTCTGCCCTGTTTCAGAGCTTGCACAGGCTATCGTCCTGGCTGAAAAATTACGAATCAATATTCATCGTGCTGTAAAAGGCCGTATTGAGCTTAGTGCGAGCTTAGGTGTAAGTCAGGCAGATCCTAATACCTCTTTGCAGGATGTGATTAAACGCGCTGATTTAGCATTATATAAAGCTAAATTAAAAGGAAAGAACTGCGTTAGTAGCGATTAAGTTTTTTATTGATGATAAAAAAGCCCGAGTAATTAATTTCTTCGGGCTTTTTTATTAAACGTTAATTAGCAAATTACTTAACTTGAACTCAGGTTACTTAAGCAGACGTGCACGAATTGTGCCTTTAATCTCTTTTAGTTTAACCAATGCAGTCTGTCCATCTTCACTGTTCACATCAATAACTACATAACCAATGTTTTCATTCGTCTGCAGGTACTGCCCGGCGATATTGATATTACTTTCGGCAAATGCCAGGTTGATTTGAGTAAGTATGCCCGGCTGGTTACGGTGAATATGCAGCAGACGGCTGGTATTGGTATGTGCAGGTAAAGAAACTTCCGGGAAGTTTTTAGAAGACAGCGTTGAACCGTTATCTGAGTATTTAACCAGTTTACCGGCAACTTCAAAACCGATGTTTTCTTGTGCTTCCTGTGTGCTGCCGCCGACATGCGGTGTAAGAATAACATTATCAAATTTACGCAGTGGCGATTCAAACTCTTCATTATTTGATTTCGGCTCTACCGGAAATACATCAACTGCTGCACCCGATAGTTTTTTGCTTTCAAGAGCGTCACATAAAGCCTGAATATCAACAACGGTGCCGCGGGCCGCATTCATGAAAATAGCCCCGTCTTTCATCTGTGAAAACTCTTTTTTACCCATCATATTTTTTGTAGAGTCAACTTCAGGTACATGTAGACTAATAATATCAGACTGAGCAAGTAGTTGTTCCATGCTGGCGATTTGTGTTGCATTACCTAGAGTTAATTTATTCTCAATATCGTAAAATGAGACTTTAAAACCTAAGTTTTCCGCAAGAATACCAAACTGTGTACCGATATGACCGTAACCGATAATGCCTAATTTTTTACCACGTGCTTCGTAGGAAGCGTTGGCTGATTTATCCCACTCTCCACGGTGTGCTTTCGCATTACGTTCTGGTATACCGCGTAATAATAATAAAGCCTGACCTAACACAAGTTCTGCAACACTACGGGTGTTTGAAAAAGGGGCATTAAATACAGCAATACCCTTTGCCTGTGCTGCATCAAGATCAACTTGGTTTGTGCCGATACAAAAACAGCCGATACCAACAAGTTTGTCAGCCGCTTCTAATACTCTTTTACTCAGGTTAGAGCGGGATCGAATACCAATAAAATGAACATCTTTAATTTTTTCAATTAAATCTTCTTCACTAAGGGAAGTTTTGATGCTTTCAATGTTTGTGTAACCAGCGTCGGTAAAAGTATCAACTGAGCTTTGGTGTAAACCTTCTAGAAGAAGAACTTTGATTTTGTCTTTATTGAGTGAAAACTGAGTCATTTTATTTCCTTGGGCCTTATTTAACGTAAGGTAAATGGACAAACAATTTTAGTAGGATTGGTATACGTAATAATTCTGAGTCTTAAAATAGCAAAAATAGAAGCATATGTGAACTTCTGTGAGGTAATTCACATATGAATAATTGCTACAACTTATTACATTTTGGCGATTTATTGCTTCATCCACTGATGCAGTAAAGGAATCGACGCATATAAAAGGTTTATTTTAGAGTTTTAACGCCTTCTGGAGAGCCGACTAATACAACATCAGCTGCTCGGTTAGCAAATAGGCCATTTGTTACCACACCAACAATTGAATTGATTTTATTTTCTAGTTTTAGAGGCTCTGCAATTTTCATATTGTGTACATCTAAAATAACATTACCGTTATCTGTGACTACACCCATACGGTAAACCGGGTCACCGCCTAACTTCACTAATTCACGGGCAACGTAACTGCGAGCCATTGGAATGACTTCAACAGGCAGTGGGAAATCACCTAAAATATCGACATTTTTGGTGTTATCGACAATACAGATAAATTTATCTGCAACTGCAGAAACAATCTTTTCACGAGTAAGCGCCGCACCGCCGCCTTTGATCATATGATTGAATGAGTTAATTTCATCAGCACCGTCAACATAAATGCTTAAATCAGAAACTTCATTAAGGTCATAAACATTGATGCCGTATCCTTTTAACTTCTGAGTCGAAGCTTCAGAACTTGATACTGCGCCTTTTATCTCATTCTTCATTGTCGCAAGTGCATCAATAAAGTGATTAACTGTCGAACCCGTTCCTACGCCGACAATTGAATCTTTCTCTACATATTCTAAGGCCGCGTAAGCCGCCGCTTTTTTCATTTCATCTTGAGTCATGAGCCGTATATCCTGTTTTATAGATCAGAGGTAAAAGTGACAGAATTATAACCTGAACTATGTAGTTATCCAGATGATAATGATGAAATTTATTTAATCGGGGTTTTAATACCAATCTGGATAAGTAGTTGTTCAGATAATTGCGCAGGAAAAATCGTTTAGATCGCGGAAGAGATTGCCGTAACTAGTCGTTCTAATTACAAAATTTCTGACAAAGAGATAAACGATTTTAACCAGCAAGAATGATTAAATACTTATGTAGATTGGTATCACCTACCAGTGATAATGCTCTGAAGGCGTAATAATTTCAGGCAGGGGGACATCCCACTCTTCGATCGGCAGCTGTTTAACCTGCTGGCAGTTATGTGCCAGGCCGATTGGATAAGGACCGCTTTTATTTTTGAACCAGGGGGCAAGCATGCGGTCATAATAACCGCCGCCCATACCGATACGGTTTCCTTGTTGATCAAATGCAACCAGCGGTGCAAAGATAATATCTAAATCTGTTACTGGGCAGGTATGCTGCTGTTCTAGTTTAGGCTCTGAAATACCATATTTGTTCGTTACCATTTCAGAGTCGCTGGTGTAGTGCAGAAACAATAAATGACCCTTACTAAAAGGATGTACAACAGGTAAATAAACCTGTTTGTTATTAGCCCAGCACCATTTGATAAAAGCGAATGTTTCAATTTCACCGTCATGGGCCAGTGATATTGCTATCTTGTGCGCTTTTATCACCTTGTCGTGTTTAATCAATTTTGAAAAGAGCTTTTCAGCATCCAGGCTTTGCTGTTCAGGGGGTAATAAGCGTCGCTGTTTACGAATATGTTTACGAATTTCATTGCGGGACAGATCTTGTGAACTTGAATTCATCGTGTTTAAACAACTTATCTAAGGTAAGAATGAATTGACAGAATATCATTGTTAAAAGCAGATTAATAATTGCAAAATATATAGAACAGTTTTGTAGAATTAATAAGTGAAGGTGCTTTGAGTATTGATCGGGTAATTAGAGGTGTTACCGGTTAAATAATTAATCTTTTTTTGTGGTGGGGTAAGTAACCCAAGGATACCGTTATTGACTTTGACCTTGAACCCGAAGGTCAAGGTTGGTGTCTCAGTGTTTGCCGCAGGCTTCTCGATACGAGCCGAGCTTGCACAATAGCATTCAAGCCAAGTCACCAGGGTAATGCTTATCGGCTCAGGGACGTAGTCAAGATGAGCGAATATCCGAGGGTTAAAAATACTGTACGCCTGTTTTTGTCATTTGCAAAGCACTTTCTTCTAACCTTGCTTGATATTGTTTTGCTGTTGATATATTTTTTTTAAATTAATGGTTTTACTGTCTGAAAAATAACAGTTTGTTAATTTTTACTACTTTTATCTGTCAGCAGCACAGTTTCAATAGAACTCTGCAGGGTACGGATACGTTCATTTAATTTTTCTGCATGTTCCTGATTTTTGGCTTTTTCTGCATTAAGTTCATGACAGAAATTCAAAGCAGCCATCACAATCAGCTGTTCATTACGTAAAGCACGAGATCCAGATTTCATGCTTTTAAGTTTATCGTTAAATTGATCGACACTTTTCTGCAGGGCTGGCTCTTCACCATCGGGGCAGGCAATTTTATATTGTTGGCCTAAAATAGAGACTTCGAGATGTGCCATAATTAACCTATAAAAAAGAAAGTTGTTAAAGTAGCTGCTATGCAGGAACGTCTTAAAATGTAAAATATTCATTTGCAGACAGCCTGATTATATATAATGTTAGCGAGCTCAAAAAATAGATAATAACTTACGAACTATAGCTGCCTAGCTATCAAGTTTCAAGTACTTACTAGCGGCAAGATTTTGTGGATGTTAGTATTGTCGTTTTATATTTTATTTAATAAAAGAGTAATCCCCATGAGTAAAGAACCATTACCTAGTTTTGAAAAAATCACTCAGACCTTAGAAGACGCCGATTTGTTTACCAACGCTTCTGAAACACACGGGGTATTATCTGGTCTTGTTTGTGGTGGTGTAAAACTGGATGATCAAAGCTGGCGTCCGCATTTTAATGATGTCGTGAATGAAGGGCTGGGTCTACCGAGAAACGCGCAGAAATTAGTGGAGTCTATTTACGGGCAGGTGGTAAATCAGTTTACCGATGACGGTATGGGATTTAACCTGCTGCTGCCTAATGATGATGTACCGCTTGATGAGCGTGCTGAGGCGATGGCGCAATGGGCACAGGGGTTTTTAGTTGGTTTTGGTATGGTGCAGCAGGCATTAAACCAGGCCTCTGATGAAATTCAGGAATTAATCCGAGATATTCGAGATATTTCTCAGGTATCCTTGGATTTTGAGCAGGAAGATGAGGAATCAGAAATTGCTTTCGCAGAGATTGTTGAATATTTACGTGTCGGGGCAATGCTTTGTTTTAATGCTTTCTCCCGAAAAGCGCCTGCACCTGTTTCAAAAACTCTGCACTAGTTAAAAGGGAGCTGAAGAGTATGTTTAAGCCGCGTAGAGCCGCATTTTTCAGCAAAATGGAAAAGAATAGTTTGGCAGTGATTCCTGCCGGCCGAGAAAAAATACGAAATAATGACTGTGAATTTCCTTTCAGACAAAGTAGTGATTTTCATTATTTAACCGGATTTAATGAACCGGGTGCCTGTTTAGTACTTCTAAAAGACGATGAAAGTTGTAAAGCAATTTTATTTAATCGTAAAAAAGATAAAAGTGCAGAAGTTTGGCATGGTTACCGGCTAGGGCAAAGTGCGGCTGTTAGTGAATTAGGTTTTGACAGTGCTTTTGCCATTGAACAGTTTGAACATCACCTTTATGAGCTGATGGATGGTTTAACAACACTGATTTATCCTACCTTTCAGGATGCTGAATTAGATAAGAGCCTGAGCGCTGTAGTTAATAAATTACGGGGAAGTGCGCGTAAAGGTGCTGTTGCTCCAACGCTGATTATTGACAGTTCTCGGATACTGCATGAGATGCGTCTGATTAAATCCGAAAGTGAGATTGAATTACTTTCACAGGCAGCTGAAATTTCTGCTTCTGGCCATATTCGCGCAATGCAGAGCTGCCGTTCCGGTATGTGGGAATACCAGTTACAGGCCGAACTTGAACATGAGTTTGCACTGCAGGGCGCACCAGCAACGGCTTATAACAGTATTGTTGCCGGTGGTGAGAGTGCCTGTATTCTGCATTACACGGAAAATAATCGTAAGCTTCGAGACGGAAATCTGGTTCTGATCGATGCTGGTGCTGAATATCAGGGGTACGCTGGAGATATCACCCGTACCTTTCCGGTAAATGGTGTTTTTTCTGAGCCTCAGGAAAAACTGTACCAGCTGGTGTTAGATGTGCAGAGAAGTGCAATCAGCCAGGTGAAACCGGGCGCCGCATTAATTGATATTAATAAAAACGCTGTTCAGCAGCTGGTTGACGGTCTGATTGAGTTAGGCTTGATGCAGGGGGATAGTGAAGTTTTGATCAAAGATGAAGTTTATAAAAACTTTTACATGCACGGCATCGGCCATTATATTGGTCTGGACGTGCATGATGTTGGTGATTACGGAACGCTGGAAAATCCACGTTTATTAGAAGTCGGGATGGTTGTGACCATTGAGCCGGGTTTGTATGTCGGTAGCGATGCTGATGTTGATGAGCAGTGGAGGAAAATCGGTATTCGTATTGAAGACGATGTATTAGTGACAGAGCATGGCGCTGAAGTATTAAGTGCTGATGTACCCAAAAGTATTACAGAAATTGAAGCGTTAATGGCAGATGCAAAACAGCATGGATAATAACACCGCTACGCAGCTGGACTGCGATATTCTTATTGTCGGTGCCGGAATGTCGGGCTGTCTGCTTGCTTATTCGCTCTTAAAATTTAATCCCAAGTTAGATGTCATGCTGGTTGATGAAAACCCGCAGCGGTCAGAAAAGCAGAATCATTTTGTACATCCCGGTTTTGATGCGCGCAGTCTTGCATTAAGTGCCGGCACATGTGAACTATTAGCTGAACTGGGATTGTGGGACGATTTACAACTGCAGGCGCAGCCGATAGAAGATATTCATATTTCTGACCGAGGCTATTTCGGGGCGTTGGATTTACATAAAAGCAATAAACAGCAGGCTTTTGGTTATGTGGCTGAGCTGCAGGATATCGGCCGGGTTTTAAATAAACACCTCAAGCAGCATAAACAGCTGCGACGTTTGTACAATTCATCTTTAACTAATATAGAAAAACATCCCGAGCATATCAGCTGCTGTTTAGATAACGGGCAGATTATAAAGGCTAAAATGTGCGTCGGCGCCGACGGAGCAAACAGTGTAACGCGTGAGCTGCTGGATATCCCGGCACAGACATCTGACTATGGATGTTGTGCTGTTATCGCTAATGTTCGATCCTCTAAAGCGCATTTAAACAAAGCTTTTGAACGTTTTACTGAATTCGGACCTATTGCACTATTACCCTTAAGTGACAACCGTTATTCACTAGTCTGGTCTGTTGCTAATGAGGATCTGGTGCGTATCAGTGCGTTAACTGAACCAGAATTTCTTGCAGAGCTGCAGCTGGCATTTGGTTATCGTGCCGGCGTTTTTACTGAAGCCGGGAAACGGGATACTTATCCGCTTAAGCTGATTAAAACCTATAAACCACTAGCCCATCGCGGCGTCTGTATTGGTAACGCCGCGCACTGCCTGCACCCTGTGATGGGCCAAGGTTTTAATTTAGGCATGCGGGATCTGTATGTGTTAGCTTCACAAGTGAGCCGGGCAGAAAGTAAAAGTCAGATCGGCAGTTATCAGATGCTTGAACAGTACTGGCAGCTGCGCAGGGCTGATCATCATAATACGATTGCTCTTACCGATTCAATGGTACGTATTTTCAGTAACAGCAGCTGGCCGGTTATTCTTGGACGGAATACTGCTTTACAGGCGATGAGCTGCCTGCCTGATTTATCAACCCCTATTATTAAACAGGCGAAAGGCCAGTTTAATTTATTAAACCGAGATGCACAATAATGATGCAGTCATATGACTTAACTATTGTCGGCGGAGGCATGGTCGGGCTGACATTAGCAGCCTCTCTTGCGGACACTCCTTTATCGATTGCTTTGATTGAAAGCAGTGAAGCGTCTGTTCTTACAAAAGAGCCGGCCAGTCGTGTTAGTGCGATAAGTTATGCAAGTAAACAGATTTTAGAAAACTTAAATGCCTGGCAGAACTTAAACAGTGAACGAATTACTGCATATAACAGTATGCAGGTCTGGGAAAAAGACAGTTTCGGAAAAATTGAGTTCGATGCTCAGCAGGTTGAGTTTCCGGAACTCGGTTATATTATTGAAAATGATCACATTCAGTCGGCGTTACTTTCATGCGTACAGAAACAGAAAAATGTTGCATTTTATTCGCCGGATCATATTAGTAATATTGCTGTTGGTGACGGTGAGGCATGGATTACGTTAAACAGCGGCAAAACTTTAACCTCAAAGCTAGTGACCGCCGCTGATGGTGCAAATTCATGGCTGCGTAATAAAGTTGATGTTCCCTTGACTCGCTGGGATTATAATCATCATGCCCTGGTGGCAACGGTTAAAACAGATTTAGCACATGAACATTGTGCAAGACAGATCTTTACGCCTGACGGCCCTTTAGCCTTTTTACCGCTGTTTGAAAAAGACCTTTGTTCAATTGTCTGGTCCGTGCCTCCAGAGAAGGCGCTGCAGTTAAAGGGCTTATCTGAGCTTGAGTTTAATAAACAGTTAACCCGTACGTTTGATAACCGTCTAGGAATGTGTGAAGTGCAGGGCGCGCGTTTTAGTTTTCCTCTGACTATGCGTTATGCGCGGGACTTTGCCAAGCATCGTATCGCTTTAATTGGTGATGCGGCTCATACCATCCACCCGTTAGCCGGCCAGGGGGTGAATCTTGGTTTATTAGATGCGGTTAGTCTCGGGCAGATTATCAGTGAGAATATTGAAGCCGGAAAGGATATCGGCCTGCATGATAACCTGCGTTTTTTTGAACGCTGGCGTAAAACTGAAGCAGTTCAGATGATCGCTTCAATGGAGCTGTTAAAGCAGTTGTTTCAGGGGGATAACCCTGTTCAGAAAACGCTGCGCGATATTGCTCTAGTGTTTGCTGATAAAGTTTATCCGTTGAAAAAACAATTTATAAAACAAGCGATGGGACTCAGCGGGGAGCTGCCGGAAATCGCTAAGCAGTCTTAAATTAGACTAGCGCTTATTCCATCGTGGTTAAAAAAACAGCGTATATATCCGTCTATCGATTTGCTGATTTTGCTTTTTGAGGTAGCTTGGGTATATTACGCAGACTTAACAATACAACGTGTTTAATTAATAACATTAAACCTAATAAGAGAAGAGCTTTAATTATGATCATTAAACCAAAGATTCGCGGCTTTATTTGTACTACAACTCATCCTGTTGGTTGTGAAAAGAATATTCAAACGCAAATTGAATACACAAAGCAGCAAGGCAAAATTAAAAACGGTCCTAAACGTGTATTAGTGATCGGCTCTTCAGCTGGTTACGGTATGTCTTCACGTATCGCGGCCGCTTATGGATCCGATGCATCAACTATCGGTGTGTTTTTTGAAAAACCGGCTACAGAGCGTAAACCAGGCTCTGCCGGCTGGTACAACAGCGCTGCTTTTGAAAAACAAGCAAAAGCTGACGGCTTATACGCGAAAAGTATCAATGGCGATGCTTTCTCTCATGAAATTAAAGCAAAAGTCATTGAGCTGATCAAAGAAGATTTAGGTCAAATTGATGCAATTATCTACTCTGTTGCCGCGCCGGTTCGTAAAATGCCTGATACAGGCGAAGTGATCCGTTCAAGTCTAAAACCTATCGGTGAAACATATGTTTCAACGGCGATTGATACTAACAAAGACTGCATCATCGAGGCTTCTGTTGAGCCTGCAACTGAAGAAGAAGTTGCTAATACTGTCACAGTAATGGGCGGACAAGACTGGGAGTTATGGTTAAGCGCACTAGGTGAGGCCGGTGTATTAGCTGAAGGTGTAAAAACTGTTGCTTACTCGTACATTGGTACTGAGCTGACTTGGCCGATCTACTGGGACGGCGCATTAGGCAAGGCCAAACTTGATTTAGACCGTGCTTCTACTGCTATTCAGACGCAGCTTGCACCGCTAAATGGTGAAGCTTATGTTTCAGTACAGAAGAGTGTAGTAACACAGGCAAGCTCTGCAATTCCGGTTATGCCTCTGTATATCTCCATGGTATTTAAAATCATGAAAGAGAAAGGTCTTCACGAAGGTTGTATGGAACAGATTCACCGTCTGTTTACTGCACAGCTTTACAAAGAAGATGCAACTGCACCAGTGACTGACGAAGCACGCCGCTTACGTCTGGATGACTGGGAGTTGCGTGAAGATGTACAGCAGGCTTGTAAAGATTTGTGGCCTTCTATTACAACTGAAAACTTGTTTGATTTAACAGACTACAAAGAATACAAAGAAGAGTTTTTACAGCTGTTCGGTTTTGGTCTAGAAGGTATCGATTACGATGCAGATGTGGATACACTAGTTGAGTTTGACTGCCTTTCAGTTTAATAACTGAACTTTTGAGCTTTTAAAATACCCGCTTCGGCGGGTATTTTTGTTTTTAATGGATTAAAAACAGTTGTGTCTTATTCTTAAGGTTTTGCTTAAAGGTTAAGGGATACTATGTTTGATGACGTATTACAATTCTGGTTTGAAGAGACAGCTCCCGCTCAATGGTGGACTAAAGATCCGTTATTTGATCAATTGATTACAAATAAATTCACTGCCCTGCATAAGCAGGCTGGTGCAGGGGAATTATTTGAGTGGCGTGATACCGCATCGGGACGTTTGGCAGAAATTATCGTACTGGATCAATTCTCCCGAAATATGTTTCGGGATTCAGCGCGGGCTTTTGCCCAGGATGCCTTAGCATTAGTTTTAGCGCAGGAGGCGATAAGTCGCGGGGCGGATAAGGAATTAAATGCTGTTCAACGTAGTTTCCTGTATATGCCTTTCATGCATAGCGAATCATTAAAAATTCACCAGCAGGCAGTTATATTATTCAAGGCTAACGGAATACAGGCTAACTACGATTTTGAGTTAAAACATAAACAGGTTATTGAACAGTTTGGTCGTTATCCGCATCGTAATAAAATCTTAAAGCGTTTGTCTAGTAAGCAGGAAGCTGCTTTTTTACTGCTGCCTGGGTCAAGTTTTTAACTTATTAATGAATAATTTACTGCAGATAAAGGCAAGCAGTTGAAAATATTTAGACAGAACAAGTAAAAACTAAAAAAACAGTAAATTTTTCCCATTTTTATTAATTTTATGTTGCATATCAGCGCTAAATTATTAGACTTGCAGGTCTGTCGGTATGTAGCGCAGCTTGGTAGCGCACTGCTCTGGGGGAGCAGGGGTCGAAGGTTCGAATCCTTTCATACCGACCATTTCTCTTTTTTCAGCCAACATCATCAGCTAATGCTCATTGCCTACCGTTTAAGGATCTTTTATGACACCGTTTTCATTATCCACTGAGCAGTTACTTAAAGAAGTACGGACTGTCTTTGATGTACAAAGTGCCGCACTGTCCTCACATAGCCAGCGGCTCGGTGATGAATATTTAAAAGCTTTAGCATTAATGAAAAGCTGTACTGGACGAGTGATTGTCTGCGGAATGGGGAAGTCTGGGCACATAGGTAAAAAAATATCTGCATCACTCGCTTCGCTGGGCACTCCTTCATTTTTTATGCACCCTAGTGAAGCATTTCACGGTGACTTAGGCATGATCACTAAGCATGATTTACTACTGCTTATCTCCTACAGCGGTGAAACGGATGAGTTATTAAAAATAATCCCCTCTATTCAGCACTTTGGTAATAAAATAGTCTCTATAACTGGCGGTCGTAATTCGACTCTGGCACAAAATTCAGATGTGGTGTTAGATGCGAGTGTAGAAAAAGAAACCTGCCCTAATAATTTAGCGCCTACCACGTCAACGACTCTGACACTGGTGATCGGCGATGCATTAGCATCAACCCTTACCTTAGATAATCAATTCAGTCCGATGGACTTTGCCCGTTTTCATCCGGGAGGTAGTTTAGGTAAGCGTTTACTGACTTTTGTGAAAAATGAAATGCGCAGTGATAATCTTCCGCTGGTGGAGCTGCAGACATCTCTGACCAATGCTTTAATGGTGATGACTGAAACACGCACTGGTCTGGCTTTGGTAATGAAAGGCAATGAACTGCAGGGGGTGATTACCGATGGTGATGTGCGCAGATTCTTAATCTCGGGTAAAAGTATTAATGAGTGCGAAGCCCATGAATTAATGAACGGCTCTCCGTGTTTTATCGCTCCTGATGCGCGTTTGACTGAGGCGGAAGAGATCATGCGTGAAAAACATATAAAATGGTTAATCGTCAGTGAAGACGGCAAAAAGCTTGATGGCATCATTGAGTGGGGACAGTAAATAAGAGTGGGATTACTAAGCAGAATAAACTCTTATTTAATTATATTATTTAGCTGTTTTCTTCTGCTTTGCAGTCCTGTTAGTTCTGCTCAAACATTAGATAAGTCGTTATTCACCTGGCTTGCTCTTTTGTCCTCTAATATAAAACGTATCCAGCCGGATCTGCACTGCCCGCAAAACCAGCTTGCTGGTATAAAAGTGCTCAAAGAGCAGAACAGGCTAAATACAGATATTGCTTTAATTGACTGGGATTTGAACTGTCAGGCAGGGCCCGTAGCTTCCTCCGATACTGAAAGTTCCCCGTCGACGGAAGCGTTTAAAGATAATATTGATCTGTCGCTGAATAAGATTTTTAACTTATTGAAGCTGCTTCCTGAAAGTAATCTACGCATAAATTCCGTTAATTTAGACTCAAAGCTTATTAATAAAAAACTCTCTTTCAGCTTACTGGTTAATAAAACTGCACAGCAGCTGCTTATTACTCTCTCAGGTGAATTACTTAAAGTTAATGTGAAAGTTGATCTAAACAGCAGATATTTAACTTTAGACGGTTCAATTGCTTTAGAGCTGGCTGGTGATTATGTAAATATTAACGATCAGGCTAAACCGTTTCTTAATAATGACTTAGAAATCAATTATCAAAGTGATTTAAATCACTGGCAGCAGGGGGAGTTGTCGGTTAACTGGGCAGGAATGGCGGGAAGCTATGCAGAGCAGGCTGAGTTTAGATTAAGCAGTAAATTACAATTATTAACCCGGCAGGCCGTTGTTAATGAACTAGCTGTTAATTTAAAAAAAGTTAAACTGCCGCTATCTGAACAACAGGAGTGGAAAACAGGTTATATTAAACTTAAGCTGGCCGCTCCGGCATTAATCAATTTGTCCCCCGAGTTAAATATTAAGGCGCTGCCTTTACATCTGCGCATCGGATCCAGTGTGCTGCTCAGCAAAGTAGTGCGTGGTAAAAGCAAACGTATTCGTATTGATACTCAAAAGCTTCCCTCATTGTTTATGACTGTTTCTCCTCAGGGCACTGCTTCAGATATTAAGGCAGACTGGAGCCTTTCTTTATTAAATCAGACACTTTCAGGAAACAGCTCTTATAGCGGGAATAAAGTGCATTTTGATATTGCTGATAATAAGCTTTCAGCTGAAACATTATTTGACTCACTCGGACGCTATATAACTGAGTTTGAGTCTGTGCAGCTAAAATCTGGAGAGATAAAGCTGAAAATGTCGGCTGATTACGACTTGAAGACAAACCGCGGGCAGCTGTTGAGCAATTTAAATGTGTTGTCGTTATCAGGAGAGAAGAGCAATATATTGTTTGACGGGGTTAATTTCAGCAGTGTATTAGATTATTCTGTTAACAATAGGAAAGTTACTGTTAATCAGGATAAGCAGCAGTTAAAAATTGACAGCTTATTTGTCGGTATACCGCTCCAGGCTGTACAGTTAGACGCGCAGATTAATGCGACTGATCCGGTGATACAACATTTTAAAGCACGTTTATTAGGCGGGCGTGTTGATTTTGATGATCTGCAGTTAACACCTCCAGGTAAAACGATTATTGCCATTTCTGGTATTAGTTTAAGTGAAGTGATTAAATACAGCAGTTATCCAGAAATAAAAGGTAAAGCTGTGCTGGACGGTATGCTTCCTCTGTCTCTTAATAAAAGTGGTCCGACGGTTGCAGAGGGAATGGTATTTGCCCGGGCACCAGGTGGTTATATTAAGGTGCCTGAAAATACAGTGATTAAAGCAATGAGTAGTGGAAACCCCGCTTTTTCTTTTACCATGCAGCTGCTGTCTAACTTTCAGTTTGATACTTTGCAGGCAGTGATAGGTTATACTAGTGATGGTGAAAGTGATTTGAAAGTTGAGATTAACGGTATCAATCCGACCGTCAGCGGTACTCAGCCGATTAACTTTAATTATTCACATAAAGAGAATATTCTTAAATTACTTCAAAGTCTGCGTTTCAATGATGAATTAGTACGACAAATAAAGGAGAGGTATTAGTGCTTAAAAAAATGAGTCTTATTTTACCGTTATTTTTTACTATAGCGGCATGTACACCAAGGATAGAGCTGGCTATGCCCGATGAGCCTATTACAATTAATTTAAATGTAAAAATTGATCATGAAATTCGAGTTAAAATAGACAAAGAGTTAGATGAACTATTTAGTGAAGACAGTGGCCTCTTTTAAAAGTAATAATAAAAAGTCTAGGAGATAAAATGAAAAAGTTGTTTTTGATGGTTATGCTAATGCTGAGTTTTTCTGTGTCGGCCTTAGACTTATCGGATGCTAAAGAGCAGGGATTAGTGGGGGAGCAGGCGAACGGCCTGCTGGGAGTGGTTGAGGCATCAACAGCGACAAACGCATTAGTTAAAGATATTAACAGTAAACGCCTGGTTATCTTAAATAAGATGGCAGAAAAAAACGGCATGACTCTGGAGCAGGTTTCTATTTTAGCGGGTGAGAAAGCAATTAAAAAAACACCCGCCGGGCAGTATATCCGCAATGCATCAGGGCAATGGGTTGTGAAATAGTTGTCTGATTAATATAAATAATAATAAACGGGGAAAAGTGAGAGATTCATTTTTCCCCGTTTGTTTTTTGGGGGCTGTTCTGTCTAAGAGATTGACCATTTAACTACCCGCCATTAGCGTTTAATCTCTTGGTCATAACCGTCATAAAAACAGATGTTAACCTTAACTCATTGAATTTAGGCGTTTTAATTTTAGTTGTTTGTAAATATTTACATTATGAAAATAATAAGTGGAAAGATTTTAACTAAATATTCAATTCTTATTTATACTTAGTTACAAGTTAAGGGATAAACGACTAGTATGGAAAACAAGGAGTTATGCAGCTTTAGATAAAGCTACAGGGACTAAAGGAAACCTTCAGGAGGAAGGTCAAGCAATAGATTAGATTGCGGCAGGGAGTTAAGGAAACTATCAGGAAGATGGTGAAGCGTCAGGTTAGGCCGCGTTAAGGATTTTAGGAGACCTTTAGGAAGAAGGTAGAGCAGTAGATTAAACTGCGATAGGGATTTAGGATCCTCATAGGGATTTGCAGGGAAAAGCACGGAGCATCAAGGACACCTTCAGGAAGAAGCGGTTTCAATAGTATTTGATAAAATGGATAAAGGACCGGCTAAAGGACTAGTAAAGGGAAGAAGCTTAGATTAGCTGTTGTCATGGAACCACAAGGGCGTGGAAATTATCAAGGGAATGAATATTAAGACTATAAAAGGGTGAATACATGAATTGTATTCGCCCTTTTTCATTTTCAGATAAATATTGTTTTGCATCAATACCTGAGTGGTTCACTGGGTTATATTGTTTTTTTATATACAGTAATAAAGGGAAATAAATGAGCGAGTCAATTCATGGGCATCAGGTAATGGAAATGATGGCTAACAGTGCAAAAACTTACACAAAGTCGGCTTTAAAAGCGGATATCGCAGCCAGGTTTGGTGAAAACGCGCGTTTTCATACCTGTATGGGCAGTGACTTAAGCGCGGATGATCTGATTGATTTCCTCGCTTCTAAAGGCAAGTTCATTGAATCAGAGCAGGGCATCAGCATGCCCGAAGAGCATCTTTGCTGATACCTGGATCCTGTAAATAATTCTGCATAATCAGTCCCTATTTTTTATCGGGGCTGATATTAACCGCGCAGACGATCTTTTATCTGCCAAAGCTTAAAAACCCCGAAGATAAATACCTGCACAGCTTCTGACTTAGTAAGCCTTATTTTTTTGTTAAACGCACTGTAAATAACCGCTAGTTGGATAAGGTGCATAATACTCATAAACCCTAACAGCAGGTAAAAGGCGAGAGCAGCCTGCCCCGGAAAAGGGAAAGCAAGGTTCGTTAATAATCCTGTCCAGACCATGAGCATGAAAAATTTTGCTAAGGGAGTAAAATATTTTATCATTGCCCTTTTACATATAAGCGGTAAGAGACTTGCCCTGTACTCTTTTCTTTTAATAATTTCCATGAATCCGGCAGTTCAAGAGCTGACTGCTGTATTTCCATTTCGATATAAATTAATGCCTGCTCTGTTAGATAGTTATTTACTTCTAATGCCTGGCAGCATGGCTGTACTAGATCTTTGTTAAAGGGCGGATCAATAAAAACAATATCGAACTGCTGCTTTGCTGCCTGCTGCAGATAGCTGATTGAATCAGTTTCAATGATAACGGCATTATCGACTTTTAAGGTATGTAAATTATTGCGTAATTGTAGAGCAACCTGTTTGTCACGTTCGAGTAAAGTGGTATTCGCTGCATAACGAGATAAAGCTTCAAAAGCCAAACTACCGCTACCGCTAAAACAATCTAAGCATTGTGCATCGCGAATATCATGCATTAACCAGTTGAATAAGGTTTCTTTAGTGCGATCCGTTGTCGGCCGTAACCCCTCCTTATCTTTTACCGGTAGTTTTTTCCCCCGCCATTTTCCAGATATTATGCGGATAAACCCGTCCTTGATCGGTTTTCTGCTTTTTTCTTGATATTTAGTTTGATGATTTCTACCCATATAATTTTTAGTCCGGCAAGATGATGGTAATATATAGCGATATGCTGCTATTTTAGCAGGCTAATTTGCTTGTGAGTAAGGTTTTTAATTAATGTCAAAGAAGAAAGGTCTATTTTCCTGGTTTGGAAAGAAATCAACAAAAGAAACTTCAGCAGATGAAAAAGCTGCATTGCTTGAAACTCTTAAAAAAGAAGCGCAACAAAATAACGATAAAGATGTTGAAATAATTCTTTTTGATGAAGATGATTCAAATGTAGATTTAGAAGCTCAAAAGCTAAAAGCGCAAAAGCTAGAAGCTGAAAGACTAGAAGCTGACAAGCTAGAAGCTGACAAGCTAGAAGCTGA
>NZ_KB907017.1 GCF_000381745.1 Psychromonas ossibalaenae ATCC BAA-1528 | reverse complement strand
ACCGAAGTGATTTGTTATTCTGAATTAATGAATTAATTCGTGTGTCATTCTATTGATGTTGCCTTACAAGTAAGGTCCTTTCAATGATTCGCTACGCGATTCATCTTCCGGTGTAATTTCTGCAAGCAGAAAGTTACCTTTTGATTTTTTTTGAAATCACATCAACAATAAATGTCCACACAGATTGTTTGATTAAATTGTTAAAGAGCGTGCCTTTCGGCGAGGTGCGTATATTACGTCACCAGCGAACAATGTCAACGGTTTATTTTAACTTTAAAAGCAAACCTCTTTCATTCTGAGACTTGGTGATTAGCCTGCGCTGCATCCCGTGTCTGTGGGTGCGCATTATAGGGATGCGAATTATATTGGCAAGTGTTTATTTAGAATTATTGCAATTAAGTGTTCAAACGAATAATTAACAAGCAAACTGTAGTTTAATTCAGCATTACGTCTTAATTTTACAGCTGATAATTTTATCGAAATGCTTTTGATGAAGTATTTTATTACTAAGTAAACGAGAGACAGCAAAACCAACAGCCGCAGATAGTATAGAAATAGAGATAATCACACCTTCATTATAATCTGAAAGCTGTTTCGCTATTAATGCGCCGACAAGAAAGAAAAAAAGCGGCACCAGATAAACTACAACTGCACTTGTCACCAAATCATTATTATTGATCTGCAGTTCTACATAACTGTCTTTTTTCATTCCTTGCTGAAAAGGAACTTCAAATTGATGCGTTTTATCTGAAAAAGCTTTAGAGACAACTCCAACACCACAATCACTTTTGTTCTGGCAGGATGAGCAGGCTGATTTAGATATACATTCGATATGAGCTGTACTTTTCTCACCCTGCTCTTCTATTGCTATTATTCTTCCTGTTTCTCGAATCATTTAAACTCTCTACTGAACTCTTGTAATTGATTCGATTAACCGTTTTGCGGTGATAACGGGAATATCCCCAACAACATTATATTCAATATTATTCTTCTGAGAAGTATATAAGACAGTTGCTCCGCGCTGAATAATTTTTTGTTTTTCAGCCAAAGCTATTTTTTTCGTTGAAATATAAATTGATACACTGACAATTCCATCATTAATCATAATATATGAAACAGGCTCATTTTCCTTCATCACTAAATTATGCAGATCATCCTTAACGACTTTAAACCCTGTCGGCAGCCAGTTCACTTTCCACAAAGAAGCATGTCCTGGAGATGGTTTATTTAAATGCAGGACTTGAGGAAGCTGCTGCTGACTTAACTTTTCAAGCCAGGGGTTTACCTGTTCGGTAACAACTAATGATACAACCATTACCTGTTCTAGGATTATATTTGATTTATCCAGCGTATCTAGCTGCAGTGGTAAGTAAGAATCAATATCTAACCAGACTACATAACTATAACGATAGTCATCTCTGCTTATCATTCTAATTGCAATTGCTCGTTTTCCCGCAATACGCCCTTTACCTAGAATAATATATTCATAGCTGTTTTGACCTATGCTGTAGTCAAAGTTTGCAATATTAGCAAAAACACTGCGATCTTGCGCTGACTCCAACGTGTAGGCTTGAGCCCCCTGCTCAAAATAACTTACCTTGCCCGAGTATTGTAATGACTCCCGCATAACTCCATTTAAATAGCGGAAATATGAAAGTTCTTTACCATCGATAACACCGTGAATTAACTGTTTAGGTTCAATTTGATTTTGTAAGCCGTTTAAATATAAAATTTCATAATTTTTTTCGTTATATGCGGCCTGCATTAACTGTAGATATTCAATTGCAGTTAATTTCTCAACTTTAGCTTCAACTGCCTGTGCTGGTTTGCTTACTTCTACTTGTTCATTTACTTCTACGGCAAAACCAACGTTACTGATTAAAGCAAAAATGCTGATAACTAAAGTTGTAAAAAACTGCTGGCGCTTCATTAATTTCCCTTATGACTATACTTACAATCGTACTTTTTCAGCTTACGGCTGTGTCTGCAGCTGCAGCTGATGATCTTTTAATAAAGCTTCCAGCCGTTCATTACGCTGTTTGATTGATTCTTTTAACTGCTTCTGATTCGTCTGCAGACTAACAGGTGTTACGGCACCGCCAAAGGGTACTGTATTTAACACTTCAATTCCGCTGTTATTATTTTCAACACCCGGCTGTGATGTTACAAGATTTGTTAATACAACAACACCGGCAACAGAAGCGGCAATGGCATATTGACCAAAGCGTTTTACAAACGAGATAACATTACTGTTCTTATTCTGCTGCGTTTTATCTTTGTTAACAGATGTATCCAGCTGAGTTACCTGAGGCACAACCTGAACCTGGCTGATTTCAGCCATTATACTTTGACTAACGTCAATATTCAGAGATTGATCTGCCGCGTCACCACGCATAACATCACCAATAAGCTGATAACGAGAAAACTGTTCCTGTTGCTTTTCATTTGCCATAAGTTCGCTGAGTAATTGATCATCAATTATTTCATTATCGAAAATGGCAGACAACTGTTCATTATTTTCTTTCATTGTATTTTCCAATTAATCTTCTAATAAAGGTTTTAACTGCTTATCTATTGCTTCCCTGGCTCTGAAAATACGCGAACGTACAGTGCCGATGGGACAATCTTCAATATGCGCTATCTCTTCATAACTCATTCCTTCGAGCTCTCTTAATGTAATGGCTGATTTTAATTCAGCAGGCAATTGCTCAATGGTCTCTAAAATAACGCTTTTAATTTCCTGAGAACGTAAAATACCTTCCGGATCATCTACTTCTCTTAATGCGTCACCGCCGTCATAACTATCTGCTTCCATTGCATCAATATCAGAAGCAGGAGGTCGACGCCCCTGACTAGTTAAATAATTTTTCGCTGTGTTGACCGTTATGCGGTATAACCAAGTATAAAACGCACTGTCTCCCCTAAAAGAAGGCAGTGATTTATACACCTTTATAAACACTTCCTGCGTAACATCTGCGATATCGCCGCTGTTACGTACATAACGCGTTAATATATTAGCAACACGGTTTTGGTACTTTCGAACCAATAATGTAAAAGCCGCCTGCTCCCCATTTTGAATACGCCGAATTAATTGTAAATCTAAATCTCGCTCATGCATTGAGCTACTCTACCTATAATTATGTGGAGCCTTATCGGCATTCACTGTTATGACTTTTTATAAAAAAGAAAGTTCCAAATAATTTCAAAAGAAATGATTTTTTGGATAGACTGCACACTTAACGTACCTAAATTACTTGAAAATGTGTGTTAAGAGCCAGTCAGAAGTAACCGTATCAGCTGTTACAAAACCTTAATTCATATAACTTATCGTGTTTGTTGACTGCCACATTTCAAGATGGCCTGGGTATACAATCGAACCCTAATCGAAATATACATTAATTACAGAGCATATAGTGCCATGGAAGAAAGTAAATCAATAAGTGAACAACATATTTGTGACGTCTTAATTATTGGCGCCGGCGCGGCTGGTCTTTCATTAGCCTTAAAACTGGCCCCTCATGCAAAAATTAACGTTTTAAGTAAAGGAAAACTATCGGAAGGGTCTACTTTTTATGCCCAGGGCGGTGTAGCAGCAGTCTTTTCTGATAATGACAGTATTGACTCTCACGTGGAAGACACCTTAATTGCGGGTGCCGGCTTATGTGATGAAGAAGCAGCTCGTTTTACCGTTAGTAACGGCAAAGAGAGTATGCAGTGGTTAATTGATACCGGTGTAAACTTCGATACGGAAACAGATGAGCAAGGTAATACGCAATATCACCTGACCCGGGAAGGCGGTCATTCACATCGACGGATTTTACACGCGGCAGATGCAACCGGCAGCGAAATTGAAAACAGCTTGTTAAGCGCAGTAAAAAAACACCAGAACATCACCTTAATGGAAGGTTATAACGCCGTTGATTTAATCACCAGCCGTAAATTAAATCTACCAGCAAACCGTGTGCTTGGGGCTTATGTATGGAACCGTAAGAAAGAGCGCGTTGAAACAATTAAAGCACACTTTGTAACCCTGGCTACCGGCGGGGCAAGTAAAGTATACCAGTACACCAGTAATCCGGATGTATCCAGCGGTGACGGTATTGCTTTGGCATGGCGCAGCGGCTGCCGCATCGCAAATATGGAATTTAATCAGTTCCACCCGACCTGTTTATATCATGCCGAAGCACGAAATTTTTTATTAACCGAAGCACTGCGTGGTGAAGGCGCTCACCTGCTGCGCCCCGATGGTACACGTTTTATGCCCGATTTTGATGAACGCGCTGAGCTTGCACCGCGAGATATTGTGGCGCGAGCTATCGATTACGAAATGAAACGCTTAGGTGCTGACTGTATGTACCTCGATATCAGCCACAAATCAAAAGATTTTATCGTTAAGCACTTTCCAACTATATATAGACGCTGTTTACTGCTGGGTATTGATATTGCCCACCAGCCGATTCCCATTGTACCAGCAGCTCACTACAGCTGCGGCGGCGTAATGATCGATCATCACGGACAAACGGACATCGACGGTTTATATGCAATCGGAGAAGTCACCTACACCGGACTGCACGGCGCTAACCGTTTAGCATCAAACTCCTTACTAGAGTGTGTTGTTTATGCACATGCAAGCGCTAAAGATATTATTAACCGCCTGCCTTTTTATAAAGAGCGTAAGTTTGCAGATATTCCTGACTGGGATGACAGCCAGGTTGAAGATTCAGACGAAGAAGTAGTTATTCAGCATAACTGGCATGAACTGCGTTTATTTATGTGGGATTACGTGGGCATAGTACGTACCAACAAACGCTTAGAACGTGCGTTACGCCGGGTGCAGATGCTGCAGCAGGAGATTAACGAATATTACAGTCACTTTAAAGTCGGCAACAATCTGCTGGAGTTAAGAAACCTTGTACAGGTCGCTGAAATTATTATAAAAAGTGCAATGGAGCGGAAAGAAAGTAGAGGTCTGCATTATAACCTTGATTATCCTGAACAGCTGGATAACCCGCAGCCTACCATCTTAAGCAAGAGAGATTAAAGAGATCTGCCGTTTATTTTAAATCTCGCCCGATATTTACCAGTCGGGCGAGTAATCTGTACTGCTTTTCTGTCACGGCATCCCGGTAAATCACAATATAGGTTTTAAAAACGCCTGCTTTATCTGGCACAGATAAACAATCACAGGGTCTACTGTGCAGCGATAAATAGATACAGAAACCATTATAGAAAGAAGCATTACTAATTCTAGCGCTTCTTATTTCTGTGTCAGAAAATTCAACTTCAATATCTCCGGCATCACTCACCTTAAGGTTAAATGTCTGTGCATAGGCCTTTCCTGCCGCATAAACAGCAAGCACCAGCAGCAGGACAACAAAGATGACAGTCAGAAAAATGATTTCAAAAAAAAGCAGAATGAATAAGATAAGAGAAAAATACAGCGCGAAAACAAAAACACCTCCATAAACAGAGGTGCTAACAACAATGTTATACTTTAACGCGCTTGAGGATAGCATCGATCATCATCTTTAATTCAAGATCAGGACAAGCCGTATGCCCCATAAACCAGGAGAAAAGTTCAGGGTCCTCGCAAGTCAGCAGGCGCTGAAAAATAACTTTATCAGCCTCGACTAAATCATCGTAAGCTTCATTAACAAAAGGCATGAATAACACATCAAGCTCTAGCATACCTCGGCGGCATGCCCATAATAAACGTGATTTACTGACCGTTTCTGTCATTCTTTTGATTTCCTGTAATAAAATAAGTGCTTCTGCATCATAACAACAACAAATTATTAACAGCAACTACTGACAAAACAGGTTGTGAGCTATACCATTGTAAAATATAGAAACAGTATCAAAATGAGGCCGTAAATGCTTAAACTTAGTCAACTAGACAATATTAGCCAGCTACCGGATTTAGCTTTATGTCCGCTTGACAGCTGGGATTTAATCAGTGTAACAGGCGAAGATCGCATCACTTTTCTACAGGGGCAGCTCACTTGTGATTTTACTAGTTTAAAACCCGGACAACAGACACTGGCGGCTCAATGTAATCCGCAGGGAAAAGTATGGAGTATTTTCCGTGTGATTGTATTAGAAGACCGTATTCTGCTGACTCAGCCAAGCTCTGTCACTGCTAAACAATTACCCGAATTACAAAAATATGCGGCTTTTTCAAAAGTTGAAATAAGTAAAGAGACTGAATACAAAGCATTTGGTTTAGTGGGCCGTAAATCAGCACAGTTTATTGCTGAAGAGGTCGATACTGCTGCCACGCATGATCAAAGTCGTTTATTAGAAAGCGGCACGGTTATCATCAAGCAGCCTTATCCGTCACTACGCTACTTAGCTGTTATGAAAAATGAGACGGCAGAAGAATTGTTAGAAGATCTGAAAAACCGCGCCGAAATTTTCGATGACAGTTTATGGAATGCACTGAATATCGCCTCGGGTATCGGTTTTATTGAACCGCAGACATCTGGTCTATTTATCCCGCAGATGCTTAACTTACAGGCACTTGATGGTATCAGCTTTAGCAAAGGCTGTTATATCGGACAAGAAACCGTGGCTCGTGCAAAATATCGCGGTGCCAATAAACGCGCACAGTTTATTCTTACCGGCCGCGCAGACCAGGCCCCAAAAGCAGGTGACACGGTACAGCTTTTATTGGATAACAACTGGAAACGGATCGGAACAGTTGTTTCAGGCTGCCAGTATGGCGACGGTCACATTGAAGTCTTAGCAGTTTTGCCAAAAGACAGCAGCGAAAATGATGTTTACCAGATAAAAGAAATTGAAGGTTCAACACTCTATTACGCCCCGCTTCCCTATCAAGTTGAACAAGATTAAAAGAGCAAACAATCAACCCTGATCATATTCAGGGTTGATTCCTACCGATAAATTACAAATTCGGAGAAAAAGAGGGTATATTTACCTGTCCTTGGAAAGAATGTTATAATCCTCACACTTTTGTATGCGTGCGTTGATTTTATCTAACTGATAGCAGGTTCTCGATTGAATCCAGAAATAAAAAAATTACGTGATAAATCCGATGAATTTAATCGTCTACGGATACAGTCAGCACAAGTTTTAATGGGTAAAGACGAATTAAATATATTTCAAGCCTTCCCGCTGCTGCTTCACTTCAATCATCCGACGCTGCCTGGTTATATAAGCAATGACACACCGGCGGGTATCTGCCAGTTTGAAATTACCCAAGAACACCACCTTCTTGCTGATTATTTTCTTCATACTGAACTGCCGCAAAGCAACGTTCAATCGCCTGATATTATAGGCCTTTACGCCATGGGCAGCACCTCGTCGATAGGCCAGTCCTCTGAAAGTGATTTTGATGTGTGGATCTGTTATCCGCACCAGCTTGATGAAGAGAGAGTTAAGCTGCTGCAGGAAAAATCTTTACAGATCAGCAGCTGGGCAAACCGTTTCGCTGTTGAACTTAATTTTTTTCTAATCCCCGATAATAAATTCCGTATTGATAATAATGCGGGTATGACTAAAGACGCATGCGGCTCCTCACAGCATCTATTATTACTGGATGAATTTTACCGTACGGCATTACGTGTTGCCGGCAAACGTATTTTATGGCGTCAAATCCCCATTGAACATGAACATAATTACGACGAGTACGTACAGAACCTCTATAGCCAAGGTGAACTGTTCGCTGATGACTGGTTAGACTTAGGCGGGTTTCACAGAATTCCGGCAGAAGAATATTTCGGCGCAACACTCTGGCAGCTTTATAAAGGGATCGACACACCTTACAAAGCGGTATTAAAAACCATTCTTATGGAAGCCTACTCCTGGGAGTATCCGAATACCGAATTAATCGCGATGTCTTATAAAAAAAGCTTCCAGGAACAAGACCATTACGATGAAAATCTCGACCCTTACTGCTTGATGCTTGAAAAAGTAACGTCATATTTAACCAGTATCAATGACAGCAAACGTCTTGAAGTCGTACGCGCCTGTTTTTATCTGAAAACCGAAGAAAACCTGTCTAAAGTCTGCCTAAACGACAATACAGCCTGGCGTCGTACGGTATTAAATAAATTTGTCAGTCAATGGCACTGGGATGCGACTCAGGTTGCGGATCTGGATAACCGTAATAACTGGAAAGTAAATGAAGTAACCAAAGCGAAAGATGTTTTATTAGATGCGTTAATGACCAGTTATCGTAAACTGCTCAGTTTTGCCCGCGATAACAATATTGGTGAGTCAATCAGTGCTGAGGATATCGGTATTTTGTCACGTAAGCTCTATGCGGCCCACGAAACACTGCCGGGTAAAGTTGATCTGATTAATCCAAATATTTCACCGGACCTTTCCGAACCTCATTTAAGTTTTATTCAGGTACCCGAGAATAGAAAAAATGCGCCAGGGTGGTACTTATATAACTGCTCTCTTGATAATTACACATTAATTAATACACCAACCCTGATGCATGCCAGGTATCTTTCTAAACTGATCTCCTGGTGTCATATGAACCGTTTATATGAAGAAGATACTAAACTGCACCTTTATAATCAGGGTTCAGACCTTGTGGATCAAAAGTTAAACCAGTTTATCCAGGATCTGCATTCGGTTTTTCCAATCTATGTACCTAATGCAAGCAATCAGGCACTTAGTCAACCCTGTGAAATAAAACAACTGGCTATCTTTTTAAATGTCGAAAAAGATCCCACCCGTCACTGGCAGGATACACAGGAAAGTGAAGATAACCAGGTGGGAGACGTTTTATCATATGGCCAGGATAATGAATGTTTAATCGGCAGTATTGACCTTATTTACCGCAACTCCTGGAATGAAGTGCGTACACTGCATTTTGATAATGACTACGCCGTGGTTGATGCATTAAATACGATTTTAGGCAAGATGCATCAGGACGCAAAACCGCCCGAACAAATCCATATATTCAGCTACAGCCGTCATTTTAAAGAGCAGCTCAGCCAGACATTCAAAACAAAATTAACCGAATTTATACAGTTACGCCTGGATTCACTTTTCCAGCGCTCTGTGCAGACATTATGGACCGGCGGACGTAAATTCGGCTTCTACTTTGAGCGAACCGGCGTTTCACTGCAGCACCTTGAAAGTACGGTTGATATTTACAGCCACATTTCCAGAAAGAAAATATCCACCAGCGTGATCAATTTAAAGAATACTCACTTTGATCAAACAGCTGAAATTATCGAGTCACATATCAGTGAAGGTCTGATTCAGTTCTTCTTTGAGAATTATGCTGATGGTTTTAACGTATATATTGCTAATGCCGATAATGAGGTGGAAACATTCCATAGCTTTGCCGGCAGTAAAGATGATTTAGTGCAGAACGTAAACCGTTTTTATGCTTCAAATAACAATGAAGTAAACAACTTAGATGAGCAGGTTAACTTCAACCTGCCACAGTTTTATGAAATTGAACTGCTTGAAAATGATGAGCTGGTTTTGTCGTCTTTTAGGAGCAACGCTAAAGTAAACGAAGAAGAAAGCCAAAAATTATCCAGCTGAGTATCAGCACACCTCTGCTCCCTCCTGCTAAATGACCAAGCGCAGAATTTAAATCATTGCGCTTTTCACTTTAAAAGTAATATCGAAACCACTGTAGAAGAAGCCCGGCATTAATTGATGTGACGAGCTATTCTAACGAAGACAGAATTGATTATTACCAGCCTAAACGAGCAGACACTTGTTCAAGCTGTTATTATTCAGGACGCAGACCTAAAGAGTGGCAGATTGCATAACTTAAATCACTGCGGTTTAAAGTATAAAAATGGAAGTCTTTAATGCCTTCCTGGCTTAATACTTTTACCATATCCATAGCAATGGTTGCTCCCAGCAGATTACGTGTCATCGGATCCTGATCTGTCCCCTGATAAAGCTTATGCATCCAGTCTGGCACCTGTACATTAGTTAAACCGGCAAACTTAACTAAAGTTTTGTAATTTGAAACCGGCAGAATGCCCGGCACTATGTCACCTTCAATCCCCTGTTTAACACAACGATCACGAAAACGTAAAAAGGTTTCCGCATCAAAAAAGAACTGTGAAATAGCGCGGTTGGCACCGGCATCGAATTTTGCTTTTAATACATCTAAATCAAACTGGGCGCTCGACGCTTCCGGGTGCTTTTCCGGATAAGCAGCCACTGATATATCGAAGTCTCCCTCTTCTTTTAACAGCTTCACTAAATCCGTTGAATACATATGCGGTTTCGATTCGCCGTCAGGAATATCACCACGTAAAGCGACAATACTGCGGATATCATTATCCCAGTAATCACGCGCTATACTGCGCAGTTCATCTTTACCTGCATCAATACAGGTTAAATGCGGTGCTGCAACCATGCCGGTTTTATGTTTAATATCTTTAATAATTTCATGGGTACGATCGCGAGTACCAGAATTTGCCCCGTAAGTAACAGAAACAAACTTCGGCTTTAATGTTTTTAAACGCTCAATAGAGCCCCATAACGTTTGTTCCATCGCGGCTGTTGCCGGTGGAAAAAACTCAAAAGAGACGCCCACGTCCTGTTTAATATCAGCAATACTCTGATTTAATTTAGCGACATGCTGTGCTGAAAAATAACCATCTGCCTGGTCCTGATAACTCATAACCTGTTCCTTTTTCTTTCATTTAGACGTCTAGACTTCTTTAGATATTGTTAATTTAATCAAATATGAATTTATGTCAACCATTTTTATATAAAGTGAAAATATCTCAATATAAAACGAGTTTTATTCACTAACATTCTGGCTGGACTTCTAGCCCTCTCTACGTATGGATTGCTAAGTAAAACAACACAGGATAAAATGGCCTTTCAAACATTACGGGATAAAAAAACATGTCTACAAAGTGGAACGGTGAATACATCAGCCCTTACGCTGAACACGGTAAAAAGAGCGAACAAGTAAAGAAAGTAACTGTTTCGATACCTACCAAGGTTTTAAAAATTCTGACTGATGAGCGTACGCGCCGCCAGGTGAATAACCTGCGTCATGCAACCAACAGTGAACTGTTATGTGAAGCATTCTTACATGCATATACCGGTCAGCCTCTGCCGGAAGACGGCGATCTTGATAAAAGCCAGGCGGCAGGCATTCCAGACAGTGTTAAACGCTTAATGGATGAAATTGAATAAGTACTGCATACTGTAATGTAATAATAGGCTGAGTGACTTCAATACTCAGCCTTGCGCCAGCTTCTATCTGTTTCAAGCACTACAGCAGAAATATAAATCCGATCCCCCTTCCCGTTAAATTAAACCTGCTCGTATTATAAATAATCTTACTGTTATTACTGAAAACGGCTTGTACTACCCTCCCGGGTAGTTGACATCTTATTGATACCGCTTAATATTCAAAGACATAAAAAGCCACACCTATATATTGAAATTACAGGATGATAATGATGATATTTAGAAAGTTAATACTCACTGCTTTGACTATTTTTACCCTCTCTGCCTGCACCGGTGGCAGTCCCAACCCCAAAAATACACAAGCAAAGGTAACCAGTAGTACACTCGAGAATGGTTTATTTTATGCAGTTCATGCCAAACAGGAAAATTCAGATAAAATTCAACTTCGTTTAATGATCAACTCCGGATCTTTAAGCGAAACAGATGCTCAAAAAGACTATGCCCATCTGCTTGAACATATGGCCTTTAACGGCACCAAACATTTTCCAAAAAACAAAATCATTGAACTATTCGAAAAATCAGGCTTAACATTCGGTCAGGATATTAATGCTTACACTGATTTCGAAAACACGGTTTATACACTCAGCGTACCGAAGTCAGATACACAATTATTAGCTGATACAATTTTATATTTACGGGATGTATTAACTGATATTGAATTTGATCAAGCAGAGTTAGATAAAGAAAAAGGTGTTATACAAAATGAATACCGCTTACGTGTCCCGCAGGAGAAACCATACTATTACGCCGTTTTTAATGACTATATAGCAGACAGCCATTACGCAGAGCGTTTACCGGCGCCTGCCGATGAAAGTGTTGTTAATAGTACAGAACAGGGTGTTAAGGAGTTTTATAAAACCTGGTATCGCCCCGACAATGCTAAACTATTAATTACGGGCGATGTTAACAGCAGCGAAGCAGTTAGATTAATTAATGAAATATTCGCCAGTGCACCGGCCTCAAACAATAAAAGCAGGCAGGTTATACCGGCAGTACCAAACCTAAAGACTGAAAGTAAATCATACAGCAGTAAAGTAGTTAACTTTTCACAAAGTGATCTGTTTATTGAAATGCCCGCTTTCAACATTAAAAACAGCGATGATATAAGCCGTTATATGCAAAGCCAACTGCTTGATAACTTAATTAACTACCGTCTAAATGTACAAAACAATCAGCGTTCACAACCGTTTACTGAAGTAGGTTTTCATAGTTTTGAATATTTCAGTAATCACCCGCTCAAACAGCTGTATATTGTTCATAATAACAGCCAATATCAGCAGGCTGTTAACTTTGCAGCGCAGGAGCTGGCACGCATCGAACAACATGGTTTCAGCCAGGCGGAACTGGATCTGCAGCTTGAAGAAATCAGAACGTTACAATCCGGGCTGGAGAATGACTATATTAATAAAACATCGGAGCAGTTAGCCTCGGAGACGATTAACTCATGGACAAGCGGAAATATTGAACGCACGCTGGAAATTGAGAGACTCGCTTACCAGACAACATTAACCTCCTCGGATTTGAATAAGTTAAACCAGCTTAGCAAAAGCTTACTGCTGCAGCCAAAACAGTGGAACTTTGCCTTCCCCTATCAAAGCCGGACTCCAGACCTTGCTGCACTGCAGAAAAGTGCGTCGCATACATTGCAGAAAGCGACAGCAAAAGCCGATATCAAAATAGCTAAGCTCACCCTCCCGGTGATATCAAAAGGGAAAAACAACAGTAGAATAGAAAATGAAAAGTATCACTCTGAAAAGCAGCTTACTGAGTGGCAGTTAAGTAACGGTGTCAGTGTTGTACTGCAGCCGGATCAAAGTGTTAAAAATTCAATATTTATGGGATTAAGCGCACCGGGAGGCACTAATTCACTCTCCGCTGATCAGCTTCCGGCTGCACTGTTTGTTTTTAACTCCTATATAAACAGCGGTATAGCAGGATTATCAGCACAACAGTTAGAGCAGAAGTTTAATAATGCTAAAGTCTCATTAATTCCCTATATGGAGCAGAACATTCACGGCTTTACAATGACCTCGGAGAATAACCCTAAAAGCCTGGAACTGTTATTTTCTGTTTTATACAGTGCCTTTACTGATGTCCAGATAAAAGAAACGGTATTTACAGCAGAAAAACAAAGACTGGTAGAAGCACAACAAAATTATCTGCAGCAGGCAGTTACAAACACCCATAAACGTATGCGTAATAAGCTCTACCCGGATAATGCCTACCTGCGGATTTTTTCAGTTGACGAACTCAAAGCCGTTCAGCAGCAGGAAGTTGAAAAGGTCTACCAAACATTATTCTCTCATGCCAATGGTTATACACTTACCATTGTCGGTGACTTTGAAGTAGATGATTTGAAAACGGATATTCTGCAGTACATTGCCACTCTTCCCGCTGGTGAAATGCATAAATTTAACCAGAATACACAATCGATTATTAAACACGCCTCTTCATTAAATGAAACCACCAACCCTCAAGACAATGCAGAAGTGCTGTTATTCAGCATCACAGATACTCCGAATAAAAATATTAAGGAAGTTTATCAAGCGGATATCCTGCAGCGAATTATCAGCCAGAAACTAACAAAAATCATACGTGAAGAACTGTCATTAACCTACAGCCCTTACGTGATGGTGGCAGATCAAAAACCAGGTATGGCATTCACAGAGGTAATCATATCGGTTGTTTCAAAAGTAGAAGATGCGCAGCAGGCACAAACAGAGATCAGGCAGATCGTTGCAGACTTCATTAATTACGGAATTTCCGAAGAACAGTTAGCAGATCATAAAAAAGGCTTGATTAACGGCATGTCATCGGTATTAAAGACGGCAGATGACAGGCAGTGGTTTTTACAGCGTGATCACCTGTACGGCTTTGAATTAAGCTCAACAGAAAAAGCACAGTCCATTATTGAAGAGATTACGCTAAAGGATATGAACTCTTTTCTGCGTACCTATTTAGCACCGCAGCATACACTGCAGTTTATTAATATACCTGATAAATCATAAAAATACTTAAGGACGAGAGAGGTGCAACAAAAAAGCCGCTTACTGAGTAAGCGGCTTTTTAATATTCAACAATCAGGACATAAAATCTCTATCAGCCTTGTTTATCCATATGGATATCCATTTGCGGGAATGGAATTTCAATACCTTCAGCATCAAGACCGATTTTAATCGCTTCCATTAATTCAAAACGGATATCCCAGTACAGTTCACTTTTAACCCATGGACGCACAACCAGATTAACACTTGAGTCACCGAGTTCAGCAACGGCAATCTGCGGAGCTGGATCGCTTAGTACGTTACTGTTTTCCTTAACCACTTTTTCTAAAACAGCCTTGGTTTTTGCTAAATCCGCACTGTAACTAACACCAATCATAAGATCGATACGACGTGTTGGTTTACGAGAGTAGTTGATAATATTGCCGCCTAAAATCGCAGAATTAGGTACAACAACATATTTGTTATCCACTGTAGTCAGCGTTGTCGCAAATATCTGTACCGATTCAACATTACCGGCAATACCGGCAGCTTCAATATACTCACCCGCTTTAAAGGGGCGTAATACGATAATTAAAACGCCGGATGCAAAATTTGAAAGAGAGCCCTGCAGTGCCAAACCAATCGCCAGACCGGCGGCACCAATTAAAGCGATAAACGAGGTGGTCTGCACACCGATACGACTTAATGCGGCAATAACAACAAACGCAATAATCACATAACGAGTCATATGTGAAACAAAGTCAACGATCGTACTGTCAAGGTTACGTTTTGTAAGTACTTTATGAAAACCACCAGAAATAAGGCGCGCGGCAAAAAGCCCGAGAAGCAGAGTTAATACCGCAGAGATAATATTCATCCCGTATTCTATCAGCAGGCCCTGGTTGTTTGTCACCCATTCAAGACTGTTTTCTACAACGTCGATACTGTTATCAAGACGCTCAGCAATCAGATCCGTCGCTTTTTCTGAAGTGGCAGCGGCTGCAGAGGTCGTATTTGACTCAGGCATAATAAAATCTCCCTATTGATTAATTCTGGTTAAGCTGGTTATAGAAAAATGACCATTGCACTTTAAAATTCTGGGTTGGTTTCTGTTTAAACTGACTGCGTACAAACTGACTCATTCTTCCTTCCACATAGGCAAGCAGTATATTAGCGGCAACAGCCTCATCAATATGCAGTTTACCGCCGTCAAGCATAGGTTTTTCTCTTAAAACCTGTTTAACCTGTGATTCCAGCTTAGAAAATATATGTTCAATACGTAACTGTAGACGCTCATTTTCACCTAATAAAGCATCACCCGTTAGAATTCGAGTAATACCCGGGTTCTGCTCCGCAAATCCGAGTAAAAAATGCAGTATATGTTCAGTACGTGTCATCGTCTGCTTCTGCTGCTCTTTGATCAAATTAATTTGAGTGAAAATAGTCGTTTCAATAAAATCAATTAAACCTTCAAACATACGCGCTTTACTTGGAAAATGGCGGTATAAAGCGGCCTCAGAAACTCCGACTTCAGCAGCAAGTTTTGCAGTAGTAATACGCTGCCCTGGTTTTCCTTCAAGCATCACAGCTAATGCACGTAAAATATCATCCTTGCGGTTCACTTTCTTTTTGGTTGTTTGTGTAACCATTGCTAACAGCTTCCTTTGTTAAATTATTCTAATATTAACGCTTACTCGAAAAACTAAATTAATGCTTTCCAGAATGGCCGAAACCGCCTTCTCCACGCTCTGAACTATCAAAACTTTCTACAATTTCAAAGCTGGCCTGTACTACCGGCAGAAAAACAAGCTGCGCTAAACGCTCCCCGGCTTCTAAAGTAAAACTTTCCTGGCTTCGGTTCCAGCAGGACACCATCAACGGTCCCTGATAGTCAGAATCAATTAACCCCACCAGGTTGCCTAATACGATGCCGTGCTTATGGCCAAGGCCTGAACGAGGTAAAATTGTTGCCGCTAATTTAGGATCGGCAATATGAATAGCAATACCTGTAGGGATAAGCTGTGTTTCGCCTGGTTTTATAACCATAGGCTGATCAATACATGCACGTAAATCCATTCCTGCCGAACCCGCAGTTGCATGTTCAGGAAGAGGAAACTCTTTACCGATACGCGGGTCAAGAATCTTAAGTTCGATTTGTTTCATATTTATGATCCATTGTTTTATAAATGAGTGTTCAGTACAGCATGCTGCTGATAAATAATTTCAAGTATGCCTGTTTAACAGCACATACTGTAAATAAAGAATTTCCAGTATCAAGTACAGAGGTTTACGACACCATACTGCTGATAAATGATTTCAAGCAGCTGACGGGCAACTGCTTTTTTATCGGCGAGAGTTATATCAAATCTTCCCGAAGCAGAAAATACACTTAATGCATTTTTTTCACTATTAAACCCCTGCCCGGCCTTAGCAACATCATTAGCAGCAATCAAATCTAAATTTTTGCGCTGTAATTTATCTAAAGCATAATGTTCTACATCCTGTGTTTCTGCGGCAAAACCAACACAAAACGGACGATTTTTATCAGAGGCAACATCAGCGATTATGTCCGGATTTTTTACCAGCCTGATAGTTAAATCGTCAATACCCGGCTGTTTTTTCATTTTATGAGAAGCTTCTGTTTCTGGACGGTAGTCAGCGACGGCTGCACAGGCAATAAAAATATCACAACTGTTTAAGTTTTCTAAGCTTGCCTGATGCATATCTAATGCACTTTTCACATCAATGCGCTGTACATTCACAGGCGTCGTTAAATTAACCGGACCGCTGATCAGCGATACATTTGCCCCCATCCGGCTCGCGGCTTCAGCCAATGAAAAGCCCATTTTTCCGGAACTGTAATTACTGATATAACGAACAGGATCTAACGCTTCCTGTGTCGGCCCTGCTGTAATAGTGATATTAACACCGGCAAAAGGCGTTTCTTTATTATCTAGAAAATCAATCACACGCTCCACTAAATCAGCAGGTTCCAGCATTCGACCCGGGCCAATATCTCCACAAGCTTGCGGGCCTTCTCCAGGCCCCCAGATCAGCATATCCCGCTGAGCTAATACGCTAATATTTTCCTGCGTAGCGGCGGCTAAGTACATCTCCATATTCATTGCAGGAGAAACAGCAATCGGCGCCGGTGTTGCTAAGCATAATGTTGTTAACAACTCGTCAGCCATGCCGGCTCTTAAGCGTGCAATTAAATTTGCCGTTGCCGGGGCCAGAAGAATCAGATCCGCCCACTTAGCAAGCTCAATATGGCCCATACCAGCCTCTGCGTTAGGATCAAGCAGATCATCAGCAATAGCATGCCCGGAAACCGCCTGCATCGTTAAAGGGGTGATAAACTCTTTCGCGGAAGCTGTCATCACAATCCGTACGTCAGCTCCCTGATCTTTTAAACGGCGGGTTAATTCTGCGCATTTATAAGCAGCAATGCCTCCAGAAATACCTAATAAAATATTTTTTCCACTAAGTGCTAATGTTGTCGGCATAACAAAGTCTCAATAAAAGAAGTCAAAAAAAGACGGCTACAATAACATAAATACAGCAGGCAGGGTGTGACAAAATCGTCTAGATTTAATGACAACTTGATCACACTGGAGCGCTGATTCATGACAAAACTGAAAGACTGGCCGGATCAGGAAAGACCTCGTGAAAAATTACTAAGACAAGGCAGCTGCGCCCTGTCCGATGCTGAGCTGTTAGCTATATTTTTACGTACCGGCTGCAAAGGCTTAGATGTGGTATCGCTAGCAAGACAACTGATTAGTGAATTCGGTTCATTACATGCACTGTTTGCAGCTTCAGAAACGCAGTTCTGCGAGAAAAAAGGCTTGGGGCAGGCAAAATACGTGCAGTTACAGGCTGTACTGGAGATGTCGCGTCGTTATTTACAAGAGCCTATAAAAAGAGGAGAAGCATTAACCAGCGCGGCGCAGACCAAAGCCTTTTTAAATGCACAGATGCATAACCTGCCCTATGAAGTTTTTGCCGCTCTTTTATTAGATACGCAGCATAGAGTGATCCGCTTTCATGAATTTTTCTTTGGTTCAATCGACAGCGCAGCCGTGCATCCGAGAATTATCGCGCAAAAAGTATTATCTGAAAATGCAGCCGCCATTATTCTTGTTCATAACCACCCTAGCGGCGATCCTACAGCCAGTATTGCCGACAAAAAAATCACTGAAAAAATCATTTCTGCGATGCATTTGATCGATGTCCGCGTTTTGGATCATTTCATTATCGGGGACACAAAATGTACGTCTTTTGCAGAAAATGGATGGATTTGATGCAAAATATCAGAGTTTTGTTGATCTTTCACACTCAATCATGTATAAAATGCGCCCTCGACGCCTTTGGCGACGGCTAAAAAAGGTGTTCGACTATTTTGCTCGAGTAAAACAATTATTTTGGAGAATTTCGACATGTCTAGAGTATGTCAAGTTACAGGTAAGCGTCCAGCTACTGGTAACAATGTATCACACGCAAAGAACCGCACACGACGTCGTTTTTTACCTAACCTACAGACACATCGTTTCTGGGTTGAGAGTGAGAACCGTTTTGTAAAACTACGCCTAACTACTAAAGGTATGCGTATCATCGACAAAAAAGGTATTGATTCAGTATTAGCTGATATCCGTGCCAATGGTGAAAAAGTTTAAGGAGCTTAAAAAATGCGTGATAAAATTCGTTTAAATTCAAGTGCTGGTACTGGCCATTTTTATACTACTGATAAAAATAAAAAGACTATGCCTGAAAAGTTTGAGATCAAAAAGTTTGATCCAGTTGTACGTAAGCACGTTATGTACAAAGAAGGCAAAATCAAGTAATTTTGATTTAACCTGACAAAAACCCAGTTTATACTGGGTTTTTTTATGTCTGCAGAAAAGTAATCAGGAGAATCAAATGCGTTTATCCAAGAAAGGCTGGAATAATGTTCTGATATTCGGAGTTCTTCTTATCATTTTTATCTTCAACTTCAGTCATAAATTAACCCTGTCACCTAAAGTCCAGCAGCGGACAGTGATCGACAAACAGTTAATGATAGTTGAGATTAAAACGCCGGACTTCAGAATTAAACGCGACGGCAGAACCTGGTTAAGCGAGCCTGGTTTAGGACTGTCCGAACAGCAGCTGACGTTACTAGTACAGAACTGGCAGACCCTGAAATTAGAAACTCAACCTGCGGTTACGGATCCAAGTAATGCCTACAGCATATTTGTTTACAGCGCAGATCAGCCGCAGCCGATTATCGTGCAGTTATTTCAGCATGGTGATAATTATCTACTGCAGAGTGATACAGACACATCTTTATTATTAACAGCTGAACAATTACCGCTTTTTTTAGGGCGTTAAGAAGAAGGCTTTCTGCTTAAGTCTCGTGCTAATATCAATGATAAACCGATCATCTGCAGAAAAATAGACCAGTTACGCAGTGTAGAAACTTCTGTTCTTAAATACATCTGCAGGTCCATTAACTCTAAATTCAAAAAATACTTATCATCTATCGAGTTCCTAATTTTATCCTGATAATCATTTATTATAAGATCCACACTGCCTATGTCATTCAGCTTAGAAACAGGCAGTTTCTGCTGAAGAAAAGACTCAAGCAATAGAGCATACTGCTGTGCAATCGGCTCTGTTAGTTCCCCCTGGTTTAATAATAGATACAGAGTTTCTCTCTTACGTTCAATACCTTCAATCTGCGACCAAAGCAGATCCATCTCTTTGCTGTTATTCGACATCTGCAGTGCCAGGCTATTGAGCTGACTACTTTTCCCGTCAATAATAAAATGCGTCACTAAAGCTGAGGATATATTAAAAACCAGTCCAATCAGCACAATCAACCAGGTAGGCAGTCCAAACATAGATTTTTCCTATGAAAAAAGTACACTTAATTATATTAGACTAAACCGGAAATATTTATGCCCGAATTACCAGAGGTTGAAACCAGCCGCCGCGGTATCAGCCCGCACCTGATCGGTAAAAAAGTTGAGCAGGTAATACTTCGCCATACGCAGCTGCGCTGGAAAATTCCGCAGGATCTGTTTAAACACCTGCACAATGCTCCCTTAATATCCATTGACCGCCGTGCTAAATATCTACTGCTTAATTTCAGCAGCGGTACTCTACTGATACATCTTGGTATGTCTGGAAGTCTGCGGATCTGCCCGTTAAATACTCCACATCAAAAACACGATCATGTGGATTTAATTTTTGAAAACACGGTATTACGCTTTACCGACCCGCGACGCTTTGGGGCAGTTTTATGGCTGGGTCTGAATCCAGAATCCTCTCCTCTATTAAACAAACTCGGCCCAGAGCCCCTCTGCGAGGACTTTAACGGCCGCTATCTGCACCAGGCAGCACAGAAACGAAAACTGCCGGTAAAACAGTTCATCATGGATCAGAAAGTCGTTACCGGGGTAGGCAATATTTATGCGACAGAAGCTTTGTTTACTACGGGTATTAATCCCAACCGGGCGGCTGGTTGTATTTCACAAAAACGCTATCAGTTATTAGCAGATACTATTAAAGAGATTTTACAGCAGGCGATACAGCAGGGCGGCACTACCTTGAAGGATTTTGTCGGCAGTGACGGCAAGCCGGGGTATTTTCAGCAGACGTTACATATTTACGGCAAAGCAGGCCAGAACTGCCCGCAGTGCCAGACACCTTTAAAAGCTGTAAAGTTAGCAGCAAGAAACAGTGTGTATTGCCCTAAGTGTCAGCGTTAGGTTATAGCTGTCGCCTGTGAGCTGATGGTGTAACTTTCACCGTCACTATCCCGCCCTGACGGCGTGTTACTTTTCTTTGAACAGCCAAAGAAAAGTAACCAAAAGAAAGGCTGCCCGAGCCATTTTTTTATCTTGCCATGCCCACCAGCTTCTAAACGCACCATCTCAGACATTACATCCCTGTACTGACTTAGATTAGAAAAATCATCCATGATTTTTCTTGCTAAAGCAGTTGTTCATAGCAAGAAAAATGGACGGGAGATACTTAGCCGCATTAGTTTGGTGATAAAACCGTCATTTATACGAGAAAAAACACTAATTAACATAATAGGTATTTTGTGCATAAAACCACCTTCTGGTTGTAGGTTTGAGTGGTGGGGGAAGCCTTAATGTATCAACTTTTGCAATCCCTGAAAGCACAGGTGTAAGATCATTGTTGAAAAATAAAATGAAGTTAAAACGATTGTGTGTACGTTGATTATGCTTTTAATTAAATAATAACCAAGGGCTATACAAGGCCGTTATGGAGATTGTATGAATACTCTTTTAGGATCAATTGCAAGCGGGTTAATAGCAGTGTTGGTTGGGCATCGACTTATCTTAAGTAAAGATAAGCGCAAAGAGTATAACGAAGCTGTTATTCCACTCTTATCACGGTTATTGAAGCACAAAGATGAGTTATCACAAGATATGTTGATAAACAGAATAGAAGATCATTCTATTGATAATGTTAAGTTTTTTATTTCCAATCGAAACGAAAAAAAACTAATGCATCATTTCAAGTTATATTCCGATTTGTGTAGAGTCGGAGTTAAAAATAACGCGTTTACAGGATTAACCGACTATAAACCAGGCCTATTTAATGAATTGATTTTTCATGTTGACGGTATGTTAAGCACCATCAAGAGAAAATAAACACCTAACGATTCGTTAGGTGTCTCTGCATTTTGCATAAAATCCGTTAGGCGAATTATTACTAGTGTTCACACTCTGCGTGGGGACGAGCAATAATACCACGTCTCAATTTCACATAAATTCAATAGATTAGAACACCAAACCAATGCGGCAGCGAAAATTTCCGTTTACGTTTTTCTTGATCAATCAATGCCTTTAGCAAGTGGAAACAGGACGTTTCCACTAAGTTCGGCTCCGCACATGGACGTGCGGTCCGAACTGGTGCGTTAAAAGGGATTTATTTAGCAAGATAAAAAACGTTCGGAACGGCACTGTGAGTTATGCGTCAGCATAGTCTCACGAACAAAACTCTCTCTACCTTATTTCTCTTGCTGTTGAGAGAAAAGTAAAGTCGCCGTCAGGGCGAAACTCCAACAATGAAAGCTTAACTATCGGCTAACTGCGAGAGCTAACATCTAAATGCCTCGCTGTCAGCGGGTCATCTTCTTAACAAACACCACCACGAACAGTGCAATGGTAAAACTGCCTGTAAAGGCCTCTATAGCGGCCACCAGCCTCGACAAACCAACCGGTATAAAGTCTCCATAGCCAAGCGTAGTAAAAGTCACCACACTGTAATAGAGGCACTCAAAAAAGAATATGATGTTTGCCTCTAAACTCGAATGTATTGAAAATACCTGATACTCGCCGCCAAAACGTAAACCGAAGCAGTAATAAAAAAGACTGCTGATGAAAATCAGCAGTAATGAGAAAAACACCACACGCAGCGGGTCTTCACCATAACCGCAAAAGAGATCCACAATTTTTGAATACAGGCGGTTTGCTGAATAAGGCGGCGCCTGAAAACGGCGCATAGTTAACTCTTTACGCAGATACGGTCCTGCCAGGGTAAATAACCCCTGCTGTTCACTGGCTTTACGCAGGTTGCGGTAAACTTCTTCGGCCTGTTCATAATAATCAATGGCTTGCTTTTGATCGCCTTTCTCTTCAAATTCACGGGCCCGATTTTCCTGAATAATTTCGCGGCCTGTTTTTATATGCTCAATCTTTGTGTCCTTAAATTTAACACCAAGCAAATTGCATTCTTGAAGATGTGCACAGTGGATATTGGCATGGGCTAAATTCGCTTTCATTAAACTGCCACGAATTAAAACAATATTAAAAAGATGGGCTCCTTGTAAATTTGCTCTATACAGATCAGCGCCGGTTAAATCAAAACCGTACTTTTTTCCTCTACGTACTAAATTAAGGTTTTTTAAATTTGCATTTTTTAAGGAGATACCGTGCAGCATGCCGCCGCTGCGTGCATATTCTTCTAGTTTTTCCGCACTGTCCGGTGCAGTTTTTTCAATACTATGATCATGCCAGTAACAATATTCTGAAGAATGAACAGGCGCAGAGCAGCGCTCTCCCAAATGGTTGACATATTTACAGAATTCAGTATTGCAGTCAGGCATAAACATTCCCTTCTATAGCTTTTTTTTTAAGTATAGAAAGGGAAAATAGTTCTGCGTATGAAGAATTAAAGTTGTTTTTTAAGCAGTGCTTTTTTTACACAAGGAGGAGCAAAGGAGTGTATATCACCGTTATGTTTAAATACTTCTTTAACAACCGTTGACGAAATAAAACCGGTAGAAGCATTAGCCGGTAAAAGAATAGTTTCTAATTCAGGGTTTAATGTTTTATTAACCTGAGCCAGCTGCAGTTCATAATCAGCATCTGTTGCACCGCGGATCCCGCGAACTAAAGCTTCAGCTTTATGCTCGACAGCAAAATCAGCCAGCAGTCCAGAAAAAGGAATCACTTCAATGCCGGGAATATCTGCAGTAGCTTCCGCCAATAACACACAGCGCTCTTCTAAACTGAATAGTGGTTTTTTACTGGTATTAACCGCCACAGCAACAACAACTCGCGAGGCAAGTCTGCTGGCTCTGCTTAACAGATCAATATGCCCGTAAGTAACAGGATCAAACGAACCGGGGAAAATAACTGTGTGCATACTTATTCAACCACTGCATCATTAATAGCTTTCAACCCATCTTTTGCTGATTCGGCATTCCAGTAAAAACTATACCAAGGATCCGGGTTTTCTTCAGAACGAAAACTTTCTTTGGGGAATTCAATTGTAATAAAATTATCGTCAAAAGAATAAACTGAGGCGCCGATCTCAACATCACTTGCTAACCAAACCAGTACAAAAGCCACAAAAGGATAAATGCAGAACATTTTAAACATGACAAACTCCATTAATTTTCAAGCTATATTGTATCGCGAATGGCATAACAAAATGAATCTGTTTTACAATAAACTAGCTCTAATAACTTCTTTTTAAATCCAAATTTCATTCAAAAATAAGACGTTCGGCAAAAAATTGTAAAAATTATAAGCTTATCGCAAAAAATAATATTCATCAAAAAAAAGGCTTTTTAAAACAACTAATTATTTTTCTGTTTAAAAAAACAACTGTTTTACCACTCGAATTCACTGTAAAGGTTCAATTATAGAGCTATATTTATGACTGTTATTTGCATGCTGCAGGAGGTAACTATCATGAATTACATTTTTCACGAAGTAATTAAAAGCACATATTTAACCCTGGCATTAGCTGTATTATTTGATCTTTTTATTCAAGGTTACAGTGCTTATCACAACTGGGTTATATCCGCTTTTGTCGGAGTATATGCCGTTTATCATATTGTTTTCCGACGTCGCCACCTGCACCGAAATTAATATGTAACAGGTGGTCATTCAAGTCAGTATTCAAATATTATTTACTTAGCACTTGAAGACCACCTTCTCTTTCGACTGTTTAAAAATAGCTTCAGATAAAAAAGTTAAGAACTCATCACCACTACGATCATCAATCCATTTCCCCGCTTTATAATCATAATGATGACCGTTTTCTAAAGTCGCTAACCAGACTTGGTGCAGCGGCTGCTGACGATTAATAATTAACTTGCTGCGGTTTTCAAATTCAAGAGTTAACAGTCCGCCGTTCTGGTCATAATCTACATCGGCACCTGATTCCTCAATGCAGTCTTCAATAATTTGGTATAGCTGATCAGCTAATTGTTGAAATTCACTATCATTCATCTTACTTCCCCTTTGCTTTTGAACAATGAAATGCGATTATATACTCAAAGCTCTTGAGTATCTCGCGCAAAAATATTACTAGGATCAGGCATGAAAAACACAAATATATTATTAATAACTCTGCTTTTTTCAAGTCTGCTCACGGGCTGCGGTATGAAAGGCCCACTTTACAGGGCTCCAGTGGAGCAGCCCCAGACGGAAACACAGCAGCAGGCAGAACAAGCGCAGCAGGATAATCAGGAAACAAGCAGTGAAGAGCCGGACAGTACGTCTGAAAACACAGCTATAAGCGAGTGATATAACAGACAGGGTTTCACTTCAACTCTCGCCTGTCGTCAATTGACGAAGCAGGTTCATAAACAGACTTAAGTAAATGAAAAGGATTTAAAATTGGATCACTTTAATTATCAGAATGATGGTCGTCTTTTTGTTGAAGGACTGCCTGTAGAGCAGGTTATCGAAAAATCCGGCACGCCGGCTTATATATATTCTCGAGCAACCATTGAACGTCACTGGAAAGGATTCGACCTGGCGGCGGGTGATCATCCTCATCTCATCTGCTATGCCGTAAAAGCAAATTCAAATTTAGGTGTGTTAAACCTGATGGCCCGTTTAGGATCTGGTTTTGATATTGTCTCTGTCGGCGAGTTATTACGCGTTATTCAGGCCGGCGGTGACCCTAAAAAGGTGGTTTTTTCCGGAGTGGGAAAAACCGAGATTGAAATTGCAACCGCGTTACAAGCTGGGATTCTGTGTTTTAATGTTGAATCGATTTCTGAACTGTACCGGATCAACGAAGTAGCTGAGAGCCTAGATAAAAAAGCACCGATATCAATTCGTATTAATCCTAATATCGATGCCGGTACACATCCCTATATTTCAACCGGCTTAAAAGAAAATAAATTCGGTATCGAAATTGAACAGGCCTCTACTGTTTATCATCTGGCTAATGAACTTGAATTTATCGAAGTAAAAGGTGTGGACTGCCATATCGGTTCACAGTTAACTGAAATTGAACCTTTTCTTGAAGCATTAGATAAACTTCTGATTTTAATCGACCAGCTGGCTGAACAGGGGATCACTATTGAACACCTTGATTTAGGCGGCGGTTTAGGTGTGCCTTACGATAAAGAAACACCACCAGAGCCGCCTGAATATATGAAAGCGATTGTTGCCCGCATGAACGGCCGCAAGCTGAAACTGATTTTTGAACCAGGCCGCGCCATTATGGCCAATGCCGGTGTTTTAGTGACTAAGGTTGAGTTTTTAAAACTTAACGATCATAAAAACTTCGCAATTGTAGATGCCGCGATGAACGATCTTATTCGCCCGGCTTTATACAGTGCATGGCAGAATATTATTCCGCTTAATAATCAGCTTGGAGATTCAGAAACTCGCCCGCTGCGAACCTATGATATTGTCGGTCCTATCTGTGAAACTGGTGATTTTCTGGGTAAAGAGCGTCAGCTTGCATTAGCTGAAGGTGATCATCTGGTTGTGCGCAGCGCAGGTGCTTATGGTGCAACAATGAGTTCAAATTATAACTCTCGATGCCGCCCTGCTGAAATTATTGTTGATGGTGAAAAAGCTTTTGTTGTACAGGAACGCGAAGAGCATAGAGACCTGTGGCGCGGCGAGCACGTTTTACCGTAGAGAATGATTCTCTTTTAACTGGAGTGACAGCATCCGCTTACTCCGGTTACAGATAAGATACCGATGCAGTAATAAAATCAACAACGAGAACTCATGAATATTCAATTTTCCAAAATGCAGGGCTTAGGTAATGACTTTATGGTCATTGATAACGTCACTCAAAATGTTTTCCTGTCAAAAGATGCAATCAGTCGCCTAGCCGATCGTAATTTTGGTATTGGTTTTGATCAGTTATTAATGGTTGAACCGCCTTATGATCCTGAACTGGATTTTCATTACCGGATATTTAATGCCGACGGCAGTGAAGTTGAACAGTGCGGCAACGGCGCCCGCTGTTTTGCGCGTTTTGTAAAAATGAAAGGGTTAACCCAGAAACGAGTTATTAATGTCAGTACTGCTAAAGGTAAAATTCAGCTTAAAATAGAACAGGACGGTAATATTACCGTCGATATGGGCAAACCTGTTTTAGATCCGGCAAAAATTCCTTTTACAGCCAAAAAAGAAGAAAAAACTTATATTCTTCGCGTCGAAGATCATACGGTTATCTGCGGTGCAGTATCTATGGGTAACCCGCATTGTGTGGTTATGGTTGATGATATCGATAAAGCCCCCGTTGAAATACTAGGGCCGTTATTGGAAAAACATGAACGTTTTCCAAATAAAGTAAATGTTGGTTTTTTAGAAGTTAAAAGTCGCGACTTTGCACGCCTGCGTGTCTGGGAACGCGGTGTTGGTGAAACACTGGCCTGCGGTACAGGTGCCTGTGCAGCGGCCGTTGTTGGCCAGCTGCAGGGTAAGCTTGATACACATTGTACAATTGCTTTACCCGGTGGTGAATTACGCTTTTTCTGGCAGCCTGGACAAAATGTAAGAATGACAGGTGCGGCAGAGTTTGTATTTGACGGGCAGATTCAGATCTGATTATCTCCCCCGAAAAATGCCCTATCTGTAAAAGTGCAATTTTTCTGTTGTAACAGCAAAATTGCACTTTTTTGCTTTGTACCCATGATATTTCAATATGCAAAGTCAGCAAGGCAAATTGAGCCTTTCGAGCGATTAACTACGTTAATCCTCTTTCGATAGAATTAAAAAAAACTTTAATTCTTTTATAGTTATTCTACATAGAGATTTTATAACAACGCAGACTGGCGCAAGTTGTCTTGCCCTACGGAGCGCAAGCTCGAAAACCAGCCCTGCGTTACAACAATCGAAAAGTGAATAACAATTACCTCATGTTGTGCCTTGCTCTGGAATCCGAGCTGGCGCCTGACAAAACATATTGAGGTAACATGGGTATATACCCTTTGTTTTTAATTTAGAAGAATTTATGAGCTCATTACAGCCTCTTATCACAAGTTATTTAAACCACCTTGCCAGCCAGCGGGGGTTAAGCCCGATCACCATTAAAAATTACCAGCGCAATTTAGCTGAATTCTGCACTATGCTTGAGGACAAAAAAATAAGCGACTGGACAGAACTGGATAGCCAAACCGTGCGTTTAATGGTTAAACAGCTTAACCAGAAAGGCATTAAAGCACGTTCAATTGCTACTAAGCTGTCTGCTTTACGTTCTTTTTTAGCACATCTGGTACAGTTTGAAGTAATAACTCACAATCCGGCAAAAGGCATAGCGGCGCCCAAACTGGACAAACCATTACCTAAAAACATATCGGTTGATGAAATATTCCAGCTGCTCGATATTGATGAAGATGATCCTTTAAGTATCAGAGATCAATGCATGATGGAGCTGATGTACTCATCGGGTCTACGCCTTAGCGAGTTAGTCGGCATTAACTTAATTGATATTAAACTCTCTGAAAAAGAGGTAATGGTAACCGGTAAAGGCAGTAAACAGCGCTTATTGCCCATTACGGAGAGAGCAGTACAGACAATTAAACAGTGGCTCAAAGTACGTCCCGAGTTTTGTCTGCCGGGTGAAAGTGCCCTGTTTGTTTCTAAACAGAAAAATCGAATTTCAGAACGTAATGTGCAGGCAAGAATGGAACAGTGGGGATTAAAACAGGCACTGCCCAGTCACCTCAACCCGCACAAATTACGCCATTCTTTTGCCACACATATGTTAGAGTCCAGTGGTAATTTACGTGCGGTGCAGAGCTTACTGGGTCACGCTGACTTAGCAACCACTCAGGTCTATACCCACCTTGATTTTCAGCATCTAACCCAGGTTTACGATCAGGCCCATCCGCGTGCAAAACGAAAGAAGTAACAGTTTACTACCTAATCAATATCAATCGGAATAATCACTATGAAGTACTATCGACCAGTCAGACCTTTTAAAGCGATCAGTTTTGATCTTGATGATACCTTGTATGACAACCACCCGATCATCAAAAAAGCTGAAAGTGCTATTATTGAACACCTCAATAACAGCTACCCTGAACTTGCACAATTAACACAGAAACAGTGGTTATTATACAAAGACCTTATCGCTAAAGAGTTTCCAGAACTGCAGCATGATGTTTCTTTATGGCGCATTAAAACACTGACCAGGGTAATGACCATCTACGGCATTCCTCAATTCAAAGCCGTTGAATACGCCAAGCATGCATTCAGTGAATTTTTAAAACTGCGCAGCGACTTTACAGTACCGCTAGAGAGTATTCAGCTGCTTGAAAAACTGGCTGAGTCTTATCCGGTTATTGCGATTACCAATGGTAATGTGGATGAATTTCAAATCCGCCTGCATGATAAATTTAAGTTTATTTTAAAAGCGGGTGACGGATTAAAAGCAAAACCGCACGCGGATCTTTTTATAGAAGCGGCCAGACGTTTAAATATTGAAGTCAGTGATATCCTGCATGTCGGCGATCATCTGATCAGTGATGTTTACGGCGCGCAGAATAACGGCGCACAGGCTGTGTGGTTCAATCCCAATCAACAATCACTAAATGGGGCACGGTTATTACCAACTGTTGAAATCAGCCATTTAGATCACTTATACAAACTGCTATAGTTAGCTGACAACTGAATAAATAAACAGGTACTTTCTTATGGATGTTTCTTACTTAATTGATGGTTTAAACGATCACCAGCGTGCGGCGGTTTCAGCCCCCGAGCAGAATATGCTTGTTCTGGCAGGCGCAGGCAGTGGTAAAACACGGGTATTAACCCATCGTATTGCCTGGTTAATGCAGGTAGAAAACATCCCGACCTACGGCATCTTAGCGGTAACCTTTACCAATAAAGCGGCTAAAGAGATGCGCGGCCGTATTGCCGAGATCTGCCCGCATCATATCGGCGGTATGTGGATCGGTACCTTCCACGGGATTGCCCACCGTTTATTACGCTTACATTATCAGGAAGCTAACCTGCCTGAGCAGTTTCAGATTATTGACAGCGATGACCAGCAGAAGATGGTTAAACGCATCATTAAAAGCCTTAACCTGGATGAAAAATACTATCCGGCAAAAGAGCTGCAGTGGTATATCAACGATAAAAAAGATGAAGGTTTACGCGCGAAACATATTGAAGCGGGTTACAGCCTGCAGGAAAAACAGCGTCTGCAGGTTTATCAGGCTTACGAAGAAGCGTGCCAGCTTGCTGGTTTAGTGGATTTTGCAGAACTGTTATTACGTGCTCACGAACTGTTATTACAATATCCAGCACTGTTACTGCATTATCAGCAGCGTTTCCGTCATGTCTTAGTCGACGAATTCCAGGATACCAATAAACTGCAGTATGCCTGGTTGAATCTGCTTACCGATAACGGTAATTATCTGACTATCGTAGGTGATGATGATCAGTCAATATACGGCTGGCGCGGCGCCGATGTAGAAAATATTCAGCGTTTTTTAAGAGAGAAAAACAACCCGGTAACCGTACGTTTAGAGCAGAATTACCGCTCAACAGGCCATATACTCAACGCTTCTAATCATCTGATAAAAAACAACAGCGAGCGCCTGGGTAAAGAGTTGTGGACCAGCGGAGAAGATGGTGAATCAATTGCTATTTACAGCGCGTTTAATGATTATGACGAAGTGCGTTATGTCACCACGCAGCTGCAGACCTGGAAAAACAGCGGCAAAAAATTAGCAGAATGTGCAATTTTATACCGCAGCAATGCCCAGTCTCGGTTGTTCGAAGAACAGTTAATGGCACAGCAGATCCCTTATCATATCTATGGCGGACAGCGCTTCTTCGACCGTTTAGAGATAAAAGACAGTGTCGCTTACCTGCGTTTAATGAATAATCACCAGGATGATGCAGCTTTTGAACGTGTGGTTAATAAACCCAAACGTAAAATTGGTAATACCACGCTTGATAAAATCCGACTCTGCGCCCGCGAGCAGGGTTATACCATGTGGCAGGCGAGTCTGTATTTAATTGAAAATAAACAGCTCAGTGCCGGCGCAGCTTCTTCACTGGCGATGTTTATCGAACTGATCAACCGCTTTAAAAGCGAAACATCGGAACTTCCTTTATTTCAAATAGTTGACCATGTGATCAGCAGCTCTGGTTTACATGCAATGTTTGAAAATGAAAAAGGTGAGAAATCCCGCAGCCGTATAGAAAATTTACAAGAGCTTGTTTCGGCAACAAAATCATTTGTTATCCCGGAAGAAGAACAGGATATGGATGAACTTACTGCGTTTCTCGCTTATGCCGCATTAGAATCTGGTGACAACCAGGCCGACGAATTTGAAGATGCCGTACAGCTGATGACCATGCATGCTGCTAAAGGACTGGAGTTCCCGCAGGTATTTATGGTTGGCGTCGAAGAAGGCATGTTCCCCGGCCAGCAGTCTGCCGATGATGAAACACGCTTAGCCGAAGAGCGCCGCCTTTGTTATGTAGGCATGACTCGTGCGATGCAGAAACTAACCATCTGCCATGCAGAAAGCCGCCGTTTATACGGCCAGGAAAAATTTCATTCTCCTTCACGCTTTATTAATGAACTGCCCGAACAAGATATCGAATATGTCCGCCTTAAAACCCAGGTTCGCAGAATGCAGCCGGCCGCGGTCAAAAAGCCGGCCTTTAGCGGAGAAAGCCAGGATATCCAGGGCTTTAAGCTTGGTCAGCAGGTAAAGCATCCTAAATTTGGAGAAGGAACAGTTACCGCGCAGGAAGGAAGTGGTGAAAACAGCCGCTTACAAGTACATTTTATGGGTGTCGGCAGTAAATGGTTAATGACAGCTTATGCACGGCTTGAAGCTGTTTAAGTAAAATAAATCAAGGTCCGGTTATACAGCTTATAACCGGACGATAAGCCCATTCCCACACATAAGTCATTGATATTAATTTCCCCTATAAAAAAACTCAATCACAGCGCAAGTTTCGTATACTTTTTGACCGCATTTATTATTAAATAAAAAAAATTTTAACTAAACTTTAAGCGTAAAATTTTTTAATTATTTATGTCCATTGCACTGCCGTTAACAAACAGCTTTCCCACAATGGATACGTACAGGAGTTAGGAATGCGTTTTAAACCCGTTAAAGATTTTCTGAGTTATATAGAAGAATGTCATATTGCACTTGCAGATCTCTATCTGCGCCTCAGCCAGGAAGCAAGTGATGAAAAAGTTAAGTTACTGCTGGATTTTATGCGTAACAAAGAACAGCTTTCCTATCTCAACCTTCATGATTATGCGGAGCAGGCACCACAAAGTTTATTAGATACCTGGCTGGATAACATCTTTGATCAAAGCTTTCCCATGAAATGTCAGCAGATGAAGTTACAGCCGGAACTGGCGATTGATGACGTGGTCACTTTAGCAATGAAGCTTGATACACAGCTGATTGAGCTTATGCAGACCGCCGCTTATAACTCCCCGACCATTGAAGCGGAACTGGCACTTGAAAATTTATCTAACAGAGAAGAGGAAACCCTGCACCATGTGGTGATGGCAAGCCATGAATTTGAATTTATGTAAAAAACATTAACAGTAATTTTATGACACTTTAAACAGAAGATAATTTTCTGTTTAAAGTGTCTATTTTAAAGCCGTTCCCCTAGTCTTCATCGCCGATAAACGGTAGAATCTGCGCTTATTTATATTACCCGAATCACCTAAAAATACAGGAATCATAATTTTTATATGATCCCTATTTTTAAGTGGTTTTGGTGTATCGGCCCGTATCAATTGGTGATTTATCTATGAAAGCGCATATCCAGCAACTACTTGAGCAAGCGATTGTTTCTCTACAAACACAAAAGATTCTTCCTGAAGATATCCAGCCGCGCATTGCAATTGACCGCACTAAAGATAAATCTCATGGTGACTTTGCAAATAATCTTGCGCTGATGTTAGCAAAACCAGCAAAACAAAACCCTCGTGCTTTAGCTGAGTTAATTGTAAAAAATATCCCGCAGTCAGATTTAGTGACAAAAATGGAAATTGCAGGTCCGGGTTTTATTAATTTTTTCATTAATCCGAATCATCTTGAAAAACAAATTGACGGTGCTTTTGCTGATCCTAAATTAAATGTTGAACTGACTGCTGATCCGCAGATAATTGTTGTTGATTATTCTTCACCAAACCTGGCTAAAGAGATGCATGTCGGTCATTTACGTTCATCAATTATCGGTGATGCAGTGGCGCGTACATTAGAATTTCAGGGACATAATATTATTCGTCAGAATCACGTAGGTGACTGGGGAACACAGTTCGGTATGCTGCTAGCTTACATGGAAGAGTTACGTGCTAAAAATGAACCTATTGATAATAATCTTTCTAATCTTGAAGTTTTTTATCGTGCTGCCAAAGGTCGTTTTGACGAATCAGAAGAGTTTGCAACACGCGCCCGTAATTTAGTGGTTGAATTACAAAGTGGTAATAAAGAGTGTTTAAAACTTTGGACAGAATTTAATGAGATCAGTCTTTCCCACTGTCAGGAAACTTACGATCGTTTAGGTGTAAGCCTGACTCGTGAAGATGTACGTGGCGAAAGCACTTATAACGATGACTTAGCCGTTGTTGTTGCAGATCTGGATAAAAAAGGTTTATTAAAAGAGAGCCAGGGCGCTAAATGTGTCTTTTTAGAAAGTTTCAAAAATAAAGAAGGCGAACCGCTTCCTGTTATCATTCAGAAAAAAGACGGTGGTTTCCTATACGCAACCTCTGACTTAGCGGCTATGCGTTACCGCCAGAATGAACTGAATGCTGATCGTGTTCTTTATTTTGTAGATGCTCGTCAGGGTTTACACTTCCAACAGGTATTTGAAGTTGCGCGTTTATCTGGATTCGTAAAAGAACAGACGTCTCTTGAACATATGCCATTTGGTACGGTAATGGGAGAAGACGGCCGTCCGTTTAAAACTCGTTCAGGTACGGTTGCAAAATTAGCAGATCTGTTAACTGAAGCTGAAGTGCGTGCTTACGAATTAGTAAAAGAAAAAAATAAAGAGATGGATGAGCAGGAGCTTCGCCATATCGCATCTGTTGTTGGTATTGCATCAGTTAAATATGCAGATCTTTCTAAAAACCGCACTAGTGATTACACCTTCAGCTTCGACAGCATGTTAAGTTTTGAAGGTAATACAGCACCTTACTTATTATATGCTTACACACGTGTAGCAAGTATCTTTAATAAAGCCGATATATCTATGGACAGCGTAACGGCTGATATATCATTAACAGAAGAGAAAGAAAAAGATCTGGCCGGCAAACTCATGCAGTTTAACGAAATAATTAACAGTGTTGCTAAACAAGGAATGCCGCATTTCTTATGCTCATACCTGTTTGAATTAGCAGGTCTGTTCTCAAGTTTTTACGAAGCCTGCCCGATTCTAGCAGCTGAAAACGAAGCACAAAAACAAAGCCGTCTTAAGTTAGCAGCACTGACAGCAAAAACCCTTAAACAAGGACTGTCACTGCTTGGTATTAACACACTGGAACGCATGTAAAAATGGCTGTTGTTAATAGACGCAAACCTGCTAGATCGGCAAAAGCGAGTAAAAAATCACCTCGTAAACGCCCGGCCAGCAAACGAAAGACACCTAAAAAGGGATTTCCTTTTTTAGCGTCTTTCGTTGCGCTTTTATTAATTGCTTTTATCGGCTATTTTATTTTCGCGGTTGAAAAACCAGAACCTGCAGCTGTGATAAAAAAACAGCATGTGAAAAAAGAAGAAGTACTGCCTGAGAAACCACAGCCGCAGTGGGAATATGAAGATACTCTTAAAGAAAAAGAAGTGGTAGTCGACATACCTACGGAAAAGAAAGCAACAGATCCCTATCAGATGCAGTGTGGTTCATTCCGCCAAAAGGGTGATGCTGAATCTTTAAAAGCACAGATTGCATTTCAGGGGTTAAACAGCCAGGTCAAAAAAACCGGCGACTGGTACCGCGTGATTTTAGGTCCCTATGAGCGTAAACGTGTCGCGGAAAAAGAGCGCCATAAACTGCAGCGGGCTAAAATTAACGGCTGTATGATCTGGTTTTGGCGTTAATCAATTTAAAAGAAACTAAAAGGGTAAATCAATAATTTACCCTTTTGTGTTTTTACTTCCCTTGAAATAAAAATAATCCCCCATATATCTATAACACTAAGAGCCAAAATAGATGCGGCTCATTCAATTTCTAAGCTCAAAGGTAATAATATGACTACTATTGTTTCAGTACGTCGCAACGGCCAGGTTGTTGTTGGTGGTGACGGTCAAGTTTCTCTCGGTAATACAGTCATGAAAGGCAATGCACGCAAAGTGCACCGTTTATATAACGATAAAGTAATTGCAGGTTTTGCCGGCGGGACAGCTGATGCATTTACTTTATTAGAACGTTTTGAAGCTAAATTACAGGCACACCAGGGTAACCTGGAACGAGCAGCCGTTGAACTCGCTAAAGACTGGCGCACAGATAAAATGCTTCGAAAACTGGAAGCATTATTAGCCGTTGCAGATAAGCACCATTCATACATCATTACCGGTAACGGTGATGTGGTCAGACCGGAAAATGATCTAATTGCAATTGGCTCAGGCGGTAACTTCGCACAGTCAGCAGCAACTGCACTGTTAGAAAATACAGATTTAGACGCAAAAACAATTGTTGAAAAAGCGCTGACCATTGCAGGTAACATTTGTGTATTCACAAATACAAACCAGACAATCGAATGCATTGATTATGAAGGTAATCACAACGCAGACAGCAAAAAATAGGAATACAGCATTATGTCAGATATGACCCCAAAACAAATTGCACATGAATTAGATCGCCATATTATCGGCCAGAATAAAGCAAAACGTGCTGTTGCTATAGCACTTCGTAACCGCTGGCGCCGTATGCAGCTTGATGAAGAGATTCGTCAGGAAGTAACTCCTAAAAACATACTGATGATCGGTCCGACTGGTGTAGGTAAAACAGAAATAGCCCGCCGCTTAGCACGACTGGCAAATGCTCCGTTTATTAAAGTTGAAGCAACAAAATTTACTGAAGTCGGTTATGTCGGTAAAGAAGTTGAAACAATCGTACGTGATTTAGTTGATGTAGCTATTAAAATCACTCGCGAACAGGAGATGGAAAAAGTAACACACAGAGCAGAAGACTTAGCCGAAGACCGCATTCTGGATATTCTGATTCCACCGGCTAAGACAAGTAATGAATGGGATAATGCATCAACTGAAGACGGCGCGGCTCGTCAGTCTTTCCGTAAAAAATTACGCGAAGGTAAATTAGACGACAAAGAGATTGAGATTGATGTGCCTGCTGCACAAATCGGCGTAGAGATCATGGCTCCTCCCGGCATGGAAGAGATGACCAATCAGCTTCAGGGTATGTTCCAGAATTTATCCGGCAAAGAAGAAACTAAAAAACGCAAATTGAAAATCAAAGATGCGCTTAAAGCATTAATTGAAGATGAAGCAGCTAAATTAGTTAACCAGGAAGATCTTAAAGAGAAAGCGTTATTTGCAGCAGAAAATAACGGTATTATCTTTATTGATGAAATAGATAAAATTTGCAAACGCGGTGAAGCTTCAGGCCCTGATGTATCACGTGAAGGCGTGCAGCGCGATCTACTGCCGTTAATTGAAGGTTCAACGGTCAGTACTAAACACGGCATGGTAAAAACAGATCATATGCTGTTTATCGCATCAGGTGCATTCCAGATAGCGAAACCATCCGATCTTATTCCTGAACTACAAGGTCGTCTGCCTATCAGAGTTGAACTGGAAGCACTTAAAGAAGAAGACCTGGCACGAATACTGACAGAGCCTAAAGCTTCTCTAAGCGAGCAGTATCAAGCGCTGTTAGCCACTGAAGGTGTAACAATTGAATTCACTAAAGACGGCATTAAGAAAATTGCTAAATCAGCCTGGCATGTAAATGAAACAACCGAAAATATCGGCGCACGTCGTTTACACACCTTAATGGAGCGCATTATGGATGAACTTTCATATGAAGCTTCTGATCGTCAAGGTGACAGTATTGTCATTGATGAACAGTACGTCGCAAATGCTTTAGATGACGTAGTAGAAAATGAAGATTTAAGCCGTTATATTTTATAACCCCTAAATAAATATGTATCTAAAAGTCGCTGTTAGAGTAATTTAACAGCGGCTTTTTTATATCTGGCTTAGCGTGCAAGCCATCTGGCAATGGGACAGAGCTCGCAGAGCTTAGCCCGTTCTTGACTCTCTGCTGTCGCTGAACTCACCCCTACTATCACATGATAGAAACCAACTTCATTGGTATTCTTAACCTTTTCCCATGCGGGAGCAGGTCAAAACATAAATCGCAGGAATTAAAAAAAACCACCAGAACTAACGTATAGGTTGCTTATAGAATGCAAGCTTGGCGATGAACAGGACTCGCAGAGCTCGTCCGCTCATGGGCCTTGGCTGACGTCAAATCTCCAGGGCACGCAGAGCTTAGCCCGTTCGTGACACTCGTACCAATCCACTTAATATTGTGAACTGTTTATGGAAGTGCGACTTCAGTCGCGCCTATGATATTGCGCGGTTAAAACCGTACTTCCAAATATAATACCAATCGGATTAAGTATGTGATCTACTTTTTGCGTAGGAAAAACTGCTTAGTTCAAGGCGTAAATTGATGTAAATGGTTGTTCCCTTTACGAAATTTACAACGAAGAAATAAGCTGTTTTAACCAGTAAAACTGATCAGCTATTTATTCCGATTGGTATAA
>NZ_KB907016.1 GCF_000381745.1 Psychromonas ossibalaenae ATCC BAA-1528 | reverse complement strand
GTCATGCCGAGGTATCCCGGATTCAAAAGGACGATATTGACGAAGCCAATCAAGCTTTATATGGCCGAAGTTTTCAATATCCTCCCAGCCTTCAGAGCCAGACATAACGGCACTAATAGCGAGTAAAAGAATATCGAGTAAATTATGTTTCTTACATCGTTCAATACGAGGGTCTGAGATGGAATCGAAGTATTTCAAAAAAGTAGCGCTCATTATTATCACCAAATAGCGAATTGTTAGTATATGGTGATCAGATCGCTAGTTGGAGGAAAAGTTCAATTTATAATGATCTTGCCGTGCTTTAATGAAGAGAAATTTATTTTAATCAGCAAAGCCCTTCGGCATCGTTTTATGTCCTCCATTAACTGACATCTTATTTATAACTGCAGCTTTATCGGGATACTGCTCCAGCAGTTCACAAGCCAGCCCAGCCTCAAAACAACTTCCGGTAAAACCAGGAGCCATAGTACAGCCGAATAAAGCATAACGACCTCCTTCATTAAGACAGCCGGCCTGCCATACACCTGCCGGAATAACATATTGAACATGCTGTCCCTGCATAATATCCAGACCCATGGTTATTTCTTCAGTCCGCCCGTCCGCATAAAACAGATAAAGCGTAAAAGGATCACCGCCATATACGTGCCAGATCTCGTCATAATCAAGCTTATGGAAACACGACAAACTTTCAGGCTCATTAGCATAAAGCCCGATCATCGCAGTTCCAGAAGGTCCCTGCTCCACTGATGTCGGAGCTCCTCGCCAGGTGCTTTTAAACAATGTTCCTTCAACAGGCAGTCTGGTAAAACGGTAATGACGCAGTACAGCTGCGGTATCAGGGTGCACAGGTTTGTGGTTAAAGCATTTTAAGTCAACAACATCAATAACCGCATCTATATTTAAAGGACCGTATAAATGCGGAAACAGCTGCTGTTTAGGAAAATCATCGGGTAAGCTGCCGCTTGGTGCTTCAAAAAGAAGTTCAGAGCGCAGCAGGCTGACATCAACAACTAACAGCTTGAGATCCTGCTGATTCGGGTAAAAAGCTTCCACTACTGCATCAACCTGACTGCTGCTGCAGAAATGGATAAATCCCTCGGCGCTTAAGCTCGGATCACTATACGACGTTTCCTGAAGAATGCCGGCAAGCTGACTTTCTAGAGCGATATAAAAAATACAAGTTTCTGCTGACTGCTTCATATTACTTCCTAAATAATGTTTGGATAAAACTTCTTTGCACTAAGGTTTAATATGTCATTACTCTATGTGCATCAAATGTCCACTGTGATAAATCAATTAAAGTACCGATCCGGATACCTTCAATCAGGCTTTACTCTGTTACCCCGCGATCCTCACAGCAGGTCCTGCACAGCTTGATACCTGTTCCCTGCGCCAGCAGTATCTCTAACATCTGCTCAATATTATAACCTTCTGACGGGCGTTGATTGTGCGGTGCGGCAGTCACCGCGTCGGACATCAAAAAGAGTTTAAGTCTCACATTTCCTTCATGCTGCTCTTTAATATTTAATGCCAAACTCAGCGCATTGAATGTTTTTTCAGAACCGTAAGGCCCATCATATTAAATCAAAATCAAAACCAGCCGTCTTGTCTTATCTCAAAAAAGTAAATGAGACTTTAATTAAAAATTATACGTTTCGTAAAAACAGCCTGTGGTAAATCACAGAGTCTTAATATCGGCCTTAAAACAACCATAAAAAGCTCGATAAACAAGCAAATAAATGCGCGAACGAACATTTGCGATATAGATCACTTAATAAATTATTTTTGTTAGCCATAATCATAAGTAGTTAACTGGGCAGACTAATTGGATGAATTATGGGACATATAAGCCGTTTTGAAACAGAAGTTTTAATTATCGGTGGCGGTGCGACCGGTACAAGTATTATGCGCGATTGCGCATTACGCGGTATAAAATGTATGCTGCTGGATAAAAATGATATTGCATCGGGAACAACGGGCCGTAATCACGGCCTGCTGCATTCAGGTGCACGCTATGCGGTCACTGATTCTGAGTCTGCCCATGAATGTATTCAAGAAAATAAAATCCTCAGAAAAATAGCCAGTCATTGTGTCGATCAGACCGACGGCTTATTTATCACCCTGCCTGAAGATGACCTGAGTTTTCAAAGTACCTTTATACACGCATGCACCAGTGTAGGCATAGACACACAAAAACTTACACCTGAAGAGGCGCTCAAGTTAGAGCCGAATGTAAACCCAAGTTTATTAGGTGCGGTCAAAGTACCCGACGGCACATTAGATCCTTTTCGTTTATGCGCATCAAATGTATTAGATGCTAAACAACACGGCGCACAGATTTTTACCTACTCCATTGTGCAGTCATTTATCCGGGTCGGTGAACGTATTATCGGCGCCTCCTGCCTTAATGTGCGCACTAATGAAAAATTTGAAATATTTGCAAATGAAGTGATTAATGCAGCCGGTATCTGGGGGAAAAACATCTGCCAGTATGCAGAGCTGGATGTGCAGATGTTCCCGGCAAAAGGCTCTCTGCTGGTATTAGAGCACCGCATTAATGATCTGGTCATTAACCGCTGCCGCAAACCCGCAGATGCCGATATTCTGGTGCCGGGTGATTCGATTTCATTAATCGGAACAACCTCAGAAGAAATTGACTACTGCGAAATAGACTCGCTGCGGGTCACAGATCAAGAGGTCAATATATTAATTGAAGAAGGCGCTAAATTAGCACCAATATTAGAACAAACCCGAATTTTACGCGCTTATGCCGGTGTCCGTCCTTTAGTTGATGTAAGCGGCGGCAACGGCCGTAATATCAGCCGCGGCATTGTTTTACTGGACCACGCCAAACGCGATGGATTAACCGGACTGACCAGTATTCTCGGCGGAAAACTGATGACCTGCCGATTAATGGCAGAAATGACCACAGATGTTGTGGCTGAAAAATTAGGTAACAACTCACCTTGTACCACTCACTTACAACCGCTGCCGGGTTCCGTTGAAAGAACGGATAAACAGCCCCGGAAAAAAACAGCGCTAACCTCTAAAGCAGCCGCTTATCGTCATGGCGAAAAAGCGGTGCAGTTATTTGATCAAAGCGCCAAAGGAAAATCCATTGTCTGTGAATGTGAAATGGTTTCCGTGGGTGAAATTGAATATGCCATCAAAAAATTAGATGTCACTAATCTGGTCGATCTAAGAAGACGCACACGCCTCGGTATGGGCTCATGTCAGGGGGAATTATGTACCTACCGCGCTTCTGGACTGTTTTGTGAATACGGGCAATGCAGCGGCCATGATTCGAGCAAACTGCTGATCCATTTTTTAGAGGAAAGGTGGAAGGGCATCAAACCGGTTTTATTTGATGACGCGCTTAGAGAGGCCGAGTTCACTTACTGGATATATGAAGGACTGTTCGGCGCAGCCGATGTCACTCTTCTCGGCACAGCACAAAACGATGAAAAAAAGGAATATTATGAAATTTGACAGCATCATTATCGGCGGCGGTATTGCAGGATATACAGCCGGCCTGCGCTGCCTTGAAGCGGGATTAAAAACGGCAATTATCTCCAACGGTCAAAGTGCCCTGCATTTTTCATCGGGCTCCATTGATCTGCTTTCACATACCCCGACGGGAAAAATTATCCGTAATCCTGAAGCTGTCTTTGAAAAATTTGCCCGGGAGTTTCCAGATCATCCCTACAGTAAAGTCGGCAAAGAGATACTTTTCGAATCACTTGACTGGTATAAAAAAATATTATCTTCAGCCGGTATTCCTTTAACTCACCAGGAAAACGGCGATAATCATTTCCGTATCACACCGCTGGGCACATTAAAATCAACCTGGATGTCACAACCTTATATTTATCAGCTGCCCGTTAGACTTGAAGAGCATAAAGTGCAGCGCATTATTGTTGTGCAGATTGATAATTTTAGAGATTTTAATTCTAAAATGGTGACCGACAATTTAAATCAGATCCCGGAGTTTAAAGACATTAAAATAAAAAATGCTTCGGTTTCAATTGACGGATTTTCCGGATTAAAAAGAAATCCATGTGAATTACGCTCAATTGATATCGCCCGTATTTTAAGTGATGAGCATGAAGTCAGATCATTCGCCGATAAATTAAAAAAAATCGCATCACCTGACGATATCCTGATTTTACCTGCCGTTACCGGCAATGGCGACGGACTGGCAGTACTCAATAAACTGCATGAATTAACCGGCTTAACCATCCACGAAGTACCGACTATGCCCCCCTCTTTGCTGGGTATTCGCCTTGAAGAGGCAATGAGCAGACTGTTTATCAATAACGGCGGTTCGCTGTTAAAAGGCGATCAGGTGACTAAAGGTGAAATGGCAGAAGAAGGTGGAACACTGCACCTTAAAAGCATCTATACGCGCAACTTTAAAGAGATGCCGTTAACCGCCGCTAATTTCATTCTGGCGTCCGGCAGCTTTTTCAGTAAAGGTTTTAAAGCTCATTACAACCAGATTAAAGAGCCTGTTTTTGATTTAGATTTAAGTAATATTGAGGACAGAAAATCATGGCATCAGGAGCAGTTTTTTTCACAAAAATCCCATCCGTTTTTATCCATAGGCATTAAAACTAACGCGACATTCAATCCGATGCACAAAGGGGTTGTGGTTAATAATCTGTTCTGCACGGGATCAAGTCTCGCAGGCTATGATCCGATAGCACAGGGGTGCGGCAGCGGTGTTGCCATCAGCACCGGCTATTACTCGGTAAACCAGATGCTTAATAACAGCGGAGTGAACAGATGAATATCGCGCAAAACAGTTTTGAAAAATGCATTAAATGTACTATTTGTACCGTGTACTGCCCCGTTGCAAAAGCTAACCCGAATTATCCGGGCCCTAAAGAGTGCGGGCCTGACGGCGCACGCCTGCGTATAAAAAGTCTGGATTATTATGATCAGGCATTAAAACTGTGCACCAACTGCAAACGCTGTGAAACCGCCTGCCCATCGAACGTTAATGTGGGTGATATTATCGCCGTTGCCAGAGGAAAGTTTGAAAAGAAAGTTATTAATCCTAAGTTGATGAGAGATTTCATTTTAAGCCAGACGGACCTGTTCGGCACACTATCGACCCCCTTTGCGCCTATTGTTAATAAAATAACCGATTCACAAATCATTAAAACAGTGATGCATAAAACCATAGGCATTGATAAGCATAAAGCGCTGCCCAAATATTCACTAGGTACCTTTAGAAACTGGTTCAAAAAGAATGCCCCGGATCAGGAACAATACCCGCGTCAGGTCAGTTATTTCCACGGCTGTTACGTTAATTATAATGATCCGGATCTGGGTAAAGATCTGCTCAAAGTATTAAATGCCATGAATATCGGGCTTAAATTATTAAACAAAGAAAAATGCTGCGGCGTACCGTTAATTGCCAACGGATTTCACGATAAAGCACGTAAGAATGCACGTTTTAATGTAAAAAATATGACCGAGGCAGTCGAGAAGTTTAATACGCCGATTTTATCGACCTCTTCCACCTGTTCATTTACCTTAAAACAGGAATACCCGCATGTGCTGGATGTAGATAACAGTCAAGTCGTGGATAAAATTGAATATATCACCTCATTTTTGCTGCGTGAGTTTATGAACGGCAACGCACCAAAACTCAAAGAGATAAACAAAACCATTGTTTACCATACCCCCTGCCATTTAGAACGAAGCGGTCTGGCTATTTTTACCATTGAGCTGCTGCGGGCCATTCCCGGTTTAAAAGTCATTGTTCTGGAGAGCGAATGCTGCGGTCTTGCCGGCACCTATGGTTTTAAAAAAGAGAACTACGATGTATCCATGAAGATCGGTAAACATCTCTTTGAGACAATCAAAAATTCAGATGCTGATTATGCAATTACCGACTGTGAAACATGCAAATGGCAGATAGAGGAAAACACTCACTTAAAAACGATTCACCCGATTAACTTATTAGCGCAAGGTTTAACTGTGTAAATCTAATAAACGGCACCGTACTGCTGAACGCAGTACGGTCGACTAGTTATCAATCCCCCATTCTTACTGGAATGCGCTGCCGTCCAAATTCCTCTTTAGGCCCGGCAAAGCATCCTGCTAATAGATGCCCGCAGTGTAAACAATGCCCAGATTGATCAATATTATACAAGCCCAGCTGATACCAGTCCCTTTCAATCACCAGGCTGCCACAGTTTGGACAATAGGTACTGTCTGACTCGCTGTCATGTACATTACCGCAGTACACATAGTGCAGTCCGTAACTCAGAGCAATCTTTCTTGCCCGCAGCAGCGCTGCCAGCGGCGTGCAGGGTTTATCCTTCATCTTAAAATCCGGATGAAAAGCACTAAAATGCAGAGGTACATCCGCGCCGAGGTTTTCAGCTATCCACAAACACATCTGATGTAATTCCTGGGAGCTGTCATTTTCACCGGGGATCAGCAGGGTGGTAATTTCAAACCAGACATTAGTCTGATGCTTAAGATACAGCAGAGTATCAAGAACCGGCTGCAGCTGACCGTGGCATATTTTATGGTAAAAGTCCTCAGTAAAGCCTTTTAAATCAATATTAGCAGCATCCATGTGGCGATAAAACTCGATTCTGGGCTGCTCACACATATAACCGGCACTCACTGCAACACTCTTAAGCCCTAATGCTTTAGCTGCCAGGGCTGCATCAACCGCATACTCCATAAAGATCACCGGATCGTTATAGGTAAAAGCCAGGCTTCTACAGCCTTGATTTTTAGCAGCCAGCGCCAGCTGCTGCGGCATCGCGCTGTCACAAAGCGTATCAACCTGACGGGATTTACTGATCTCCCAGTTCTGGCAGAATTGACAGGTAAGGTTGCAGCCGGCGGTACCGAACGACATCACCCGTGAACCGGGGTAGAAATGATTCAACGGCTTTTTCTCAATAGGATCGATACAAAAACCCGATGAACGTCCGTAACTGGTGAGCACGATTTTTCCGTGATGATTCATACGCACATAACAGGTCCCACGCTTACCTTCACGCAGATGACAATGACGGGGACAGACATCACAGCTAACCAGGTCGTCATGGCTTTTATGCCAGAAACGGGTAGGAAAAAACTCAACCGGCAGCTTATTCATTTTCACATCCCCAAATATCATATATATCTAGAGTATAGCTAACCTGGACAGCAGGCCATATTTTCAGCAGTAGACAAGTCAGCAGGGAACGGCGTATAAGAGACAGTCCGACAGCGCAATATCGGCACGGTTGGTTATCATAAACAGGTGCAGTGAGACGGCAGGAAACAGCTGTCTATTACGGCAGGTAAACAGATCTGCTAAATGATCCTTACCCTGCGCTCCTTTGACGGTAAAGATATTCATCCCTCTATCTCCCAGCCAGCCCAGTGGCCTGTCCGCCCCCCACACCCCGAAGTTATGCGAATCTATATCCAGCGGCAGAGTCAGATCCGCCTGCGGGCAGGGACTGTCGGCATAAGCGAGTTTGGTATCAGCTTTTAATTCTAACCTTAAAGGATTGTTCAGCCATACAGGTGATTCGGCTTCCCCTTTCAATTCTGATATTTCCGCACGAAATATGCGGTGCAGTCCCGTATAGGCAATTTCATGTGACATTTCATTAGCAGCGCCGCCGCATTCTATGGTGACATTAGGACAGTTAAAATCCTGCTCGAACAAGGCACCGACTTTAATTGTAGAATGAATAATAAACGGACTGAATAACAGGCATAAAGAAGCATGCCGCCTGTCCTGCACATGCGACACGCTGAATGCAGGGCTTTCACCTGAGGTATTATGCATATCCATCAACAGCTCAGGCCGCTTGCCGCGGATAAATTCTTTAATATACAGCGCTAATGCGCCCTGCTGATCACTAATGTTAATATCGGAAAAACAACGATTCAGATCCCTATGCTCCGGCAGCATTCGAAAATAAAATAACGGCTCAGCGGTTGCTGCGCGGACAGATGCCACAAAAACATAAGTATCACAAATCGGCTGTGTCTGATTAGTAATTAAACGCTGCAGTGCATAAACGCCGGAAGGTTCATTACCGTGGAGCAGAGTTGTAATTATGCGGCAGGGCCGCTGTGAATCTTTGCCTTTAAATAAAATCAGCGCAGAATAACGCTTGAACTGCGAGAGAAAGTCAGCAATATCTCCCTCTCCGTTAAGCTCACGGCTGTCGTAAATCCCCACCTGCAGCTGCTGTGAATGTGTATTCATTTATTTAAATCCCAGTCGCTGACAGCGATATTGTTATCTTGAAAAAGACGATATTTGGCAAACATCAGGTGCAGAGCGTCATGGCGAGTTTCTGACTTTTCATATTCAGCCGTCATTTGACGCTGCCAGCGGGCACCGCTGGTATTAGCTTCAATCCGCTGCTGGAAAAGATTGAGATGAGAACTGATTTCCACCTCGTTTAGACCTATTTTCTGCAGCCCCAGTTTAGCGTAGGGCATTAAACGGCTTAAAATATAAGCAGGGCTTGTTTCTATCAGTCTGTTATTTTTAGGATCCGGCCAGATTAATTTTGCATCTATGCCGCTCTGCGCCGCCCGGTAAAAATTATATTTCGCATGTTTAAACGGCAGACGCGCAATCAGCTGTTCAATATTATCTTCTAAGCCGTAAGCCAGACCGGTTAAAACCGCTGAATTTGCCATCATATCTGCCACGGTAGGGCCTGCCGGCAGCGTACGGGCTTCAATTCTGACATGCCCATTATTATGATAATCGTAAATGCCGCGATTCCAGCTCCATACAGTGCCCTGATGAAGCATTAACTCATCGAATCGTGGAGGTTGTCCTTTTGCCCAGACAGCTGCAGCATCCTGTGCAAATCCCTGGGTAAATAGAGGAGAATATAAACTAACATTTTCCGCAAAAAGTTCATGCAGACCATGACGGTTCCAGCCTGACCCGTAATTCACCCGCGGCGGTTCACGCCACTGATGCTGATGAACACGCGTATCTGTTGACTGCTTAAACAGCGCAATACGGGTTTCATCCCACAAAAAATGCCCGAGCAGACAAGGCGAGTTAGCCGCATAGGCCAGAACAGCAGGGCTGACCAGCTGCACTGCATTATAGACATTAGCAAAACGCGCAGGCGACACCCTTAAATGCAGCTGCAGTGATGTACCCGCCCCTTCGTAGGCAATAGTATCTGTCTCTACTGCAAAAGGGTTTTCACCGTCAATCTGCAGTTTAAACTGACTGCCTCGACGCGCAGACAACTCACTGGCAAAAAATTTATAGCGGTAATTGTCAGAAACAACGCTTTTACATAAATCCTGCTGCCGTAGTGTCGGCAGAATGCCGATAGCCACCAGCTCAGCACTGTTTTTTTGCGCGGCTTGATTAACCGCCTTAAGGATTGACAGGATCTCATTACCGATACTTGTAAAAGGGGTTCCCGAAGCCGGCACCGGTGTTAAATTTAATTCCAGATTATAGCGGTTTAACTCTAGTGTTAAACGTGGATCCTGACACGAATCCAGAAGTTCATGATTCAAGTATTGAGCAATACCGTCACGGTTGACGATATTCGTTTCAAGTTCAGCCCCCAGAGATAATTCACCTTCACCAAATCCAGACGTATTCAATACCTGATGCAGAATATCAAGCTGCGATATCAGGCGTTTATTGAAACTGTCAATGTCGAGTTTCCCGCAGCGGCTCAAAATTTATCTCCCGGTCGTTTCCTTATATATATAGTACAAAATAGCCAGTTATTTAATTTCAGGGCACACTTAAATCAGCTGTAGTTAACTCTGTTTCACCAGAAACCCTGTTAAAGCAGAATGCAGAAGCAGAGGCTGCTCAACGGGCAGCGCATGGCGACAGTCGGCAATAACCACAAGCTGTGCATTGCTTAGTTTTTCTGTGTACGCAGCCTTGACCGCCACTGGTGTATAATCCTGATCCGAGGTTATAATCAGCACGGGACAGTCAATCTCTGCAAGCCGAGCAGTGACGCTCCAACCGATCATCGCTTTTAACGCGGCCAGGTAAGCCTGCTGGTCATTTTCAGCCCACCGTGCAGTAAAAGTTCGACGCAGCTTTTCCTGTTGAGGTTTTATAAACAGACGCCGACTCAATATTTGCCCCGTTTTACGCATACCGAATAAAGACACAATCAGCAGTCTCAAATATATTTCTAGACGCTCCTTAAAGGTATGCGCGACCAACTCTGGAACAGCATTTATAACAGTCAGAGTCCTAACTAACTGCGGCGCGTCTATAGCAAGCTGAAAAGCGATACAACCGCCTAAGGACAAGCCGACTACATGAGCCTTTTCAACGCCCAGCCCCTGCATCAGTCCGATGCAGTCTGCAGCAAGCATCGACATAGTATAGGGGCCGGCGGGTTTATCAGATCGTCCATGGCCTCGTAAATCAAAGGTGATAACCTGATATGATCTGGAAAACTCCTCAATCTGCAGTTCCCAGTCACAAGTACTGGATCCCAAGCCATGAATAAACAGCAGCGGCTGCCCTGCTCCATGGATTTCGTAATAAAGGTTAATTCCATTCGAGTGCAGTTTAGGCATTACAAGTTTCCTGGCAACTTAAGTAAAAATCAACGCTTCCAACAGACGCTAACTGCTGAATATACCCTACCTAAAATAATAGATAACAACGGGAAACAAACAAAAAATATCAGGCTGAGCTGCAGTACGGCCCCCCTGGCGAACTCACCAGGTAAATCAGCAATACATGGCCCCGTCGACAGGGTTGTTGCAGCGCAATAATCCTGCGGATCTTGCGGTGCTTCAACACCAATAAAATAATACACATACAAATTAAGGAGCGTCAGCAGTAACAATAAAAAAAACTGGTTTCTTAACAGTTTTTTCGGCATTTTGAATTCCCTAAATACAAGTTAGATAAACAATAAGTCTGCCATTATCGCGAAACTTTTCTTTGCCTGACGGAATACAAACGATAGGAGACAGCCAGCATAAAACAGATTCCCGCAGGAAAAATTAACGCCATAAACTGAAAGCTCTGAAACAGGTAAGCCCCGACTGCACCACCGAGTATAAACCCGAGCAGAATAAGACAGAATAATATACATTTTCTTTTATCAAACGCCTCCCCACGAAGTGCTCCGCCTAACATAATACCTAGATCCGTAAAAATTCCAGTTACATGCGTCGTCCTCACCACTGCACCGCTGTAGCGGGTCGCCAACGCATTTTGTAGTCCACAGGCTGCCGATGCCAAATAGTGTCCAAGCGGTGCATGCTTATCTAAGAAAAAAATAGCAACCAGCAGAAGTAGACCTTCAATCACCAGCAAAAGATCATAGTTTCGTCCCAGCTTGACTGATTCACTGGAAATAAAATATCCGGAAAGCGCAGAGCCTAATAAGAAGCTAAACAAAATCCCGCTAAGGTGGGGCAGGCTACTGGAAAATGAAAACAACTCTGCTCCTATCATGGTTGTTGTTCCTGATAAATGCGAAACAGACTGATGCTGAAAACCAAGCAGGCCTACCGCATTTACAGTACCGGCTAATAATGCCAGGGTAAACGCGCCGTACTCGACCCAGCGGGGTAATTTTCTTAACAATTTATATTCCTGAAATAATTACAAATGCCACGACCGCAAGTGGCTGTTACTTTAATGGTTTTAACAATTGCTGAATAACACTCTTTAAACTGATAAATACAATCACTACTGCTAAAGCAGGCAGGGCAAACCACATACCAATATGTATGCTCGGCTGTAACTGAAATCCCCATTTCACCAGACTAAAGAGCAGTGCTTCAGCGCCGGCTACGGCAGCAGCCCCGGCAGCGGCCGCCATCACACCATATTCACTCCATAACGTCTGACTGATAGACTTTCTGCTTGCTCCTAATGTACGGTACAAGGTTATTTCATTTTGACGCTGTTTCAAACTTAAGCGCAGCAGGGTAAAAATCAGTAATATACCGCTGATCACCCCTAGCCCGCCTAACACACTTAATGACCAGGTAATCTGTACCAGCATGCTTTGAATTTTCTCTCCCATCGTACGAAAATCTAATAAAGTCACCGTCGGATAATCCCGTGCAAGCTGATTCAAGACAGGGATCTGTTTTTCATCTATACGAAAACTGACCAGCCAGGTTGCCGGCATCTGCTCAATCATATCTTTACTAAAAATGAAATAGAAGTTGGGTTTCATGCTTTGCCACTGTACGCTGCGAATGGAATTTACCCGAGCGCTGAACAGCTGGCTATTAACCGAAAAACTTAATTTATCTCCTACGGAAACCCCCAGATCAGCAGCCAGAGTGGCCTCGATAGAAACGGAATTTTTCGGAGTCCATTTCCCGGCAGTAATATCATTATAAACGGGCAGTTTTTCTGCCCAGGTAAAGTTAATTTCGCGGCGCAAGGCATGCACATCCGGATCGTTTTCAGCAGCTTTATCTTTAGCATTAAGATCATTTATATGAGTCAGACGCCCGCGAATAATAGGATAGGCATCCGATCTTTCTATGCTGTTATTATCCAGTTCCTGCAGATACTGCTGCTGTTCTTCTGGAGCAATATTAATCGCAAAAACATTAGCAGCATCTGGCGGCAGCGTCTGCTGCCAGTCCCCCAGCAGATCCGCGCGTACCAGCCAGATAACCGCCAGCAGCATTAATGATCCTGATAATGCAGCCAGCTGCATCATACTGGTTTGCGGGGAGCGTTTAATACGGCTTAATGCCAGTTTCATGGCGGCCCCCCATTTTCCACGGCTAAGCAGATGCAACAGGGCATAACTGATGCCGGCAAGCACTAAAAATAACAGAATCAGCCCCAGGCAGACCATCCACACTAATGCACTGCCGCCATAAAACAGTAAAAAAGCAGCCGCCGGAGCAGATGCCAGCCACCAGTGTTTTTTAGAAGCCTTGCCGGCCTGCTTCTGTAGTACCGCTATCGCCGGCGTATCCAGCAGACGCAGTAGCGGAATCCCCAAAGCCGGCAGACCGATCAGCAGCGAAACTGAGCAGCCAAAAGCAAAAGGTTTCCAACCGTAACCCGGTAGCACATCAGGTAGAATGCCCTGCAGAGGCAGGCGCAATAATAATTCTAAAGCAATACCAAACAGGGAACCGAAAAATAAGCTGCAGAGAAACATAATAGCAGCTTGTGAGAATAACCAGCTGCGCAGCCAGCTTCTGCCTGCGCCCATACTTTTAAGCATTGCCACTGATTCGGCTCGACTGGCCGCATAATGACGACAGGTCAGCACCAGAGTGACCGATGCCATTAATATCACCATTAAAATAGTAAGAGATAAGTACTGCTTGGCTTTAATAATTAAATCTGCGCTTCTGCCTTGATTTTTCTCACTGATCCAGGAGTCGCCTGTCTGTGCTTGATGATCCTGCTGAAGCTGCGTCAACGCGTCATTTTCACCATTAAAAAAGATACGGTACTGCACCCGGCTGCCTAACTGCACCGCACCGGTTTTATCCAGATCAGAATAATGGATAAATACGCTGGGCATGGTTCTAAAAGGGTTATAAGCCAGTTCCGGCTGCGCTTCAATTCTCCCGGAAACCTGCAGATCCGCATCACCAACCGCAACAATATCGCCTACTTTTACATCTAATAAAGAAAACAGACGTTCAGCAAGCCACAATTCACCAGGCTGCACGCTGCTTTTTTGTAAACCTGCAGCTCCGGTTAAGACTAAATCACCGCGAAGCGGATAACTGCTCTGCACCGCTTTAGCACTGACCAGCTGCATATTGTTATCGCTGAATGCCATAGTCTGAAAGCGGATCTGCCGCGACACACTTAGCTCTAAGTCCTGCGCATCTGACAACAGCAGTTGTGGAACCGGGTTCGCAGAATGAAATACCAGATCAGCTGCCATCATGGAGCGTCCCTGATCTGTCATTACTTTTTCAACACGAACAGCTAATGCTGATAACGCGACCACGCAGGCAACAATCAAAGTAAGTGCAGCGGTCACCGGCCACAGCTGTCCCGACCAGATTTCCCGCCAGCTCCAGCGGAAAACCATTTTATAACCAGTAGAGGGGTTTATGTTTTTCACTGCTGCTCCACTAATCGGCCGGCATCGATAGTCAGAAGACGTTCACAGCGTCCTGCCAGCACCGTATCATGAGTAATCAAAACCAGCGTTGTGCCGTGATCCCGGTTCATTGCAAACAGCAGATCGATGATATTTTCTGCGGTATGCTGATCCAGGTTACCTGTAGGCTCGTCAGCAAATAAAATTTCCGGCTGAGTCATAAACGCACGAGCTAATGCCACGCGCTGCTGCTCACCGCCCGACAACTGCGCCGGCAGATGTGTTTCCCGCCCGGATAAACCCACTGACTGCAGCAGCCGGCGTGCTTTAGCCGTATCCTCCCCATCACCACGTAAAACAGCCGGTAAGGTGACATTTTCCAGTGCGTTTAATGACGGAATTAATAAGAAGTTCTGAAAAACAAAACCAATTGATTCACTGCGGATCTTAGCGCGCTGCTCTTCATCTAATAAAGATAACGGCTGCCCCAGCAGTTCAATTTCACCTGAACTGGGAATATCTAATCCAGCCAATAATGTCATTAAGGTTGATTTACCTGCCCCTGATGTGCCAATAATAGCGATAGTTTCACCAGATGAGATTTCAAATGAGATATCTTCTAAAATTGATAGCTCTGTTTCATTTGAAAGAACCGATTTAGCCACTGAGCTTGCTTTTATAATGGACTTTGACATGACAAAAATATTATCCTTTATTTTTATTCTGCTGTTTCCGGCCCTGGCAAACAGCACAACACTTATGATTCTAGGTGACAGCCTGAGCGCTGGTTATAATATGCCTATTGAACAGAGCTGGCCATCTTTGCTGAACGAGCAGCTGGATAAGCATAATAAATCCAGGGATGTGATTAACGCCAGTATTTCAGGCGATACAAGCGGCAACGGTTTAGCACGTTTACCAGACTTACTGGCACAGCATAAACCGGCCTCGGTATTAATTGAGCTAGGCGCAAATGACGGCTTACGCGGTTTTTCCCCGGCGGCTGTTACGGCAAATATAGAAAAGATGATTATGCTGATCAAAGCACAAAATGCACAGGTCATTCTAATGCAGATCGAAGTCCCGCCTAACTACGGAAAAAGATACTCGCAGGCGTTCAGCTCACTTTACCCTAAATTGAGCGAAAAACACGCAGTTCCTTTACTCCCGTTTTTTCTCGAACAGGTGATTTTAAAACCGCAATGGATGATGAAAGACGGCCTGCATCCGACCGTGCAGGCGCAGCCCTGGATAGCTCAATTTATGGCAAAAGAATTAACCCCTTACCTGAAATGATAAACAGCAAGGTGACATTCTAATTCATTGATTATACAGGTTAATTATTTACTTCAAAAATTTTTCATTTTATTACCGCGGATATTTTGCTTATCTGCGAGATATGCTTTATTTTACAACACAATTGAGCGCAGTTAATGCGTATCATTACTTTTTTTACCTTTTAAGCTGTACTGCGTTAGATAGCGCACACTGCTTCAATGTTTTCTGGTCCGCCTATGAAACTTCGTAATAACGGCAATTTACTGGCAGTATTTGCCTTCACGTTCTGGGGATTATTACCTCTGTACTTCAGTCTGCTTTCCTCAGCGGATGTTTTTGAGATCCTGGCGGTCAGAATTATATTCTCTGTACCGATTATGCTTCTAGCAATGCATTTTATGGCCGCCACTCATACCCCAATAAAAACCTTATTAGCAGATAAAAAATCTTTATTTCTCTGTTTCTTAGCCGGTTTATGCGGATTAATTTCTCTATGGGCTTTTACTGAGGCATCAAGCAGAGGGGATGTTTTAGCCGCCAGTTTAGGTTATTTTATCAACCCGCTCTGTTCTATTGCCCTAGCTGTCGCTATTTTAGGGGAACGTTTAAGCTGGGCTAAAAAAACAGCCGTTGTACTGGCAGTTTTAGGTATCAGCTACCAGGTATACAGTTACGGAGAACTGCCCTGGCTGTCACTGATTATGGCCGGTGCATTTGCTGTTTACGGATTAATAAAAAAATACATTAAATTCGATTCGTTTATGTCCATTACTATTGAAGTGATTTTATTGATGCCTTTGGCGCTGATATATATGGGCTGGTTATATTTTAGCGGAGAAAGTGACTTCTTTTCGACAACCAGCGCTCAACAGCTGCTGTATATCGGTATGGCTCCTGCGGTATTAGCACCGATGATTTTATTCTCTTTTGCTGTCGACAGAGCCAGTTTATCTTCGATAGGTTTAACCCAGTATATAGAGCCGAGTCTGCAGTTTTTAATTGCAGTGTTAATATTCGGCGAGGTCTTTGATCAGGTTAAACTGATCAGCTTTGGTTTCATCTGGCTGGGGCTGGTTTTTTGTATACTTGAAGCGACTAAAGTAATTAAATCAAAAAAAAGGGTCTTGAATTAAATGTCATGTCAAAGCTTATGTCGATACAGCGGGAGTGCTACCCTTTTAAATATTTAGCATAGATATCCTGAAAGCGGCCGCTCTGCTTTAAAAGCTTCAGGCCTATATTAAAGTCATCCCTAATCTTGGGGGATCTGAAAAGAGGCCGGTAATCTAGCGGATTGAGCTGTATAAACTCATGAATATCAATCTCTTTTAAGGCTTCTCCAGTATCCGTTTTATGTTTCAGCATAAAATAACGGAAAATATTACGATCACTCAGAACAGCATCGTAGCGTCCCCGATAAAGAGTCTGAAGCTGTAGCTCCTGGTTTGAATGCTCCTTATAATGATTTTTTTTATCGGGCACAGTTAACCACTCCGGGTAGCGTTTTAATGCCCCCTGAAAGGAAATAATGCTCAATTCATAAAGGTCTTGTGGTTTTTTTATTTCAATATGGCGGTCTTTCAGGGTAATAAATACATTTTCATAAAGAACAGCAGGATCGCCGTAATAGCCGCCATGGACCGACATATCCACCCCCATATCCGTCATAGCGGCATCAACATGTCTATTGATAAAAGCGTTAGGTACTCTAGCCAGAGGGAAATATTTAGGCACAAGAGTATGGCCTCGAAACGCTAACGCCTCACCAATAATTTCCAGCTCTATACCGCTGTTCGTTTCAGGAAAACAAAACGGAGGTATTTTTTCACCGAAGGCCATAATAACCTGCTCACTTTTTGCAGTATTTGTTATTAACAGCAGGCAGGCTGCCAATACCTTGAATAATTTCAGCATCATGCTCCCATATATTATTTCCGTTCATCTCATATTAACAGACTTCAGGTTATCCCTTTCATCAACACTGGCTTAATATAAAGTATAAGAAGAATAAACATGAATTATTCAGAGTAAGTGGTGGGCAATACACAGTGAGGTAAAAATTAATTTTTAAGAATGCGAATAAAAGCAATAAATATCCGTAGGGCAGTATTTTATCAGCAGGTGAATAGCCGTTAAAGCCGCTTCGCCATTTTGTAATAAGGGACACCAGATTTATAAAAGCGCGTTCCCTCGACGGTTAAACCAAACCTTTGATAAAAAGCACAGGCGCTTTGCCGCGCATCACACCAGAATAATAAAAAGCCTTTTTTGATAAGAAGGTCCAGAATATAAGCAAGCATCATGCGGCCAGCTCCCTGTCCCTGAAACTGCGCCAGCGTCGCAAACTTTCTTAATCTGGCAGTTTTCCCGTCTGGAAATAGCGATGCGACACAGATTATTTGTTCATTTTTAACAACGGCAAAGTGCAGCGCACTATCGTCATCTGCAACTTTGCAGAATTCAGGTGATTTATCAGGCCATAAAACCTGATGGCGAACAGCTAATGTCTGTACACTGGAAACCGGGATAACTTTCATAGTCATTATTATAATACTCAAAAAAAACAAAAGAAGATTTATCCGTCAAGGGGATTTTTAAAAACAGTGCAGACGAGAATATTAAGACATCTGCGCTTTACGCTGCCTGGTATAAAACCACCAGGGTTTAGCTTCTCCTCCTTCCATATAGTCAATTGCTGATAGATAAACATCAATCACACAATAATCCTGGCGCCAGCCCAGCTGTTCACAAAGTTGTCTATGCAGTTCAAAAGCATCTTGACCGATCAGCTGCCTGGGATGGGTTATATTTATCTTGGCTAAATCACGCGCAATCGCTTTACCTATATTAGGCAGCTGATCCAGCCTGCTGACAGTTTCCCTGTCGGGTGACTTCATAAAAAGCCTCTGAATGCAGTTTAAAGTTAAAAAGACTGAAAGACTTCAGGCTCAACGGAGCATAATTTAGAAGATAAACTAGCCCTAAGATCGCCCAAGATTAGAACGGCCGGCTCCATAATGTACAAACGATTCGATAAGTACATCTTGTGATTTTTCCAGGCTGCCTTTATCAGCCGGAGTTTGGAATATATTATCTTGAATTTCAAAGCCCTGATCAATCAACAGTTCTTTCTCATGGTAATAAGCAGATGAATCAACATCTAAATATACCACGCTGCTATTGTTTTTATGTTTGAAAAATTGATAATCAGCCATTTTTACTCCTGCACAAGGATCCTATGTGATGATCTGAACATAACACTCATACAGCGGCAAAAAAAGGGAGTAGAAAGCTCAAACAAGGACGCCGTCACAACATTTATTTGTAATCTGAGCTCGGGATAAACGACATTCCTCAATATCTATCTTTCCCCTCTCTGCTTAAAAACAACAGCTCCTTCGATAAAAAAAAGCCGCTAATTACAGCGGCAGTGAATCTGTTGTTTTATTTGCCAATATTAAACATTTATAAAGTCAGCAGCTCTCATTCGCTCAACAACCAGTGCTTTCTGCTCTGCGCTTAAAGGCGACAATGGTAAACGCGGATCACCGGCATCGATATCGTGTAACTGCATTGCAGTTTTACCGGCAGCAACCCCGCCGAATTCAACTAGGACACGGATCAGAGCAATCACATTATCCATCCCTTTAAATACCGTATCCTGGTCACCAGCATTAAAGGCATCAATGATTTTATGGAAAAGCGGGGCTGCATAGTTATAAGTACTGCCGACTGCACTTTTTGCGCCCAGCGCTAGTGCACCGGGTAGGAACTCATCCACACCGAATGGGATATCAAACTTACCATCACAGGCACGTAAACAACGCTGGTATTCATATAAATCACCGCTGTTAAATTTAAGGCCTGATAAGTTTGGAATACGTGATTCAGCTTCGATTAAGAACTGCTCCATATCAAGGTTTACACCTGACATGCCTGAATGGTAATAATAAAAACCTTTAGAAGGAGCAGCTGCGGCAACCGCGGCGCAGTAATCAACTAAAGCGCTAACCGATCCCGGCTTGAAAAAGCACGGTCCGATTGCCGAAGTCGCTAAAATATCTAATGTATCTGCATGACGTGTAAGCGTTAATGTATCAACAATACTTAAAGCGCCGGTATGAATAATAATATCCATCTTGCCTGCACAAGCCTGCACCCAGCGTTCAGCAATAGCTTTACGCTCTTCAACACTGCAGTGAATGCCTTCACCCGTTGTACCGCATATATAAATTCCTTTAACACCGTCTTTAATAAGATGGGCTGCAATTTGATCAATCACGGGAAAATTTACCTGCTGATTCTGATCAAAAGGGGTATGTGGCGCTGCAATTAAACCGCTTAACTTTTTCATAGGATTTTACCTTAAACAACTAATGGAGATTTTCTCCAGCATTACCGACCAATTCGGAGTGAAACTAATATTATGGAGTAAAGTTTCATAATGCAACTAAATAAAAGTGTTTCATGTTCAATTTTAAAACAAAATGTGATCTGCACCATGATTACTTCAAGACAGTTAAAAATAAAAGCGGCTTAGTGCAGAGTTGTCTTTTACTAAAGTTAAGCAGATTTTGGGGGTTTAGCGAAGAGCTGGCTTTTTAGCATCGCTATAATTGGAGTTCCACTTCACAAACTGCTGAACTCATGCGAAAATTAATTTATATTTTTACATTATCAGGAATTAATTATGTCGGAGCAGAAAGACTCTATCAAAGCAGGAAAAGTGCTGGATACGATTGGAAGTTTATATAACAGCCTTACCCCGTCATCTAAACGAATTGCCGATTACGTATTAAGCAATCCTTCTGAGGTAAGTAAATTATCGATTGCAGAGCTGTCACAAATAGTTAATGCAGGCGAAGCAACTATTATACGTTTTTGCCGCACATTAGGCTTTAAAGGATTCCAAGGCTTCAAAATGGAGCTGGCTATTGAGTTGTCTAACCTGAACCAGCAGGAAAAGTCGATTTTTGATACCGATGTAACCGCTGCAGACAATGCTGAAACTATCGGACAGAAACTAAAATCAACCATTGATAATGTCCTGTCTGAAACAATTAACCTGTTAGACTTTAATGCCCTTGAGGAAGTAACAGAGCTGATTAGTAATGCGCCTTCCATATATTTCTTTGGCGTCGGATCATCGGGTTTAGCAGCTGAAAATGCAAAACATAAATTTATGCGCATCGGCCTCAATGTTGATGCGTTAACCAATAACCATTTCATGTATATGAAAGCCAGCTTATTACAGCCGGGTGATATTGCAGTGGGTATCAGTCATTCTGGAAATTCAGATGAAACCACTAAAACGATTAAAATAGCGAAAGAATCCGGCGCAGTAACCGTTGCCTTAACCCATAATCCCCGCTCTGATATTACTCAGTTTGCAGATTTTGTATTAGTTAACGGTAACCGCCAGGGCCAGCTTCAAGGGGATTCAATCGGCACAAAAATCGCGCAGTTATTTATACTCGATTTAATTTATACATCACTGGTTAAACGCGATGTTTCCTATGCGCAAAGTAAAAAGCTGAAAACCACTCAGGCCCTGTTTAAATAAGCATTAAGCTTTTCTGTTCAATGCTTATAACGCTTTAATCAAGCTTACGGATTAAAGCGTCTGCCCATCTGATATACGCTGTTAACTTCATTGTCAGCGTTTAACAGGGTGATATTCGCTTTATAACCCGCTTTAATCCGCCCGTACTGATGTGCCATATTAACCGCTTGAGCAGGATATAAACTGGCCATTCTTAAAGCTTCTTCACGACTTAATCCGACTTTATCAATAAGATTATGAATCCCCTTAATCATGGTGATACTTGCTCCGGCTATGGTGCCGTCTGCAAAATGACATTTTCCTTGACTCACAAATGCAGCTGTACCGGCCATATCAAACTCTGTTAAATCAGTGCCGGCAGGAGTAACCGCGTCAGTTACCATAAATAACCGTTCACCTAAATGCTCATGCGCTAAACGCACAGCAGCAAAATCACTATGGATACCGTCAACAATAATTCCGCTATAAGGGCGGTGATTTAAAACATAACCAACTGCCCCGGGTTCTCTGGATGTCAAAGGCGTCATGGCATTATATAGATGTGTTGCCATCACAATACCCTGCTTATTTTCCAGCTGTTCATAGGTTGCATTAGTGTGCCCCATGGAAACAATAATACCGGCACTGGTCAGCTTATTAATCACCTCCTGAGAGACACATTCAGGCGCGACAGTCAGCACTTTGACTGCGCTTTTATGCTCAGTTAAGTAATCTGCGGCTGCGGTGTCTAATTCCCGAATATACTGCTGAGCATGTGCGCCCTTTTTCTTTTTATTTATAAACGGCCCTTCAAGATGCAGACCAAGAATGCCCTGTTCCTCTGGATTTTTCAGCCCTTCAACAAGTTCAACTGCTTTACATAAGTCAGCCTGCGAACTTGTTACCAGTGTTGGTAAATACTGTGTTGTCCCGGAAATTAAATTAGTATGATTCATTACCGTTAAGGTTTTCTCTTCAATTGCGCTGTTCAATAACACACCGCCGCAGCCGTTTAACTGCAGATCAATAAATCCGGCAGTCGCTAATAACCCCGGTGAAGCTATCTGTATTTCTGGAAGCGAAGTGACACTTTCCATAGGAGCAACAGATTTAATCGTCTGCCCTTCAATCACAATTACCTGATTATTCAGAACTTTATCTCCATCAAATACATCAACATTGGTTAACGCAAAAGCCGGTAACATTTTTTTTGTACTAATAGGCATACAATTTCACTCCAATACTTTAAATAAATAGACACTTTCAATAATAACCTGTCGCTAAACTACAACAAAAAGGAGCCAAACTCCATTCACTTGAAGTTTATTATAAATATTCAACAACACTCAAAAGCACCCAACGACACACACCACGACAGTAAACAAAGGGCTCACAGCATTTTTAGCGTAACAATATAAACTGCGATAAAAATCAAATAATGAGATCCAGCTCAAAAACCAAACAACGACACATTGAAGTTTAACTCCACAAAGCGCACTATGGAGCCACACTTACACAACAACAATAAGCATCGGAGTTTAACTACAGTGAATAATTGTCTAAATACCTTAAAGAAAGGGTTTGTTGCTTCATGCCAGCCCGTAGATTTCGGACCAATGGATTCACCTGAAATTGTCGCAGCGATGGCACAGGCAAGTGTTGCCGGCGGTGCCGCCGGCTTAAGAATTGAAGGCGTAAATAATCTAAAAGCAGTAAGGCCCCATGTCAGTGTACCCATTATCGGCATAGTAAAACGTGATCTTGAGAATTCAGATATCCGTATCACAGCCTTTATTGAAGATGTAACGGCATTAAAAGAAGCCGGTGCAGATATCATTGCCATTGATGCAACCCACCGCCCGCGTCCCGTTTCTATCCGCACCTTAGTCGAAGAAATTAAAAAGCAAGGCTGCCTGGTGATGGCTGACTGTTCGACTTTCGAAGAAGGTATTTACTGCCAGAGACTGGGTGTTGAAATTATCGGAACAACATTATCAGGTTATACCGGCGGTCCGGTTCCCGCGGATCCGGATTTATCACTAGTGACTAAACTTAATGCACAGGGGTGTTTTGTTATGGCAGAGGGCCGCTACAACTCACCAGAACTTGCTCGTAAAGCCGTTGAAGCCGGCGCATCATCGGTCACTGTCGGCTCTGCCATTACGCGCATTGAACATATCTGCGGCTGGTTCAAAGAACAGGTTGAATCCGGCCGCAGTACACAAACTGGAGATGCAGCATGAACAGTTGCTTAGCGGTTGATATCGGCGGTACAAAAATGGCCGCCGCGCTTATTTGTGACGGTGTGATTTCTTCCCGTACACAGATAAAAACGCCTTCTTCAACCCAGCCGGAAGTAATGGATGAGGCACTAACAGAGCTGATAACCGGGCTTAGTAAAGATGCTGATTTTATCGCAGTTGCCTCCACCGGCATTATCCAAAACGGTATATTAGGCGCACTCAATCCAGATAATCTGGGCGGGTTAAATAACTACCCTCTACAGAATAAAATTCAGGAAATCAGCCAGCGTCCGGTTTATGTAATTAATGACGCACAAGCTGCCGGCTGGGCTGAATATAAATTATTACCACAAGATATCAGTAATATGGCATTTATCACCATCTCCACAGGTGTAGGCGCCGGCATTGTTATCAATAATAAACTGCTGACCGGCAGCCGTGGCGTTGCCGGGCATGCAGGGCATGTTTTAGCCGATCCGAACGGTTCGCGCTGCGGCTGCGGACGACGCGGCTGTGTTGAAAGCATTGCATCCGGCACTGCTATCGGTAATGCCGGCAAAGTACTCTGGGGAGACCATTGTGACGGGAAATATGTTTATAAAAAATTCCTTGATCAGGATCCGCAGGCACAAAAAATTATCCAGCGTTCAGCACAGACTATCGCTAATTTAGTTGCCGACTTAAGCATCACCTTAGATGTTGAGCAGGTAGTTTTAGGCGGCAGTATCGGACTTGCACCAGGTTACATTGAACTGGTACGGGACTGTCTTGACGAATTTCCTGCCGCGCATCAGAGCAGACTGTCTACAGCAGCATGCGGTGCCGATGCGGGACTAATAGGCGCTGCGCAGTGGGCGCTGTCGTTACATAAATAAACTAATTCATATTACTAATAATTTTAAAGAGGCTTTTGATCATGGAAACAAGCGCATTTGGTTCATTAAATTACTTTGCACTGCTCATCTACCTGTCCGCCATTATGGCTGTCGGGGTTTACTTTGCCAAACGCCAGAAATCGGCCGATGATTATTTTAAAGCCGGGGGGCGTATTCCCGGATGGGCGGCCGGTTTCAGTGTTTTTGCAACAACCTTAAGCTCGATTACTTTTATGTCTATTCCGGCTAAAGCTTATACAGATGACTGGACGTTCCTGATCGGCCAGTATGTTGCGATTGCTATTCTACCTATCGTATTCTGGTTCTATATTCCTTTTTTCCGCAAGCTTAATTTAACATCAGTTTATGAATATTTAGAGCGCCGCTTTGATGTAAAAATGCGTTTATTCGGCAGTCTGTCATTTATGCTTTTCCATATTGGCCGTATTGCTATTGTCACCTATTTAACCGCACTTGCTTTAATGCCGTTTATTGATATGAGCCCGCTGACCATTGTTTTCTTAATCGGTGTGCTGTGTATTATTTATACTTTCTTAGGCGGTATTGAAGGGGTTATCTGGACCGATGTTATTCAGGGCGTGATGCTTTCAGTGGCAGCCATTCTTATCTTTGTGGTTATCTGTTTCAATGTCGACGGCGGCATTGTAGAAATATTCTCGATGTCCGCTGAAGCTGATAAATACTTCCCTGCAGAGCAGTTCAGCTGGAGCTGGACAGAAAGTACCATCCCGGTACTAATGATTGGTTTCTTCTTTGCTTCGCTGCAGCAGTTCACAGCAAGTCAGGACGTTGTACAGCGTTACATCGTGACTGATAATATTGAAGAGACAAAAAAAGCGCTTATTACTAATGCAAAACTAGTTGCCTGTGTGCCGATCTTCTTCTTCGCAGTAGGCTCCGCTTTATTTGCATACTACTCGCAGCAGCCGCAGCTGTTACCGGACAACTTTAATACCGGCGGGATCCTGCCTTTCTACATTATTTCACAAATGCCGGCAGGTGTTGCCGGGTTAATTATCGCGGCTATCTTTGCAGCTTCCCAGTCAAGCATTTCCAGCAGCCTGAACAGTATAGCGGCATGTTTTACCTCGGATGTTTACGGAAAAATCAACAAACAGACAACACCGGAGAACAACCTTAAAGTCGGCCGTATTATCACAGTCATCGCGGGCTTATTAGGTGTTGCCGCTTCAACTTACCTTATCATGTCCAATGAGAGTGAAATCTGGGATGCCTTCAACAGTCTATTAGGTTTGATGGGCGGTCCAATGACAGGTCTGTTTATGCTCGGTATCTTCTTCCGCAAAGCTAACGCAAACAGTGCATTAGCAGGTGTAGTAGTAAGTATTGCCACGGTATTGTGGGTTCGCTCGGCAACCGATTTAAACTTCTTCTTCTACGGCGTTATCGGCACCTTAATGGTGGTTATTGTCGGAGTGTTAACGGCACCGCTGTTTAAAGATAATAAAGATTCAGAAACTGCAGAAAACCTGACCGTCGGAAAACGCGCACGAATTTAACTTCCCCTACGAATGAAGGTTTAAGTAATAGGGCTTAAACCTTCTTTACAGAGAGTACGATTATGATTTTTGGCCATATTGAAGATACACAACACAATCAACAGTTACCTGCCGCCATTCAAAAAGCGGTTGATTTTTTGACCAGCAATAATTTACAGGCATTAAGCATAGGGCGCCATGAAATTGACGGTGAGTTTATGTTTGCTAACGTAATGACCTTTACAACATCTGATGCTGTAGACAAGCAAGCAGAAGTACACAAAGACTATATTGATGTACAGTGCTTGATCTCAGGTGAAGAAAAAATTGAATTTTGTTTAGCAGATTCGACCTGCCCCGTCGCTCAACCTTATGACGCTGAGAATGATTTTTATCTTATTAAAAATATGAATAAAGTCAGTGAGGTAAATCTATCCCCTAAAATGTTTGCTGTTTTCTTTCCCGAGCAGCCCCATAAACCGGGGTGTTTGATTAATAAACCCGGAGAGCTAAAAAAAATTGTGATTAAAGTGCATAAGCACCTTTTAAACAGCTAAACAGATAAGTCCCTGCCGGCAGCTCTCCTCTGCCGGCACAAGCAAAGCATAACCCCGTTTTTACTCCTTTTTACTAAGGCGGGATTTTTGTTGCCGAAAAAGCATAGAAAGGGACTTTCTTCGCTCATTAACATGGATTAAATATAACTTATAAAACTAAGGTATCACCATGAACAAAAAATTACTTATTGCTCTATTGCCTGCTTTACTTGCTTCAGGCGCGGCTAACGCCGCCAAGATCTACGAAACTGAAGACGGCTCATACATTAATCTTTATGCGCGTATGCAGGGTGACTTCAAGTTCCAAGATGAAAATAAAAGTGCCACCGGTGAAAGTAAGTACTTAGGTTCAACAAACTCTCGATTCGGCTTAAATGGCAGTCAAACTATCAATGAAAACGCATCTCTTATCGGTCTGCTGCAGTATCAACTGGTACCGAATGATGATGATGCCAGCATTGACTGGCAAGTTCGTTATGCCTGGGCAGGTGTAGACTTTCATGATTACGGTCGTATAGAAACGGGGCGCGTTCTCTCAGGAGTAACACTGTTTTCTGATATCGGTGATATCTTCTCCACGGGTGGAGACCCCGTTGCAGGTGCTCATGCAGGAACTGTTGACAGCAGCTCAGCACTGATCTTCCGTCAAAACGGCACCCTGCAGTATCGAAATGAGCTAGGTGACCTTGAAGTAGCAACTGCTTTTATTGCTAACACCTCAGTAAAATCAGGTTATAACTTTGCAGCTCGTTATAACATTGATATGGGTAAACTTGGTTCCTTACAGCCGTCAGCAATGTTTCAAAATACCAGCGCTGATGAAAGCTCAGATCACTTCCTTGATACAGGGGTTTCAAACTACCAGACTTACGGTGTCGGTGCTCGTTATTTCTTAGGAGGCCTCTATGCTGGTGCATCATACGCTCAAGAAAAGATGCAGTTAACAAGTGCCTCTGACGCTATTACCGACGGTGCAGACTTTCGATTAGCTTATGACTTTGGTGACTGGGTAGTACGTGCTGGTTATCGTTACCTTAAATTTGAAGGTCAAGACCGAAAAGTGGAAGATGCGATTCAAACAGAAGTGCAGTATCGTTTAACCACGCAGTCATCACTATTCCTGAACTACACAGATAATAAAGGTTATCAATCTACCGTAAACGCCTCTGGTGTGACAATGGCGGCAAAAGAGAAAGGTGCAGAGTTAACAGCAAGTCTGCGTTACGAGTTTTAATAGAATAAGTTAAAAACCAGCGTTTTTACGCTGGTTTTTAACTAACTCCTTTTAATCGGGATTCTGCTGGTAGATCTCAGAAAACACGGAGAAATTATCAATAAACAAAGTGGTCAGCTGCGGATCGAAGTGCTTGCCGGAACCATTTAATATTTCCTGCCTAGCCTGTTCTAATGTCCAGGGATCTTTATAGCAGCGTTTACTGCACAGGGCATCAAAGACATCAGCAATAGCCGTGATCCGACCTTCCAGACTTATCTCAAGTTGTTTTTTCCCATTAGGATAACCGCTGCCGTCCCATTTTTCATGGTGATCAACAACCAAATTCGATGCCATTTTTATAATGGAATTATCCAGCCCCTGTAAAATATCCCAGCCTTTATTTACATGCAGCTGCATCTCCGCCCACTCTTGTGCAGTAAATTTATCTTCTTTTTTCAGAATAGAATCCGGTACACCTACTTTGCCGACATCATGCAGCTGAGCGGCCAGACGAATTCGTTCGCAGAAGTATGCAGTTTCACCGTTAAGTTTAGCCAGATGCATTGCATATAAGCCGACCCTGACAACATGCGCACCGGTTTCTTTAGAATGCGACTCCATTGTTCCACCCATCAAAGTAATCGCTAATTCCTGAGTTTCCTCAAATGCATTAACTAATAAGAGATTCTCATAACTCAGCAGCACATTGCGCAGAAACAGATCAATCATGCGGATTTCTGCGTTTTCTAAAGGCTGTTTCGTCTCAAAAGCAAAGATAGTGTCATAACCACGATCAGAATGGTGATAATAAACGTAGTAACGTCCTTCATGAAAGTTATGCTTTACCTTCAGTGCTTTTAGAAAAAGATCTCGTTCATGATCTGGCAGATGATTAATATCGCTATGCTCTAATACATGAACAACATTTGCATTAGCAGAAAACATATTCAGGCGGTCTTCCATTTGCGAAATAGCAAATGTTTCAGAAGATTCAATCAGCATCTTAGTGGTAGATAGGTTAAGTACCAGCTCGATCTGTGCTAATACAGCGGCTGCAAAATTAAGCAGATCCCCAATTTGGCTTATATTGGCAATTGAATCAATTACCTGCTCTAAAATTTCACGGTGCTTTTGTAACTGGCAGATATCCCGATACGCGCGTAGTGAAGTATAAAATGAGGATTCTAAATCCTGTTTACGCAGTTCTGTTTTACTTTTATAACCGTCAATATCAAAATCTCTGATAACGCTATGTTCGGGTGCAACTCCTGGCTGGCCGGTACGCAGAATGATACGGGTAAATCGGTTTTTAAGATCCTGGCGGATATATTTTGCTAAGTCTAAACCTGCATTTTCCGTTTCCATCACGACATCTAAAAGAATCAATGAAAACCGCCTTTCCTGCTTCAAAATCTGCTTCGCTTCGAGAGCAGAGTGAGCACTAAAGAAGCGCATGCTTTTCCCTTCAAACATAAAGCGTTTCATGGTTAATATTGTTGTCGCATGCACATCTTCTTCATCATCAACAATCAGTATATTGCAGTGTTCAGTGCTCACCACTAACTCAGTGTCAGTCTCATCTTCTTCTGCTAACCAGTCCACATGCCTCTCCTAATTATTTTTCCGCATTCTCATTTACCCGCATTGGAAATCGTAAATTAAAAACAGCTCCCTGCCCTAGAGTTGACCGGCAGCTGATCGAGCCCAGCAGCTGATGAACCACCAGGTTATAAACAATACTTAAACCTAAGCCGCTGCCGCCTGTACCTCGCTGTGTGGTGAAGAACGGCTCAAATATTTTAGCGCATACCCCGGGAACCATACCTTTGCCGTCATCAGCAATGGTAAGCTTTACATCATTCTGTTCAAACTCAATGCTGAAACAGATCATTCCTTTTTCGCTGCCGTCATTAAAAGCATGAATCAGAGCGTTTATTACCAGATTAGTAATAATCTGCGCAAGTGCCCCGGGATAGGTTTCCACCTTAGGCTCATCATCCGGTACTTGTACATCTATTTTAATCTGCGTTTTCTTAAGCTTAGAGCGTAAACTCAGTAATACCTCATGCACATATTCACTAATTTTAAATTCACGCACCTCAGCACTGCTCTGATCTACAGCAACCTGTTTAAAACTGCGGATAAGATTAGCCGCCCGGTCTAAATTAGCTAAAAGCATGGTACAGTTTTCAATAGATTCGCTGCAGTAGCTTTCTAATTCAGAGCGTTTTAGTTTTCCACTGCTTACATTTTCCGATAGTAAGTTTGTTTCATCCTGAAGATGTGATGCTAAAGTAACACTCACCCCGAGAGGCGTATTTACCTCATGCGCAACACCGCTGACTAAATTCCCCAGAGAAGCCATTTTCTCTGACTCCACCAGCTGGTTTTTGGTTAACTCCATTTCCTGAATAGTCACTTTTAGCTGTTCTCGTTTTTCAAACAGTTCAAAAGTACGGTTAGCAACCTCTTTCTTCATCTCTTGAATAAAAAAAGCTTTGCTCTGATAACTTAAATACAAACTGTAAAGCAGCAGAAAAACTAACAGAACAAAAGACAACAGCGCTGAATTCGTTGCCCAGTAATACTGAAACTGCATCGACTCAACCCGCTGATCTGTTCGTCTCTCATGAAAGTAGAAGAAATCATTAATTGCCGACATTATCTTCGCTTTTTCAATAAAATACTCATTACTGTATAAAAGAGACAAAGCCTGCATTCGCTGCTCAGACTGTAAATAATCGCCTTTTTTCTGCAGCCCGGTTTTAACTTCAATAAAAGCATCGAACTCAATAGCAGTCAGCTGGTTTGAGGTGTTTTTTGCAGCTTCCAGAAAATCAAACTCCTGCGCTGTATAACCTAATTTGTACATTAGATGCTTAAATGAATTTGTTTCTCCATCTGCAAAGGGCGCACTGCCTTTTTCCGGCATTAACAAATCCCAGTACACGCGATGATAATTTTCCGGACGGGCTTTAGTGCCGTTACGGACAGCTAAAATATCGTTATAAAAACCTAAATATTTTTCATTACCGGTTACTGCGTAAGTACGCGCCATTAAAGTAAGCTGATCCGAGCTTAAGCGTAACTGATCTGCTAACAAGAATGACTGATAACGGTTTTCATTGGCTTTCTGCACTTCCTGCATGGTGTGGTAGGAGTAATAAGAAAAGGACAGTGCAACAACAGTACAGATAAAGGTAAGCAGAGTGATAAGCGAAGGTAACTTGCTGGTGTTTGAGGTTACTTTATACTTCGCAGAGCTTTCGGTCATTTCCTGCCGCCTTTAGTTCATCATCCATTTATAGGGAGGGTTACATTAAACACTACATTATTAGATTATTTAGATAGTTATAGCTTAATTTACAATTTCTCTTTTTGCGCGGCCGTATTCACACTTTCTAAAGAATATATTATCCCTAGCCGCGGCTGTTACCTGAATCGCCATCTCAGGAGGAAGCTGACAGCGCAGATCAAAAAAGGAAGCATCAGCTTCCCTATGTTCATTTTTACCGGCAAGTAAAATAGACGCTTTATCCTGAGTTATGCTGTTTTTTTAGTAATCCTTTAATTTCATCTAACTGCAGCTGCAGGTCAGACATGCTCGGCTGTGCGCATAACTTGTCCTGCTCATCTTCAAGCTTCTGCCTTTCCTGCTCTAATACATTTACCACAATACCGATCACCATATTTAAAAATGCAAATGCGGTAAAAAAGATAAAGGTCAGATAATAGATCCACGAAAGAGGATAAACAGCCATGGTTTCGTACATCACCGACGTCCAGCTTTCAAAGGTCATGACCCTGAACAGGGTTAGTAAACTAATGGAAATATCTCCCCACAAAACAGGGTTAATATCAGCAAAGAATGTTGAACCGACCGCAGCATAAATATAAAAAATAATAAACATCAGCAGCATCACATAACCTAGCTGTGGTAATGCTTTTACTAGTGAGTTAATCAGCAGGCGTAGTTCAGGAATAATTGAAATCATGCGCAGTACCCGGAAAATACGGACTAGACGCCCCAAGACGGCCATGTCTCCATCGTCTATCGGAATTAAACTGACAATCACAATTAACGTATCGAAAACATTCCATAAATTATGGAAAAAACGTTTTTTGTCCGGCTCTCCGATAAAGCGGATCATGATTTCAACAAGAAAAATCAGCGTAATAGTCCAGTCTAAAACATAGATAAACGTTAATACATGATTCGGCATATCATAGGTATTCGCACCAATCATTAATGCGGAGAAAATAATTACCGTAATAACAAACAGCTCAAAGAACTTGTTATTTCTTAACTGGTAAAAGCGCTGCTGCAGCCCTTTATTACCAGCGGACATTAAATCTTTATCGATTGAGTTTTTTAAATCAGTCATCTGCAGCCTAAAAGCTAATAAATTAAAAACGCAGAATAAAAGTAATGATTATCATTGTCCAGTACAGGCGGTATATTTCCTGTTTACATCTTTTATATCAAAAGCCCGCAGTCTCCATGCCTAACATAAGAAAAACAAAAGGCATCATGATCAGCACTAAGGTATTCCATAAACTATGTGCGGCACACACCACAATAAACGCACTACGTTCACCTGCCCTGATGCGGACATATTCATAGCTAAGCGCTAATGCGCAACCAAGCGAGAGAATAATAACGGCATTAACGACTGAGTTGGTTAAATGGATTAATGCAAATAAGCCGGCAGCAGCTGTAATTGATAAACATGCGTTATTATATGTCTGTTGTAATAGGCGCTGAATAAGGCTCTGAAATATTAGCGTTTCCCAGACTGGAGCTTCAATTAAAGAGGAGACGGCAAGACGGATATATTCAGAATCACTGAGCACAGGAGCGCTTTCAACTGCAGCGCTAAAGAAAAAATAATCGAAAAAAGAGACAAGCAGCATCCATAATAGAGCCAACCCGTAAACGCCGGAGAAAAATACTTTAGGCCTTAATGCTAATAAGTAAAAAATTAGATTATTTAGATACTTATACATGCGGCTAGCCCTGTGGTTAAAAGAAAAGCACCATCAAAAAACCGGCAGTATGATATATACCCGAACCAATGAATATGCAGATTCAAGCAGCTTGGGTATAAGTTTTAACGGCTCTGCTTGTCTGTCCGTTGATTAAGGTGATCGACCAAAACAAAACACAGTTCAATATACTGCAGTGCCTGAGCCTTACCTACCTCAAAATCTTTGGCATGGGCAACCTTATTTCTCAACTGTCTTAATTCGTTAAACAATTTTCCTTTTTTTCTATCGATTATTTTTTCACTGAGCAGAATATTTTCCATCAGCTTATAACGGGTACTAATATGAAGGTCGATATTTTGGTTTAACGATTTAATCAGTTTTTCTGCAGCGTCATCAACCTCTTTCCAGGCTTCTAATACGGCTGAATTAGGCAGGTTGTCAGCAGAAGCTGTAATCAACGATTTTTTATCAATATTAAATTCTGGAAACTCCCCCTTTGCCTGTTCAGTAAGTGCTTTTAATTCCTGATTGAATTCGACTTCAAACTCTTTATATTTTACTTTTTTGGCTAAGGGAATCAATGCAGACAGAGGCTGGCGCAGGGTGATAAAGAAAAACACCAGCACCAGCGGCCAGGTTATTTTGTCTAATAATTCAATAACAAACTGCATCCAGCTCATATCAGCTCTCTTGTTCTATACAGCAGTGTAAATAAAGCACTTAAATTATTACCCGCTCAACGGAAACTTAATTTTTTTAGAAAGAGCGGGTGGATACTACAACATTCAGGTTATCAAACCAGTGTGACCATAAAAGAAGCATTTTTATTATAAGAAGGACCCAGGCTTTTCAGAGTCAGACTTTCAAACCCCATTTTTGACCAGAACGAATCTGCATTTTGAATAGCAACCAGCGACAAACTGGAATAATTAAACTGGATAGCCAGGAATTTTAAATAATTAAATAAAACCTTAGCTAAACCTTGCCCCTGAGATTCTTTTTCAACAGCCAGATCATGAATAAAAAGATTATTCGAAGTCACTTTTTCAGCAAGCGCTACGCCAAGCTGCGGCGCCTGATGGCTGGGATATGCATGCGCCAAACCGTAACCTATTACCTGTCCTGTCGAATTCTCACAAACTATACAAGTTGAAGGCGAGCTTAAATGCTTAGATCTGAGTACCTCTTCACTTTCCGCTTCGATTGAATAATAAGCTTCATTTTGAATTCTCATTATTGCCGGCCAGTCGGACTCAATAATTTCTCTTATTTTATAATCGTTCATAATGTCCCTTACTTTTTACTGCAGGTGTAAAATGATCACTCTACGTCAAAAACTAACAGCGTTTCTATGTAGAGGAGTAAATTTAAATTGAAGCAGGCTTAAATACTTCTCCGAATCTATATGATAATAAAAGGAATATAATTCCTATGCAATTACAAGCTGTTACAAAGTGAACTCTCTTTACTGAGTAAAAAATGACCAGCTAGAATTTCAATATACTACAGCGATTTTTCAGAGCCAAACGTAATCAGCACAAAAAGGAAAAAAAAGGTCCTTTATATCCAAATTGAATAAATATCATCTGAATATTAAGAACCTTAATTATCTATAGAGGCTTTTTGCAGCGTTATTTAACGGCAGATCAAAAACGCAAACACTGCGGCTATTGCAATAATTCACGATCATCATATTGTTCTATCCTGCGGCCGACTCGGTAGGAATCTACAACAGAGACTATCCATAAAATCATTAATAGGTACGAAATTTGAGTAAGGTACGGCGCTTCGAAACCCTGCAGTTTTTCTGTTATGGAAGCAGTTAACTCAGTCAAGTCTAACGCGATGTTTCCCGCGTTTATCTGCTCTGTAAGCTGCGCCGTTACCTGATTAGTGATATTGATAACATCGCCTATTAAAACCACAAGAGCACTAATAAAAGCCCCTGTTAACACACTGCCGCGGATATATTTTTTCAAATAAAAATGCCCTGCTCCCGGACATAAAAAAGCTGACAGTAATAACGCTTTAGTGGATTTTTTCATATAACCTTCTCTTTATCACAAACACCTATTATCAGCTTTCAACACAACTGATAAATGCGCTGATTAACGGTTCATTTAAACGGGTTTTATGGCAGCAGACACCTAAATCAAAGGACTGCAGGCGAGTAGCGGTTAATAAACTTTGTACCCGTTCCCGTACCGGACTGTTTTCAATCACCACATCAGGGGCAATACCTACACCGCAGCCTAAAGCCACCATACTGATTAATGCTTCGTGACCGGCAACTTTAGCGTAAATAAACGGCTTGCCAGATTTTAACTGTCGATACCAGCTGTCAAAGCGGCGGCGCACTGGACCGTGTTCCGGCAAAATAAACGGCACATTTTTCCAGTCAATATTAGCCATATTTATCTGCTGAGTTACCGCGCAGGGGGTCGTTGGCCCTATAATAGACAGGGGGATTTCAGCAAGCTGAATAAAATGTAACCGTGCCGGGAACGTATCGGGATAAGCTGTTATCGCAAAATCCACCTTATGCTGTAATACCTGTTCAATCGCAACTGCACTGTCGCCGGTGCTCAGTTTAATTTCAACTTTAGGGTGCAGACGCCGAAAGCGTTCGATAATAGGCGGCAGATGGCTGTAGGCTGCGGTCACCGAACAATACAGGTTAATCTCCCCTTCCAGTTCCGTTTTTGTCTGGTTAATAGAACGTTTTAATAACGCCCATTGTTCAACCTGCTGCAGTGCATATTGTTTAAAGAGTAGCCCGGCTTCAGTTAATACCACCGAGCGGTTGTCACGGATCAGCAAAGCGGCCCCTAACTCATCTTCAATACGCTGAATACAGCGGCTGAGCGTGGAAGGGCTGACATGCATCGCCTGCGCTGTTTTAGAAAAATGCAGACTGTTTGCCAGATGTAAAAACAGCTGTAACGATTTAATATCCACCTTTATTTCACAACCGGTAAATCATCCCGGCTTCCCCATTCACTCCAGGAACCGTCATAAACACATAAATCTTCATACCCGGCAAGTGCTGCACCTAATGCTAAAATGCAGGCGGTCACTCCGGAGCCGCAGCTGAAAATAATATGCTGCTTTTTCGGTGCAATGGCTTCAAAAAGCCGTGCCAACTGGTAAGCATCCAGCATTTTCTGATCTTTAAGAATGTCAGCAGCCGGCAGGTTTTTAGCATTAGGCATATGGCCGGAGCGCACGCCGGCTCTTGGTTCAGGAACTTCACCTAAAAACCTGGCAGACGGTCGGGCATCAATAATGGCCTGCTCAGGGTTTTGTGTTGCCGACAGAACCTTATCCGCATCACATATCAATGCACTCTGATAATCAGCAATAAAATCACCTTTCTCTACCGGCTTAATTTTATTACCACTTTCGGTTGCTAAACCATTGGCTTTCCATGCGGGTAAACCGCCGTCTAATACTGCAATCTGCTTAAAGCCCATGCTTTTAAACATCCACCAGACACGAGGGCTGGAAAAAATGCCTAAGCTGTCATAAACCACAATGGTGCTGCTTTGGCTGATACCTAAATCCTGCGCCGACTGCTGAAAATCAGCCTCACTGGGCATCATATGCGGCAGCTCACTATGGTGGTTACAAACCTCCCGGTCAAAGTCGAAAAATAACGCCCCGGGAATGCGTTCTTGAAACCACTCCAATTGACCGTCTCTATTTACATTAGGCATAAACCAGCTGCTGTCCAGCAGCACTAAATCCGAGTGTTCGATATGAGATTTCAACCAGTCTACTGAAACAAGCGGGCTGGGTAATATTAACGACGGCATAACATTTCCTTCTTTTTATGTTTCTTTTTTAATAATATCTATTTGAATACGTTATAAATTTATCGAATCAGCCGAGACAGCCTGAAACACTACAATGGACGCTTAGTATATTTCATTTTATGCAACATAACATTGCCAATATATCATTTTGCGCAATATAAGTTATGCGCTATAGTGCTTCTCGAAAATACAAAACAATGATAAAGAACAACTTTACCTGCGTTAACCCCTATTAACTAATTTTTTGGAGTGCCCTGCAATGGCTAACTACTTTAATACCCTTCCTCTACGTGAGAAGTTACATCAATTAGGTCAATGTCGTTTTATGGACCGTACTGAATTTTCTGAAGGCTGTGAAGCACTAAAAGGCAAAAAAGTAGTTATCGTAGGTTGTGGTGCTCAAGGTTTAAACCAAGGTTTAAACATGCGTGATTCTGGTCTTGATGTATCGTACACATTACGCGGCGCGGCAATTGCTGAAAAACGTCAGTCTTGGAAAAATGCAACTGAAAATGGTTTCACTGTTGGTACTTACGAAGAGTTAATTCCAACTGCTGATTTAATCTGTAACTTAACACCTGACAAACAGCACACTGCTGTAGTGGGTGCGGTTATGCCTCTTATGAAAGAAGGCGCAACACTAGCTTATTCTCACGGTTTCAATATCGTTGAAGAAGGCATGCAGGTTCGTGAAGACTTAACCGTTATCATGTGTGCACCTAAGTGTCCTGGTTCTGAAGTACGTGAAGAATACAAGCGTGGTTTTGGTGTTCCAACACTAATCGCTGTTCACCCGGCGAACGATCCACAAGGCCACGGTCTTGCATGGGCTAAAGCATACGCATCTGCAACAGGCGGCGATCGCGCTGGTGTTCTGATGTCTTCTTTTGTTGCTGAAGTAAAATCTGACCTGATGGGTGAGCAGACTATCCTTTGTGGTATGTTACAAACCGGCGCAATCTTAGGTTACGAAAAAATGGTTGCTGACGGCCTTGAGCCGGGTTACGCATCTAAACTTATCCAATACGGCTGGGAAACGGTGACTGAAGGCCTTAAATACGGCGGCATCACTAATATGATGGATCGTCTATCTAACCCGTCTAAAATCAAAGCCTTCGATATGTCTTTAGAGCTTAAAGATATCTTACGTCCGCTATTCAATAAGCACATGGATGACATCATTGAAGGTGAATTCTCTGCAACTATGATGGCTGACTGGGCTAACGATGACGTTAACCTGCTAAAATGGCGTGCAGCAACTGCTGAAACTGGTTTTGAAAAACAACCAGCCGGCGACATGGAAATTGATGAGCAGGAGTTCTACGACCACGGTATCTTCTTAGTAGCTATGATCAAAGCGGGTGTTGAACTTGCATTTGAAGCAATGACTGCATCAGGTATCATCGATGAGTCTGCATACTACGAGTCTCTACATGAAACACCGCTTATCGCTAATACAATCGCTCGTAAGAAACTTTACGAAATGAACGTTGTTATCTCTGATACTGCTGAATACGGTTGTTACCTGTTTGACCATGCTGCTAAGCCGTTACTTGCAGATTTCGTTAAAGCATTAAGCCCGGAAATGCTGGGTAAACCTTTAACAGTTAAATCTAACTCTGTTGATAACGCACGTTTAATTGAAGTTAACGAAGCAGTTCGTTCTCACCCGGTAGAAATCGTAGGTAAGAAACTACGCGGCTACATGACCGATATGAAAACAATTGTAGAAGCTTCTTAATAACAGCTAACTCGATTTTAAGCCAGGCTATTTAGCTTGGCTTTTTTGTATCCGTAATTGCTAAATAAAACTACGTCTGCTGTACATTCCGACAGACATGAAAACGATTGTAGAAGCTTCTTAATTCTTTTATTTAGTTTTTAATGTTTAAAAGCCAAGGTTCTGCCTTGGCTTTTTT
>NZ_KB907015.1 GCF_000381745.1 Psychromonas ossibalaenae ATCC BAA-1528 | reverse complement strand
ACTGGTGAAACAGTGCCTGGTAATGATAAGGAGGTATTTGAAAAATGCAGTTGAATCGAATTTTTTGAAATCGGAACAGGTGCTGAAGCGGATTGAACTTTAACAAAAGACAGCGCTTCTGAAAGCGTGGTTATTTTGATCCGCCAGTTATAAAAAGACTTGCTGTTAAGGCTGTTATCACGACAAAATTGAGCAACGGTTAAGCCGCTTTCTTGCTGCTCTGTAATTAATTTTGTCCATTTATCTTTAGCTGTCAGTTTCATTCCAATCTCCTCAATATGTTTTAGAGGACTGTAATCAAGTTGGATATGAAATTGAACGTGTGGTTGGCCGGACGTTTACAATGATTAATGTTTTCGTAAACAGGTATGTGCCGGTCCCTTTTCGACCTTAGAAACCTAAGTCACTAACGCGCCATTGCGCCTCAAAATCATCGCTTAATTAACCTTAATAAAAAGAATACTTCTAGGGACTGTTGATCTTTGCCGGTTGAATTTTGTTCTATCTAAAAGCATTTCGAGCGTGGATATTTTTAAGAATAGTCAAACTGTTCTCGAAGATCATGCATGCTTTCCAGAATATAACCATCACTAGTGCCTTCGCAATTCAATCATCTAATTTGACTGAGAAAAGGTTTGGCTTTCCGCTTTCCCATATTAGAACTACATTCAGGTATGATGGATATGAAGTAATTCATAAAAAATCACGTAATTACAAGGACTTCCATGCAATACACTCACAGCTAGAGTGTTATAACTCACTAAAATTACAGGCAAAGTAAAAATACAAAATGTATTTACTGAGTTATCTGAAAATACACATACACAACTTCTCACCCAAAAAAATCAATATTTATCAAATATTGTGTGCCAACTAATTGTTTTTTATGATTGATATGGTCTAAGTTTTATCAAGAAAGCAGATTTAAAATGTGTATTAGTAAGAATGACGACTAATACTCTGTTGTGCAGATGGTCTAGAACCGTGTCATCAAAAGAGAAAGAGGATTCTGTGATTAACTATTTGCATGAAAACAAAGAGTGGATCTTCAGCGGGATAGGCGTTTTCATCCTATTGGTGATAGTTTTTCTTATCAAACGATCGAGAAGACGTTCCGTCCAAGAGTAACTCAGGTCAGTGTTCACTCTCCTCCAGTATATAAATTAAGAGAGGAGCTTGCTTCTCTTTTTTGTCATAAGTAACTTATTCAGTTTCAGGATTAGTAATATGCAGCCACTAAGCATTAACAATCAAGAAGAGAGTTCAATTGCTCTTTATATCAAGAAACATGATACTGCGGTATTGACTGTCATGTTCACTGATATTCAAGGCTTCACAGATATCACAGAAGAAATAGGTGACGAACTAGCAGTAGAATTGCGCTCTAAGCACGACAAAATATTGACTGATATAATACAAGATAATGATGCTGGACTAGTTATAAAGTTCATTGGCGACGCCGTCATGGCTGTTTTTGCAGAACCTAGTGCAGCCATTGATAAATCAGTAAAAATCCAAAATGCAATTGCAAAATTTAACCTCCAAGATAACAACTTACCTGCTATTAAAGTTCGTATCGGTCTGCATATGGGGCAAGTTACCGTTGAAGATACTATCGAGCTAGATATTTTTGGCAGACATGTTAATAGAGCAGCAAGAATTGAAAGCCTAGCACAAGGTGGTCAAATTCTTATGAGTTATTCTGTATATGACAGCGCACAGGGATGGGTGGTTGCTCAAAAAAATATAGACTCACAAGATCATGGCCGCTACGAACTAAAAGGTATTGACGGGGCAGTTCAAGTTTTCGAAGTCTATGATCCCAAGCTTACCTCACCAGTTACCCCCACGAAAGGTAAAGTAAAAGAAAGTAGTAATAAGAAATCGGTGTTAATGGCGGCAATATCTGCAGTGTTCGCTGTCGCGATACTTTTAACTTTTCAGTGGTACAAACATGTAGAACTAAGACTTGAGTCCTTTTATCCGCAAGATATGCGCCTGGCAGATAACACAAAAATCGCCCTTGCAGGAAATAAAGAGGATGCGAGTCGATTGGTCGAAAATGAGTTAGAACCTGGCAAACATCTCATTTATTATACCGTGGGAAAGAACCTTCGTTACTACACAGAGTTAGTACTAGAAAGAGGTTTAAATCAAGTCAAACCAAAGTTTAAAGAATGGCGTTTGCCATCGCTACATTACAGAATAAGTGACAATAAAACAAAATCAACTCCTTATACTAGATCGAAAGAATTCATTTTTTACAGTATTAACAATCAATTGATGTCTGAGAACTCAGCAAAATTGTCAATTGAAGTTGAACGAAAAGTTGAGAACAACCAAATAAACAATACAGTTTTGTTAACAATTGAGCATGAAGGAAATCTTATTGCCAATGAAGAAATATTTGTGACCCAGTTATTGAATTCAAAAATCGAAAGACAACCGAAGAAAACCATCTGGCAATCTGATTTATTTAATTATGAACTAAAGTTATATACCGGTAGAGGAGCTATTGATATTAGCATTATGGGTAATTTTAATTAATTCTTAACTTAATAAATGAGGGCATTCAAAATTATGTGTCAGGGTCATTTATTAAATATCCAGTACGCTATCTAAACGCCCTTCAAAATAAATTGCTAACTGAGACAAACAAAGATTCCAATTATAAAATTCTAATAATTCGCTTAATCGGACGTAATTTTCCGTATACTGAAACATCCCTTTAGGGTTACTTACATTAGCTAATTCATATCTAAAGTAGTTTGCAGGGAAGGAAAACGTTGATGTATAAGATGCCAGTCTTTACAAAATCTAGCAATAAGGATAGAAAGATCTTTATTCTCGCTATTGGAAGAAAATGAGCGTGCTAGTCAAGACGTTCGAAATCGGGGAAAATAAGTATTCGACGAATCGATGATGTTTCCATTTTATATTGATGATTCTGAGCTTTGCGGCATAAAACAAATTAGAACTTGCTGCAGATATTTTTTTAACATATTTAAAAGGTATGAGATGCCTGTTTCTTGATTAGATTTCAATCAACGGCTTTTACTATTGCTCATCGTTAATTGTCATATCAGCATAATAATCAATGTATTTTTTGATCAGCCTTTCAATGGTCCCATTTGCATGAAGTTTTTGTAGTTCGAGTTCTATTTGCGGAAGATATGGCAAATATTTAGACTTATTTGACATAGCCATATATAGATAATTTGAAATTACAGGCGTTTTTAATGTGACCACCTTTCCACTGTATCCATATTTCTTAGCTTGAATTAATCCTGTGTGCAGTCCCATGGGACCAAAATCAACTCGCCCCAGCTCTAATTTTTTGAAATTTTGTGATCGTCTTGTAACATACTCTAATTTTATATTTTCTATTAAAAACAGCTCAAATTCTTGCCCATAACTATCCCCCCAGAGAATACCTGCAGTTTTACCCTTTAGGTCTTCCCATTTCTCAAATTTGAACTCCTTTCCTTTCCATACAAAAATTACCATGGGATCTTCACTTAGAGGCGTTTTGGTAAACTTGGCATATTTCACTCTTTCATCTGTTCTGTAAGCCGCGATGATTAGATCCGCTTTACCACTCGCCACCGTCGCTAAACAGCGCCTCCAGTTGCCAATGCTCTTAGAAATAACTTCAATATCTAGTTCCCGGAAGATAATTTCAGCAATTTCTACCCCAGCACCGACTGTTTTTTCACCTTCTTTCCACATAAAAGGAGGATAGTCAGGGTGTCCGCATGCGATTATTTTTTCCTTTGCATAAGCCGTACTGACAAAAGAGACGATGCCGATTATTAGTGCAGCTGTAATAACTAATATTATTTTCAACACTCATTCTCCAATATTTAGTTAAAATATTGTGCAGTTTGTAAAATTGAGCAATTTATTCAGTAATCTTAATTTAAGGAGGCACTAAAAGTGTAGTTGTTTTTATGAAGCAATGGCAGCTTATGGTCTAATTAGACGACCTAAGTTTTGTCTTGAACTCGTATATACACATTCATAATCGCGAATAACCGAGCCTCGTAATCATTGATTACCATATCCGCAACTAGGGCAATCAGAAAACCAGTTAAAGCTTTGTTGTTCATTTATTATATGGGCTATTCAACAATATATTTTTGCGCTTGGTCCAGCACAACAATATTGCTCTCCTAAGGCCTGGGGCATACACAGTCACAGTGCCGTTACAGACAGCGGCAAAAATGTGGATCTCCTCTCTTCTATTTGCTGCATATAACCATTAGATCATTACAATAAATTATCTAAACAATAACAATTGATAATTTTACCGAATCACAGCTTCCCCATATACTTGCCGCATCAAAACAAACAAGCAGCTAATTACCAATTAACGTAAAGGTGAGATAAATATGAAGATGAGTCATGTGGGAATTATGGTTGGAGACATGGATAAAGCTGTAGAGTTTTATACTAAAGCACTAGGCCTTGAAATAGTCATGAACAATACTGAAGTCATAGAAGAAAGAGAGACTGCAATCGGCAAAATGTGTATTGCAGTATTTGGTTCTGGTTTTAAAGGATTTAACATCGCACACCTTATTACTACAGATGGTATCGGGGTAGAGCTGTTTGAGATGAAAGAAAGACAAGAAAAACACGACGTCGATTTCACAAAAATAGGTATCTTCCATTTTTGTTTAGAAACAGATGATTTCGAAGGCGTTATTGAGAAAGTTAAGCAATACGGCGGAAAAGCAAGAATGGAGACAATGAGATATCACCCTGAGGATGATAACAAACCGTACAAAATGGTCTATTTAGAAGACCCGTTTGGAAGCCTGTTTGAACTCTATTCTCATTCATATAAAGAAACATATTCTTCTGAGTATGAATAAAATAAATCGATCTGACTGGACGGCGCTCCGCCGCCAGTCTCAACAAATACTAAGCAGATGCTTCATCAATAGAGCAGACTCGTAAAACTCTTCAAATTATAATTAATACTTTTTCTCAGAGTATCCCTCTGCAGCTGCAAAGTGATTTCGGCAGCTGACTTATACTATTCCACATAATTAAATGATCTGAAATTACGAAGGGAAAATAAATGATAGTAAGGCGTTTGATTGAGCAATAGCCGGCTATTGGAATTGAAAACAACGAAGCTATCGTTAATTTTAACCAGTAAGACTGATCATATCTTTATGCGGATTAATGGTATTAGATAAATCAAAAAGCTTGTAAATCGATTTGTGCCGCCAGTGTAATAAACCAGTAAAAGCAAGCCTATGCAGGTCTAATAGATGAGTGATATATTACCTTCAAACAGCCCAATCAATTCTTTTGTGATCAGTGACTTGAAGTACGAACTAGTCGGTAATAAGTGTAGGTGTTCTTGGGGTTGTACCTTACTGTGAATTGTTATATTTTTATGCCGTAGTGAGTTGTTTTGTTTAAGGGTGAAAGGATGCTAAGAAGATTATCAATATATCTGTTGTTACTGCTGATCTCAGCCTGCTCTAGTCAACAACAAAAACAACCAATACCAGTCGCAGCTGCTGAATCGGATCAAGCTGAGCTGCAGCCTGCTGAACACTGGCAGTTATCCTATTTTGACGAGCCGATATTTAATAGTAAAGTTGCCGTGTTAGAAGCTGGTAACAAACATAACCCGCCTGTCATTTTAATTCATGGGCTTGGCCAGCTGGGTATGAAAGACTGGTTTAGTGTAATTCCAACTCTTGAAAAAAACTACCATGTGATAGCCCTCGACCTGCCGGGGTTCGGCCTTTCCGCCGATGCAGAGGGACGCTTTCTGCCGACTAATTATGCCCGTGTTATTGCCGCAGTTAACAGGCAGTATAACAACGAAAAAGCGATTATCATTGGTCACTCCATGGGTGCTGCGGTCGCTTTACGTTATACCGAACTGTATGCCGAATCAGTTAAACAGCTGATTTTGGTAGATGCTGCCGGACTATTAGAAAAGTCAGCTTTTATTAAACACATTGCAGCCTTTGAGTTTGGAGATGATTTACCTGTATTTGTGCAGCGGCAGATTAAGGGGTTAAATGAATTCAGCTCATCAATGGTAGAAGCCGGTACCAAAAACACCTCGATAACTAACTTTTTACAAGAAAATGATTATGCATGGAACTGGTTAGTGTCCGACTCAAGTAATATGAATGCCGCCTTAAGTTTGGTTGAAGAAGACTTTAGTCAAGCGGTTGCTCAGGTTGATGTACCGGTAAATATTATTTGGGGTGATAAAGATAACGTCGCCCCGCTTCGCACAGGCAAAGTACTTAATAAGCAGATGATAAATGCGCGTTTACAGGTGATTAAAGGGGCCGGGCATGTACCAATGAAAAGCCATCATGCTGAGTTTATAAGTACCTTAGAAACCGCACTCAACGAGTCAATTACAGAACAAAGTAGTCTAGCAAATACAGGGCAAAGCCAAGGTATTTTGGCCTGTCGCGGGCAAAGTGACAAAACCTATTCCGGCCATTATGATGAAATTGTAATGCAAGGCTGTGACAATATTAGACTGGTAAACATCAGTACAGATCGTTTATTCATTAAAGGCTCTGTGGTGGATATTGAAAACCTAAGTTTTAACAATACAAACAATCAGTTAGAATTCAACGAATCGGTTGTCACCATCACCAATGCTGATATATCCGGGCATAACACCATGTTAATCAACGGCAGTCGTTTGGATATGGCGGGGGTTTCTATTAAGGCAACAGGGGATGCGGTGATGATAGGAAATGGATCACGAATATCAGTATCCCTTAGCGATATTAACAGCCCTGAATATAAAGGTGTGGTGCATGGGGCTTTTTATCTTAAAAACCAGCCGTTGACAGGGCAATAATGGTGATTTAAATAAGATGCCTTTTCTGATCAGACTACGACAAAAGCTTATTATAGCAATGCGCTTAATATTGTGCTCTAAACTGCACAGCTAGTTTTTCGAACATGAACTAAATACCGTCAACAAATCCACTATGAATCGATAAAAACATGATAAACATTACAACAGAAAGGCTTTTCCTGCGTCCATTTCAAAGCCGTGATTTTGAAAAGGTCCATCAATTATTAAGCGACCCCGCCGTCATGCGTTATTCACTCAACGGCCCCTACTCTAAACAAAAAAGCATGGATTTTATTAATCAGTGCATTCTAAAATCAGAGAATAATGAGCCTAGTTTATTAGCCGTTATCGAGAAAAAGAACAACCAGTTGATTGGCTCATGTGGATTTTTTCCGCAAAAAATTCAAGGCCAGGAAGAGCTTGAACTAGGCTATCGCTTATTAAAAAATTACTGGGGGAAAGGATTGGCGACAGAAGCTGCAGCTGCGGTTAAAACTTATGCTTTTAATGAAATGGGCTTAACCCGCTTAATCTCATTGATAGAAACTGGCAATAAAGCTTCGGTGCGAGTCGCTGAAAAAAACGGCTTTAAGTTAGAAAAGCAGATGTTGTATGACGGTAGAATTTCTGTTGCCGTTTATGCAGCAGCTCGTTAAAAATCAACTATTCGGGCACAGTTTTTATGTCTATAAATCTGTGCCCAGTTTGACTTGACCGCCACATAACGCTTCATTCGACCATCATATAAGCCTTTAGCGAACATACTATAACAACGTTAAATTCCAGTGATTCTGAAAACTCAATATCACCGCTTTTAATGCGTATGCCGCTGCTGCCGCTGTGCTAACTTATTTGTCTTTGTTGATTCACTTTGCTGACCCGCATAAAGATTGAGGCTGCTGAAACGGCTTTTTAATTTAGTCGAGGGAAAGTCTAGTTCCATTTTAGAGACAACAAGTTGATGCCTATCTGGAAATAATGCTTCGACTGATTGTGAAACTAGCTCGTAAAGTCTTTTCTGGTTAATTTTGTGTGTTTGTTTCGTTTGGTTAAAGAGCCAGTCAGCGATCGCCATAAAATCATCAAAGGGATTTTCAGATATCATATCTGCAAGCGAATGTTTAAAATGTCCGGAATTACCAATCATGTCCCAGTATCGAGCAAAGCGGGTAAAACGCTGCATGGTCGAAAAATCAACACAATCATTACTTAATATAGTAAATGGCGGCAACGGACTAAAACGCAGGTCGAATGTTTCAGTGTGCCGGATTATCGGAGTACCTTTGAGGCGCTTTAAAATGCCCAGTTGAATCTCATGAGGACGGCAGTGATAAAGTTCGTTAAAGCTCTCTCTAAATGTTTCGAAGGTTTCACCCGGTAAACCAAAAATGAGATCAGCATGAATATGTGCGTTGGTATTTTCTCTTAACCAGATTAAATTTTCTTTTGATTTAGGATTATTCTGCTTACGGCTAATATTAGCCTGCACCTCTGGTTTAAAGGTTTGAATCCCTACTTCAAATTGTATACAGCCTTCAGGAAACTGAGTCAGCTGCTCTTTTAATTTTTTAGGTAGATGGTCTGGTACGACTTCAAAATGGAGAAAGAGATCATCGCTCATTTTATCTAAGAAAAACTGCATGATCTGCATGGTGGTTTGAATGTTTAAATTAAACGTTCTATCGATAAATTTAAAATTTCTCGCACCACGTTGATAGAGGATTTCCATCTGTTCAAGAAATAAGTCCAGTTCAAATGGATTTGATACTTTGTCCAATGATGATAAACAAAATTCACATTTAAACGGACAGCCTCGTGATGCTTCAACATAGAGCAGACGATGCTTTAAATCTGCATCGCTATAATACTGATAAGGCAATTCAATCTCTTTTAACTCAACCGGCTTAGATTTAATAATTTTTTTGTCAGGCTCGGCTGCATTTAAAATATCTTTACATAGTTGATAAAAACTTAAATCAGCCGCACCTGTCAATACAAAGTCTGCTGAGTCAACAATGGCCTGCTGCTCGGTTTCATAACTCACTTCCGGCCCGCCTAAAATGATCTTGATTTCCGGCGCGATCACCTTTAACAGGCTGACAACATTGGTCGTTTCAACTATGTTCCAGATATATACGCCAAAACCAACAATACCTGGTTTTGATTCTAAGATCTGCTCAACAATATCCATGGCACGCGTTTGAATAACAAACTCTTTTATCTCACAAGCGCTCTGTAATTCTTGTAAATTAGCGTACAGATAGCGTAATCCTAAACTTGCATGAATAAACCTTGCGTTAATCGTAGCAAGTACTATTTTAGATGAGGCTTTATCTTTGTGTGTACTCTGATTTGATGAGTCAGAACGATTATCATCAGTTAGATTTATCTGTGTAGCTGGTAGCTCAGGAGAGAATTTTTGCATTGCCATAGTGGTTCTTAAATACCTTGAAAGTCGAGCCGCAATAGTACAGCAATTGCTTAGGCTATACAGCCTCTTATTTAGCATAGAATAAGATGGTCACCCATTAGTAAGTTCCGTTCAAGCTGGTGTATAAGTTTCCTTGGTTTTATTTTCCAAGTAATTGTTCGTAGTTAAACGGCTAATTTGTTGTTTATTAATACACACCTAAAATCACAATACTGGCGTCAATATTCACCAGTCACAGCTCTGAATTAAAACGCTGTAGTCATGCAGTTTGTATGGCTGCTACTCTTGCTTTTATAAGCCTCAGTAATTATTTAGTGCCTACATTAATCCAATTCTTTGCAGATTTTTCTGCAACTCAACAGATCTATGGCTTGGCCTTATTTAAACCGTCCAGCACATTCAGTGCTGATTCAACGGTATTAAGAGTATTATCCATTACTTACACTCCTTCTGGAAATGTAACCCTTTAAAAACACCTGAGTCTTTTAATCCTAGGTATGGATAGTGGCTAAATGCTTTTAGCACTTCTGTTTGCACCTCCACTAATAACGTGTCAGACGAGAGTTCCGCCTCTATTTTTAAAGTACGCTCGAACTGATCTACTAAAATAATCCGGTATAATGACTTTTTATAAAAAAAGAAATATTCGGGATCTAAACTTCGTATATCAGCTTTACGCGTAAAGTAGAGATAGTAATTTTTATCATGATCAACAGACCAAACATAACCAGCATCAGCCTTATTCTGAAAATCCCCCCCGCGAATCGATAATAAAGTGTGCTTACGGTTATCACAGCAAGCATCCTCCATAATTTTATCTACAACTTGCTCTGTTATCACTTCAACTACATAACTCATATTTTCTCCTTTATCTGCATTGTTTTTTGCAAAATTTGTGCTGATAATATTGCGTAAAAGCATCTTGATGATATCAACACGACTTTCTAAAAAATAAAATCACCCCACCTGACTCGCCCATAACCTTGCATACTTTTCCTGTCGTTCAATCAAAGTCTTATGACAGCCCAACTCGCTTATCTGGCCTTTTTCTATCACCAATATGCGGTCACAGTGTCTGATGGTATTTAAGCGATGGGCGATACTGATCACCGTGCGGCCTTTGGTTATTTCGGGTAAACGGCTGATGATGGCGGCTTCCGATTCGTAATCCAGAGCACTGGTGGCTTCATCTAAAACCAGTATTTTGGGGCGGTGATCAATGCGCGCGCTAGTGCTAAACGCTGTTTCTGGCCGCCGGATAAACTGCCGCCGCGCTCACCATACAAAGTGTCGTCACCACCAACGCCGTATAGGTGATCGCCTTTAGCATCTCCAGCAAGCCCATCAGAGTCATTTTTACCAAATTGAGTTTGCGTCCCCCCATCCCTAGGAACTTTGTTGTCGCATCACCTGTGGCGAGTTTGAAATCTGTATTATGAGCCCAATAGAATCTATCTTCTGTTGAGGGTAAGACGTCACCTGCTATATCATCAATATTGCGCCGCATGATAAGTGCGAGTAGTTCAGCCCGATCATTTAAGTTTTGCGTAGAAAAATTGTCTGCATTTAACTCTCCGTTTTGGTTATGCTGAGCATATAAACTAGCGTTTCCTGTAACAGCAAAACTACTCTGAGTAGTAAGTGCGTAACGGTAGGCGTAACCATCGGTGTCTCCAATCGCAACTGTATATCACCAATGATATTAATTACGACTTCAGGACTTATATTTTTCTCATTAGAAGTAGATTTAAAGAGTGATGCTATTTCGTCGTCAGTCATTGAGTCTGAATTATTATTACTTACATCAATATATTCAATTAATTGAGCAACAGAAAGCACTTTTACACCAGTGATTGCATCTTCGTCTTCTTGGTCATTACTAAAAAATTCCCAGAGCTCTTCAACGAGGTTAACCGTCTTATCAAATTGTTCAAATAAGCCATCTAAAAAATCTGTTTTTCCTAAATATTCTCCGAAATTTTCGGCCAATAGATATATTTGAAGTATTGTACCTACAGGTATAAGCGGAGGAAATTTAGATATAAAAGCACCAAGTAGAGCTGCAACATCCGTCCATGATGCTTTCCCTTCACCTGATTTTTCTGCTATATCCGCTAAATTAACAGCCAAAGCAAGAGAACCACCAGTTGTGTTAAATGCTTGCTTTAAAAACTTTAAGTTTTCAGTATGTTCAGGCATTACAGCCACTAAAGCATTCACCAAGCTAACAGCAGCTTTAATGGCCTCCAGTGGGGTGTGATTATCAACATCATTTAAAACCGCATTCGCTTGATCAAGATCTTTTAGTTTGTTAGCCTCAGAGAATGCATCTATAAATCCATCTCTAACGGACAGCTGTGAATTAGCATTTGATATTTATAACTCCTTTTTAAAATTTAAGAAGGTTTAAACCAACCATCAATGTAATAACAAACATTAATGGGATATGAACAGCCATAAAGTAACCAATATTGGTAACAGCTTCCTGAGGAATTTTTAAACGCGCAACACCTCCCAGAACCATGCCATAAAACAAATTTAAAACACAAAAAAGCGTGAAGTTTTGAACAAAATACGCACTCGCCATCAAAATCATTAAAGATGCAATTGCATAAATTAAAAATTTCATTAATACCTCCCATATAAATAATGATAAAAAAAATTACAAAATGTCCATACATTCAAGGCTAATCCTGCATATAAAACCAATTGCTATCTCTTTTCTCAAAACAGCTTTAAGAGGGGCTCCTCGCTTGACTTTAGGAATGGTGTATTTTGTAAAGCGATCAAAAAAATCGGATTTAGGATCTCCACCAAACAAACGTAAAAAATAACCTTTAGGCGTTATCCTATTAGCTTCTTTTTCCTTTATTTTTGAGACAAAAAACAGCTCAGCAACATCCAATACCTCATCTTTAGATAACAATGCAGAATCATAACTTCCGGGCAGCGCTCCGTGTAGTAATACATAGTCATGATCAAAGGAAAAAGATATAAGGGGTAAACAATGGGTAAAGGCCGATACAAAATAGTTCAGCAAGATGCCAAGAATAAAAAGACCCTTAGCATATTCGTTTCTAATCAAAAAAATTTATCGACAGCGAGTTCCAGCCTTAATCATGTAAATGCAATAGAAAGCGGCCACCCCGAAACTTTGAGCGTATCACCTATCTTTGCACCCGGAACAGAATCTTCATAGATATAAAGATAAATATCGTCGACTTTAAGCTCAAATGTCTCTTCCCCCTCATAAAGGAGACTGCCGCTAATAACACCAACCGCATAACTGAGGCAGATACTTTCTCTGCATTCTTCCAGCTTAAATTGAGCGTTAACGCTTTCAATTATTTGATAGTCATCAACGCCGTAGTCAAAAAAGACATCACAAGGCTGGTTAAGATATTTTTCATCGGCAGTCGGCTCACTGTCAACAACATCGAGCTCGATACCCGACTCTAACTGGATTCTCCAGACATCATAGTCAGAGTCGTCTCGCGTGAGCTTTATTGGTGTGACTCTATTAGTTTTCATCTTTTGTCAGTATCCTGTGTGCAGAAGTCGTTATTTTTTGCATAGCTATCGATCAACTTTCCCAATATAAATGACAGCTGTTATCCCCAAGTGCGGGTCCGCATTGACAGGGAAACCGTCGTACTCTCTCTGCTCTCGATTCAAATTAGATTATCCCATTTTATCAGGTGATTGTAGTAAAGCTTTTTCAATTACGGAGCAATGTAATTGAGCATTACTTTATGAAATGGTTTTTTTGTTCTAAATTAAAAACTAAAATCAATATTCGCGTATATTCGCGACTGTAAATCAAAATGATCGCAGAAATTAACAAAGTGACACAGCATATCTACTTTGTGATTTGAGTTTAAAAAGTTTTAACCTAAGAAGATAACCATGAAAAAATTATTTGCACTTGCCTTTTCCTTAATGTTTGTTTCTAGTGCTTTTGCGAAAAAACCTTTAACTGAGACTCAAGTAGAGAACTGTATTTACTACGATGAAAAAATCACTCAAAAAGAAGGTAATATTAATAGATTAAAAGAAGTTATGAATGAGATTGACGATAAAATAGACTCATTTGACTATAAACTCGATAGAATTGAATCAGCTTTAACTCATACAATAGGAAGCAAAAGAAGTTATTTAATAAATGATTTTAATTCAATTAACTACGATCGAGACAATTATGTTGCTTTATACAATAAAGCTTTAAAAAAACAAAATTTAAGAGTTGACCAACACAATAAATATTTAGATAAATATAATCGTACTTGTAAAAATGCAACAATAAGAAAAAGCACACACGGTAAAGTATGTGGAAATAAAAATGCAAATTACTGCGATTTATTTGATTTCAGCGATTAAATTGAGTGATATATTTTTCATAGGGTTGATACAGCTGCCGCACACTCAAAGCTTTCAAAGCGTACGGCAAACTCATAAAGGCAGCTGACCAAAATTAATCAGAAACAGCACTGCCTAACTAATGACGTGTTACTTAACTTTATTTTTCCTAGACCAAAGCAATAGACCTAAGGATAAAATTAACAAGCCAATAGTATTCGGCCCTGGTACGTCGTTTACTGAGCCTCTAATAACAATATTTCTAAGACCCCAGCCCTCATCGCCTAACCCCTGCATGACACCATAATCAAACAGATAGCTGTTATTACCAGATAATAAATTATGGTTAACAGCAAACTGGGTTAGTCCGCCCCGGTAAAGCCCATGAGTCATTGTCGAAACAATTGTCACTCCAGGATCTTGAAAAGTAATATGAGTAGAGCCGCCGCCGCCCATATTAAAAGCACCGATAAATAGATTATTACCGTTAATATCTAATCTAAAAGTATCATCATAACCATTGTTACCATCTACAGTTCTATAACCAATTAAATCAAATGTTAATACTGCGCTTCCTGCTCCAGGTGAAACTACATTTTCAAGTACTGTTCCCCCGTTTAACGGCCCTAACGTATCAGCTGGCATCGCCACAAACGGGATTGCAGATGCACTCATAGTAGTTAAAGCGAAACACGCACTAGCAATAATAGTAGAAAAAGTTTTTAACATAGTTACTCTCCTTTCTCTGACAAATTAACGAATGTGTTACAGCAATTTTTTGTTGCTGCTTATAACCTTGCATTAAGTGTGCCTTAATAAAAAAAGCATAATTATCAAACTGATAGGTAAAGGCACTTTGAGAACGTGATTAATAGTGTAAATTAAACCGACACCTATGTTCGCTTGGTAGTCTGTTATGACTACCGCCTTAAGCAAGTTTTAATAGGTTGGTCTTACCGTTTATTCCGTATTATTGTTGTAATTTTGTTTTTGATAGTCCGAGTTAAATTCTTTATGTTTATTGATTCTGCTCTTAATAATTAACGAACATCAGGTCAATTCAACATCTAAATCCCCTCTAATTTGTCTATGCTAACTTTGCTTAAACGAAAAATGACGCTTATTCTTCTTATGCTGAACATCTATTTATAAGCGCCTGTAAGTAAAACAAGCAAATAACAAAATGACCTGGAATATTAGGGCCTATTTATCTTTTAAAATTGCCTCTGTTGAGCCTGAAATTTCCTCAATCAAGGCGCGAAGAATGAAGTTTAGTTGCTCTAAATGAGTGATGAGCAACGCAGAGTGTGGGATTTTCAGACACAACCCGAAGGGCTGGGGCTATTTTTACACTCAACTGCGTTCTCAGTCATTGATGTAGAGTGACTACACTGTATGACTTCCGCCTTGCTGAGCATACAAATAGCCTCCAGCAGGAACAAAGAGCAAAGATAAACAGGCCCTACTAATTACTAGTTTAAATCATTGAAATTGAGGATTGCTTTTGTCTTTAATCATTGAATCACTTAACCATCAAATTGTTGATGGTGACAATCACCGGCAGCTTTTGTCAGATATTAGTTTATCTGTGTCACAAGGTGAATGTATTGCATTAATGGGCGACAGCGGCAGTGGTAAAACCACCTTACTCAACCTGATTGCAGGGCTTGAGCCGATACAACAAGGCAGTATTCGTATTGCAGGTTTACAACTGGCACAAGCGACGGAGAAAAAACTCAGTGAGCTAAGAAAAAAACACCTCAGTATAATTTTCCAGCAGTACAATTTGCTGTCTAACCTGTCAGTACAGGATAATATTGAATTCAGCGCCCGTTTAGCTGGTCGTTATGATGCATTACTCTGCAGCACGCTTACCAAGCAGCTGGATATACACAGTTTGCCGCATAAATATCCGGCAACACTTTCCGGGGGGGAAATGCAGCGTGTTGCTATTGCTCGTGCACTTAGTGCTCAACCTAAATTGTTACTTGCTGATGAGCCGACCGGTAATCTTGATGAACACAACAGTACATGTGTTGTTGAGTTATTAGTCAAGTTAGCAAAACTTCATAACACAGCATTATTAATGGTCACTCATAGTGTGAATGTTGCTCAGAGAATGGATAAAATTTATCGATTAGCTGACGGTCAACTAACGTTAGTTGAAAAGGCATTTTAATGGAGGATAAAAAATCGACCTGTACAAACATCAAACCGGCATACCGAGATCTCTATCTGGTATTGAAAACCCAGGTCGCGGAATATAAAAACAACCCTTTATTAAACCTAGGCTTTATTGTCAGTTTGGCCATTGCGACAAGTACCTTGTTATCTATTTTGATCTTAAACCATGCCAGTAAGCAGCAGTATCAACAGGCAAACCTGCAGTTAATAAATCCAGTCGCTTTTCATATCGTTGCGAAGCCCGGCGCAAAACTTACTAAAGATGATTTTTCGACCTTAAGAAAACAAGGCTTTACGCAAATAACCCCCGTATTAACCTTCATAAAAAAGCTTGCTAATGGAAAACGTATTTCCTTCAGAGCTATCGATATGTTAGCCCTGAGTATAATGAAACCTGAAAGCTTTAACAGCCAGACGGTGCTGCTTAACCAAACATACCGAGATACATTATTTTTGTCCGAAGGGGTTAATACAAAGCAGGTTAAAAAAACTAAAAATACGGATATGAGTAGCCAGGCAGCGGCTCATAACCACTTTGTCTTAGCTGACCAAAGGTTTATTGCCTTTAGCTTAACAGCTGCAGAACAATGGGGTAACGCTGCGCTGCTGGATATTGCACTTGCCTGGCAGTTATTCCCTGAAGAAGGTGATTTTAGCTATCTAATGGTCGCACCGCTTAGCAAAAAAAATAAACAACAACTGGAATCAGCATTACCCGGGCATTTAACGCTATATAAACCATGGTCCGTAGAGGAGCGCCTGGGCCTTGCCGATGCACTGCACCTGAACCTCAATGTGCTGGCTATATTGGGGTTTATTATGAGTATGTTTATTGCCTTTCAAGCCGGCAGTCAGGCGTGGCGTAAGCGTGGTAAATTAGCAGCACAATTACGTTTGTTAGGTGTGCAGTTACAAACCCTAAAAATAGCCATGTCGATCGAATTATTATTTTTGCTGATAACAGCTTCCGGGCTGGGCATACTGATAACTGCCGTTTTAGTTTCAGCTTTATTACCATTAGTTGGTTTAACCCTTAGCCAGATCTATTTACTTAACAGCAGTGGTCATTTTGTGTGGCAATGGCAATACGTAATATGGGCATTAATAATTTCATCGTCAGCAGTATTACTCGCGTTATTCAAGCAGTTTAAGCTTATCAGTACTGCCCATATTGCTCTCTCTGCAAGAGCATCAACGGAGCGGTTTCCTTACCTTCAAACCTCAGCAGCCGGCATTATATTGTTACTGCTTTTTTTACTTTGGCCGGGCGGTAACTGGTTTCAGCTTATGGCGAAGTACGGATTGTTATTAACAGCAAGTGTTGCACTGCTGCCAAGTTTTTTACAACTGGTGCTTTTTGTAAGCGGATATTTACTTAAGTCTTTTCGTCTTAAATATATTTTTAAAGATGCCGCCAAGCAGATTGCACGACGCTATTTACCGCTTGCAGCATTCTATTTAGCGCTAACTTCAAGTATTGCAGCCGCCTTAATGGTGAATAGCTTTGAGGCGGCTTTTGATAAATATATTGATCAGCAGTTAAGCTCAGATATCATTATTCGCCATAAGAGCTGGCAGAATCAACAAGTAGTAGAATGGTTAAACAATAAATCAGAAGTTGAACAATACATTCTATTTCAACATACCCGGGCACAAGTCGATAATGAACCCGTCAAGGTTTTAAGTTACCAGTCTGCTCGCCAGCTTGAATCATTATTGTTCAAATCTTCATCAAACACACTAGACGAGGGATGTTATATCAATGAACAACTCGCTTTAAAGAAACAGCTTTCTGTCGATCAGGGCTTGCTATTATCGCAAGGCGGCAAACAATATAAGTGTAAAATCAAAGGCATTTATTACGATTACGGCTATCCGGGTTTATCTGCCACTTTGAAAAAACAACGAATATCAAAATTGTTTGACGGCTGGGTTGATACTGGTTTCGGGGTGTTTTTTAAAGAGGGCCAATTGATAAACAAACAAGATATGTTAATGACAGCCGACTTAGAAGAGCAGCAGATTTATGAACCACAACAAATAAAGAAACAAGCACTTGCTATCTTCTCTCAAACCTTTGTGCTTATGAATACCATTGTAGCGCTATTACTTTCAATCGCCTGTTTGGGGCTGTTTTTGTCTGCAAACAGTTTAGAGCTGGCCCGCAAAACTGATTTATACATTCTTTGCAGTTTGGGATATAGCAAAATGGAGTTGTTTACGCACATGTTGATACAATGGTTACTGCTTGCTTTAGGGACCATTCTGCTGAGCTGGCCGATAGCTGTGATCCTAGCTGATGCATTAGTAAGCAAAGTACTGCCGGCCTCATTCGGCTGGTCGATGCCGCTTATGCTAAATGTTGCCCCTTTTGCAGTCAGCAGCTCACTTGCTTTGTTATTTTTAATTCCCGCGTTAACTGTTCCCCTGTTTAAACTTAATGTCAGATCAAGCTTATGAATGTGATAAAAAGCAGCAGACGTCATTTTAACTTACTGCTGATAATAGTGCTTCTACTAGGATTAGGCCTGTTGGCCGCTTTCTTAATAACAGCAGATCTGCCTAGTCGAAATCATCTAAATAAACTGGCTGATGATCAGCAGCAATATACACAAGCCTCTGCAAGTCATAACATTACCTTTCCTAAAGCCCATTCACCTCATAAAAACTATCGACATGAATGGTGGTACTTAACGACTAATTTAACTTCCGAGAACGGTCAGCGTTTTGCCAGTCAATGGACATTATTTCGCACCGCTGTAAATAACCGCCATTTGTACTTTGCTCATGCGGCGTTAGCGGATACAAAAGAGCACCTTTCTGCATTTCGTAACGGCAGAGAAGAGCTTGGTAATGTAGAAGTCTCTGATAGACCTTTTCGAGCAGTTATTGATGACTGGATATGGCAGTCATCTGCACAGTTATTACCCGCCCAGCTCAGTTATGGTTCTTCAAATTACGGCGGCGGCAATGAGCAGCTCAACAACACTTCTACACAAGACCTTATTTTAGAAAATGAAAATCCTGAACAGAAAAACTGGCAGGTGAAATTATCATTATCCAGTTCAAAACATTTTTATCTGCAGGGAAATAAAGGCTTTAGCAAAAAGCATCACAGTGAAGATATTGCCAGTCACTATTATTCTCAGCCCTTCATTGATGTAAAAGGCGAAATATTATGGCAGGGCAAACGGCAAACAGTAACTGGAAATGCATGGTTTGATCGGGAATGGGGATCCAGCATGCTCGCACGGGATCAGCAGGGTTGGGATTGGTTTTCATTACGCTTATCCAAAGATAAGGCACTGATGATTTACCGCATTCGTTCCAAGGAAGATGATTTTCTATACGGCAGCCTGATGCACAGCAGCGGGGAGATAGATATCTTAGAAATTAAAGATATCAATCTGCAGAGCGGCCTTACAAATAAGCTTGGTTATCCGCAGAGTTTTACCTTAAAGGTCAAATCTCAAGATATTGATATAAATATAAATATAATCAATAACAAGCAGATCATGCGTTTTGCTATTGAATACTTCGAAGGAATGGTAACTTTTAATGGTTCACATACTGGTCAGGGATTCGTGGAAATGACCGGATATAATTAACATCAGTTATACCAATCGGAATAAATAGCTGATCAGTTTTACTGGTTAAAACAGCTTATTTCTTCGTTGTAAATTTCGTAAAGGGAACAACCGCTTACATCAATTTACGCCTTGAACTAAGCAGTTTTTCCTACGCAAAAAGTAGATCACATACTTAATCCGATTGGTATTATTCCTCTGCGGAGCGAAATTGTAATTCGACCAGGCGCGCATAAAGAGGATTTTTTTTCACAAGCTCCGCGTGGCTGCCGATAGCTTGAATCCTTCCTTCATGCATAACCACAATGCGTTTTGCCTTGAGTACAGTCGCTAAGCGATGGGCAATAATAATAGTCGTGCGATTGTGCATCAGTTTCTGCAGCGTTTCCTGTACCAGTCGTTCGCTCTCAGCATCCAGCGCGTTAGTTGCTTCATCTAACAGTAATATTGGCGGATTTTTCAAAACTGCACGCGCTATAGCAATGCGCTGTTTCTGTCCTCCGGATAAACGCGTCCCTTTTTCTCCAAGAAATGTATCATAGCCCTCAGGTAAGCGTTCGATAAATTCATCGGCGAAAGCGGCCTGTGCTGCAGACTTAACGTCATCATCGCTTGCATCCGGTCGGCCGTAACGAATGTTTTCCAGCGCACTGGCGGCAAAGACAATGGTTTCCTGCGGGACAATACCAATAACAGCACGCACGGCTTGCGGATCCGTTTTAGTTATATCAACCCCGTTGATAAACACAGCGCCTGTATTCGGGTCATAAAAACGCAATAACAGTTGAAAAGTTGTTGTTTTACCCGCACCCGACGGCCCTACAAATGCGATAGTTTCTCCTGGAGTGATGTTCAGGTTAAAATTATCTATCGCAAGCGTATCCGGACGCGAGGGGTATTTGAAGTCGACCTCACTAAATACAATACTACCTCCTCCCTGCGAGGGTAAAGGTATCGGATTTGCCGGTGCACGAATAAATGGCTGTGCATCGAGTAATTCGAACAGCCGTTCCATCGCACCTGCAGCGCGCTGAACTTCTCCCCACATTTCGCTAAGCATTGCACCTGAACTTGCAAGCAGAACCGTGAATAAAACAAACTGAGCAAGCTCTCCCGGCAGCATGTCTCCAGCTAATACCTCCCGCGTTCCAACCCAAAGTACCAGCGTCACAGCGCCAAAGAGCAGAAACATAGAGCCTAAAGACATCACAAAGCGTCCCCTGATCCGCTGCAGGCCCGCTATAAATGCGGCTTCTACTGCTTCTGCAAAACGTCTGCTTTGTAAAGACTCAAGGGTGAATGCCTGCACGGTCTCGATAGCATTCAACGTTTCATTAGCCATGCCGCTGGAGTCCGCAATTTTGTCCTGAGCCGCGCGAGACAGTTTGCGTACTTTGCGGGCAATCCACAATATTGGTCCGATTACAGCAGGAACAAGTAATAGAATCATCAGTGTTAAAGAGGGGCTGGTATACATAATACCGGCAAGAGAGACAATCAACATGACAGATGAGCGCAGTGCGATTGATATTCCGACCCCGGATATAGATTGTACCAGCGTTGTATCAGTCGTCAGTCGAGATAGAACTTCCCCTGTCTGGGTCACTTCAAAAAAAGCAGGATCCTGTCTGATGACATGTGAATATACTTTTTTACGGATATCAGCAACAATTCGTTCACCCAGCCAGGTTATCAGGTAAAAACGGCTAGCTGACAATAAACTGATCAGCAGAAGAACACCTAAAACCAGCTGAAAATAAAAATCAATTTTGTCAGGATCACCACTGCTGATACCACTATCTATAAGGTATCTGGCTGCAATCGGCAGACAGCTCGTTGCCGCAGACGCCATCAATAAGACTATGACGGCAGCAGTCAATGTACCCTTATAGGGTTTTATAAATGGAACAAGCGCGCTTAAAGGTTTAAGAGAAGATCCTTTAGCGCGCAGTTCGTTCTGGTCGTTGGTTCGCATAGGTATAGCTAACTCGATATCCGTGAAGTCTAGTTAATATACAATCTTTCATTTTTCAATGCGCTTTTAGTTTAATGCTTAAAGCATAAGATCATTATTGCTAACAATAGCTTATGTTCAGAATAAACATGCTTATTCGTTTACGCAATAAAACACAAAAATAGCCATGCCCCTTGTACAATCTAGACATAGTCTATTTAGACTATTCTTTAGTTAAAAGAAGGAGAAATCTTGTGAAATGTAAACCACTATTGTTTATATTAACCAGCCTGCTGCTCTATGCATCTAATGCAGCAGCAGCAGATAAAGCCGTACTCGCTGGAGGATGTTTTTGGTGTATGGAGTCCGATTTTGAGAAGCTTGAAGGAGTAAGTGATGTTATCTCCGGCTTTACTGGCGGAACGTTAGAAGATCCAACCTATTCTGGCAATCATAAAGGCCACTATGAAGCTGTTGAGATAACCTATGATGCGGCAAAAATTAGTTATAAAGAGTTGTTAGACCATTACTGGATTAACATTGATCCATTTGATGATAAAGGACAGTTTTGTGATAAAGGCTCAAGTTATTTAAGTGCTGTCTTTGCTGCCAGCCAAACTGAAAAGAAGATAGCGGAACAATCTAAAAGAAAAATAGCCGAGCAGTTCCCTAATCAAAAAGTGGTTACGCCAATCCTAGAAGCAGCTGTCTTTTACCCCATTAAAGGTGACGAAAGTTACCATCAGAATTATTATATAAACAACCCCGTTCGCTATAAATTCTATCGCTGGAACTGCGGCCGTGATAAACGACTCAAAGAAATTTGGGGAGATAAAGCAGCACACTAAGATTTAACAAAAACAGCTGGTAAACGTCCATTAAGCGGCACGAAGAGTAAAAGTGCAGCCAGTCATATTATCTAAGTCGGAATGTGCCCCTTTGCGCCTCAGGAAGCCAACTCGCAAACGCCCCAATTGCGATTTATAAAGCTAAAAATCTGTGATCACTATTATGCTCGCTTCCGGAAAGAAGCGAGCGTAGGAATCTATCATCAAAATGAGGGTTGTGACGCCAATTTATTGAACTAGAACTCAGATAGTTATGTGGCGGCTTCTTCAATAATTTTCTCTAATTCGTGCACAAATGTACTAATCTCATCATCATCATTATAATAATGCACAGAAGCACGTACTATGTTTGAAAGATTCCGTTTTCTAGAATCAATTAGTGTGCTTTCAGGCTTACTAATACTTACTCTTATTTTTTTCTTGCCTAGTGAGTCAAATATTTCTTTTGCAGGTATGCCTAAAATACAAAAGGAGACTATTCCACATTGCCTTCTTCCAATGTCCGTTACTAAAACCCCATCAATTTCAGACAACATAGTACGCAGATTATCTGCAAGTCTCTGAACTTCATTTTCAATATTCTCTAAACCAATATTTAGTGCGTAGTCAACTGCCGCACCTAATCCAAGTAACGCACTGTAGTTAAATTCCCAATTCTCAAAACGCTTTGCATTCTTACTTAACTCATAAGTTTCAGGAGAAGTCCAAAGAGCAGACCTAAGATCAATCATCGGAGGGTGGAGTTTTTCAATCAATGTTTCTCGAACATATAAGAAACCTATCCCTCTTGGCCCTCTGAGATATTTCCTCCCCGTCACAGAAAGAAAATCACATCCAATTTTTTTTACATCTATAGACATTTGCCCTACGGATTGGCATGCATCGACAAGGTACAGAATATTATTCTCTTTTGCAATTTTACCAATTTCAACGATGGGATTTATTAGCCCCCCATTGGTTGGAACATGTGTTATTGAAATTAAGCGTACTTTATTATCAATCATGTCACTTAAAGATTGTGTGCACACTTCGCCATACTCATTTGATGGAATAACTTCTACTTTAATACCTTTTGTTTTTTGAAGGTGTAGATAAGCAAGATAGTTCGAGGAGTACTCTGCTTCAGCAGTTAAAATTCTATCGCCCTCCTCAAAAGGAATAGAATAAAAAGCCATCATCCAACCTACAGTAGCGTTTTCAACAATAGCTATCTCGTCCCGCTTACAGTTTATAAGTTTTGCAATCGAATCGTACACTGCCTCAACTCTATTTGAAGCAATACTTGCAGCTTCGTAGCCACCAACTTCAGCTTCTAAAGAGAGGTGTTGTTGTTGGGCATCTAGAACACAATCGGGCATTAAAGCGGCTCCCGCATTGTTGAAGTGAATAGCGTTCTTTTTACCCGGTGTTTCTTTATACAGTAACGTCTTGTTTTTCATAGTCATAGCCATATGCTCTTTAATAATTCAACGATCTAATAATAAATCATTTACAGAGAGTTTGACTAACGATGAAGCTTGTCATTATACTTTACAAATTGTAAAGCCATATGATAACCATAATGTTATGAAACTTCCCCCATTGATCGCTCTTACTTACTTCAATGCATCTGCTTCTCATATGAGTTTTAAAGCTGCGGCGAATCAACTATGTGTTACTGAAGGCGCGGTTAGCAGGCAGATCAAGCGGCTTGAAGAATACTATGGTTGTTCGTTGTTTGAACGCCTTGGTAGAGGGGTAAAACTGACTAATAAAGGAAAGCGTTTGTTCACTGTAAGTAGTTTGGCAATGCAGCAAATAGCTGAAGTTTCTGACGAAATTCGAGGTATGTCACCACAATTGGATATCCTTGTTACTACAAGTTTTGCAATTCGTTGGCTTATGCCTAGACTGTCTATTTTTGAATCTTGTTTTCCTGAATATCCAATTAATATTCATACAGGGAAAAGTAATAATGAACCATTAGGATCACAATTAGACGCAAAGATAGTTTATGTTTTAGGAAATCCATACGACGAAGATAGTTCACCACCAAATAACAGCCAGTTTATTATGGCTGAGTGGCTTCAGCCCGTATGCTCACCATCCATCCTTCCAAAAGGTCAACCAATTAATATTAATGACTTAAGTGAATATAGATTAATATTCAATGAACCAACGGGACGTGATTGGCGTTTATGGTTGAAATCCGTACCAGATTTTAAGCTAAACTTTGAAAATTCATTAAGGTTTGAACATGATGACACTGCAATTCAAGCTTCTGTAACTGGACTTGGAATATCTCTGACTAACAAAGCCTATATCGAACACGAATTAAAAACTGGTATATTAGTACCAGCTATCGCTGAATTAGAACCAATTGCGATTGGTGCCCATTACATAATTACAGACCCATTAAGGCGAACCACACCAAATATTGATGCTTTTGTTAATTGGCTATTAGATACAGCAAAAAATAGCTCGTGAATGAGCTTTTTTTACTAGCTCACCATAGAGAAAAAGCTCCTCTATGATAACGCTCGCTTCATGGGAGAAAACAAGCTTACGATTTATTGTTACCAAGGTTATAGGCCAAGCACATAAGTTTATTCAAGTAACAGATACTCCATATACAGAGCATGCTTTAAGGCTCATGTTCGTCAAACGTCTGCGTAGCAGTTATTATTGACCTTTGACTTATCAAACAATCCTAATGGTGGGTGCAGTGCCAAATCACACTTCAAAAATGATATCAATTAAGTTAAATAATTTTCTACATCGTATTGACTGTAAAGCGACAATGGTAGGACTTGCTACTCAACACGGTTGTAGCTTAAAGCGTATCCGCCGTTCGAAAAATTGGTTACTAATGGGCAACCAAAGTCAGCTTGTTGAGATAAGTGAAAAAATACGGATGGAAAAAGTATTATGGATTGCGGAAGCCATTGATAAAGCGCTACCAAAACCGATCTATAGTTTAACGTTGATAATGGAATCTACCCCTGAAATTACGGTCAATCAATTAATGGCAGAGACTGGTTGTACGCTAATTGAGGCTCGGTGCGCAATTGATGCAGCTGAAGGCTTTGTTTAATAAAATATTAATTTTAAATAGGCTAGTTATTCGTTCAAATTGCCCCTAAAGAAAACCGAAATGTACATCAAAACCTGTGGTTATATACCCCTCTCCCGTCTCAGCAAGCCAAGTCGAAACGCCCCGTTGCGACTTATACACTATAAGTTTGCGGGTTAAAACATCAGTACGAACAGTACGGTACAGCCATATAAATTCTCTGCGCGGGAACACGCAGAGCATTGGAACGAGGTATATTGCTTACTAATCCCCCAGCTTTCGCCAGTATTCAATTAAGTAACGCGAGATGGAATCAACTCTCGATAATTTAAAACCTGCACCTTCATCGCCCCATTCTCCGAAAGCGTTCAAATCATCACGGGAAAACCATCGGGCATCATCTAATTCATCTTTATCAACTTGAATCTTTTCACTGCAGGCATCAGCAATAAAACCTAACATAATCGATGACGGGAACGGCCAGGGCTGCGAGGTTATATATTGAACATTATTTACGCTGATACCGGACTCTTCCTGCACTTCCCGGGCGACGGCAGTTTCTAATGTTTCCCCCGGATCCACAAAGCCGGCTAAGGTTGAAAAAACACCGTCCGGCCATGATGCCTGACGGCCTAACAAACAGCGTTCAATACCATCGGCGAAAGTCTTTCTGACAATCATGATCACTGCCGGATCAGTACGCGGAAATGTGTGATGACCGCATTCCTGACTGCTGCATAATCTAGAATGCCCCGCTTCTACTAACTGACTTGCAGTGCCGCAGCGCGCGCAAAAACCATGGGTTCTATGCCAGAAGCAGATTCCCCGAGCCAGTGCGAGTAATGATGCATACTGGTTATCAAGCACCACGGCTAATTTACGTAAATCAATAAATTCTCCCTGTGCTAAAAACACAGTAGTTAACGCCTGATCTGTATCAGTTAAATCTAAAGCAAAATATGGTCTGTTATCGTTATTTTCATCAATACCTAAAAATACCGCATTGTCTAAATTCAGATGCTCTACGGCTTCAAGTGATAAAAACAGCGGCCTGTTATCACCCTGACTAAAGTAGTTTTGATCAGAATGCATCAACACCCAGCGGCTGTTAGTGTTTTTCTGACTCTCTAACCACTGCGGATTTTTGCGCTGATTTGAACAGCGATTGAGCTGCATTTCACTATATTTAAGCATCATTTTTTTCCTTGCTTTTTAACTGTTGCGGCAGGTTTTCAGCCCAGGAGCGAGCCCAGGGTCCCATAGGTTTGATTAATAATGCCAACGCTGACGCCTGCTCCGTTAACCCGTAACCTGTCTCGGTTTTTTTCACTAAACCTAATTGAGCTAACTCATGCAGTCTTTTATTCAATAATGTCGGAGAAATATCTTCGCAGCGCGCTTGTAACTGCCTGAAAGTGGCATTGCTTAAACTCAGCTGCCAGATAATACCCATGCACCAGGTACGGCCTAACAAATCAAATAAAGCCATAATCGGCTTACCGGTTTTTGAACCTCTTACCGGCTCGCCGGGTACTGGTAACGTCATTGCGCTGTCTCACTATGATTAATAATTAAACACACCATAACACCGCTACACAAAGTGTAGCAACAAGTTTTCACTAGCTCCCATAGCCGCGAAGAAATTCGTACTGCCAGCAACAACATTACGCAAGAATCTATGCATTACCACGCGAAGCATGGTAATGAGGTATAAACAAGCTGCTCATGCCCTCTCCTAGCAAGCAAACGAGATTTAGATCATGTTTCTTATCCGGCAGTAGATATGTGCTGTTTTTCATATAAATGTCCAATTTTTTATCCTTTTCGGCAGTTGTATATTACTTACGGAAACAAGCATGAGCACAACAAAAGAGACTTAGTTAATTTGTACAACAGGGCATGAAGCCAGATAAAAGGAAAGGGAAGCGGCATTTCACCGCGGCAGATTGATTACGTTTATTGAGCTGTAACTTATTAATCTAAAAAATAGATAGGAATAAAAAATGTTCAAGAAGAAACTATTGATAACATCAATTCTTGCCTCCGTAATTGCTTCACCAGTTTTAGCTAAAGAGGATAAAGAAGGTAAAAAAGGCGACGATATATACTCAGTTCAGCATGATACACAGGTTAAAGACAGCAAGAAAAATGATGATATCGGTATTTACGCTGTTGAACATAAAGAAGATGTTGAGCAAACTCGTGAAGATGAACCGATTGAATTATACGGCCAGGTCGCTATTTCATTGTTCAGTTTGGGAGAAGACGGCAAAGACACCGTTAACCGCATTGAAAATGAATCACGTATCGGTTTCCGCGGTGAAAAAGAGATGGCCCGCGCGCCTAAACTGGTCTGGCAGATTGAAGGCAATAATGTCGGCTGGAGTGATAACGAAGGTGACGGTCAATTTGGTTTACGTGATACCTATGCAGGCTTTACTGATGAAAAATGGGGACTTATCAAGTTCGGGCGCTTTACCACACCGCTGTACGATATTGTTGACTGGCCTTACTCAAATCCAGGGTTAGGTAATGTCTTTGACTGGGGAGCAGATATTGAAGGCGGTGCAAATTACGATCGTCAGTCAGATCAAATCAGCTGGGAGAGCCCGGTCTGGTCTGGCTTTTCAGTCGTAACCGCAATCGGCCGAGGTAATAATCCCAATGATTCAGACAGTAATTTTGTCGGTGGATCGGCGCATTATACCCAAGGGCCGTTAAAGCTGCATTTAGGTTATGAATATGGTACCGGCCGTCTGGTAAATGTTGAAGATACAAGCGGTGAAACTGACGGTAAAACAGCACAATCGGAATACACCACTTATATTGCTGGTTATGAATTGAACTTTAAAAACGGAATTGGTTTATTTGGTGCTTATAAAGTAATGACCGCCGAATACTCAGACTACAGCAGTGAATCCCTAGAATCTGAAATAGGCAGCGTTCAGGATCAGACTGCATATTCTGTAGGCGCATTATACTCGACAGGTTACTGGCAGTTTAAAATCGGTTATGCTGCTAACAGTGATCTCGAAATTGACAGTGTAAAAGTGGCAGATACAGCAGATAACGTCATTTCCGGTCAGGCGATGTACTTTATTGATGACGATGCACTAATTTATCTTCGTCTTAAAGCGATGGAACTAGACAGTGTAGACTACACTGAAGCGCGATTGGGACTTGAGTATTACTTTTAGTCAATTACCTCTCCCCCCCGGCGAAGTGTATTCGACATTGTTAGCAGCACTTCGCCGCAGTTAAAATATTTTCAACATCCCCACCATAAATATCATTTTCTTACCTTGAAGTGAAAGTATTTTCGTTATAAGTTATCCTTGTTGTATCTCCTGAAACGAGGATCAAATGAATAAAGACTTCCAACTACTATTTGAATACGCACGCATCAAATTTACCTCTGCAGACAGTAAGATTGCAGACTACTTTCTAGCACGTAAAGCCGTCAAAAACATAGAAGAGCTGGCCCTTCTGATCGGTGTATCAACAGCTTCAATTACTCGTTTTTGTAAAAAGATCGGACTCAATAACTTCAAAGAATTTCTGTTTATCTACCAGCAGCAGCTGGATCAGGAATCCCCGCAGGAAAGCATTAAATTAAACGGCCTGCATAATGATTACATCGATATACTGCAGCAGTTTGATAAACGTTTCGATAAAGAACTGGTTGCAAAGTTCAGCGCTGTTATCGGACAGCATGAGGTTATCCATATTTTCGGATCAGGATACAGTGCGTTAGCCGGGGCTGATTTTAAATTCCGCTTCACACGTTTAGGTAAGTTTGTTGAAGTGGTTCAGGATAACGATTCAATGCGCATGCTCAGCTCTATCTTAAAACCCGGCGCACTGGTTATTTTATTCTCTTTGAAGGGTAAAAATGCGGCTATGCTGAATTACGCTAAGGATATGAAGCAAAAAGGGATAACGGTTCTGTGCATTACCGCCAATGAAAAATCCAAGCTTATCAGCACCGCAGATATGACTCTGTTAACCGCCTCTTTACACGGCGAAGAGTCAACGGGCATGATTTCAGGGCAAATGCCGCTCCTGATGGCAGTCGATTACATCTATTCTCAATACGTTCACGATAACAGAGATTCAATTCAAAACTGGGTGGCGACAGAGCAGATTTTTGTTCAGTAAAGTTAAACGCCACTTCAAAACAACTTGAAGCGGCGTTTATTATATCCAGATTATTCAGCTATAACTTAAAAACTACATCTAAACGTTTTTATCTGTTTGGCGGCAAAGGTTTTCAAATTCACTTTTCCATTAACACAACAGAGCGCTGACACGGCATTTTCCAGCAGATCGGTTTCGACAATCGCAGTGACCGAGTCCGGCAGAGAAATACTTCCTGGCTCTCTAACGGTTTCACTGCCGGGATTATATAAACGGATAATAAAACCATTGCTATCATCAGCTGGTTTTAACGCGCTCACCACCAGTTCAGGACAATCAATCAAACACCCGGCATAACTGTCTGCAATTTTTTCAGCTAAGGGGTGCATCACAAAATATTTCAAGGTGTTGGTAAACTGATTAAGTGACTGATTCTGATAATAAAGCGGCTTAACCGAATACTGCTGCCACTGCCGCTGCAGGGAAGCCGGTTTAAACTCAGGTTCAATCAGTACTGCACAGTCAAAGTTGATTGTTCCCTGCATCTGGCTGTCCGGCGTAGCAATGTATTTAAACTGCTGTCCCGATGCAATACCCGGCCGACGCTGCAGATCCGGTTTACCCAACCAGCCTACACAGCGGAACAGGGTCAGCGCCAGTTTATTATCAGCTAAAACTTCATACTCCTTGCCGCCCTGAGTAAACAAGGTTAAGCTGCTGTTTTTATCATGCATATTCACAAAATGCAGCATCGGATAAATGGGGCTAGGCTCCTCTTTCCAACCTGCAGCAGACCAGTCATAGAGATGTTCACTTTCATTTAGCCGTTCCACCGTGCCGAACGGTGTATCAGCCCAGCTTGTTCTAGTACTTATCGGCGCAGTAATCACCAGCTGCATACGGTGATCCAGCACCTGATTATCAAACTCCGCTTCAATCAGCAGCGGGCAGACTTGTTGTGAAGCAGCACCAGTTCCTTGTTCTTCTAAGCGGAAAGCCAGTTTATAACTGACAACGCCGTTAAGCTCTTTATTTTGACGTGCTGTTAAATCCTCAGGAAGAGCCCACTCACCTTCAACAAATAAAGTCTGCGACAGACGCCCTTTGCCCACGGATACTCTCGCCTGCGACCAGTTAAGTGCTAACAGCCAGTCATGCTCCGGAGGTGAATAGTCATAGGTATCACCGCCGTCTCCCATATCATGAAGGGCGATACAGTCAGTCCAGCAGCGCTGCTGATACTTATCAAACAGAGTAAACTGTCCGTCTTTATAGGTTAACTGATAATGAGCATTGCTGATCTGCGCTTCCTGACAATCAGCAGTCAGCAGTATCGTACTTTCCTGCACAGGTTTATCTAATTCTGTTACCTGTAGGCTGACAACAGAGGAGGCGCCGAGCGGGTAGACAAATTCGATATCACTCTGATAATAATATTTATCCGGATCATTATCGGCGGCATCTTTCTGAATCGTGCCGCGGTAGCATTTTTCCAACTTAAGACAGTCAAACTCTATCTGTCTGCCGTCACTGCCGGTTAATAAAAAATATGGCGACTGTGTTGATATATTAACGTTAACGACCTGCTCTCGTGCATAAGGCAGTGTATTAAAAATCGTCAAACGCCCGTCAATACCGCCCTGCTGTGACTCGGCAATTTTCCGCACTAAATAATCGACCGCAGAGCCGGACATCTGATCCGCCTGCTCATAACGTGCAGCTATAATTTTATTGGTCTTATCCGCATTACAGCCTCCGGCACTGTCATGCGCATGGTTGCGCATAATCACTTTCCAGATATTACTCACTAAACAAGACTGCGGCGCAATGCCTAAACTGTCAGCCATCACCATCAGCGGCTCAAGCTGATAACTTAAACGTCGTTCAATACGGTCATTAAGATGTTTATGATCATAGCGCGATGAATATATTGAACGGTGAATTTTGGAAACCTGACCGTCAATCATCTCACCGCGGATTTCAGGCAGATCCAGCTCCTCGTCCTGAATCGCCTCAAACAGCTGCTGATAGCTGCTTTCAATCAGGTGATAATCTGCATTATTCTGATTACAAAGCGCAATGCGGCTTTTAATATTAGAATCGATATAACGCTGATCGCCGCCCAGAGGTACTGCCACATGATTCGCTAATGTGCCCTCGGCAGACTGCTCGCACAAAGGCGCAGGATCATCAAAATCAATAATATAGGATCCGGTAAAATATCCGTTTTTAATATTGTAAGCTAAGACTTTACTGCCGTCTTCACAGGACCAGTTAAACTCCCGGCTGGCACAGACATCACTGCACAACCCCCGCCAGAATACGGTTTTATCAATGCCGACTCCCTGGTAAATTTTAGGCATGTCGATGCTCTGACCAAATGAGTCCGGTACATAACCGACCTTCATTACATTACCGTATTTTTGACCTGAACGAATACCGGCGGCTAGGTTACGGACTATCGACTCTCCGCCGATAATCAGCTGATCGGTCTGTGTATACCAGGGCCCGATAACCAGCTTTCCTGATTCAACCAATGATCTAAACCTTTGCTCCTGCTCCGGACACTGCTGCAGATAATCTTCAACAATACTCAACTGGCCATCCAGTAAATAACTGTCTGTCTCACCGCTCTCCAGGCTGCTCATTACCTCCTCCATGTGGTAAATGAGCTGAATCAGAGACTCATGGGCCGAGAAATACCATTCAAAATCCCAATGAGTATGTGCGATAACGTGAAATGTTTTTTTCATAAAAATAACTCTCTACCTGACGATTAAGCAATTGCCTCAGCAATAACACTTTCAACTTGTTTAATATCCCCCTGCTGCAGGGTTTCACGAAATGCGATTCTCATCATGCGCCGCGAAAGTTTAGTTAACATACGAATAGATGTTTCAGCCCCCTCTGCCGGAATCGTTAACGCCACGGCGGTATTAACGGGAGCCTCGTCCATGGTCTGCCATTCAATGGCATGTTTGAAACGCACAACAAAAATGCCGGCATGTTTTACCGTTGCGTTTTTACAATGCGGTGTTGCCATTCCCCCCATCAGGCCGGTACTGGAATTATCTTCCCGGTCGAGTAATCCGGCCTGGTAAAGATCCGCATCCGCAACATAACCTAATGAAGCCGCATTCTGTGCAATAAAGGCCAACGCCTGTTCTTTATTTTTCGAGTGTTCATCAACAATAAGATGGTTGTTATTAAATACCGTTTTCATCATTATTCCTTAAGCGGCTGCGGACGGCTGAGGCTGTGCTTCTGGCTCTAAAACTTTAGTTTCTGATTTAGTTTCAACTTCAACAGGTTTACGCCAGAAGCCGATAATCAGCGCGGTTAATGTGATACCTGCAAAAGTACACAGGATCCAGGTGACAAAGGGGATAGGCTGCTCAATGTAACCGACAAACGTACCGATTGGAGAGCCGATACCACCGTAGAATTTAACCCCTAAGAATCCAACTAAACCACCCGCTAATGCTGAGCCCGAAACACTAGCGGTGATCATCTGAATCGGGTTGGCGGCGGCAAACGGAATAGCCCCCTCAGTCACGCCGACTATGCCCATACCAAATGCAGAATCTGCTGAAATTTTTTCAGTGGTAGTGAATTTATTTTTAAACAGTTTTGAGGCTAAAAATATGCCCAGTGGTGCAACAGAAATAGCCGCTTGAGCAGCCGTTCCCGGTACAAAATTAGCCCCTTCTATGCCATATTTTGCTACGGTATCGGTGAATACAGCAGTACCGAAAATCAACGCGGTTTTATTAACCGGTCCGCCGAAATCAAAACCTATCATAGCCCCGATAATCGCACCGATAATAAAGGTTGAAGAGGAGTAATTGATGGTCAGCCAGTTTAATCCTTCATACATGCTGCTCATACCAGCGGCAATCGGCCCGCCGATCATGTACTTCACTACCACCATAATAAAGAAGGTCGCGATTAACGGTAAAATCATAATTGGTACAATCGGTTTCATAAATTTCGGCCAGGGGATAAGCTTTAAGTAACGGACAAAATAACCAACAATAAATGCCACTAAAATTGCCGACAGGAAACCGCCGCCGGTTTCGGTGCCTAAAAACTCCGCATCATTGGCGATATAAGCTCCAATCATCGCAGGTGCGATTGCCGGTTTGGATGCAATCGAATTCGCCACGAACCCGGCAAACAGCGGGATCATTAATAAAAAGCCGATCTGTCCGAGTTTAAACATGTGAAACATAAAATCGCCGAGCGGATCTGTCTGATCAAATCCCCATGCAACCAGACGACCCATATCATCTTTCTGAAAGGCAAATATATTAGCAATAGCTAACAGTAAACCCGCAGAGATAACCATAGGCACCATATAAGAAATGCCGCTCATCACATGCTGAATGAAACCATTTTCACTGGTTTTGCCCAATGTAACGCCGCCGACTTCAGTGCCTTTCGCGCCGAATACCGTGCCCTCTTTAATCGCCGCATCAACTAATGCAAGCGGATCATTAATGGCAACTTTTGGCCTAGTCCTATAAACCTTTTTACCACCGAAACGGGCCATATCAATTTCGATATCGGAAGCAAGAATAACCACATCAGCCTCAGCAATATCCTGTTCAGTAAGGATGTTTTCCGCGCCGATTGAGCCCTGCGTTTCAACTTTTATTTTAAAACCATGCTCCTCACCCGCGACTTCTAATGCTTCAGCCGCCATATAGGTATGTGCGATCCCTGCCGCACAAGCGGTAATTGCCACTACATTTCTACTCATTCGCTAACACTCCAGTAAAAGATAATTTCAAATTTATTAAGCGGACACATTGTGATAATTTTTTCCAAAAAATAACGAGATAAACATCACAAACACAAACAAAGTGTAAAAATTTACACTTTGTGTTCATTTTATATGCAATACTAGGTAAAACAGCCTAGTTATTAGCATGAAAAAGCAGTTTTGTAAGAGAATATGAAAATATTTTCAAAATGGTGAATTACGTTGAATTGGATTAACACGATGATTAAAGCAGATGCGGTTCAAGCTCTTCGCCCGAAAGAGCAACATGATGATGAAATATTCGTTCTAGTAAATAATGTCATTAACAATGATCAGTCCGTAAAACGGATTTATGCTGCAGGCAAAAACTGTGATGTGCCGGAGTTAGCCTGGCAGATAAATAATCCGCGTCTGGATATTGTAATTAGCGGCAGTATTGTCAGCCGCTACGGTACCTCTGACGGCTGCAGTATGGAGCGGCACCTTAGAGCCGGCGATGTACTGTATGTTCCGGCATCAGCCTGGAGTCTACCGGTCTGGCAGGATGAAGTTACCATCCTTAGCTTTATTTTCAGCAGTCATAAAATTGGAGTCAGTTTACAACAATGGAACGGTCAGAAGTTCAGCAGCCTGAAAAAGAAAACCGTCATACGCCAGCATGAAAGAATTGGTAACGGTTTACTGCAGGCCTTAAATGAACTGTGCGCTCAGGAAGCAGATCACCATACTCCGGCCTTAGTCATCCGCTCGTTAATAAGCCATATTTCCATGATGGGAGAAGCGTCAGAATGTCGACCTAACCGCCAGAAAGAACTGTTTCAGCGTATTGTTGATTACATCGATAATAATTTCAGCGTCGCGTTAAGCCGGGAAATGATCAGTGAAAAATTTTATATTTCTCCTAATTACATGTCTCACCTGTTTCAGCAGCAGGGAAACATCAGTTTTAAAGACTACCTGTGCGCGCAGCGCCTGACTAAAGCACGCGAGTTATTATTGAATAATAATAACCGCATTAAACATATCTCAGATTCATGCGGTTTTTCCGGCAGCAACTACTTCTGCCGTTTGTTCAAACAAAAAACCGGATTAACTCCCTCCCAGTACCGATCCAGTGCGGCGGCAGTGAACATGACTAATACACATTCTATGAATGAGGACCTATACACGCAAAATCAACAGCACTAGCCCTTATGTTCGAGCTCCATGTTCCGCGTGGGAACTCACACTAATCGAATTGCCGGGCAAGTACTTATGTATTACCCGATACAAGCTAGTTTCACGAGCTTACTTTATATAACTATTAACGATTTCATCATAGCGGCCGGAAGCTTTCAGTGACTTAAGGCCGGCATTAAAATCGTCTCTTAACGCGACATCATTAAACAGAACCTTATAACCCACTGCTGCAAATATTTCATGGAGAGTAATTTCGGCTGTGGTGTCTACGTCTGTTACACTTTTTCTGAAATATTTAAAAATATTTATATCGGAAACAACAACATCAGTTCGGCCAGAATAAAGAAGTTTTACCTGTTTCACCTGCTGTCCCAGCTCCCGGTATTTAGAATTGCCTTTTACTACTTGTGCAAATTCATCACCGAGGTATTTGGTGGCATTCTGAAAAGCAATAATCTTCTGGTCTTGCAGATCTTGAATTGAATTTATCTTTATCCCTTTGTTTTTTAAGGTAACTGCATAGTTTTGATAAGTGATGACCTGATCCGAGTAGTTACCCTTGGCTCCCGATGATTCGTTGATGGTGATTGCGCCGTCATATTTAGGATAGTCAACGGACACCCGTGCAAAAGGCACATACTTCATAACAAGTGTATGGCCTTTAAACGCAAGTGCCTCTTTGATGACATCGTATTCCATCCCAGAGTCACTTTCCTGGATCACATATGGGGGTAGAGAAAGCCCGGCGATCAGAGTAAGCGTTTTTGCCTGTACGGCGCTGGAAAGAACTAAAAGCAGTGCTAGGGAAATGTATTTCATTGTATGCCTCCCTTCGAAGGTGATGGTTTGTTTAAACGGGGTTTTAACCTAGTACCTTACACAGAGATTTTGATTGATTCAGAGTTCACCTGGTGAGTTAACACAAGGCACTTTGTTTTAGGAAGGCTGATGCCTTTCAAATTAAAGTAACGCAGTGTTCACTTGCCAGGTGAGCTCCCTCCGGGCGGATTTTAAACCGCCAACTACTGCATTATTTGTTTTCGACATAGAACAACTATGTCTTCAAGCAAATGCCTTGTATTTAACAATTTTAAATCCCGCTGAATCGTTCAAAACTTTTGTGTCAAGGTACTAAAGTATAGGAAGGATTAAGACTCTTCACCCAAAATGAAATTCCGCTAGCCCTAACGTTTCACACTCCCTCCCATGTTTTACACACCACTCGTTCCCATGCTCCGCGCTGTCTCTTATACACAAGTTTACGGACATTAAAAGTTATGATCTAATAGGTTAAATTTTCTAATGAAACGTAAAAACAATGAGCGATTTAAATGCTGCAGAGTGGGCGCAATTGATCTTCGGAGATACCGACTTAGGCGACCCAAGAAGGACAAAACGACTTACGAAATTAGCAGGTAGTATGGCTCAAAATGCTGGTGAATCAGTGGTAAAAGCAAGCGGTGATCCAGCAACGATTGAAGCAGCTTATCGTTTCATCCGCAATGATAATATTGTTCCAGAAGTCATCGCAGAAACTGGGTTCAATCATACATGTGAAGTAGCCAGGGAATGTACAGATGTTTTGGCCATACAGGATACAACAGGGATAAGCTTTAAACATAATAGTCTGTGCAGTGAACTTGGTGATGTTAGCTCTGCGAATACTGGCAGCAAATCAGCTAAAGGACGCAGTCTATATGTCCACTCTACTTTAATGCTAGATGCTGAAAATGAACAAATCATAGGGCTCGCTAACCAGAAATACTGGTTCAGAAAAGAGAAAGTGGCTGGTAGTAAACCCGAAAGACAAAGTAGACTATTCAAGGATAAGGAAAGTTATCGATGGAAAGAAAGCTTTGATGCCGTCAAACAAAAAACAGGTCAAGTTACTAATATTATTGATGTTTGTGATAGAGAAGCCGATGTTTATGAATACTTAGCTTATCATAAAATGAATGGGCATCGATTTGTGGTTAGAGCAAAAGAAAATAGAAAGCTGCTTGACCCGCTTACTAATTTAAACGAGCTATTAAAGACAACTGAAAGCAAGTGCAGTTATAGCGTCGACGTTAAACAAAAAGGAGGCCGGTCGGCGAGACAAGCTAAAATGAAATTGAGCTATCAAACAATCAATATCAAAAAACCACAAAGAGCGGTTGGTGAACCAGCACTGCCTATCAACTTAATTATTTGCCAAGAATATAATAAAGAAGAAAGTGAACCGTTATGCTGGCTTCTCTACACAAGCGAGCCGTTATACACTTCCGAAGATGCTTTAAAAGTCGTTAGATATTATGAATTAAGATGGCGCATAGAAGAATTTCATAAAGTGTGGAAAACTGACGGTACTGATGTTGAAGGATTAAGATTGCAAAGCCTTAACAATTTAAAAAGAATTGCCGTTATTCAAGCCTTTATTGCAGTCAGGTTAATGCAGTTGCAGGAATTGGCACAGAATAAAGAAACAGCTAAAACAATAAGTTGTACCGTTCATGTGCAGGACAAAACATGGAAAATACTTTGGTTGAAAATAGAGAAAAATAAAGCAGTTCCCAAAAAAACTCCCTCATTACATTGGTTTTATTATGCAATTGCCAAGCTAGGAGGTTGGTACGACAGTAAAAGAAACGGCCGAGTTGGTGTCAAAGCAATGTGGCAAGGCTGGCTAAAACTTGCTGAAATGATGGAATCCATTGCAATGCTAGAGTCTCTTGATGACTTGTGATCAAGAGACAG
>NZ_KB907014.1:8981-38924 GCF_000381745.1 Psychromonas ossibalaenae ATCC BAA-1528 | reverse complement strand
AAGGCGTACCGTTTGGAAGGATAATATCAAGTTGATTAACCAGTTGGCGCATTGAGTACTTGCGAAATAATGCCATGCCAATAACAGCCCAAACCATTTGTTCCATAGGGAGCTTACGTTTTCTTATCGTAGCCACGCCAGTTTGAGATAGTGCATCAGTAACTAACTCAGGTGCTAATAGCTCGTTAAGGCCAGTAAATTCAGTGAAGTGATTAAGTGATACCTGGGAAAGTGCTGTTGATAGTTGCATAAAAAAATCCGATGTTTTGTGAACATCGGATTTTGATCTTATTCAGTTAAAAATCAATAGATTTTTCTTAACTGATCGGCATTAGCAGAAAGCAGGCTTTTTTATTTGAAAATACAGATTCAGAGCTAAGCGCCGGCAATTTTCATTTTATTAATCAAAATGGAGCCTGTTTTCAGACTGCTGCGCGGATCAATGTCAGAAGCCACTGCCTCAATACCCATAAACATATCTTTAAGGTTACCGGCAATGGTAATTTCATGGACAGGATAAGCGATCAGACCGTTTTCAATCCAGAAACCTGAAGCACCGCGAGAATAATCACCGGTTACTATATTCACCCCCTGCCCCATTAATTCAGTAACAAACAGCCCGGTTCCCATCTCTTTAAACAGCCCCGATAAATCCAAACCGTTATCTTTTACAAACCAGTTATGGATACCGCCGGCATGTCCGGTACTAGTCATATTTAATTTACGCGCAGCATATCCGGTCAACAGATAAGTCTGCAGCACACCGTCTTCAATAATATTGCGCGTAAATGTTTTACCACCTTCCTGGTCATAAGGTGAACTTGCAATGCCTTTATGCAGATGCGGTTTCTCTGAAATCCGCATCCATTCAGGGAATATCTGTGTATCTAAACGATCCAGCAGGAAAGTAGATTTCTTATAAATACTGCTGCCGCTGATAGCGCCGACTAGATGCCCGAATAAACCACTGGCAACCTCAGGTGCAAAAATCACCGGACTTTCCTGAGTTTTAATTTTTTGCGCGCCTAAACGCTCAACAGTACGTTTTACTGCCTGCTCAGCAACCCATTCCGGGGTGAACATATCATTGATATCACGTGCACTTGTATAACTGTAGTCACGCTGCATATCGTCCTCATACTGACCGATCAGCATACAGCTTAAACTATGGTGACTGCTGGCATAACTGTGTAGAAATCCATGACTGTTACCGTATACCTTAACACTTGAATGGCTGTTAAAACCCGCGCCGTCAGAGTTAACAATGCGCTCATCACTAGACAGAGCAATATCTTCACACTGCTTGGCAATTTCCAGTAATTCGGTCGTGCTGTGAGTACTCGGATGATAAAGATCTAAATCTAACGGATTATTCTCTAAGCTGTCCATTTCTAACAAACCGGCATAGGGATCATTGCTGGTATATTTAGCAATATCAACAGCAGCCTTAACACTGGATTTTATTGCCTCAATACTCAAATCTGCTGTAGAGGCGCTGCCTTTACAATGATTGACATAAACACTGATGCCCATTGCACCATCATGATTAAATTCGATATTCTCAACTTCACCTAAACGTGTATTAACAGAAATACCCGATGTTTTGCCTAATGCAACTTCCGCCTGGTCGGCACCTAACTGTTTTGCAATTGCTAACGCTTCATTAACAGCATCTTCGAGTTGTTGCTTCTGTTCGATCATGATTAATACACCACTTACATAAGAATTTAATTGAAGAGCAAAGAATAACATGCTTTAAGACAAGCTTCCTCTGATGATGTTATAATGTGATTAATTATTTCCCGTTAATCATAATAGAAAATTACCCTATGAATAAAAAAGTTGAAGAAGTGTTTGAAGAAGACGAGATCAGTAAATCTCAGATTAAACGCGAAGCAGAAGCGCTGAAACTAATCGGCCGCCAGTTACTTGAGTTAAACAAAAAACAATTAGCACAGATTCCCGGCAGTGAACTGCTTTTTCACGGTATCGAGGTTGCGCATAAAATTTCCGGCAAACATGAAGCCCTGCGCCGTCAGATTCAGTATATCGGCAAAGTCTTACGTAACGAAGATATTGATGCCATCACAACAGTTCTTGATAAACTGAATAATAAACATCAGCAGTTAACCCGTGCGACACAGAATTTAGAACTATTACGTGATGAGCTGATTGCTCAGGGTGACCCAAAAATCAATGAGCTGTTAGAAAACTATCCAACTCTTGAGCGTCAGAAATTACGTCAGTTAGTACGTCAGGCGAATAAAGAGTTAAAAACAGAGAAACCGGCCAAAGCGGCTAAAGAGCTGTTTGCCTATTTAAAACCTGTTTGCTTGTAAAGCAGATAAAAAAACAGGAAAGTGCCGGACACTTTCCTGTTTGAACTTAATCTGTTTCCAGTCTTATAATTATCAGCAGATACTGATAAGTCCGTCACCACGTTGTTTTATAGCGCATATTATAATTTGAACTTACTCACTAAGGCGTTTAACTGTGAATTCGCTGTAGCGAGATTCTGAGTACTATCGGCAGCCGCCTGAGCATTTACGGTCAGCTCCTGCACCATTTCATGAATATTACTCATATTACGGCTTACTTCTTCACTTACCGAGCTTTGCTCTTCAGATGCAGTGGCAATCTGCGTACTAAGGTCATTGATTTCAACAATAAAGTTAGTCATAGCATCTAAACTTCCTGTCACCCGTTCCGTATTTTCAGCCGTACGTTCACAGCTTGCTTTAGTAATATCCATAGCACCAACGGCGCTGGCAGCGTCCTGCCGTAATGTATTCAGTATGGTATTAATTTCCGCTGTACTGGTTTGAGTACGCGCAGCCAGTGAACGAACTTCATCAGCGACCACGGCAAAGCCTCTGCCCTGCTCTCCAGCACGGGCAGCTTCAATAGCTGCATTCAGCGCTAACAGGTTAGTCTGTTCAGCAATTGAACCGATCACACTTAATACACTGATAATCTGCTGGGTGTTTTCATTCATGGTATTAATGCTTGATGATGCAGACTCAACTTCATCCACCAGAGCAATGACACTGTTGGATGCTTCAAGTACTGTCTCTTTTGATAATAACGCTTCGTCGTTGGCTTTCTGCGTATTGGTCGCCGTTTCAGAAGCGCCCTGTGCAACAGTTTCAGAAGTTGCACTCATCTCGGTAATCGCGCTGACAACCTGCTCAGTTTCAGCTGCATGAGCCATTAATGCTCTATTGTTCTGCTCCGACTGAATATTCAGCTGCGTAATACCTTCGGTGATATGTACAGAGGCTTGTGAAATATCACGAACCATCGACTGCAGATAAATAATAAAAGTATTAACAGACTGACCAATATCGCCCAGCTCATCATTAGAGACAATATCAATACGTGAGGTTAAATCAGCCTCTCCGCTTGATAAAGCATCAATACGCTCTTTCAATACCACTAAGCCGCTGACAATAGCGCTTACCACCCAGATAGCTATAGCAAAAAAGAGTACCAACAGCACTAGTGAAAAAGTTATCATTGAAGCCACTTTCTGCTTAAAAATATCTTTAGTAACCTGGGTCAACCCTTCCTGTACAGTAATAATATCACTCTCGTAAGCACCAGTTACAATTGTCCAGCCCCATTCTGGAAATATATGCCGGGCATAATTCATTTTTTTCTCAGGCATTCCGGTGGCCGGATTTTCATAGACAGTTTCAACAACAGCTTCTGCTTTGCTTCCTATTTCAGCGGCAATACTGGCGGTGGTCGAACCTATTGTGCCGACAATTTCCGCTTTAGGATGCGCAAGAATGACGCCGTTTTTATCCTGCACCCAGAAATAGCCGTTATCGCCGTACTTAGCAACGGTTATTGACTGTAATGCGGCATCTATTTTGCTCTGCTTTAGCGTACTGATATATTCGCCGCTGGCAACAACCAGATCCAGTGGTTTAAAATAAAATGAAGCTGTGATCTTATCTTCTATTTTTTGGGTTGTCGGGTTTAAAAATGAATATTCACTAAAGCCGATATCATTGTTTTTAGCCGCTTTTACAACATCCCGAACAAAGTACCTGCCGTTAGCACCTTTTTTGTCATAACCATTTAAGCCGACATTATTTAAATTACTACCGTAAGCCGGACTCACCCAAGTAGTTGCATTATAAGCGAAAAAATAGCGTCCGTTATTCCAGCGGTGGTGATTCAGAAAAGCATAAATATTAACTGCAGCTTCGCTGTCTGAACTGCTGTTTTTGTAAATTTTTTCAATTGTTGCTCTGAAAGTAGACATTTCAATTTCTAAATCATGCTTAATATTCTGCAGTTTAGACTGCTCATAAAAATCAGATATAGAGCGGGTTACCGTATCAACCTGGCCGTGCAGATTGTTATTAAGTACTTCGGCAAACTTAGTTCTTACGTTACTTTCTTCAGCTTCAAGCACTGCGCTTTCCGTATTTATCAGGTAGGTAATAAAGAACCCTCCGATTAATAACAGCGGTACGCACAAGGTGATAATCAGCTTTGTCTTCATCGTAAATTTCACAATATAGTCCTTTATATTTTACTATTTAATCAGCACAAAAGACGCGGATTATATAAGGAAATAAGAGTTAAAATATCAATTAAAAGTCATCTATTGCAACTTTATTTTGACTTAACATGACGGAGTAAGCTAATAAAGGGAGATGTAATAAATCTATGTCGCTTTTAAATATAGGACCATGAAATAATTTTAAATATGAAAAGTTGATATCTGTGAGTGTTAACTAGAATAGGGGATTATTAAATACTATTTAGTTATGCGGACATCTATAGCGCAGAAAATTGAACTAGAAATACTAATAAAGACGATTAAGCCTGCCGGTGAGCTAAAATACAGCCTTAAAAACCATGCTTTTGTAAAATTTTATCGAATGTTCCATCCTTATGCATCTCTTTCAGGCCTTTATTAAAGGCTTCTACTTTCACGGCTGCATTATCAGATTTTTTAGATATACACAGATACATCTTCTTATCCTGCAGCGGAGGGGAAATTGATTCTATCTGTCCGAACATGTGCGGCAGGTATTTATTAAGCAGGTAAAAACCTACAAATTTATCGGCAACGATCAGATCAACCCGTTCAGCGAGAAGCTTTTTGATATTAACAAGATCTGTTGTTACCTGCTCTTTACGCAGGTAGTCTGCAGCATCAAATTCCGGCGTATTAACAAAACCTCTCACCACACCGATCCGGTAAGGTTTTAAATCGCTCAGCTCTTTATAGGTAATACTGCTTCCCTTAACTTTAAACAAAACAACCGGCCCGCTGATTATACTGTCGGTAAATAACGACTTATCCTCTCTCTGTTTTGACCAGTATGACGGAAAATAACCGTCAAATTCACCATATTCAGTCTGAGTTACCGCGCGTTTCCAGGGTAAATAAACATATTCAACCTTATAACCTTCCCGCCGAAATGCTTCACGCGTAATTTCAGCCATAAAGCCCTCATCACTGAGCTGCTGACTGATATAGGGTTCCCAATCAAGCGTTGCGATGCGTATTGTTTTTGTCTTAGTCGCATAAGCGAGAGAAGAGACGACAAAGGTAATCAACAGAATGATCCAAAGTATGCTTATTCGATGACTCATCTAAAACTCCTTTTGACAGTCAGAAACAGCGGTAAAAGACACAATTAATCAGCAACTGTGATTAATAGAACATTCCTGTTAAATTACAATAATTTCTCTCTCAACCTTAGTTCAAAGAGGGAGTATTTCAAGCGCAGGGGGGGAGATAAAGCAGTGCTTTAAACAGCCTGTTCACTCGTTAAGTGTCAGGCTGTTATAGATATGATATTTCGGGAATCTCGCTTAGTTAGTACCACCAACAGTCAACTGATCGATTTTCAGTGACGGCTGACCTACACCGACGGGTACACTCTGCCCTTCTTTACCACAGACTCCAACCCCCGGATCCAGCTTCATATTATTAGCCACCATAGAAATCTGCTGCATAGCATCAAAGCCGTTACCGATTAATGTTGCTCCTTTAATAGGAGCAGTTACTTTACCATCTTCGATTAAGTAGGCTTCTGAGGCAGAGAAAACAAATTTACCCGAGGTAATATCAACCTGACCACCGCCGAAGTTTGGCGCATAAATACCTTTCTTAACACTACTGATCAGCTCTTCATGCTCGTATTCACCGTTAAGCATAAAGGTATTAGTCATACGCGGCAGCGGTAAATGCGCATAGGATTCACGGCGCCCGTTACCCGTCGGAGCACCCCCCGTTAAACGTGCGTTTAATTTATCCTGCATATAACCTTTTAAAATACCGTTTTCGATTAACACATTACGCTGACCGGGTGTGCCCTCATCATCAATATTAAGCGAACCGCGGCGATCTTTTATCGACCCGTCATCAATAACAGTACAGTGCTTAGAGGCTACCTGCTCACCAATACGCCCAGAATAGGCAGATGAACCTTTACGGTTAAAGTCCCCTTCTAAACCGTGCCCTACTGCTTCATGTAATAAAACTCCTGGCCAGCCGGCACCGACAATCACCGGCATTGTTCCTGCGGGTGCATCAACAGCATCGATATTAATCACTGCTTGTTGTACTGCTTGACGAGCATAGGAAAATGCCTTTGCTTCTCCCTCTGCGGTATCAGTAAAGTAATCTAGATCAAAACGTCCGCCGCCGCCGGCACTGCCGCGCTCTCGTCTGCCCTGTTTTTCAATTAAAACCGAGCAGCTGAAACGTACCAGTGGACGAATATCGGCAGCTAACGTACCGTCACTGGCAGCCACTAATATCTCTTCATAAACTGCATTTAATGAAACACTGACTTCGCAGACCATAGGCTCCAGTGCACGAGTAAAAATATCCACCTGTTTTAGAAGTTCGATTTTTTTATCACGCGATAAGCTCAGCAGGGGATCAGACTCACCGTAAACAAGTTTACTCTGCTCTGGTAATATCAGTTTGATCTGTTTTTCCTGACCGCTTTTAGCAATACTTTTAGCTGCATTAGACGCATCTTTGATTGCCTGTGCAGATATCTGATCCGAATAAGCAAATCCGGTTTTTTCTCCGGAAACGGCGCGGATACCCACCCCTTTTTCGATATTATAACTACCGTCTTTAACAATACCGTCTTCCAGCAGCCAGAACTCATTACGGCTTGCCTGAAAATAAAAGTCTGCATAATCAATCTGACCGGTATAAATTGAAGCGAGTTGGGACTCTAAATCACTAAGCTGCAGCTGAGCTGGGGCTAAAAATCGTTCACAGACTTGATCGAAAGACATTTATATTTCCTTTAAACTTTTAAAACGGATATTTCATTTCCGACGAAATGAACTGCTAAAACGGTTATGGTTTACTAAGGGCATTTTTTGGCGAACTTTATTCAGCAGCTGCTGATTAAATTCACACTTAATACTGCCCTCACCATATTGTAACTCTTTATGAACCTCTCCCCAGGGAGAGATGATCATGGAATGCCCGTAGGTTTCACGACCACAAGCATGTACCCCCCCCTGATTGGCGGCTACAATATAACACTGATTTTCAATTGCACGTGCCTGTAATAAAGGCAGCCAGTGCGCATCACCGGTAACCTGGGTAAAAGCTGCCGGCAGAAGTATCACCGAAGCCCCTTGTTCACGTAATGTTTGAAATAATGCGGGAAAACGCAGGTCGTAACAGATAGCCAGCCCGACTTTAAGCGAGCTGCCGGCGTAATGATAATCAAATAACTTTATCTCCTGCCCGGCTGTAAATGTATCCGACTCTTTATATAAGCCTTTTTTATCCGCAACTAACGCATCAAAAAGATGCATTTTATGATAAAAATTTATTAACAGGCCCTGCGGTGAAAAAACCAGACAGGTGCTGTAAATTTTATTTTCCTGAGTACTTTTTATTGGGAAACTGCCGCAGACTAAATAACACTGGTACTGCGCCGCTAATTCAGCAAGCCGAGTCTGATAATAGCCCTCACCTAAATTTTCGGCTAACGCCAAATAGGTTTCTTTATCAGAAAAGCAGAGCGCATTTTCAGGTATCAAGACCAGCTCTCCAGGTTCAGGACTGTGCTCGGCTAACAGCCTGATTAACGACTGTAGATTGTGCTCTGGTACAGCGTCGCTGAGCATCTGCACTGCGCATAAGTTAAATGCCATTAAGGAACCAGCGGGCCGTTTTGCGGCTGATATTTATTCATCTCTTCAAGTACTTCACTATCCTGCAGCTTAACTTTCGCTTTCTGGCTGGAAAGCATCTCTACTTTAGGGTTATCAACAGGCCCTTTGACAGAAAAGTCAACGCGTATCACTGTTTCAACTACCGGTTCAAATAACTTAGACAGCATCAGCACAGCAGCGCCGGTTAACGGATTAATAGCAAAAGCTGTTAATACCGGTAAGCTGGATGTAACGGCAGGGCTATAACTGATTTTATAGTTAGTATCAAAGTTGGGCAGATCAATCAGACCTTCACCGGTTATTCTTCCCGCAGACCCGTTTAAATTAAAATCATCATTTTCCACAATGCCGTCAGTAATATTACCTGAGAGTGTAAACTCATCAAAGCTGAAACCTTTGGAAAAAACATTGTCAAACTCCAGGTTAAGACTACGGCGAATACCATCAAGGCTGAAAATACTTAATAACCTGGCGCCTTTATCACTTACCTCGGTAATTGCACCGTCTTTAAGCTCAGCGGCAAAAGCGCCGTTTAAGGAGTCAACATTGAACTCCCAGGGTGCGCCGATCCAGTTAAATGCACCGTTAAATTCAGCTTTCTGATATACCATCGGGTTAGCATAACCAAGTCGTTTAATGGGGCTGTTATGCTGATCTGCAATACTGTCAATAAGCACATTGGTACGACGCTGGTCCCAGATTCCCGAGATGCTGGTAAACTCATTTTCACTGCCGATCTTTATATAATCAATATTAAGGCGTTTTTTGCTTGGAAAAATATGCATATTTAGAGGAGACAAATCAATATCGCCAACAATACACTCTGCACATTCAGCAAAAACCTCCGGGTAGTCATTCATCAGATTACTGCTTTGATATTGTTTTTTCATCGCAACAGATTTTTTATCCGCATTAAACTTAGACAAATCCAGTTCCTGAAAATTAATTTTTTTAATATCCAGATCCACACGTACCGGCACCCCGAAACGATAGTCAGCCGTGGCCTGTAAATTATTAGAATAAATGTCAGCAGACCATTTTTCTTTATCGTTAAGCGCGGTTATTTTCAGCCCGGATAAAGGCTGCTCAAACAGCTGCGCCTGCCTGATATCAATCTTTACTTCATCGAGGACAAACACAGTGGCGGTTTCTTGATCAGGCGCCAAACTCCCCTGTTCATTTAACTCAAGCCATTGCTCATACCAGGGGGTTATATCTAGCGTATCTAAATTAACCTCCACAATATGCTGGTTTGTCTCTACAGATGATAAAACATCACCACCGATATTCACTGCGGCATAGGGAATAGTTGGACGCTCTCCATGAAAATCCATCGCTCCTGCAACCGCCAGTTTGTCTTTTATTTTTGCATTGATTTTAGTATTGAAATCATCACCAGAAATCTGTAGTTCGGTCGGCCAGGACTGCAGTGCATTTTTATTAAACGGAGCAGGAAGGCCGCTTATCATGCCTTGAGCAGTCGAATTCAGTGCGACATCAAATTCATATCCGCCGGAAAAACTATATTCAAAATCAACACGACCGTTCCAGTCTAAGCTGCCCGATAATTGCGCAGGTTTCAGCAGTGTATGATAATCACTTAACGGCGCTAACTGCCATAAACCGGCAATATCTGCATTAACCTGATAAGTTTCATCTTTTTCTTTACTAGTAAAAGAAAAATCTAGCGGCTGTTCAAACAGCTGCGCAGTTAATGCTTGAGCAGTCAAATCTCCGTTAATAAAACTAAACTTCCCGTTTACCTTTTTCAGGGGCATGGTCAGATCATCTGTTAAATGCAGATTGATATCATTATCCGCTAAGGTGATCTCTCCAACTGTCTGCTCGGACAAAGTTTCACGGTTAAAAGGAATGCTTAGGTGCAGTTTTCCGCTCAGTTCATTCTGCACTTCAATGATATTAAGAGCGTTACCAACACTGTCCTTAAGCGGAGAACTTTTTAAATAATCACTGATCTGTTGTGCATCATCACTAATATCTGCATTAATAGTTAAAATACCGTCAGGGTTAAGATGATCAATTTCAGCATCAAGTTTCTGTACACTTATTTTTCCTAAAGAAGCACGCTTCGCCTGCATCGTTAGCCGGTCATTTTCAAAGAACAGATCTAAATCTAAATCGGTTAATCCCTGCCATTGCCCGTAAAAGTCATACTGTGCTTTCCGTACCGGTACCCAGGCTTGAAAAACACCATTATACTGCTGGTACGGATAGTCAGAAAAAGCCCCGTACCAGAGGATTTTTGCCCCTTTTACCTGACCTTTTTTGAGCGTCGGTTGAAGATAGTTAAAAACATCATCGCCCATAGCTTTGATAGGATAATAATGTTGTGCTTTTCCCGCATCGTTAAGGGAGGCATAACTGTACAGGCTCAAAAACGGGCTTTGATTTTTTGCTTCTTTCTTGGGGAAAAGCAGAGAGAACTGCGTTGTTGTCTCAAGGTCTTCAGTTTTTAATGAACTCTGCTCACTATATAATTTAAAACCTGTATCTGTCTGCATCCAGCGCAGATCCAGCAAACCTGATTTTACCGGCATCGGACGACTAAATTGTCCGTCAAAGTAAATTTTTTGTTTCGGCAGCTTAACAGTAAGCTCACCTTGAGAAACGCCGCCGGAAAGTTCAATATGCGCATTACTCAGCCCGGGTATGCCGTCCTGCGGTCTATTTTTAAATGCCTTTAAGCTGGTTCGATAATTCAGCGTATTATCTTTATTTTTTAAAAGACTCAAATCATTTATCTGCGCATCCATATCAAATGCACTTAAAAAAGCAGTCTGCTCGGCGCTTAAATCACTTCCTAAAAGATAAAAGGGCAGCAGATCAGCCAAATGCAGACTGCTGAAATCAAGGTAGGCACTCTCTGTTGTACCATAGCCGTTAATACTAAGGCCCTGCCATTTCTTCTGGTTGCGCTCAATATCAAGGTCATAACTGTCCAGTAACCAGGTTTGTCCGTCATTAGTTAACTGCAGCGAACCGCTGTTTAACTGCCAGTCATTAAAGTGCTTTGACTGCGACCAGGACAACTGACTATCCTGCAGCGCCACCTGAATTTTATTAAAATGGCTGGATTTCCCTAGAGAAAAATCAGCCCAGGCTTCAAAACCTAAAACAGCCTTTGCAATGCGCGCATCGACATTAACCCTGTCTATCAGATAGTCTGTAATATTCAGGTTATTCGCATCAACATAAAGCTGACCGAAAAACTCTTTATCTTTACTATTATTGTCCGGACGCAGATCTACAACAAACTCTAAAGAATTATCCCCCAAACTATGCGGAAGAGAAGCGACTCCAACCCCCTGATGCAGGTCACCTTTATTCAGCCAGCGTAAAGTCTCTATAACAATGCTTTTATCATTACCGAGATGATCTTTAAACTTAACCTCACTGTCTTTAATAGAAAATTTATTCAGCTGCTGCAGAAATATTTTTTTCAGTGAATCAAGCGTAACCAGAGACTGCTCTGACTTAGGTGTACTCTCGAGACCGGGTTTAACCGTTAACTGCGCGCCCTGCAGCGAAATTCGATTAAACACTAGAGAGCTTTCTGTAATGGAATCCCATAAATTAAGGTGCAGGAAAAGATGATCCACTCTTAATACAAAAGGAAGATCAGCGGAATCCAGCAGCTCAATACTATTAAGTGTTAAAACCATACCGTCGAAATCAATACCAGCGGAGACATCTTCAACCGCTAAATTGATATTGTATTCTTTGGCCAGCCAGAGCGCGGCATCTTCCTTATAATCACCAATACTGACTAGGAAAATGCGTAATAAAGTTAAACACAATGCGATCAGAAACAGTTTAAAAGCAACGAGTGCGTAAAGACGTTTCAACCATCTAAAGGTAAAATGTTTCAATTTACATCATAACCACGTCAAACTGCTCCTGCCCGTACATAGGCTCAGCATGAATTTCGACCTGCTTTGACATAAATAAAGTTAATTCTCCCAGACTGTGAGACTCGTCGCCCTGCAGCGCTTCTGCAACAGAGGGAGCGGTATAAACAACAAAACGGTCAACATCATAAGCACGGTTAACTCTTAAAATTTCCCGCAGTACTTCATAACAGACCGTTTCAACCGTTTTAACATAACCTCGGCCATGACACTCCTCACAAGCACTGCAGAAAATATGCTCAAGGCTTTCCTGGGTACGTTTACGAGTCATTTCGATTAAACCCAGAGGAGAAAAATCATTAATATGGGTTTTAACCCGATCTTTAGCTAACGCCTGCTCTAAGCTGGTGAAAACACGGCGTTTGTGATCTGCTGATTTCATATCAATAAAATCAAGAATGATAATACCGCCTAAATTTCGTAAACGCAGCTGTCGTGCAATCGCCTGTGTTGCTTCGATATTGGTATTAAAAATGGTTTCGTCAAGATTACGGTGGCCGACAAACGCACCGGTATTAATATCCACCGTAGTCATCGCTTCGGTCTGATCGATAATCAGATAACCGCCTGATTTCAGTTCCACTTTACGTTCCAGAGCCCGCTGCACTTCATTTTCAACATCAAACAGATCAAATATAGGGCTTTCACCCGGGTAGTATTCAATCTTATCTTCAAGTTCAGGCACAAATTCATTGGTGAACTCTTTAAGCTGATTAAAGGTTAGATTAGAGTCAATACGCACTCTGTCTATCTGAGTACCGACAAAGTCGCGCAGAATTCGAAAGGCTAATCCTAAATCCTGATAGAGCAGTTTATTTTTACTTTTACTGCGCTGCCGGCGGGTAAGTACCTTGCGCCACACCCGTTGTAAAAACGCGGCATCATGAACAAGTTCATTTTCCGGAGCACCTTCGGCAGCTGTGCGGATAATATAACCGCCTAATTCATCCAGGCAGCCCTGGGTGACCGCTTTTAAACGGTCCCGCTCTTCGGCACTTTCAATACGCTGTGAAACACCTACATGCTCACTGCCCGGCATGAAAACCAGATAACGCGAAGGCACGGTAATATCGGTTGTTAAACGGGCCCCTTTGGTACCAAGCGGATCTTTAACCACCTGCACCATAATATCCTGTCCCTGGCGGACCAGTTCAGAAATATCAGCCACTTTAAACTGCGCTTTTTCTGTCTGCGCAACACACTCAGTATGCGGAACAATATCCGAGGCATGTAAAAAAGCAGCTTTTTCTAAACCAATATCAACAAAAGCCGCCTGCATACCCGGCAGTACCCGGCAGACTTTTCCTTTGTAAATATTGCCGACAATCCCTTTGGTCGCCTGACGTTCGATATGTAATTCTTGTAACACCCCGCCTTCAACCAGCGCAACACGCGTTTCAGTCGGAGTAATATTCATTAATAATTCAACGGACATTTGTAATTCCTTTAAAAGCTCTTTAATGAGCGGCAGACTGCCCTGCTCTAAATCTGTTTTAATACTCGAATTTCACTTAACCAGCATTGTGCGGGGCTTGTGAAAAAGCCTTAATCAGCTGATCAGTTTCATATAGCGGTAGACCAACAACCGCACTGTAACTGCCTTGGATCTCTGTTACAAACTTTCCACCGACACCTTGAATACCATACCCACCGGCCTTGTCTAAAGGTTCTCCGGTTAACCAGTAATCGGTTATTTCATTTTCGTTTAATACTTTAAAGCAGACATCTGTTTTTACCAGAACGTGTTGTGATCGCAGCTTATCCACTAATGCAACAGCAGTGAATACCTGATGCCTGCGTCCGGAAAGCAGAAGCATCATCTCTCTGGCATGCTTTTCATTGCGAGGTTTTTCTAAAATATGCTGATCAATAACCACAATTGTATCCGCCCCTAAAACAGGCCGATCTTGAGGGCTGTTTACAAAACCGCCCTGCGCTTTCTGCAGCGCTAAGCGTTCCACATACTGCACTGCCGTTTCACCCGGGTTTATTTTCTCTTCAATCGATGCTTTAACTTGAGTAAAGGAGACACCAATCTGAGTTAATAGTTCACAGCGTCTAGGCGAGTTAGAAGCAAGGTAAATAGAGGGTTTCATCTTTATGCAACCTTAAAACGAATGCGAATAAACCGCAGAAACAAAAAAAACCAGGGCCAGATTAACATCGAAGTAAAAATCGACCAGAAGTAATGACTGTGCAGCACAATATCCTGCAGACTTGATGCAATCCAGTACAGCACTAATTTCGCCAGCAGAATGAATCCCCCGGCTAATAATGTCGTCTGCACCAGAGTGAAATAACGAATACGCTGGTAATTAATGCTGACCAGATAAGCCAGCACCGAAAATAACAGTGCATGCATGCCCAGCGTTGAACCTAATAACAGATCCAGCAGCAGGCCTAAGACAAAAGCATGACCAATACTCACCCGGTGAGGCAAAGCTAAAACCCAGTAAAAAAGCAACAGAATCATCCAGTCCGGACGAAAAGCATTAAGTATAATCGGAAGCGGAAAAATGGCACAAATTAAGCCAATAAAAAATGTTAGGTAGATGACCCGGTAGCTACTCAGGAGTGACATCTTCTGACTCCGGCGGGGTTAGCGATAAATCAGACTCATTATATTGATGATCATTCCATAACAGCAGCAGATAACGGCTTCGGTCTAGTTTTGCTACGGGTGTTGCCGTCACTTCGGCATATAAAGCACCTTCCTGATAGTTAAAACGGCTGACTGTCGCAACCGGGTAGCCTGCCGGAAAACGTCCTCCCAGACCAGAGGTAACCAGCAGATCCCCCTCCTGCAGATCAGCATTACTCTGTACAAAGGGCACATTAAGTTTATTCCATGCGCCGCTGCCGTGCACAATGGCGGTGACATCATTGCGCTGCACCCGCACGGGAATACCATGGCTTGCATCAACAATTAACAGTACCCGGCTGGTTGTACTGCCGACCTGCGAAACCTGGCCGACAACGCCCTCTTCATTGATCACCGGCTGGCCTAGATAAACACCGTCAAGCGCACCTTTATTAATTAACAGCTGATGAGTAAAGGGATCGGAACGCAGGCTCATCACTTCGGTAATCATGCGTTTATTGGTAAAGCTACGCTGTGAGTGTAATAGCTCACGTAACTGTTTGTTTTCATTCTGCAGCTGAGTAAGTAATAAGCGATCAGCTTTAAGGTATAAATTGTCTTTTTCCAGCTGCTGATTGCGTTCTTTTAAAGCATCCCGGGTCATCAGATTATCAGACAGGGTGCTGAACAATTTTTGCGGTGCGTCAGCAATATACTGCAGAGGACTAACCAGTGAATTAAGATAAATACGCGATGACGCAAAGAGATTAAACTGGCTGTCAGCTAAAAGCAGAATAAGCGAAAGTGCTATCACTATGGATAGTCTTAATAAAAAAGAGGGACCGCGCGTAAAAATTGGTTTCATTATTACCGATCAAATAAGAACTGGCTGCTGGTACAACTTACTATAAAGCAAGTCAGATTGATTTGATAAACTGTCATGCAGCGGTTAAAAAATATGATGTCATTTTCGACTCAAAGGCCTGCGCCGGCAAGGCCAATATCAATGCAATAGTTGTTCTAATTACAAAATCAATCAACCCGGCAGACACGCTATACCCCGTATATAGAGCATTCAACAGCTGCGCTGTTAGTCTGCGTTAAATACGTCACCACCATGGGTATCGATCATTTCCAGCGCCATACCGCCACCTCGAGCTACACAGGTCAATGGGTCGTCAGCAACAATAACCGGAATACCAGACTCCTCTGAAAGCAGACGGTCAAGTTCACATAATAAAGCACCACCACCGGTTAACACCATGCCTGTTTCTGCAATATCGGCAGCCAGTTCAGGCGGCGTTTTTTCTAAAGCAAGCATAACAGCCGAAACAATACCGCTTAACGGCTCCTGCAGTGCTTCTAAAATTTCATTGCTGTTAAGCGTAAAGCTGCGTGGAACACCTTCTGCCACGTTCACACCACGTACTTCAATCTCTTTAACTTCATTAATCGGGTGAGCAATTGCAATGCTGTGCTTAATACGTTCAGCGGTAATTTCACCAATAGTACAGCCGTAATTACGACGTACATAGTTAATAATCGCTTCATCAAATTTATCACCACCGACACGCACGGAAGCCGAATAAACTACACCGTTTAAAGAAATAACGGCCACTTCCGTTGTACCACCGCCGATATCAACAACCATTGAACCTTTCGCTTCCGATACCGGCATTCCCGCACCGATTGCCGCCGCCATAGGCTCATCGATAAGGAATACATCACGCGCACCGGCACCCTGTGCTGATTCGCGAATAGCACGACGCTCAACCTGAGTTGAACCGCATGGTACACAAACTAATACACGCGGACTTGGACGCAGTACGCTATTGTTATGCACTTGTTTAATAAAATGCTGAAGCATTTTCTCAGTAATATAAAAGTCCGCAATGACGCCGTCTTTCATCGGACGAATCGCTTGAATATTACCAGGCGTTTTCCCTAACATCTGCTTTGCATCATGACCGACAGCCGCAACACTTTTACCCGCACCGTTTTTATCTAAACGGATCGCAACTACTGAAGGCTCATCTAAAACGATACCTTGATCTTTTACATAAATAAGGGTGTTTGCTGTGCCTAAATCGATCGAAAGATCGTTAGAAAACATACCTCGAAACATTTTAAACATGAAAAATTTCCAAATGAGCTAAAAATAATTAATTAAGAAACGTACTCTATCAACACACCTAAACTTCATCAAGGAAAGAAAGTGAATAGCGCCAGGAATAGTCGGTTTACTTCAATTCTTTACCTGCAGGCGCATAGAAAACCAGCAAAAGGTATATTAATTTTACAAAATACATAAATAAAAAATTCAGAAGGTATAAATCCAGCCGCTTAGAAGACTTATCAGCAGCAGTACGGCTCTTGCCGTCAGAAGCAGTTAAAATAATGTTCCGGCTCAGTTGAAAAGCAGCGTAAATGATAAATAGCAGAGTGTAAGACTATTAAAAGCGCCATATAAGAAACACAAACAGATAAATTATCCATAAAGGATAAAGGACGTATAATAAATACTTACTTACTGCCTTTTTGAAAAAACAGCAGCGTTAAATAGATTTTACTTGGAATTAGCAGAAGCAGACCGATACCGATAATTAATGCGATCAGCAGCACCCCGTCAGCTCCCATGGTGACACTGATATTTGTAAAAACCGCCAGACAAACACCTAAAATAAGCAGCATTATTCCCAGCACCATACACACAGTCATGACTCTATTAATCAATGCGGCTGTTAGCTTCATTATGCTTCCTTCAGTAAGTGCTTAAACAAAAAAGCCTTCCACAAGGAAGGCTTTCAAATAACAGACAGGATTACAAACTGACTGACTCTAACTTTTCAAAATAATCCGGGAAAGTTTTAGAAGTACACTTAGGATCGTTAATAGTTACCGGCGTATCACTTAATGCTACTAGCGAAAAACACATCGCTATACGGTGATCATCATAGGTATCAATAGCCGCATGATTAAGCTTAGCAGGCGCTGTTACTTCGATAAAGTCATGCCCCTCCACAACCGTTGCGCCGACTTTACGCAGCTCGGTTGCCATAGCAAATAAACGATCAGTTTCTTTCACGCGCCAGTTATAAACGTTACGAATTTTCGTGGTGCCTTGTGCAAATAAAGCGGCCACTGCAATGGTCATAGCTGCATCCGGGATATGGTTCATATCCATATCAATCGCTTTAAGTTCACCTTTGCTGGCTTTGATAAAGTCATCACCCCATTCAATCTTAGCGCCCATCGCCTCCAGAGCGTCAGCAAACTGAATATCACCCTGCACCGACTTTCTGCCTATACCAGTTACTTTAATACTGCCGCCGCCGATTGCACCGGCAGCTAAAAAGTAGGAAGCCGATGAAGCATCACCTTCAACCAGGTAATTACCTGGAGCGCTGTATGTCTGCCCGCCGCGGATCACAAACTTCTGGTATTCACCATTTTCATTATCAACTTCTATACCAAAGTCCTGCATAATCTGCAGAGTGATTTTGATATACGGTTTAGAAACCAGTTCACCGATAATTTCAATCGTGGTGTCCTGTGCAGCCATAGGCGCCGACATTAAAAATGCCGTTAAAAACTGACTTGAAACACTGCCGTCAATCTCAATTTTTCCGCCTTTAAGGCCGGTGCCTTTAATTTTAAGCGGCGGGTAGTTTTCATCCTGCAGATAAGTCACATCAGCACCAGCCTGCTGCAGCGCATCAACTAAACTACCGATCGGGCGCTCAAACATACGCGGCTCACCGGTTAAGACATACTCCCCCTGGCCCAGACAAAGCGCAGCACAAAGCGGTCGCATTGCCGTACCGGCATTTCCTAAGAACAACTCAAGCGCCCCCAGTTCGGCGGTATTAAAAGCACGCCCCAAACCTTCAACAACACACTGTTTTTTGTCATCAGAAAGCTGATAGCTAACACCTAATTTTTTTAACGCGTTTAACATATGACGAATATCATCACTGTCCAGCAGATTAGTTAAAGTTGTTGTGCCTTTCGCTAAAGCAGCCAGCAATAGTGCGCGATTAGAAAGACTTTTTGAACCTGGTAGATTGATTTCACCTTCAACTTTTGCAATCGGGTTTAATAATAACTGTTCCATAATATTCTCTATTTCTCTCACTTAGTAACTACATTAAAAACTATATTAAAAACTTAAATAACAACTACAGATCCAGCACTTTAATCAGCGCCTGTTTAAAACGCTGATTTTCAGCCTGCGTACCGATGCTGATACGCAGATGCTCCGGCAAACCATAACCGCTGATCGGGCGGACAATAACCCCTTCCTGAAGAAGCTCCTGATAAACTTTATCACCAGACCTACCAACATTAACAGTAATAAAATTACCCATCGATGGAATATACTCAAGCCCGTTTTCACTGAAAAAACGGCTTAAATCAGCCATACCTGCATTATTCAAGGCAATACTTTGTTCAAGGTATTTTTCATCCTGGAGAATCGTTTCTGCAGCTTTTAATGCTAAAGCATTACAGTTAAACGGCTGACGCACGCGGTTTAAAATATCAGCTATCTGCGGATTTGAAATAGAATATCCAACCCGTAATCCGGCTAAGCCATAAGCTTTTGAAAATGTGCGTGAAATAATCAGGTTTGGAAACTGTTCAATCCAGGCTATTGCATTACCGCGTCGCTCAGAGGGAGCGTATTCAAAATATGCTTCATCTAATACCACTAATACTTGATCTGGTATTTTAGCCAGAAAAGACTTTATCTCATCCTGCTCTAAAAATGTACCGGTTGGATTATTCGGATTAGCAATAAAAATTAGCGCAGTTTTATCCGTAACAGCCTCTGCCATTGCATCTAAATCATGGCCGTAGTTTTTGGCCGGTACAACAACCGCGGATGCACCAATCGCCTGCGTAACGATCGGATAAACTACAAAAGCATGCTGCGCAAAAATGACTTCATTGTCACAACTGACAAACGCGCGGGCAATCAGCTCAAGCAGATCGTTCGAACCATTACCTAAAGTGATCTGGTTTAAATCCACAGAATATTTTTCAGCAAGCGCCTGTTTTAGATAATAACCGTTTGCATCAGGATAACGTGTTAACTCACTTAACTCTTTCTGCACAGCAGCTTTGACTGACTCACTTAAACCCAGCGGATTTTCGTTAGAAGCTAGTTTTACAATATTACTAATACCAAGCTCGCGCTCTAGCTCATCAGTGGGTTTGCCCGCCTGATAAGGATGCAGCTTCTGTACACCACTATTGGCAACAGTTAAATAATCACAACTCATCTGTTATTCCTAATCCATGAATTAAAATTTAAGGGTTCTTAGGACCTGTTTACCTTTGCTCTTTGTTCCTGCTGGAGGCTATTTTTATGCTCAGCAAGGCAGAAGTCATGCAGTGTTGTCACTCTACATTAATAACTGATAACACAGTTGAGTGTTAAAATAGCCCCAGCCCTTCGGGTTGAGGCTGAAAATCCCTCACTCTGCGTTGCTCATCACTCATTTAGAACACTAAACTTCATTCTTCGCGCCTTGATTGAGAAAATTTCAGGCTCAACAGGGGCAGTTTTCAAAGATAAACAAGCCCTAGGCGTATTTTTTTTCGAAAGCAGACATAAAGTCAACTAATGCCTGCACACCTTCAATCGGCATCGCATTATAAATACTGGCGCGCATACCACCCACTAATTTATGCCCTTTAAGCGTCAGCAGCCCAGCGGCTTTTGACTCTTTTAAGAAAGTCTCATTAAGGCTGTCATTTTCTAAAGTAAATGGAATATTCATGCGGCTGCGCACGCTTTTATCAACATAATTGGCATAAAAAGAAGAATTATCGATAAAGTTGTAAAGCAGCGCTGCTTTAGCAATATTTTTCTTCTCAACTTCAGCTAAACCGCCCTGCTCTTTCAGCCATTTAAAGACTAAACCAGCCAGGTACCAGGCGTAGGTCGGCGGCGTGTTATACATTGAATCCGCATCAGCCTGTACTTTGTAATCTAAAATTGACGGGATGGCCTGACGCGCTTTTCCAATCAGATCATCACGGACAATTACGATTGATAAACCTGAAGGACCGATATTTTTTTGTGCCCCGGCATAAATAAGGCCAAATTTTGATACATCAACAGGACGCGATAAAATCGTTGAACTCATATCAGCAACCAGCGGTACTACGCCGGTTTCCGGTATATCAAACAGCTCAATACCCTCAATGGTTTCATTCGGGCAATAATGTACATAAGCGGCACCGGCATTAACCTGCCAGTCAGCACAAGCCTGTACACTGATTTTACCATCCGCTGTTTCTGTCATAATATTCGTTTCAGCAATGCGTGCATGTTTTTTTGCTTCTACTACTGCAGATTTTGACCATTGCCCGGTTAACAGATAATCAGCATCGAGCTTATCATCAAGCAGGTTTAACGGCACCGCAGCAAACTGACCGCGACCACCACCGTGACAAAACAAAACTTTATAGTTATCAGGAATCTCCATCAGGTCACGCAGATCCTGCTCAGCCTGCTGCGCCATGTCGATATATTCTGGACTGCGGTGGCTTACTTCCATGACAGAAATACCCATACCCTGCCAGTTACAAAATTCGTTTTGTGCTTTGTGCATAACCGCTTCCGGCAGCATTGCCGGACCGGCACAGAAATTAAATATTTTAGTCATTGTTATCTGTCTCTTAAAACAAAATAAGCGGCCAAGGCCGCTTATTTAAAGATTAATAAAGTTTATTCCTGAGATTCAGAAGGCTCGTCCGTTGACGGCACACTTTCCTCAACTTCCGAACTCGGCTCAACGGCTTGACCTTCAACAGGTTCACCGTCTTCTTCATAAACCGGCGCATCTTTGATTTCATCAATACGCTGCAGGGCAACTATCTGCTCATCCTCAGCAGTACGAATCAGGGTAACCCCCTGAGTATTACGACCAACGACGGATACTTCACTAACACGGGTACGTACTAATGTACCGCGGTTAGAAATAAGCATGATTTCATCATTCTCATCAACCTGTACCGCACCGACAACTTTACCGTTACGCTCGCTCACCTTGATTGAGATAACCCCCTGCGTTGCACGACTCTTCGGAGAGTAGTCAGCAAGCGGCGTACGTTTACCATAACCGTTTTCTGTGGTTGTCAGGATATGACCGGTTTCATTAGGCACAATCAGAGAAACAACTTTTTCACTGTCTTTCAGCTTAATACCACGAACACCCGTAGCTGTACGGCCCATTGGACGTACACCTTTAAACTTAACTTCCTGGTTGCCGTTTTCATCTAATACCGGCGCACCATCTTCATCAACCACTAAAGTTTCTTCCGCTTCTTTAAAGCGCACCACTTTACCGGCATCAGAGAAGATCATAATTTCATTTGAACCATCGGTGATTTCAGCACCGATCAACTCATTATCTTCATTTAAGTTAATTGCAATCAGACCGCTTGCACGCGGACGGCTGTAAGCACTTAATGCGGTTTTCTTAACCGTACCGTTAGCTGTTGCCATAAATACAAACTTATCATCTTCATATTCACGTACCGGCAGAATCGCAGTAATACGTTCGCCTTCTTCAAGCGGCAGGATATTCACAATCGGACGACCACGAGCCTGACGAGAAGCCAGCGGCAGCTGGAACACTTTCAGCCAGTATAAACGGCCGCGTGTCGAGAAACATAAAATCGTATCATGAGTGCTGGCAACTAATAATTTTTCGATGAAATCTTCATCTTTCATCTTAGTAGCAGCTTTACCTTTACCGCCGCGGCGCTGTGCTTCGTAATCGGTAAGAGGCTGGTACTTCACATAACCTTCATGGGAAAGCGTTACTACCACGTCTTCTTCATTGATCAGATCTTCCATACAAAGGTCTGTTTCACTTGCGGTGATTTCAGTACGGCGAACATCGTTAAAGTTTGCTTTAATCTCTTCTAACTCTTCACGAATCACTTCCATTAAACGTGCAGGGCTTTCTAAGATAAATAACAGAGCGGCAATCAGCTCTAACAGCTCTTTATATTCACTTAATACTTTTTCATGCTCTAAACCGGTCAGCTTATGCAGACGCAGATCAAGAATGGCCTGTGCCTGTACTTCGGTCATGTAATATTGACCGTCACGAACACCGAACTCAGCAGCTAAACCGTCAGGACGGGCCGCATCAACGCCGGAAGCTTCAAGCATAGCAGCAACATTACCTAAGTCCCAGCCTTTTGACTGTAAACCGATTTTCGCTTCAGCAGGTGTTGCTGAATGACGAATCAGGTCAATAATAGGATCAATGTTTGCCAGTGAAATAGCTAAACCTTCAAGGATATGTGCACGTTCACGGGCTTTTTTCAGCTCAAATACGGTACGGCGGGTAACCACTTCACGACGGTGTAAAATGAAAGCTTCTAACATCTCTTTCAGGTTAAACAGTTTCGGCTGACCGTGATCCAGTGCTACCGCATTAATACCGAAAGTAACCTGCATCTGCGTCTGTGCATAAAGGTTGTTTAAAACAACTTCACCCACTTCGCCGCGTTTAACTTCAACAACCATACGCATACCGTCTTTATCCGACTCGTCACGCAGGGCACTGATGCCTTCAATTTTTTTATCTTTAACAAATTCAGCGATTTTTTCAATTAAACGTGCTTTGTTAACCTGGTACGGCAGTTCATGAACCACAATCGTTTCACGACCGGTTTTATCATTAACTTCAATGTCCGCTTTAGCACGAATTTTTACTTTACCGCGCCCGGTATGGTATGCATCAATAATACCTTTACGGCCGTTGATGATACCTGATGTCGGGAAATCCGGACCGGGAATAAATTCAATCAGTTCATTGATAGTAATATCGGCGTTGTCAATCAGCGCTAAACAGCCGTCAATTACTTCGCCCAGGTTATGCGGCGGAATGTTCGTTGCCATACCAACAGCGATACCCGATGAACCATTTACTAATAAGTTCGGTATTTTAGTCGGCATTACTTCCGGAATGAATTCTGTACCGTCATAGTTAGGTACGTAATCAACGGTTTCTTTATCTAAATCGGCTAATAATTCATGCGCAATTTTCTGCATACGGATTTCCGTATAACGCATTGCAGCCGCGCTGTCGCCGTCAACAGAACCAAAGTTACCCTGGCCGTCTACAAGCATGTAACGTAAAGAGAAATCCTGAGCCATACGAACGATTGTATCGTATACCGCAGTATCACCATGCGGGTGATATTTACCGATTACATCACCGACAATACGTGCCGATTTTTTGTAAGGTTTATTCCAGTCATTGCGCAGTACATTCATCGCAAATAAAACACGGCGGTGAACCGGTTTAAGACCATCGCGTACATCAGGCAGTGCTCGCCCGACAATTACGCTCATTGCATAATCAAGATAAGAGTTCTTTAATTCATCTTCAATGTTGATTGGAGAAACGTCAGAGGCAAATTCGCTCATAGAGACCTAAATCCTTAGTTTATTATAATATCGACTGAATTTTAGTGAGTTGCGCATACTAGCATAAATAAACGATGAATAAACGCATTGACAGCAAATGTTCCTGTGAATATGGGATAATGGTCAGTCTGTGTTTAAAACAAGCTGAAAACACCTTTAAAATGCCTGTATTTATGATAGTTAAAGCACTTATATAAAAGCCTTATCATTGTCCGTTAATACTGGTTGTTTAAAAATCAACACCAGTAAGTGAAATTATTATTAAAATGATTAAGTTATCCGCCTTTATAAAGCAGCAGAGGGTGTATCTGCTGCACTCGCATTTCTAGGAAGCTCGGGTATAATGCGTCGACTTCGGATAAGAGAGTAAAGTGAATGCCTTCAAATAATGATGCAGTGACACATAATGTAGATCCTAAAGAAATTGAAAAATTTTCCGCAATGGCTGAGCAGTGGTGGGATTTAGAGGGCGATTTTAAACCTCTGCATATGCTTAACCCGACTCGACTGGAATATATTGAACAGGGTGTTAACGGCTTATTTGCAAAATCTGTTGTTGATGTCGGCTGCGGCGGTGGCATTCTTGCTGAAAGCATGGCAAAACAAGGTGCACAAGTAACCGGCATTGATATGGCCCATGCCTCGCTGCAGATTGCCCGCTTACACGCTTTAGAAACGCAGACTGAACTTGATTACCAGAAAATAACCGCAGAAGAGTTTGCCGGCCAGCATCCCGGACAGTTTGATGTGGTTACCTGCATGGAGATGTTAGAGCATGTTCCGGATCCGGCTTCTATTATTAAAGCCTGCTGCCAGATGGTCAAACCCGGCGGATTTGTGTATTTCTCAACCATCAATAAAACCTTTAAAGCTTATTTAATGATGATCTTAGGCGCAGAGCATTTATTAAAGTGGGTACCTAAAGGCACCCATGAATATGAAAAGTTTATCCGCCCTTCTCAGCTGTTGGCCGCCATTGATAAAACCACGTTAAAATGTGAAGATCTCTGCGGTGTGGAATTCAATGCCTTTACGGGTGAATTTAGCATTACAGATAATGTAAATGTAAATTATATGCTTCGCTGTCAAAAACTGGCCTAACTATTTACATTGAAATTTTACCAAATAGCTGTTTAGTAATAAAAAAAACGCTGAACAGCGTTCAGCGTTTTTTTTATTAGTTAAGATCTTCACAACTTCTATCAACAACCTGTTAACATTAAACCAGTGTCTGGCTTTTAGCGATCGGCTCTAAGCACGCTTCTAATTCTTCATCAGTAGTCGGCATCATACCAAGTTCAAAAATTTCCCTAGATCCAAGCATATACGCACTAGTATCACCGTGATCATGATGAAACCACTTACCGTGTAGGCAGATATCTGTATAGCATTTTGGCTGCATAAGTAATTTCATAAAATTCCCCTTTCTATTCAAGTTAAACGTTATTTATCTTAACGCCCTGCTTTTTGTTAATTTAATATTAGTTAATATTTATATTAACAATTAATTAACTTATCCGTTTTTCTTATAAAACCTGATAAATTGCATGGGTATATTGATTTAGATCAAGCCACAAAGCAAAGCTGCCGATTTGTAACAACTTTGTTACAGATTTTGTGACGTTCACCACTGATCTCCGCAGTGCCTGTCATTTGTAAAACTTCTTTGCTCTACTTAGGCATAATCAATGCCAATTACCATAACTCTAAGGAGTAAAATGATTAATAAACAATCAAAGCATGAACTCAACAGCAGTTCAGAAAATAATATTTTTTGTTTCCAGATTGTTTCCTTGCGGTTAAATGATTTACAAATAGTCGTTGCATTTCACTAAAAACAGATCCGCCATAAACCTTAATGTTAGTTAATACTAACCCACTTTTTATGTTTTCTATTTATCCACAATTTTATCCACTTTCCCTTTGAAAAGATTCACTTGAAAAAAACTTAAAAACCTTTATCTTGTGCCTCTTTGTTTACTAACACACAATATCTTGTGTTTTAAATAACCAGTTCACACAATTACCAAACTGCATTTAAGTCGCCTGAGTCGCATTGCTGTCGTCAGAAATAAGGTAGCCAGAATGAATAAAAACCTGTTTGTCACTAAACGTAACGGCAAAAGAGAAAGTATCGATCTTGAAAAAATTCACCGCGTCATTACCTGGGCCGCGGAAGGTCTAGATAACGTTTCAGTCTCACAGGTTGAGTTAAATTCGCATATTCAATTTTATGACGGTATCCGCACCGATGATATTCATGAAACAATAATTAAAGCAGCAGCCGATCTTATTTCTGAAGAGTCTCCTGACTACCAGTATCTGGCAGCTCATCTTGCAGTATTTCATCTGCGTAAAAAAGCCTACCAGCGCTTTACGCCGCCAAGTGTTTTTGAACACGTCAGTAAAATGTGTTCTAAAGGTAAATATGATGCACACCTGCTGGAAGACTATACAAAGAAAGAATTTGAAGAGATGGAGAAATTCATCGATCACGACCGTGATTTAAACTTCTCATACGGCGCAGTTAAACAGCTTGAAGGTAAATATCTGATTCAAAACCGAGTTAATGGTGAAATTTATGAAAGCGCACAGTTTTTATATCTTTTAGTATCAGCTTGTTTATTTGCAGATTACGATAAAGATGTACGTTTAGATTACGTTAAACGTTTTTATGACGCGACTTCACAGTTTAAAATTTCACTACCTACTCCTATTATGTCTGGTGTACGTACACCTACCCGCCAGTTTAGTTCATGTGTATTGATTGAAACCGGCGACAGTTTAGACTCTATTAATGCAACAGCAAGTTCAATTGTAAAATACGTTTCACAACGTGCAGGTATCGGTATCAATGCCGGACGTATCCGTGCCATGGGCAGTAATATTCGCGGCGGTGAAGCTTTCCATACGGGCTGTATTCCGTTTTATAAATACTTCCAGACCGCTGTAAAATCATGCTCGCAAGGCGGTGTTCGCGGCGGTGCGGCAACAGTTTTCTACCCTATCTGGCATTTGGAAGTTGAATCACTGTTAGTACTTAAAAATAACCGTGGTATCGAGTCTAACCGTGTCCGTCATTTAGATTACGGTGTACAGCTGGGTCGTTTATTTTATCAGCGTTTAATTGACCGGAAATCCATTACCCTGTTCAGCCCGTCGGATACCCCCGGGTTATACGATGCATTTTTTGAAGATCAGGATGAATTCGAACGTTTATATACCTTATATGAAGGTGATCAAAATATCCGTCAAAGTTCAATTCCAGCTGTTGAGTTATTCTCACTACTGATGCAGGAGCGTGCAAGTACCGGACGTATCTACATTCAGAATGTCGATCACTGTAATACGCATAGTCCCTTTGACAGTAAAGTTGCACCGATTCGCCAAAGTAACTTATGCCTAGAAATTGCACTGCCGACTAAACCGCTGCAGCATATAATGGATGAAGAAGGTGAAATTGCCCTTTGTACATTATCTGCATTGAACTTAGGCGCAATTGACTCACTTGATGAGTTAGAAGAGCTTTCTGAGCTGACGGTTCGTGCTCTGGATAACTTATTAGATTATCAGGATTACCCGATTAAAGCGGCTGAAAACAGCAGCATGGCGCGTCGTACATTGGGTATAGGGGTTATCAACTATGCTTATTACTTAGCTAAAAACGGCGTCAAATACTCAGACGGCAGTGCCAATAACTTGACTCATAAAACCTTTGAGGCGATTCAGTTTTACCTGCTGAAAGCATCAAATAAATTAGCCAGAGAACGCGGCGCCTGTCCTAAATTTAATGAAACGCGTTATTCTCAAGGTATTTTACCACTGGATAACTACAAAAAGTCATTAGATGATATTTGTGATGAACAGTACCACTTAGACTGGGAAACACTGCGGGCTGATATTGTGAAAGACGGCTTACGTAATTCTACACTGTCTGCATTAATGCCGTCAGAGACTTCAAGCCAGATTTCCAATGCAACTAACGGTATTGAACCGCCTCGCGGCTTTATCAGCGTTAAAGCCAGTAAAGACGGTATTTTAAAACAGGTAGTGCCTGAATTTGAAAAGTATAAAGAAAATTACGAGCTGTTATGGGATATCCCGAATAACCAGGGATATTTAGAACTAGTAGGTATCATGCAGAAATTTGTTGACCAGGCAATTTCGGCGAATACTAACTATGATCCTAAACGTTTCGACGACAGTAAAGTGCCGATGACCAATCTATTAAAAGACCTGCTGGTTGCCTATAAGATGGGTGTTAAAACACTGTATTATCATAATACCCGTGACGGTGCAGACGACGAAAAAGTTATCGAAGACGACTGTGCCGGCGGTGCCTGTAAGATTTAAGGCTTCGGCTCGTTAATTACAAGCCCGCTCAAATGAGGGGGCTTTTTAGGTTTAAAATTGTCTGATGCTTTTAATAATAAACACCATCAGATAAATTAATTCAGCATGGAGATGCAAAATGGCTTATACCACTTTTTCACTAATCCCGAATGACGCAATGAAAGAACCAATGTTTTTTGGTAACCCGGTGAATGTCGCCCGTTACGATCAACAGCGTTTTGAAGTATTTGAAAAACTAATTGAAAAACAGCTGAGTTTTTTCTGGCGTCCTGAAGAGATTGATGTCAGCCGCGATCGTATCGATTTTATGAACCTTCCAGATCACGAACAGCACATATTCATCTCAAATTTAAAATACCAGACACTGCTTGATTCTATTCAAGGACGCAGCCCAAACATCGCGCTGCTGCCTATTGTTTCATTACCTGAGCTGGAAACATGGATTGAAACCTGGTCATTTTCAGAAACTATTCACAGCCGCAGCTACACACATATTCTGCGCAACCTGTTTACCGACCCGAGTGAAGTATTTGAAGATATTGTCTCTAATGAAGAGATTCAAAAGCGTGCTTCTGATATTGCCGGCTATTATGACGCACTAATCCATGCTACCCAGTTTATGCAGCTGCATGGCTTGAAACAGACTGATAGTGATTATATTAATCTGCACGGCGATAAAGAAACACTGACATTACGCTCACTTAAGAAAAAACTTTACCTTTGTATCTGCTCAATTAATGCGCTGGAAGCGATTCGTTTTTACGTATCATTTGCCTGCTCATTTGCCTTTGCTGAACGTGATTTACTAGAAGGTAATGCAAAAATCATCAAGCTGATTGCCCGTGATGAAGCACTGCATCTTAACTCAACCCAGCAGATTTTAAACCTCTGGGCTGATGGTAAAGATGATCCGGAAATGGCAGAAATTGCGATTGAATGTTTTGCTGAAGGCCGGGAAATATTCCTGCAGGCAGCCGAGCAGGAAAAAGAGTGGGCAAAATATCTGTTTAAAGACGGCTCGATGATCGGTCTTAATGAAGAGATTTTATGCCAGTATGTTGAATATATTTCTAACCAGCGTATGCAGGCAATTGGTTATGAAGCGCCGTTTGAAGTGAAAAATAACCCTATTCCATGGATTAACCACTGGTTAGTCAGTGATAACGTACAGGTTGCACCACAGGAAGCTGAGATCAGCTCTTACCTAGTAGGACAAATCAACAGTAAAGTTGACAGCGACGACCTGAGCACCTTTGAGTTATAAATTTTCATGTCAGCAAAATTAACCGTCGACGGTATTGAATATCCACTAGATACAGAAAAAACACTGCTTGAGAACTTAGAGTCTCAGGCAGTTAAAATGGAATTTCACTGCAGAGACGGCCACTGCGGCGCATGCCGTTGTTTACTGATAAGCGGACAAGCTGAGTATATCAGCT
>NZ_KB907014.1:0-8404 GCF_000381745.1 Psychromonas ossibalaenae ATCC BAA-1528 | reverse complement strand
CATTGCGCTGTTTACTAACTTAGTACACAAAGTGAATATATCAGTTACCCCATGACCTGCGTGATGGTGATCTATTAACCTGCTGCAGTACCGCCCAAAACGGTATTCAAATAGTAATCAGCCCTGAATTATTGCCGCATACGACTCTTTTTAACCCGATCTGCTAAGCACATTAAGAGACTTGTAAACGGCGGGACTGTTTTTAGGATTTATCTGCCATCAGCCTAAAGACTTATTTTTCAATGCGTTAATATTCACCATCGGCATAAAAACAACTTCGATGCACAGTGAGTTAACTCACAAATAAATCAGCCTGTTTACTGACCAGAAAATGTTTCATTTTATTCAGTTTTAAATGTCTTATACTTCACTCATTATTAAATACAAACGGATTTCATGTTGACTGGATGTTAATACTTACTCGCTTGACCTCAATTATACTTCTACTTACTTTTTTTCATAGCGGGGGAACTTTTGCGAGCGAAAAATTTACTCAGGGTTATGAAGCATCACAAGCAGGGGATTACAAACGGGCAGTCGAACTATGGACACCATTAGCAGAAAAAGGGGATGCATCAGCTCAATATACGCTGGCCTGGATGTATGAAAGTGGAAAAGGAGTCCCAAAAAGTGTTCAGCAGGCGGTATACTGGTACACAAAAGCAGCTGAACAGGGCGATGCAGCATCGCAGTACGTACTTGCCAGCATGTACGAAAAAGGCACAGATATTCCTGCCGATCAGTACAAAGCTGTAAGCTGGTTTTTAAAGGCGGCCAATCAGGGCGATGCCGTTTCACAGTTTAAACTAGGCGTGCACTTTCAGACCGGCAGCGGCGTCAAACAAAGTGATAAAGAAAGCCTGATGTGGTTTCATAAAGCGGCTGAACAAGGTCATATAACCGCACAGATACACCTGGGCAAGATATATCAAAGCGGTAAAGGAACAAAGCAGAACTATCAGCTAGCCATACACTGGTACGAAACAGCAGCCACACAGGGTAATGCCTTGGCACAGTATCACCTCGCTTTTATGCATGAATACGGCCGCGGCGCACCTTTGGATCACCTTAAGGCCAGATCTCTATATTTAAAATCAGCAGCCGCTAATTATTCCCCTTCCGCTTTCAAAGTTGCTGAATTCTATGAATCAGGCAAAGGTGGAAAGATCGATTTAGATAATGCACGGCTCTGGTATGAAAAAGCAGCGTCTCAAGGTAATAATGCAGCTCAATACAAGTTAGGTACAATTTACCTGCACGGCATTGGTACAAATAAAGATATTCGTCTGGCATTAGAATGGTATAACCAGGCTGCTAAGCAGAATCATGCTTTATCGCTTTATCAGCTTGGTGTTATTTATCAAGAGGGAGGTAGAAGAATAAAAATCGACTACAAAAAAGCAGCTAAGTACTTTCAAAGGGCGTCATCACAGGGGGATAAACAAGCAACCGGACGTTTAGGCTATTTATACGAGCATGGTTTAGGAGTGAATGTCGACCCATGGCTTGCCAGCTCCCTGTATAAAAATGCATCGCAAAAATGGGCTCAAGAACGTTATCAGATACTTTCTAGACTGAATAAATGTCATGAAAATGCCACAACGAAACTATTTACCCTGCCCATTGCCTGCAGCAACCGAGAATTGTTAAGGGAAAAAATAAAAGAGCAAAAAATCACCGCCATAAATGAAGACCTTAATAACTGGTCTGATACTTATTTTACCGGGGCCGTAATCCGAGGCACTAGTGAATTAGAAGTTCTTTACACCAGAGAAGATCTGTTTGTCAGTGCAAAATACACTTTTATCGGGCGCAGCAAACCGAACCTGATTACTCGGGTTAAAAACAAGCTCAGCAATAAACATGGCCAGCCGCATAGTCAGTCAGGGGATGTTAAGCAGGGCGAAGCAAGCTTTCAATGGCAGCTGAACGACGGCATAAAATTAACGGTTGAGCGGGGCTGGCCGGATACCACCACCTTTGTCACTTACTCCCTGCCGGAACATGTATCTCTATTAGAAACTCAGCAGGCACAGTCTAAGGATAAAAACTATAAACCGTAGAGCAAAGCAGCCGCTGAGGTATTAGAAACATCCCAGCCAGGGATTATTTGATTCGCATAAAAACATTGTCCTACCTCGCTCATTCCCATAAAATCAATCTCATATGGCAGTAAAATACTGATACCCGTTAAAATAAATTAATCTTGTATTAAAATAAGTTGAGTCCATGGATACTAACCTTTTACTTTTTATCGGCACCGCATTTAGTTTCGGTATGGTAATTAACTTTACCGGCCTGCCGCCCATGGTCGGCTTTCTACTGGCTGGTTTTGCCCTGAATTTTTTCGGTTTTGAATCAAGTGAAGGGTTAAATACCTTTGCTAATTTAGGCGTAACCCTGTTACTTTTTTCTATCGGTCTAAAACTGGATATTCGCACCCTGTTTAAAGCTGAGGTATGGGGAGGCGCCTCCATTCATATAACCGCCAGCATCGCTTTTTATACCCTGCTTTTATTTGCTTTAAAGCAGCTTGGTTTAAGCTTTTTTTCCGACCTGGATACTATAGGGTTAATCTTAGTTTCCTTTGCTTTGAGCTTTTCCAGCACAGTCTTTGCGGTCAAAATTCTCGAAGAAAAAAGTGAAACAAACTCATTGTACGGGCGTATTGCTATCGGTATCCTGATCATGCAGGATATTTTTGCCGTACTGTTCTTAACCCTGTCAGTTGGCAAGGTCCCTTCTATCTGGGCTTTCGCACTGCTTGCACTACCGCTTGTCCGCCCGCTATTGTTTAAACTGCTGGACAGAGCCGGACATGGTGAACTGCTGGTTTTATACGGCTTTTTCTTAGCATTAGTTATCGGCGCAGGCCTATTTGAATCAGTGGGCATGAAAGCCGATTTAGGCGCACTGATTGCCGGTATGCTCCTGGCAGGTCACCCGAGTGCCAAAGATATGGCCAGATCGCTGTTTAATATGAAAGAGCTGTTTTTAATCTGCTTCTTTTTAAGTATCGGCTTAGGCGGGCTGCCGAATATGGAACACCTGTTAATTGCACTGATATTATCAGCCCTGTTATTCGGCAAAATCACCCTGTATTTCGTGACCTTAACTAAATTTAAACTGCGCTCCCGTACTTCTCTTTTTGCAGCATTTTCACTCGCTAACTACAGTGAATTCGGGTTGATTGTCGCGTCTCTGGCAACCTATAAAGGCTGGTTATCACAAGACTGGTTAATCATTACCGCTATCGCTGTATCGCTCAGTTTTATTATTGCCTCTGTGTTAAATAAATATTCCGATAATATCTACAGCCGTTTTACCCGCTCTTTAAAACGCTTCCAGGCTACCCGTTTACACTTAGACGATCGTCCGGTACGAGTGGGTGATGCACAGATTTTGGTAATGGGCATGGGTCGAATCGGGGCAGGAGCTTACGATGCGTTAAAAGTTAATTATGGTGAAAAGGTAATGGGAGTCGATTACGACCATCAGACAACCCTGAAACACCGCGAATTCGGCCGAAGAGTGATTACCGGTGATGCTCTCGATTCTGACTTCTGGAATAAACTGCAGTTAACAGAAAATATAAAACTGATTTTACTCGCCATGCCGGATCATAACGGTAACCGTTATGCAGCAGAGCAGCTCAATAAAATTGCCAGCTGCAGCTTTAAAGTCGCAGCCCTGGCACATTATAAAGCTGATGAAAAGGAGCTCAATGAGCTTGGTGTTAACCCGGTTTATAATATGTACGAAGAAGCAGGCTCTGGTTTTGCCCACCATGTATGGACTGAACTGCAGCCGCAGTTAACCACAAGTCAGCATAAACAAGAATTATAAAACAGCGGCTCACAAAGGCGTTACAACAACAGTAAACGTCTTTGTGAGTATTTAGGTGCTAATGAATCGCATGCAATAATGACTGAATATTCAATATCAGAGCATAAATCTGTTCACTTATCGACTTGCTGAACGACACATTTCCATGTAGTTTGGACTACTCCAGTGTGACTTTTAAATTAACGACACTGATTTAGTGTGACATTTTTTGATTATTCTGTAAAAATCGTCTGCTTAACTCCTCAATAAATTCGTTCTCTTTTTGCTTTGTTTAAGCAAATGGAAAAGCATTATTAATACAATAAAGCGGGAATTTCATATATACCCGTTTCAAGAAAAGGTAACGTTATGTGTTCTATTTTTGGTGTGCTCGACATTAAAAGCGATCCTATCGCACTGCGCCAGCAGGCAATTGAAATGTCAAAACTGCTTCGTCACCGCGGACCTGACTGGTCTGGTGTTTATTCATCTGATAAAGCGATTCTTGTTCACGAACGTCTTTCCATTGTTGACGTCAATACAGGCGCGCAGCCGCTGTATAATCAAAATGATACACATATCCTTGCGGTAAACGGCGAGATCTACAACCATAAAGATTTAGAAGCGGAATTAACCTGCGGTTACCAGTTTAAAACAAAATCTGACTGTGAAATTATTCTTGGTTTATACGAAGAAAAAGGTAATACCTTTTTAGATGACCTTAACGGTATCTTTGCTTTCTGCTTATATGATGCTGAAAAAGATAAATACCTGATTGGTCGAGACCATATGGGTATCATCCCGCTGTATATGGGCTGGGATGAGCACGGCAACTTCTACGTTGCATCAGAAATGAAAGCATTAACACCGGTTTGTTCTAAAGTTCAGGAATTCCCGCCGGGACATTTCCTAGACAGTGACATCGGTGAAATGACTAAATATTACGTTCGAGACTGGATGGAGTTCGATGCGGTTAAAGATAACAGCGGCAGTGCAGCTGAAATCGGTCAGGCACTTGAAGAGTCAGTTAAACGTCAGCTTATGTGTGATGTACCCTACGGTGTACTGCTGTCAGGCGGTTTAGATTCATCCGTTATCTCAGCAATCACGCAGAAATTTGCCAAACAGCGTGTCGAAGATAATGACCAGTCCGGCGCATGGTGGCCGCAGCTGCACTCTTTCTCAGTTGGCCTTGAAGGCTCACCGGATTTAGCAGCTGCTGAAAAAGTTGCTGCTGAGCTAGGTACAGTACATCACCCGATTATCTTTACTGAACAAAACGGTATCGATGCGCTGCGTGAAGTTATTTACCACCTGGAAACCTATGATGTAACCACTATCCGAGCTTCGACTCCTATGTACCTGATGGCACGTAAAATCAAAGCCATGGGTATAAAAATGGTACTTTCCGGTGAAGGTGCCGATGAAATCTTCGGCGGTTACTTATACTTCCACAAAGCCCCTAACTCTCAAGAGTTCCATGAAGAGTTAAACCGTAAGCTTAACAAACTGCACATGTTTGACTGTTTACGTGCTAACAAATCAATGTCAGCCTGGGGTGTTGAAGCACGCGTCCCCTTCTTAGATAAAGAGTTCCTGGACGTCGCAATGCGCACTAATCCAGAACTTAAAATGATTAAAGACGGCCGTATCGAGAAAAACATTCTGCGTGAAGCATTTGATGGGCAGCTGTTAAGCGAAGTATTATGGCGTCAGAAAGAGCAGTTCTCCGACGGTGTGGGTTACAGCTGGATTGATACGTTAAAAGAGCATATCGAAACGCAGGTAACCGATCAGCAGCTGGCAACGGCAGAATTCAAATACCCTATTAATACGCCGGATACCAAAGAAGCTTACTTCTACCGTAGTATTTTTGCCGACCACTTCCCGCTGGACAGTGCGGCTGAGTGTGTGCCGCACGGAAAATCAGTCGCCTGTTCAACCGTTGAAGCATTAGCCTGGGATGCAAGTTTCCAGAATAATGCCGATCCATCCGGACGTGCAGCCGGCATCCACAACGATGCATACGAGCAGAAATAAACGCTTTGCTTAGGGCCTGATTATCTTTGAAAATTGCCCCTGTTGAGTCTGAAAGTTTCTCAATCAAGGCGCGAAGAATGAAGTTTAGTTGTTCTAAATGAGTGATGAGCAACGCAGAGTGAGGAATTTTCAGCCTCAACCCGAAGGGCTGGGGCTGTTTTTACACTCAACTTCGTTATCAGTCATTAATGTAGAGTGACTACACTGCATGACTTCTGCCTTGCTGAGCATAAAAATAGTCTCCAGCAGGAACAAAGAGCAAAGATAAACAGGCCCTATCATTATTTAAAAAGCGTTCCTAGGAGCGCTTTTTTTATGGGTAAAAGAATGACCGAACAACATCAGCAGGCTTGTCCCTGCAAAAGCGGCAAAACCTATCAGCAGTGCTGTCTACCTTTTCATGACAACAGCGCAAAACCAGAAACCTGTGAACTACTGATGCGTTCACGCTTCAGTGCCTTTGTACTGCAGCTCGGCGCCTACCTGTTTACCACCTATGATAGCGGCTTTCGTGGTTCATTAACCGTTGAGCAGTTATCAGAAAAAACTATGGACTGGATAAATTTACAAATTATCGCAACTGAAAGTCTAGAAAAAACCGGATTTGTAGAATTTAAAGCCTGGTATATTGAAAACGACCGCTTAGGCTGCCATCACGAACGCTCAAATTTTGTAAAAAAGGGTGATCAATGGCTTTATTGTGATGGTACTTTTTATCCAGAAGAAAAATCAGGTAAGATAGCACGTAATGGAATCTGTCCCTGCGGCAGTGGTAAAAAATATAAAAGATGCTGTGCACTGTAATGCTCTGCTAATTAACAATTAAAGAGATCAAAATGGAAAAGAAAACACTACTGACCGACTGCCCTGACAGCAAAGGTCTAATTGCACAGATTACAAATATCTGCCAGAAACACCAGCTTAACATTGTGAAAAACAATGAGTTTGTCGACCATAAACACAGCCGTTTCTTTATGCGTACTGAAATTGAAGGTTATTTTAACGATCAGACATTATTAGCTGATTTAGATTTCAGCCTGCCGAAAGGCTCCAGCCGTTCGTTAATCTCGTCGAAAAAAAAACGTATCGTCATACTGGTGACTAAAGAAGCACACTGCCTGGGTGATATTCTAATGAAAAGCACCTACGGCGGCATTGATGTTGAGATTGCAGCAGTTATTGGTAATTATGATATTTTAGAAAATTTAGTCTCTAAGTTTGATATTCCTTATCATACCGTCAGTCATGAAGGTTTGTCTCGTGAAGAGCACGAAGAAAAAGTAATGGAGGCCATTGCACCTTATACGCCGGATTATGTCATTCTTGCTAAATATATGCGTATCTTAACGCCGACATTTGTTGAAGCTTATGAGAATAAACTAATCAATATCCACCATTCATTTTTACCCGCTTTTATCGGTGCCAAACCATACCAGCAGGCATTTGACCGCGGCGTAAAAATAATCGGTGCTACAGCGCACTTTGTTAATAATGATCTCGATGAAGGCCCTATTATTGTCCAGGATGTTGCCCATATCGACCATGCATACAACGCGGAAGACCTGGCTAAAGTAGGCCGTGACGTTGAGAAGTCTGTATTAAGCCGCGCGCTGCTGCAGGTTTTAGATGATAAAGTATTTGTTTACGCTAACCGCACCGTTGTTTTTAAATAAGTGTCGGATAAGTAAGCAATAGAAAAAGCCGTTAGCTTGTAAAAAGTTAACGGCTTTTTTATTAAACAAGATAAGCAAAAACAGATAACCTAATTAACTGCATGATTATAAGTTACTTTAATCGGCTTATTATCTAAATCTAACGTTTTATATAACTCCATCATATCAGCCCCAACCCCAGGTGCTGTCAGCACCTCAACTTGTTTATCAGCCTGAGAGTTTTTCTGGAGAGCCGTCAAACGCTGCTGCGACAGGAAGGATAAGTTTTCTTTAACATCACTTGGAATATCAGGTTCAGAGCTTCGTGATAACAACGCTTCATTATTTAATAACTGCTTAAAACGAATACTGGTGAAACTATTATTATGCAGATCTTCATTTAAACTTGCGGCCTGCTCTACTGAAATACCTTTATTTACTAAAGGCTGAGCTTCAGGTAAAAACAGCGAATCACGTATTCTCTGTTCGCCTAATGCTTCTTGTTCAGCAGCTCGGCAGGTAAACTGCGCAAAATCTCGAGCATCATCTGACAGCAAACTGAGCAGTAGATTAAATTTATCACGAGTGCCGTTATGCACAGCAGTATTTAACTGCTGACCTAACTGCCACTCATTTATTATCAGCCCGCTTTCAATTTGTTTCATATTTATACGATTTTCGACATTTAATATACATAATCTAAGTTATCGGCAACAAACTGATTTTATTTAATGTTTTTCTTTAATTTTCTCTTCACAAACGAAAAAATACTGATATTATTCACCGCGAAATGACGGAGGGGTTCCCGAGTGGCCAAAGGGAGCAGATTGTAAATCTGCCGCGTAAGCTTCGGTGGTTCGAATCCACCTCCCTCCACCATTTCAATC
>NZ_KB907013.1 GCF_000381745.1 Psychromonas ossibalaenae ATCC BAA-1528 | reverse complement strand
CACAGCATAGTTACTCGGTACTTTCTAACAGCTATAAAAAAAGCGGCTAAGAAGCCGCTTTTTTCATTAATAAGGCTGGAGAATTAACCCATGCCGTATTTTTTTAATTTTTTACGTAATGTACCGCGGTTGATACCCAGCATAGTTGCCGCACGAGTCTGATTACCACGCGTGTACTGCATGATGATATCCAGTAGTGGTGCTTCAACTTCTGATAAAACAAGCTCATATAATTCTGTAGTATCCTGACCATTAAGCTGTGCTACATATCCAGAAACAGCCTGACGTACTGAATCACGAAGTGGTCGTTGAGTTATTTGCCCTGTAGCAGGAATACTGGTTGTCGTTGTAAGTGCTTCTGAAGAAATATTTTGTTCAAACATGGGTATTAACTCTTTAATTACTGATGATTTAAATAAGTTTCTAATGTGTTTAACTGCTCAAGAGGGCTGTCAATCGCATTAAATTGTCGTTTAAAGTAACCTGACTGATCTTGCTCTTTTAAATACCACCCTACATGCTTCCTAGCAATTCTGGGACCCATTACCTCTCCATAGAATTCATGCAGTGCCTGCACGTGACCAAGAAGAATCTGGGTTATTTCCATTTTTTCCAGAGGAGCACTTTGCTCGCCTGTTTTTAGGTAGTGGTTAATTTCATTGAATATCCAAGGTGCACCTTGTGCGCCTCTTCCAATCATAATGGCGTCTGCCCCAGTGTAATCAAGCACAAACTTGGCTTTTTCTACTGAAGTAATATCACCATTAGCAATCACAGGGATCGTTACATTTTCTTTAATTTTTTTTATTGTGTCGTACTCAGCAAGTCCATTATATAAACATTGTCGGGTACGGCCGTGCACTGCAAGTGCCTGGATTCCAGATTGTTCTGCAATTTGTGCGATTTCAAGACCGTTTCTGCTTTCCGGATCCCAGCCTGTGCGAATTTTCAAGGTAACAGGAACATCAACTGCATTCACCACGCTCTCCAGAATTGCTTGTACAAGTTCAGGATGAGGCAGCAGTGCAGAGCCTGCTTTTTTCTTATTCACTTTTTTGGCCGGGCAACCCATATTAATATCAACAATCTGAGCGCCCTGCTGCACGATTAACTGCGCAGTTTCCGCCATTGCAATCGGCTCTGAGCCTGCAATTTGCACGGATCTAATGCCCGATTCATCATGGTAGTCCATTCTTAACTTAGACTTTTTAGTGTTCCATACACGCGGATTAGAAGACAGCATTTCTGATACCGCAAGTCCTGCACCAAGCGAGCGGCAAAGTTCGCGGAAAGGGCGGTCTGTAACCCCTGCCATAGGTGCTAAAATAATATTGTTATCTAATTGATGTTGCCCAATGCGCATATTCTAAGCATTCTCTAAGTTAAGGCGGCGTAGTGTACGCATTTTTACAAGCAGAATAAAGGTTAATAATTAACCATTTTGAAATTATTTTGCTTGCAAACTAGGCTGATTTGAGTTTCGCTTTTTTTAAAGTGCAATAGTACAGGAACAAAACTGTGCTGCCGCACTTAATTTTATTACTTTTTAACACCGGAAAGGCGTGCCCACTCTTCCTTAACTGAAGCTTCATCCATTTTGAACCATTGGCCATAAACACCAATTAATTCATCAGCTTGCTGCTCTAAAATGCCGGATAATGCTAATGAGCCGTTATTTTTAATCAAGGCTTCAATGCTTGTTGATAATTCGCGAAGCGGTCCGGCAAGAATATTTGCAACTAATACATCAGCCAAAATACCTTCAGGCAGATCACCGGGTAAATACAGTTCAAGCTGCTCAGAAACATTGTTACGCTGGGCATTATCACGGCTGGCTGTGATTGCCTGCGGGTCAATATCAATGCCTATTACACGTTTTGCACCTAATTTAAGCGCTGCAATTGCTAAAATACCTGAACCGCAGCCGAAGTCGATAACGACTTTATCCTGCAGATCCTGTCCGTCTAACCAGGCTAAACATAAAGCGGTGGTCGGGTGTGTTCCGGTGCCGAATGCAAGGCCAGGATCAAGCATAACATTAACGGCATTTTCATCGGGAACTGGTTTCCAGCTTGGGCAGATCCATAAACGTTCGCCAAACTTCATCGGGTGGAAATTGTCCATCCACTCACGTTCCCAGTCTTTATCTTCAAGAGGTTCTATTTTTAGTGCAAAGTTATCACTCAAAAGAGGGCTTTTCTTCAGCTGTTCAAGCACAGGTGTCATTTCGGTTGCCGCATCATAAAGACCGGTTATATCAGTGTCTCCCCATAGACGTGTTTCACCGGGAGCTGGTTCAAAAATCGGCACGTCATGTGAATCTGTAAAAGTGGCAGAAAGGGCGCCGCTTTCCATTAATAATTCGCCGATCAGTTCAGCATTTTCTGAAGTCGCATTTAACTTTAATTGTATCCAAGGCATGATTTTCCCCTCTGTCGGGATGGTTGTCAGTATGATGGCGCAAGAATACAGGGGATAAAGTGAATAATATAGACCAATCTGCACATTCACTTTGAGGCTAACGGCGTAGAAAACAGGTGAGCTGATACTGTGGGTAAATATTTCTGAACAATTTTATTCTGCAGGAAGTTTGGCGGGCGCAGGGAAGGGAATTCGAAAGGTTTGTTTAAGTGTATGATAACGACTGGTAATTTAAATCGAGCTTAACATTTATCAGGCAATTTGATTGCAAATTGAACAGCATAAAGCAACACTATAGCCTGGTCAGTAAAAGGAGTGATTAATGGATAAAATTGTGATTATCGATGATCACCAGCTGTTTCTTCATGGTTTAAAGTTAACATTAGAAAGTGATAATAATGAAGTCTGGGTTTTTGATGATCCTGGCGCTGCGGTTAGTGAGATCGAACAGATCCAGCCTGATATTATTGTTATGGATCTGTATATGCCGAAGATGGACGGCATTGCTATGCTGGAGCAATTGGAGCTGCGGAATATTTTATCACCGGTTGTTGTGCTTTCTGCATGTGAAGATTATAAAGATGTGCTGGCTGCTTTTCAGAAAGGCGCAATGGGGTTTATTCCTAAATCCTATGCTCCTCAAGGGATGCTGGACGGACTGCAGCGTGTACTGCGGGGGGATATTTTCATTCCGGCGGAGATTGCGGTGCAGTTAAATGCACTGGTAAGACAAGATAAGAAGAATAAAGAACAGTATCATTTATCGCCGCGGCAGATGCAGATTCTTGAATTAATTCATAATGGTAAGAATAATAGAGAGATCGCTGAGAAATTATGTATTTCTCCGGATACGGTAAAGTTTCACCAGCGGGGCCTATATCAGGTATTAGATGTATCGGGGGCTTCGAGCCGCAGTAAAGCGGTAGAGAAAGCGCTGCTGCTCGGTCTGCTATCTCAATAAGCGCCGTAATAAAATGCGCAATGCAGCGGGTTTTATTGGTTTGTGTAAAACTCTATAATCAGCTGTTTTCCCCCCTTTTAGCTTCTCAGGATCTACCTCCCCGGTTAATAAGACGGCAGGTATATCTGACAGCTGCTGTGCGCGATGAATTAAATCAATACCGTTTTTTCCACCCGGTAGTCTGAAATCAGAGATAATTAACGCATAACTGTTTTTAGTTAAAGCCGTTAAGGCCTGTTCGCTTGTTTCGGCACAGCAGACCTGATATCCCCAGCCTTCCAGGAGCATTGCAAGTGCTCCTAATATACTTGAGTCATCATCAATGAGTAAAATATGCTCATTATTTTCCCGTTTTATACTGTTATTAGGCAGCTCTTCTGAAACCTGCTGACCTTTTTTTATCCGTAAAGAAAAGCATGATCCCTGATCAGAGGTTTTGACTGTAATTTGTGTTTTTAACAGGTGTGCTTTACGCTGTGCGACCGCTAGACCAAGACCTAAACCTTTTCTTTTATCATGTAGCGGGTTATGTGCATGAAATACTTCATTAAACAGAGAAGTGACAGATGAGTCTTCTATCCTTGTCCCCTGATTCCAGACCTGTAAGTTGACGCTGTTTTGAGAATGACGTGCGCTGAGTAATATTGATGAACCTGCAGACTGGCTGCCGTGAATAAATGCATTGCTAAGCAGGTGGTCTAATATATCAGTGACCAGTTTAGTATCCGTAAGCATAATTAAATTGTTAAAGCGTATCTTTAAAATTAAGCCTTTCTGCTCCGCCTGATACTGATATTTTTTAATTAACGGCTGAAAAGCGTTTGTTACTGCAGTGCGGCTTAACTGCGGCTGCACTTTGCCTGCATCTAGGCGGGTGATATCGCTTAATGCCGACAGGCGGCCTGCCAGTTGAGCGGATGATTTTTTCAGATTATGCATTAGTTCCAGCTGTTGGGGCTGCTGTAATTGTTTCTCTAACAGGTCGCTGTATAAGCATAAACTGCTTAACGGCTGACGAATATCATGAATTATTTTGTTCAGGTAATCACTGCCGCTGTTATTAACCGCTGAGCCGTCAGGAGTATTTTCCTGTTTTTCCCCGTGCAGCTTGGCGGTGCCTCTGATATGCCCGTAAATAGTTAAAAAGGCCAGCGTAACTAAAAAAAAGGTATTTAAAATAAACACTAAGGTACTTGTATTACCCACTACGGCGGTAAATGTATAACTTATAAATGCAGTCAGATTATTAATTAATAACAGCGGAAAATTATAGGCCAGCAGGTAGGCATAGAACAGTGGCAGCAGCAGGGTAAAATAGAGGAAACTATTGTGCGTTGTCTGTGTTTCAAAGTGACTGTTAATGGTAATAAACAGCGTGGTAAAAAGGGTCAGCAGCGGCAGTAGTATAATAACCTGCCTATCTTTTTTTCGGATAATGCTGCTAAGTAGATATGCACACAATAAAAGTGCAGAAAACGGGAGAAGAAAAGGTAAATTAAAAGAGGGAGGTGAGTCGAAAAAGGTATAGCTATGCACTGTACCGGCGCTATAAAAAAACAGAAACGCAGCTAATATAACAATGTTATAAATGCGCAGATTCTGCCATCTTGAAAATAATAATTCTTGTACTGCCTGCTTATTATTCATATATGATTTCAGCTGTGAGTTTAAAATTTATAGCAAACTGATGGTATTAGATAAAAAAAAGCCTAACAAAGTTAGGCTTGCCTGTAACGGGTCTCGAATTATTAGCAAATTAATAACAATAAAAGTCCATTTAAACGGCTAAAAAGTGGGTTTACTACTGTGCCTTAATCCTTTAAGCCACTATAGAATGCCTTAACGATAGCTGTTAGTTAACTACCCGTCAGGGTAGTTTTTATTAATTGCCTGTTGAAACACTTACTTACCTTTGTTTATGAGATCTGACGCATGCTGCAGAGCGTAAGAGTAGCCTTTAGCACCTAGGCCGCAGATAACTCCCACCGCTGCATCTGATAGGTAGGAGTGATGACGAAAGCTTTCACGCGCATGAACATTAGAAAGGTGAACTTCAATAAATGGAATGTTTACACCTAATAGTGCATCACGAATGGCAACACTGGTATGAGTAAAAGCGGCCGGATTAATGATGATGAAGTCAATATCCTGAAATGACTGATGAATTTTTTCAATTATTTCATATTCACGATTTGACTGCAGATGGGTGAGTTCAATATTTGCCTGTGATGCCTGTTCGCTGAGATCTTCAATAATATCTGCAAGTGTCTGCCTGCCGTAAACTTCTGGCTCTCGCTGGCCTAATAAGTTGAGATTAGGTCCATTTAAAATTAATACTTTCTGTGCCATAAAAAAAGACTCCCGGAAACCTTGATTAATAGTGGTTCAGGCAGTTTATACCCATGTTGCCTCAAGGTGCAAACTCAGATCTTGCTGATTTTTGCATCTTGAGATAGCTGGTTAGTTTTCTATGTGCTTATCTTATTTCTAGATTCTCTTTGATTAACTGCTCCACTACACTCGGATCAGCAAGGGTAGATGTGTCACCTAAAGAGTCACTTTCGCCGGTTGCAATTTTACGCAAAATACGGCGCATAATTTTACCCGAGCGGGTTTTAGGCAAACCTTCTGCCCAGTGTAATATATCCGGTGTTGCAATTGCACCGATCTCTTTACGTACCCACTGCTTGACCTCTGCATATAACTCCGGTGAAGAGTATTCGCCGGAATTCAGGGTGACATAGGCGTAGATCCCCTGTCCTTTGATTTCATGCGGTACACCCACAACCGCTGCTTCGGCTATTTTAGGGTGTGCTACCAAAGCACTTTCTATTTCTGCTGTGCCCATACGGTGGCCTGATACGTTTAATACATCATCAACACGGCCGGTGATCCAGTAATAACCATCCTGATCACGACGCGCGCCGTCACCGGTAAAATACATGCCTTTAAAAGTAGAGAAATAAGTCTGTTCAAAGCGTTCATGATTACCGTAAAGGGTGCGCATTTGACCCGGCCAGCTGTCAAGCATCACTAAATTTCCGTCAACTTCACCTTCTAAAATAGTACCGTCATTATCAACCAAGGCTGGTTGAACCCCGAAGAAAGGGCGTGTAGCAGATCCCGGTTTTAAGTCTGTGGCTCCCGGCAGCGGCGTGATTAAAATGCCGCCCGTTTCAGTCTGCCACCATGTATCAACGATAGGGCAGGACTTATTACCTATTTTATCGTAATACCATTCCCAGGCTTCCGGGTTAATCGGTTCGCCCACGGATCCTAAAATACGCAGTGATGAGCGGCTGGTGCCTCGAACTGCTTGATCGCCCTTAGCCATTAATGCACGAATCGCAGTCGGCGCCGTGTACAGTAAAGTGACATTGTGTTTATCAACAACCTCACTCATGCGTGCTGGAGTCGGGTAGTTAGGAACACCTTCGAAGAGTAGGGTGGTTGCGCCGTTAGCCAGTGGTCCGTAAACCAGATAACTATGGCCGGTGATCCAGCCCACATCGGCTGTGCACCAATAAATATCTTGATCTTGATAATCAAATACATATTTGAAGGTCATGGCGGCATAAACAAGATAGCCACCGGTTGTATGCAGCACCCCTTTAGGTGTGCCGGTTGAACCGGATGTATATAGAATGAATAACGGATCTTCAGCATTCATGGGTTCCGGCGGGCAATGATCTGATTCTTTTTCTACGAGAGTCTGCCAGTCATAATCACGACCCTCAATCCAGTTTACCTCACTGCCTGTATTCTTAAAGACAATGACACTCTTAACACAGTCCGTGCCTTCTTTCTCCAGTGCTTCATCTACGTTTGCTTTAAGAGGTACAAAGCGTCCGCCACGGCGTCCTTGATCTGCTGTAAGAACTATTTTTGCGCTGCTGTCGATAATACGCCCGGCAATTGCTTCCGGTGAGAAACCGCCGAAAACAATAGAGTGAACAGCACCAATACGTGTACAGGCGAGCATGGCAACCGCTGCTTCAGGTGTCATCGGCATATATAAACAGACCACATTGCCTTTTTTAACCCCTTGTGATTTCAGCACATTAGCAAACCGGCAGACACGCTGATGAAGCTGTTTATAGGTGATACTCTGCTGCTGGTCGGGGGAGTCGCCTTCCCAGAGAATCGCTGTTTTATCACCTTTTTCCGCTAGATGGCGATCCAGGCAGTTGGCCGAGACATTAAGCTGGCCGTCTTCAAACCATTTGATATTGATATGACCCGGATCGTAGGAGCTGTTTTTGACTTTAGAGTAAGGTTTAATCCAGTCTAGTATTTTACCTTTTTCTCCCCAGAAAGCGGCTGGATCGTTAATAGACTGCTGATACTGGCTCAGATATTCTTCATTAGTAAGCAGGCTTTTTTGTGCAAGATCAGCCGATACAGGATAAATGTGCTTTTCACTCATTCTTCGCTCCACGTAGTAAAGTAAACAACCACCTCATTTAGCAAGTGCTTGTCATTGTTTGATTAATAAACGACCAGTGTAAAACATCATATAAAAATAAATTGTGAGATGTACATGGTTGTTAAATATATGTTAATGAAATTTGCAGGTAAAATTGTTTTTGGGATCAATATCAATAAAAACATAAGCCTATAACTTGAGTCTGAAAACATAAATTATATCTGGTGTTTTTGATTTTACTTTTGGGTGATGTTTTCTAGACTTGTAGCGCAAGGATGCAAACTACAGCGCTGTTTTTGAGTATGCCTATGCGCTGTTTAAGGAGCTGGTCATGTCTTTAATAAAGCGCGAACAGGGCTTTGCAGTATTAATTTCTGCTGTCTTGTTAACTCTTGCCTGCATTACATTTACAGCCAATATGGTCGCTATACAGTTAATTGATAATCAGGTAATCGGCAACTATTACCGTAATAGTGAAGCTTTTGTTAATGCCGAGTCGGGTATTAATTTAATACTCAGTAAGTTAGATAACCCCGTTATCGCTAAAGATATGCTCGTAGAACTGCCCTACAGTTATTTATCTTCTGCTGAACATTACTCCGTGCAGGTTACTCAGCTGAATGCCAATACACTTGAAATCACCTCATCAGGCTTGTCTATGGATGACAGCGCAAAACGTACTATTCATTTACAAGTCAATTATTCTCTTGATTACAACGTTCCTGCAGCGCCGCTCTCAGCCGATGGTAAGCTTAATCTAGATGCTTCGGCAACAGTAAATGACGGTTGTGAAGGGCTGGGTATCAATGAGTGTTTATCTCCAGGCAACATTGCCGATGTAATGCTGCTGAGCAACCCCGGTGCAGAAACTGAACCCAGTGAACTCTGTTCCGGTGATGAGGGCAATATCGGAAGTAACCTGTTTGCTGATAATATTTTTTACGGCGATAGCAAAGATCGGGTAATAGATAACGGCGGTGACTGGGGCAAGGCAGTTGTGCCCGCTGGCATAAATATATTCGGAACGTTAATAACGGGTGTTGACGGCGCTCCTGATAACTTATTTGAGGCGACATTCGCTATTGAAAGAAACGATACTAATATGCAGATTATTAAGAATTACGCTGCTGATATAGATATGACTGTTGAAGGGGCTGTCAGCTGCTCAGAGCAGTTAAAAGATGTTAGTGATGAAGATGAGGTGATTTATATACAGGGAGACTGCAATATTGAACAGAACAATGCCTCACAGAGTGTCACCTCCGAAAACAAGCGTTTTACTGTTGGTTCTGCCGTGCACCCCAAAATGGTTTTTATTGAAGGAGGATCCTTCATCACACAGCCTAACAGCGGCGTATCTGTTATCGGCATGTTGTATTTTCTACCTGCTAAACATGCTGCTGTAGATGCAGACGGTGATTTCATTGTAGATGAATATGGAAATGAACTGTTAGTGGAGGAACTCAGTGTCGATATGGGGGCTGTTCGGGTAAACGGTGCCTTATTAAGCGACTATAAATGTTCAGCTGACGGTTACGATAAAACTGATAGTAAAGGCACTAAGCAGCATTTCTCTGTGCGTTATGACCGGACCGTGCTGAATTTACTTTATTCTCAGTTAGGTATGCCGGCGTCCGACAGTGGTTATCAGCAGGTAGAAGGAAGCTGGAGGGACTTCTAATGCTTAAACTCATTAAACAGAACGGCTTTTCACTGATTGAAATATTAGTGTCGTTATTGGTGGTCAGTTATGCCGCTGTGAGTGTAGTCGGGCTGCAGAAAATGGTTATTGAGCAAAACCGTAATAATGCTGCGCATGGTGTGGTCATCGCACTAGCTGGTGAAAAAATTGAACAGGTGCAGTCATTTGATTCTTCGGCCGCTGTAGATCTGTTAAATGAGACTGATGAGCAGGTTTCTTACGGCGGTTATTCATTTGATTTACACTGGGTCATTACACCTCTACGTAACTATTTCAAGGCAGGGGCTGATATTCGCGATTTGGAATTACAAATATCCTGGAGTGATGCGAAAGGTGAGGTGCAGACCTTTACTTATTCAAAGCAGATTAATTTAGCTTTATTACTCAACAGCGGCGAGAGTGCTTCATCAAAATTAACTGCCGCTATTATTATTTCTTTACTTGAAACTAATGATGTTATCTATTTTGAGCCTAAAATGGGCTATAAAAAAGGTGCATTTGTTATTTATGATAGCGAGTTATTTAAAGCTTCCAGGCCGCATTCGGTAGGTGGTGGGCATCCACGTGATGTGCTTGAAGCAGATGATCCTGATGCCTCCGGCTGGTTAAGTTATGGAAGAGTTGATAATCCTGATCTGGCGGATAATCCGGATTTAGCCGCGCTATTTATTGAATAGTCAGTCCTAAATTTAGACAGTTTTTATTATCCTATGTTATTGTAAATATCTTGTTAAGAATAAAGGGTTGTCCGTTATATGATCAACTGCCAAATAACCATTTTAGATCAGGCACAAGCTTATTTAGAATCTACAAATTCTTTTGAATATACTCAAATCGTTCGCCCGCTGTTTATCAGCTCAGCAGGTGCGCATATGCGCCATATTTTAGATCATTATAATGCGATCATTTTAGGAATGAATGAGCAGTTTATTGATTATGATAAGCGCCGCCGCGGCGGCAATATTGAAACAGATCTAGATGAGGCAGTCGCTGAAATAGTAAAAATAAAAACCTTTTTATTATCTCTTTCCAGTGCGCAGCTTAATAGACAGATGTCACTTTCAACTGAAGTATCTGTCACTGAGAAGCAGATTGAAATTGTCACAACCACGCTTGCTAGAGAGCTAGTCTTTGCGGGAAGTCATGCAATTCATCATTTTGCCATGATAGATCAAATTGCTAAAGCACAGCAGTCTTCGACGCCGGATCAGTTTGGCATTGCGCCTGCCACAGCAACTTTTTTACGTTCAGAAAAATGTGCACTTTAACTTATCTACTGACCGATCAAGGTTATGAGCTGTTTTTCAATCGCGATGAACAGCGCACTCGTCAATGTGCACTTCCTCCAGCCATTGATGCTCAGCTAAGCGCAGTTTATCCCGTTGACCCTGTTGGACAGGGAACCTGGCTTGCGGTGCATAACAGCGGCATGTCGTTAGCTTTATTGAATTTTTATCAGGCGCAGGCGCAGAGTTCGCAGGGGCCGTTTTTAAGTCGCGGAGAGATTATTCTTTCGTTATTAAAAGATGCCGATAATGCCATTGAAGTGTTAAAAAAAATGGATTTAAGCGCTTATTTAGCATTTCAGCTGTGTATTTTTGCTAAAGATCTATGCAGTACAAAGAACAGAATAAGAACTTTTCAATGGACTGGTAAGAAACTGATTGAAGTGGAAAATACACTGCCGATTACTTCGTCAAGTGTTGAATATCCAACAGTTTATAAAGCTCGAAAAGCACGCTATCTGCAAATAGTAGATGCACAAAAGCCAACAACAAAGCAGTTTTTGGCTTACCATCGTTCTCAGGAAACAGAAGGAAAGCTGTCCGTAAGGATGTCGCGCGACGATGCAAAAACGGTCAGCATGAGCCATATTCGTGTTGCACAAAGTATCAACTTTGATTACTTTGATTTTATAAAAAATACTAACTGTCAGGTTTTCAGTGAACGTTTACGTGGTTAAGCGCTGGCCTGACTGTGAATAGGCAGGTCAGCGGCAGCTCATAAAATTTCATTAGCGTTTTTAATAATGCGGCGGCGGCATCTCTTCTTTTTCGGATGCAAGCTGATTCGGTTGAGCCTCTTTTAATTTTACGGCAAGTAATGCAACCTGTTCGGTTAACTGCTGTAATTTACGCTGCTGTTCGAATATCTCAGCATTTAAAGTTTCAATATTGTCTTCTTGAAACGCTGCTTTCATTTCCAGCTGTTCGATACGTGTTTCTTGATCCATTATTTTCTCTGTATTATTTATTAATTGGCCAGATCTCTAAAAATCCGGCTGAGCTTTCGCTCGCGATTTTATTACCGTCCCATAATGTCGCTGAGTATACTACAGCTGTTTTCGGTCGTGTCTCTTTTCTTGGGGTTACGGTCCACCTTTGCTGACTAATACCTGTTTCGACATCCCATAACTGCACTATTTTAGAACCGTTACCGGTTAACAGCTGCTTACCGTTATTAATAAAACGTACTGATGAAAATATGGACTGGCGCGCTCTGTAAATCAGGGTGCTCTGCAGTAAGCCGGTTTTTAGATCCCATATCTGTGATGCTTTCTGGTTATCTGCAACAAAAGCATAACGGCCGTTATCTTCAAGTTTCACCATAGAGACTCGATTATTGAAATTAAATTCTTTAATGATTTGAGCGGTTTGACTGTTCCATAAAAAAGCTTTGTAGTCATTGCCACCGGATAAAACATAAAGGCCATTTGCCGATAAATCGACGCTGTTTACTTTTTCAGTATGAATAGGCATCTCTAAACGACGACCTGTTTTTAAATCAATATGAACTATTTTTCCATTCACTTGTCCATAGACAACGTATCGTCCGTTTGCGGATATGCGGATGTCTCGAATCGGTGAATCAGTTACTTGATAAAAACCCAGTGACAGACCGCTTTTCATATCCCAGACTGCAAATTCGTCACGGCTTGCAGAAAGTGCATGAGTATTGTCTGCAGAAAGTCGAACAATATAAATATCATTTCGCTGCGCATTATGATGCTGCCATTGAAAGAGTAATTTATTGTTACGGTTATCCCAAAGGCTTAACCCGTGATGAATAGAGGATATGATGGAGTAATCACCATTTTGAGATATCTCGGCCGCAAATGCTCCTTCTACCGCATGCTCATACTGCTGCAGGGGGGAAACTGAGCGTTCGCAGGCAGTAATAAAAACGAGACTTAGCAATAAAAAAAGTGATTTGAAATGGATGTTTAATGGCATTATATAATTAACTTTAGGTAAAAATTAGCTTTAAGGTTAGTATAATGTTACGAATTTAGATACATGATTTTGATCGTCTAACACGACAAAAACAGTATCGCTACATGTTTCACTTAATAAATCAGAAAAAAATATTGGAGTAACAATGAAAAACGTATTTAAAGTGTCTTTATTAGCAGCAGCTGTTGCATTCACTGTGGGTTGTAATGAAAAGGCAGAGCAGGAAGCTCCAGCAACTGAAACCGAAACTGTAGTAGAAGCAGCTGCATTTGCAAACAGCCAGGAAAAAGCAGCATATGCAATCGGCTCGTCATTTTCTCGTTATGTTGAAACAACGCTTGAGAAGCAGGCTGAGTTTGGTTTGGAATTAGATAAAGAAATCATTCTTCAAGGTATAACAGATACGCTTCGCGGTAACTCTAAATTAACAGATGAAGAGATGGTTGAAACGCTGAAAGCCTATGATACAGAAGTGCAGGCAGCCGCTGAAAAAGTAATGGCTGAAAAAACTGCAAAAGCCTCTGAAGAAGCAAAAACATTCTTAGCTGAAAATGCTAAAGTTGAAGGCGTAACAGTGACTGAATCTGGTCTTCAGTACTCAGTAATCACAGAAGCGGAAGGTCCTAAACCAAAAGCTGAAGATACTGTAACAGTACATTATGTTGGTACATTACTAGACGGTACAGAGTTTGACAGTTCTGTAGCACGTGGTGAGCCGGCTAAATTCCCGCTTAACCGTGTAATTCCCGGCTGGACTGAAGGTGTACAGCTTATGAGTGTCGGCGAAAAATACAAGTTCGTTATTCCTGCTGAACTTGGATACGGCGAACAGGGCGCGGGTTCTATCCCTCCTGGCGCAACGCTAGTTTTCGAAGTTGAACTATTAGAGATTGCAGCTGCAGACGAAGTCGCTGCTAAGTAATACTCTCTTTGATACCAAAAAAAGATCGCCTAGTGCGATCTTTTTTTTGCCTGTAATTTAGTAATACCAGCCCGCTTAATATTATGTTCTGTTTTCGGAAGTGAGGCTTCAGCCTCGCCTCTTGTATTGCGCGGTTAAAACTACCTTTGTAATACGATTCTAGGTAAGTAAATGGTCAATTTAGGCGCAGGGAAAATTAATCATATCAAGGCATGAGCTGCAGTAAATGGTTGTTCCCTTTATAAAGCTTATAACGCAGAGATGGTTAATTTAAACCAGCATAAAAGATCAGATATTTACTTAGAATGGTATAAGCTCTGCAGCATCCAGTTCTGCCCGTCAAAAGTAAGGTGTGTCACGCTGCCGTTATGAATATCCATAGTGCGCGGTGCATCTACTGGAATATATAAGATCTCTTTTAAAAACATCACTATCGCCAGGCCGTGGCTCATCACTGCTACTTTCTGACCCGGGTGGGCAAGTGCAATGCCGTGCAGACATCTGCTCAGGCGTTTTTGTAAAGTCTGTAAACTTTCACCCTGTCCGATACGGTATCCTAATTGTGCAGAAAATAGAGTTGCTAACTGCTTTTTATCAGTACTGCTTAAACTCTGTTTAGGTTTGCCGTCAAGATGATCGTAACTTAACTCACGCAGCTCTACTTTACGGGTAATCGTTAACTGCTTGATCTGCGCAAGGGGGCTGACAGAAGTTAGCGCGCGTCCCAGGTCGCTGCTGTAAATAGCATCTAAATTTATATCCTGAAAATAATTCAGCAGATGCAGAGCATCGTTTTTTCCTTTTTCGGTTAACGGACTGTCAAGGTGACCCTGCAGTCTGCCTTGTTTATTCCAGGTCGTTTCACCATGGCGAATTAAGTAAATGTCTGTCATATGATTTGTATATAAATGGTCTTTAATATTTCCGGATTTTAACATTAATTAGTGTATCCTTACGCGCATAATTTTAAGGGGTTTAATATGTTAGATGTAATAATCATTGGTGCGGGCGCATCTGGTTTAATGTGTGCAATAGAGGCTGCTAAACGCGGCCGTAAAGTATTAGTACTTGATCATGCCAAGCGCGCGGGACAAAAGATTATTATGAGCGGAGGCGGGCGGTGTAATTTCACCAATTTATACGTTGAGCCGAGTAACTATCTCTGTGATAACCCGCATTTTGTAAAATCTGCGCTAAGCCGTTATACACAGTGGGATTTTATCGCGCTGGTGGATAAGCATAAAATCAGCTGGCATGAGCGTGATCACGGCCAGCTGTTTTGTGATGACAGCGCAAAACAGATTGTGCAGATGTTATTAGATGAAGCGCAGCAGGCTGGAGTAAAAATTCAGCTTCAGTGTGAAATCTTCTCTCACACTAAAATTGCCGATAACCATTTCACCGTGCAGAGCAAACAGGGGAATTATGAGTGTCAGTCTCTGGTTGTTGCTACCGGCGGTTTGTCGCTGCCGAAAATGGGCGCAACACCGTTGGCTTATAAAATAGCAGATCAGCATCAGCTGCCGGTAAAAGCAACCCGCGCCGGTTTAGTGCCCTTTACCCTGCATCAGGCGCAGAAAGAGTTGTTTGCGCCGTTATCTGGTATCAGCTTTCCGGCAACAGCGGTTTGTGAGATTAAAGATCAGCGTAATAAAGTTAAACAGATCAGCTTTACTGAAGCACTGTTATTTACCCATCGAGGTTTAAGTGGTCCGGTTATTTTACAAATTTCAAACTACTGGCAGGCGGGAGGTGTGTTAACGTTAGATCTGCTGCCTAATTTAGATTTATATGCAGAGCTAATTAATAGCCAGCAGAGCCGTCCGGACCTGGCATTAAAAACATTATTATCACAGCAGCTTCCTAAGCGTGTGGTTGAGTGTTTATTAGCGGCTGCTGAAATTGAAAGCCTGCCGCTGAAACAGTATAACGAAAAGCAGCTGAAACAGGTTTCAGAACTATTTCACCACTGGTCGCCTCAGATTAACGGTACTGAAGGTTATCGCACAGCCGAAGTAACCTTAGGTGGTATTGATACCGATCTGATCTCTTCAAAAACCTTAGAATGTAAAAACGTAAAGGGCTTATATTTTATCGGTGAAGCTTTAGATGTTACCGGCTGGTTAGGCGGGTTTAATTTCCAGTGGGCATGGGCAAGCGGCTGGGCAGCCGGGCAGGATGCTTAGTGTATTCGGAGAATTAAAACAAAGATAATGTGGTTTGCTGGTTAATGTAACCGATTGTATTTAAATGGAATATATTTTGTTTGTTGATGCTCATTAGCTTAACTATGCTCGTTTTATATTTAAAGTAACTTAGTAATTTTGGAAAAATCCAATTTCATATTATCCAAGTGCTGTGATCAAATTAATCTGGCCGCTGTTTGGACGCAAAAGTTCCTCGGTTATCTGTCTTATTGCAAGCTGCCGGTCTATTGTATTATTGAAGATAATTAGTTATAACCATTTATATCTAATCTGTAACGAATAAGTAAGCATTATGAACAGCACATCGACACATAAACCCCGCCCGATGGTTGACCTTCTTGTCAGCATTATTATCCCGTCATTTATACTAATGAAATTAAGTGGTGAAAGTGATCTCGGGGCTAGTGGAGGGCTGATTGCTGCGCTTGCCTTTCCACTTGGCTGGGGGCTTTTTGAATTAATAAAATACAGAAAGTTTAATTTTATCGCTTTGCTGGGACTACTCAGTGTGTCATTGACGGGTGGTATCGGCTTGTTTGAGCTAGACACTAAATGGCTGGCGATTAAAGAAGCTGCCATTCCTGCGGTGATAGGCATTGTCGTTTTAGTTTCTACTTTTACGCCTTCCCCTTTAGTAAAAGCTTTACTGTTTAACCCCGATCTAATGGACGTAGAAAAAATTAAGAACAGGTTAGCAGAGCATAACAGTACGGCCGCATTTGAAAAACGCTTGCTGAAGGCCACCTATCTTGTTGCATGTTCTTTTGCTTTTTCAGCCGCAATGAATTACATACTAGCTAAGTGGCTTGTGACTAGCCCTGCGGGCACTCCGGAGTTTAATGAGCAGCTGGGACAGTTAACGTTATATAGCTACCCGATGATTGCACTACCGTCCATGTTAATGATGCTGGGGGTTTTTTATTATTTGTGGCGCACCATTCGTGATCTGACTGGACTCTCGTTGGAAGAAGTGATGGCCGCAAAAAAGTAGGCAAAAGCAATACCTCTAACGACTTTTTAAACGCTTGTTCGGAGCGCATGTTTTTTGTGCGGATCCGAATTTAGTAAATGGTGCCGTTCAAGGCATAACCTGCTTTAATTCAGTGCTCACAGGGGGAGGCCTTTAATTTTTCCCCTGTGCTTCTTGCCTGTTCCTCTAAAAAGTTAAAAAACTGACACGGTCTATTTGTTTAGTTCATACCTGTAACCATTTTATTAATAGTCAGTTTTTTAATAATTCAATTGTTAATTTTTTGTAATGTGTTGTCCATCTTCTGTCTAAAGTGCTTTGCTAAACTTGCCGCATCACTTAAACAACAGGACACAAACATGAAATTTATTAAACGTATTGCTTTATCGAGTGCACTAGTACTTACTTCTTTCGCAGCTGCTGCTGATAATGACGGCTTATCTGAATTAGCATTAAAACGCGCTAATTTTTCGATTGAGCAAGTAGTTGAAAAGGTGGCGAATAACTTCCCGGGTAAGATAACAGAACTAAAGCTGGATGATTACAATCACCAGGCCGTTTTTGAAGTAGAAGTTATTAATGAAAAGGAAGGCATAGAGCACAAGCTTAAATTTAGTACTGCGGATGGTAAATTATTAAAAGATGAAAGAGAGTCTTTAAGTGTTGCCGGTTTTAGCAAGTTAGATGAGAAAGACCATGCCATGCTTAACCAGTTAGATACCGCTAAGTTTGACCTTCAGGCAAGTATTAGTAAAATTCAAAAAGATTATGGGTCCAGTGTGATTGAGTTGGAATTGGAGAATAAAAAGGGGATTACTTTCTATGAAGTTGAGCTTTTAAATGATAACGAGCTGATTATTGATGTGGTGACCGGTGAGATTGTCTCGATAAAAAGAAATTATCACGGCTAGCCTTTCCTTTGAATGGTAACGGTTGAGTAAGGGCTGCTTCGGCAGTCCTCCTTGCCTTAGAAAAATGTACTTGCTTATCTATTTAGCTGCGATAATAGGTGAGTGTTAATACACTTGAGATAGGTTCTTCGTTTTTAACTTTCCGCACTTTATGCATTCCCGACAGCCGTCTACACCATGACTTTGAATCTGCTATAACGCATGAATGTAAGGTTACCTGTTGAAAAAGAAAACAAATTCCCATTTTTTGTTGATATTAGTACCAACACTTAACTATAAATTTCCAGATAATTCACGCTGAGAATTAACTTGTGAGAGATTGACCATTCGCCGCAGCAGACATACTACCCACTAAGAGTTAAAAACTAACCTTTTACATTTTTACCTCTCTTTAAGTTATTGATTTTTGGTTGTTTGTTGTTTTCCGTTATTTTTTCCCATAAATAATTGTTTTTTAGGTGCCGCATTAACGGGTGTTTCACCGTATTATTAATCCCGCAAACAAGGAGAATGTTTTACAAGGAGTTTAACAGTCACTGGAAGATGCAAGGATAACAACAGGATGTTGTTCATGATAAATAAGGATTATTTATCATGTCAGGATGATAAACGGAACAAGCTGCAGGATGCGGTTAAGGAGCACTTTCAGGATGAAAGATTAATAATGTCTAGGATTGATATTGTTAAGTCAGGATGACAAAAAAGGATATTCTCAGGACGGGAACTTATAAAACCGGATTGTTTTATATATCAGGATGATAAACGGAACACACTGCAGGATGCGGTCGAGGGACACAATGTCTAGGATTGATATTGTTAAGTCAGGAAGACAAAATGGACACTCCCAGGGGGGGGAGCTTATAAAACAGGGTTGTTTTATATATCAGGATGATAAACGGAACATACTGCAGGATGCGGTCAAGGACACTTCCAGGATGGAAGATTAGTAATATCTAGGATTGATATTGTTAAGTCAGGATGACAAAACAGGACACCTCCAGCGGAAAGGGAGATGATGGATAAGCAGGATGTTTATCTTATAGGGATTTAAAAAGGATGAAACCAACGGACTGGTAAATAAGTGCCTAGGACTGGCATAGTCAAATAGATGTACAGCAGGGAGCATCAACTATCACGGACTAGATAGAGTGACTAAACTTAGGGCAGCTTCGGCTGCCCTTAACTTTTTCAGATCTTTAATTGACCATTGCACCGATCTTCCAATTCAGGCTTTGGCGGTGCGTATTGCTTGTGTAATAAAGCAGCCGTTGGTGAGCATTAGTACAGCTGTTTGATTTAACCAATAATAATGGATTTATCTGCAGTAATTGCGACTAATGAAGTTGTAAATCTCTCCGAGTCACTGTTTCTAATTCTTTTCTTTCACCTTTAGAAATAAAGCTGCCTCGATGGCATTAAAAGTAAATTGAGTAATTTCAGCTTTATTCATAGAGTGTGCGTTACTTACCGCCAAAAAATTATCTGTCATATAACCGTCCAAATAGGCCGGGTCATCAGAGTTAATTGTGACATATAATCCCTTGTGCAGAAGATAGATTATGTTGTGCTGTTCCATAAAATCAAATACTTTGAGTTTAATATTGAGCAGCGGACGCCGTGACCGATATGTCTGATCTGCTTAGAATTTGATTCCACTGAACGGAGATAAGCATGCTGATTAATCCATATTCAGCAGTTTGTTTCCATCAACATTGTAGTTAAACAGACTAGTATCAAAGTTGAAGTATTATCACCCAAGATCAACTCGTAAAGTAAATACTCGAGAAGTCATCGCTGGCCAGCAACTTAATTGCGATTCCAGTCACATTTATACGGTCACTAATTAGTAAGATGCACAAATGTTTCCCTTCTAGAATGAGATCGTCATGAATGCACCCAAACTAAAACCAATTTTTATTTCTTTGTCATTAATCGCTGCGACTATAGCAATGCCAAGCTGGGCTGAAATAAAAGAAGTGACTCTATTACATACTAATGATATTGAAAGTGTATATGATCCGGTTGAGGCATTCTGGAATGACGACATCGAAAAAATTGGCGGCATTCCATACTTAGCTACTTTAATTAAGAATGTTCAGAGTGAAGAAGGGACAAGTTTCTTGTTAGATGCTGGTGATATTTACACTGGTGCTTTATCCAAAAAATCGAAAGGTAAGCTGCCGTTCGATCTCTATAGTTCAATGGGCTACGATGTCATTGCTTTAGGTAATCATGAGTTTGAGTATGGCTGGAAGTCACTCTTAGATACCATGCCGCGCGCCAGTTTTCCTGTATTAAATGCCAATATTTTTCACGAAGCTTCTGACACTATGTTTTCTCAGCCATACACCATCCTGGAACGTGATGGTATACGAATTGGTGTGATTGCTGTGATGGGGAACGATGCCTTTTATAACACGATGTGGAAAGGTAACCGTAAAGGTCTAACTATCAAAGATCCGACCGAGACAGCTCAAAAATGGGCTGATAAAATCCGTAGTGATGTCGATATGATCGTAGTGCTGACCCATCAGAATAAGACCGCACCAATGCAGACAGACAAAGAAGCAGATGCAGAGGTACAACGCGGCTTTGATGAAGATTATGCTATGGCAGGCAAGTTAAAAGGTGTCGATGTTATTTTTGGTGGTCATTCAGATAATGGACTGGTTGAACCCGTTGTTCACCCCGATACTGGTACTGTTATCGGGTTGACATTCGGACAAGGCATGCACCTTGGCTATACTAAGTTCACGGTTGATACTGAAAAGCATGATGTTAAATTCTTAAGTGGAAAATTAATTCCTGTTGAATCAGCTAAGTTAAAACGAAATGAAAAAGCTCATCAACTTATCCAGCAAGTGCGTGATGATTATCCTGAGCTTGCAGACGAGCTTGCAACGATCGATAAAACAGCTTCTCGTAGTTACTACCGAGAATCAAATATTGGTAATCTAGTTGCTGATTTTATGCGCAAAAGTGCCGATGCCGATATTGCAATGATTAGTTCAGGCAGTATTCGAGTTGATCTAAATAAAGGTGTTGTAACTCGAGAAAATGTGATGAATGTATTTCCATTCACCGACATACTAACGGTAGTTGAATTGACTGGTGAGAATATTAAAGAGCTGCTTGAATACAGCTTTACGCTGCCTTATGGTTTAGCGCAGTTCTCCGGTATTAAAGCTGACTATGACAGTACCAAGCCAAAGCAGCAGCGTTTACTTAACTTAGCTATTAACGGAGAACCTGTTTCCGACACTCAAAAATATACGGTTGCAACTTATTCGTATGCCGCAAGTGGAGGAGATGGTTACACTGTCTTTAATAAAGGTACGACGTTATCTACTGGTGATTCTGTAACTCAAGTACTTATTGACGGCTTTAAGCAAAGTAAAAACATCAAGGTTCCTGAGCTTGGTCGACAAGTTGATATCAGCCGTCAATAAGGCGTAAAATCTGTCAGTGGTTGAATGGAAAGTTAAACAATGAAAATAGAGTTTAATGGGTGTAAAACATTTAACTGCATCAATCTAGCTAACCCTGACTTATCGATTTACAAACGCAGTAGTCAATTAGGCTTTGACTCATACCAATGCCCTGAGTGCGGGGCATTCACGCCAGTTTTAGATAATAAATCAATTATTGAATTAACAGATCAAATATTAGAATCCAGGCGAGCGTTGAAAGTACTGCATTGTCCAAAATGTGTAGAAGAAACGCCCGCTCAATTATATGGGAAAACTAAATCTGGCACTCAAAGAAGAAGATGCAGCCAATGCGCGACAGTATTTAGTTTATTAAATCCAGAGAATATTTCTCTGAAACTTCAGCCTTTTCTTGAGGCATTAATCGAAGGAAATTCTCCTGCCAGACTTCATCATCATTTGAGTATTAACAGTAAAGTTTTTTATTCTCGGTTAAAGCAGCTGGCAGATATATTGAATCAGGTCAGCACCTTACTGGTTACTGAATTTTTAAATTCCAATATGCAGACAACGCTCCATACAGAAAGTCATGTTACAGAGCTTCGCTCAGGAGGAAATCAAAAATTTGGATTGAAATGCTGGGGACTGACAACTGCTGAATGTCAATATGGCTTTCAAATTCTTTATTGTGACAACCTGTTGTTAGATAAACAAAATGTAACTGGTCGATACGATTTAGACAGCGTAGAGCAAGTGAGTAATAACCATGACGGGTCATTTTCTCATGTTGCTGCTACTTACAGTAAGATTTTCTCTAGACATAAATTTGATGAGCTAGCCTACGCCTGCCAGGGCGAAAGTCAATCAAGAGAAGGGACATCTCTGCGGCCCGTGTATGCGGCTCATGCTCACTTTAAGGTGCTGCAGAAATTACTCCCAGCAAACAAGCATTACCGTCTTTTACTTGAACATGAGAGCTTCTTGCGTGGTGCTTCAATCACTCATCTTGCGGATCGAGTAAAGCTGCTGCAATGTCACCTCTATTATCTATATGTAAGACCATCAGAACTACTTGATCCTATTCCTATAGAGAAACAGAATATTGGCTGGTGGAATGAGAGTTGGCTGAAGATGACCTTCCAGTGCCAGGCTAATTACTGGGATATAACTATTTGTCCGTTAACGGAAGGCGAAATACCAGAGTTCAATGTAATCCGGGGTGATTGGAATTTAGACTTTTTGCATCACTTCCATCAGTGGCTGCCAAAGTCTTATCAAAAAACTATTTCACATAAAATCTATATACAGTGGTTTAAGATTTTTACCTATCTTTATAATTTCTGCTATAGCAAAAAAAGACAGCGTATTTTTACGTCGCAAGATGTGGACTTTAAATCAGTTGAAAGCTTAGTTAAATTTATTAATGAAACGACGATAAGGAAGAGCTGAACTGTACTTGTTTGCTAAGGGGATAGAAAATGAGTTCTTTTTGTTATGTTAAGCACCTGCAGCTCTATGGTTCTTTCACTGGTGAGCGATTCAGGTTTCTGGTTAGCTAACCAGTACCTTGGTCTAACTGAAAAGCAGACACTGCAGACCTGGGCTGTAATGGAAACAATCACCGGTACAACAGGTGCGGTGGTGATCTCTTTATTCTTATAACCTAATCGCACCGGGGGCATGTGACCTCGGTGCGGATAAAGTTTAATCCATAAACATCTCGAGCAGCCCATTAAGATATCTGTGCCCCAGCGTGGTTATCTGCCAGCAGTTTTGCTTTTCTATTAACAGCCCTTTGTTAACTGCCTGCTGCACAGGTTTGCTAATACTGTCGACAGTCAAACCTGTATAGTCTTCAAATTCGCTGAAGGGAATATCTTCAAATAAACGCAGGCGGTTCATCATATATTCAAACGCTAGATCTTCTTTATCAACCACATTCGATTCATCTAAAAACGGACGAGATCTGTCTAAGTAGCCTTTAGGGTGTTTTATTTTACTGATACGGGTTATTTTATTTTCCAGCGGCAGAGTAAATTTACCGTGTGCGCCGCAGCCGATACCGATGTAATCGCCAAAGCGCCAGTAATTAAGATTATGCTGGCATTCAAAACCTTGTTTACTGTAACCTGATATTTCGTACTGTTGATAACCGTTAGCAGCGAGAAGCTTTTGTCCCTGCTCCTGAATCTCCCATAATAGTTCATCTTCAGGCAGTTTCGGCGGATGAGAGAAGTATTGGGTATTCGGCTCAATGGTTAGTTGATACCAGGAGAGGTGCGTGGGTTTAAGATCAATTGCGGTCTGCAAATCTTGTAATGCATCGTTAAGTGTCTGGTCGGGCAAGCCATGCATAAGATCTAGATTGAAGGTTTTCATGTTCACTGCATGTGCCTGTCTGGCTGCTGTTTTAGCTTCCTCTACACCATGAATTCGACCTAGCCGGGTTAGTTTTTCCTGTTGAAAACTCTGTACCCCGAATGAGAAACGGCTGATCCCCGCTTTTTTGAAATCAGCAATTTTCTGGTTTTCAATGGCGCCGGGGTTGGCTTCTAAGGTGATCTCTATATTTTCTTTAAAAGGGATCTTTTTCTTAATTTCAGTTAATAACCAGGCGATGCCCGATGCTGATATTAAGCTTGGTGTGCCGCCTCCGATAAAGATCGTTTCCAGAATTCTGCCTTGTACATAAACCAGATCATTACTTAAATCATCTAACAGGGCCTGCAGGTAATCCTGTTCGGGAATTTCACCGCGTAATTTATGTGAATTAAAATCGCAGTAGGGGCATTTTTCAATACACCAGGGAATATGGATATAAAGACTAAGCGGCGGCAGCTGGAGCATAAGAAAACCTGTTGTTCTATCGGAAAAGGGAGGGGATATAGTTCCTACGCTCTGCGCAGGAACTTGGTTAATTAAGCCAGCTGTTCCTTCAGCTGCTCAACTAACATTTTTAATGCTTTACCGCGATGGCTGAGTTGGCCTTTACGCTGTTTGCTCAGCTGGGCTGAGCTTGCCTGCTCACTTTCAACCCAGAATACCGGATCATAACCAAAACCGTTCTCCCCCTGGATGGATTCAGTAATACTGCCTTCCCATGTGCCCTGGCAGATGATCGGAGTCGGATCCAGTTCGTGACGCATATAGACTAATACACACTGAAAACGCGCACTGCGCTGTTCGCTGCCGATACCTTCAAGCCTGCTTAAAAGCAGATCGATATTTTCCCGGTCAGTGGCGTTTTCGCCGGAAAAACGCGAAGAATAAATACCCGGCTGACCGCTTAGAAAGTCTACTTCTAATCCCGAGTCATCGGCAATCGCCGGTAAGCCGGTTACTTTAGCCGCATGGCGCGCTTTAATGATCGCATTTTCGACAAAAGTTGTGCCCGTTTCTGGTACTTCTGAAACGTTGAACTGACTTTGCGGTAGAACATCGATTGAGAAGCTGTTTAATAACTCGCTCATCTCTTTGACTTTGCCTTTGTTACCGGTGGCTAATACCCATTGCTTTTTCATTTTGTTTTCCGCTTATTTGTTTGTTAACTGTTTATTCGACATAAAACTTGTGTTGAAATTTTAGTGTGCTGGTTTTATCTGCTGTTTTTATTTTAATGTTAAAGTTTACAATTTCTTCATTTGTAAAAGGGTAGACCGCTATATAATAAACGGAATCGCCGCTTTTAATTTCTTTAAACTGCAGCTGTTCTGTCTGACCTAGCAGATTTTTTCCCGTGCCGGAAATATCTGCGCTAAGTGCTTTTAATGAAGCTTTCTTATCCAGTACTGAAATATTAATCAGACCGCGGTATTTACTGCGTTCAATACCGTTCTCTTTGGCGACAGCCGGCGGCAGGAAGGTTGACGGCAGGGCGATATAATGAACCTGTAAATTAGAAAATTCCTGGAATTGTTCTGCGCTGCTCGAAGCACTGAAACTCAGTAAAACAGCAGCAAAAAAGATCTGACATAGTTGTTTGATTTTGTACATGGCTGTTCCTTATTGTTTTCTGTTATCAAAGCTCACCGGTAAGAAAATCAGGTATCTGTCTGGGGCTTTTAATACGCACTAATTTATGGCGGTTTAACGCGCCTTTTTCAACGATCACGCCGCCTTTAGGCACTTTGAACTGTTTACTTAAAAATTTTATTAAATGGATATTCGCTTTGCCGTCAACTGGAGGAGCGGTAATAGCCACTTTAAGTTCATCTCCTAATAATCCGACAAACTGATCGCGGCTGGCTTTGGGTTGTAACACAAGGCGAAGCAGAATATCTTCGCCCTGATACTGCAGATAAACTGCGGACATTAAAACAGTTTGCTTAGCAGATCGTTCACTAGGATTTCTAAGAACTGTAAACCGACGATAACCACAATCATCGATAGATCAAGTCCGCCGATAGGTGGAACAAAACGACGTACTGGAGATAATAAAGGCTCGGTCAGCTGGATCATTACAGCTTCAATCGGATTATGGCCGCGGCTTATCCAGCTTAAAATTGCACGTAGGATTAAGACCCAGAAGATCAGTTTAAAGACGGCTGTTAATAAGATAACCAGTCCGGAAATAAGCACCATAATCGGGTTAAATGAAGCGCCGATAACCAGACTTAATGCGACAATTTTCAGGGCTGCAACGGCAAATGCAAAGACAATGGTTGCACAGTCCCAGCCGCCTAAACTTGGAATTACTCTGCGCAGAGGTCCAACAACGGGCTGCGTCGCTTTTACAATAAACTGACTGAAGGGGTTATAAAAATCTGCACGTGCAACCTGCAGCCAGACGCGCAGCAGAACGACCATGATATACAGATCAAACAGGGTGTTAATTAAAAATGTTACTGAATTCATAAAACTCTCTCTCTGGTTATTTCCGCTAGGATTAAAATAATTTTTCCATCTCTGCACCGCGATCCGAAGCCGCCTGCATCGCTTTAGCAACTGTTTCACTTAAATCTAACTCGTAAAACGTGCGTAAAGCTTCTGCGGTAGTGCCGCCTTTTGAGGTGACATTTTCACGCAGGGTTGCAAGGTTAATATCCGGGTTCTGCTTGACCATTTCAGCGCTGCCGAGTGCTGACTGTAAAACTAATAAACGTGCCTGTTCCTGATCAAAACCCATTTCGACAGCTTTTGCCTGCATCGCTTCCATAAACAGGAAAAAGTATGCGGGTGCTGAGCCGGACGCCGCGATCACCGCATTGATCATGGTTTCATCTTCAACCCAGACTGTTTCGCCAACTGCCTGCATTAATTCACCGGCAAAGATTCTATCTTCAGTATTTACCTGCGCTGAAGCAAATAAACCTGTCATGCCTTTTTGTAATAAAGCCGGCGTATTAGGCATGGTGCGGATAACCGCAGTATCTTCTCCTAATAAGGACTGTAAGCGCTGTACTGAAATACCGGCCGCAATAGAAATAACCAGTTTATTGCTGAAATCGACGCCCTGTTCAGCTAATGCCTGGCAGACCGTTCCCATAATCTGCGGCTTAACCGCCAGAACTACAACATTGCTCCAGTCGGCAGAAGCTGCATTATTCTGACTGCCTTTAACTGCATGTAAGGTACTTAGTTTTTGTGTGTTTTCGATCGTCGGATCACATGCACAAATAAAGTCTGCAGGGTAACCGTGTTGAATTAAGCCGCTGATAATACTGCCGGCCATATTACCAGCCCCGATAAAGGTAATTTTTTTATGTAGCATTTTGTATCCTCTGATTAACTTCTTGCGCCGAAAATATCGGTACCGATTCGAACCATGGTGCTGCCGCAGCGGATGGCACTGTTTAAGTCTGCACTCATTCCCATAGACAGAGTATCAACATCCGGATAAAGCTGCTGAAGTTTCTGGTAGATGATATGGAGCTCTTTAAATTGATTTTCAAGCCGTTCGTTATCGCTGGTTTTTTCTGGAATTGCCATAATACCGCGTAGTTTTAAACGTGGTAGTTCACTAACTTGTGACGCCAGTTCAATAACTTGCGATAAAGTAGTACCCGACTTGCTCTGTTCTCCGCTAATATTAACCTGCAAACAGATATTAAGCTTGGCAAGTTCAGCTGGACGTTGGTCATTTAAACGCTGCGCTATTTTTATACGGTCAACACTCTGCACCCAGTCAAAATTTTCTGCCACCGGGCGGGTTTTATTGGACTGCAGCGGACCGATAAAATACCAGATTACAGGTTCGTCAAAATCATCATCTAAGCGGATCTGTTGAATTTTTTCTACACTTTCTTGTACGTAGTTTTCGCCGAAATGGCGTAAACCAGACTGGTATGCTTCTTTAATCAGGGCGGCAGGTTTGGTTTTACTGACCGCGAGTAATTGGATTTCATCAGCATTACGTTGTACTTGCGTCGCTGCATGAACTATTTTTTGTTTAACGCTTGTTATTTGTTTAAAAATATTAGTCATCATAAATAGGATTTTAAATTATGGATATCACAGAATTATTGGCTTTTAGTGTAAAGCATAACGCGTCAGATCTACACCTTTCTGCAGGAGTTCCTCCAATGATCAGAGTAGATGGTGAGGTGCGTAAGATAAATGTGCCTGCATTGGAGCATAAAGAGGTGCATAGTCTTATTTATGACATTATGAATGACAAGCAGCGTAAAGACTTTGAAGAACAGTTGGAAACCGATTTTTCATTCGAAATTCCTGATTTAGCACGTTTTCGTGTTAATGCATTTAACCAGAAACGCGGTGCCGGTGCAGTATTTCGTACCATTCCAAGCAAAGTCTTAACATTAGATGATTTAGGTGCTCCGGATATTTTTAAAAAAATTTCTGAATTTCCGCGCGGTCTGGTACTGGTAACCGGCCCGACAGGCTCCGGGAAGTCAACCACTTTAGCTGCTATGATTGATTATATTAATGATTCACGCCATGAACATATATTAACCATTGAAGATCCGATTGAGTTTGTACATGAAACTAAAAAAGCATTGATTAACCAGCGTGAAGTGTACAAAGATACGCTGAGTTTTGATAACGCATTAAGAAGCGCGCTGCGTGAAGATCCCGATGTAATTCTAGTAGGGGAAATGCGCGACCTGGAAACTATTCGTTTAGCGCTGACCGCGGCTGAAACCGGGCATCTGGTATTTGGTACTCTGCATACAACCTCTGCCGCTAAAACTATTGACCGTGTAATCGATGTATTTCCTGCTGCTGAAAAAGGTATGGTGCGTTCCATGCTGTCGGAGTCATTACGCGCCGTTATTTCGCAAACGCTGCTTAAGAAAAACGGCGGTGGCCGTGTTGCTGCTCATGAAATTATGATGGGTATTCCTGCCATCCGTAACCTGATCCGCGAAGATAAAATTGCACAGATGTATTCTGTTATTCAAACCGGAATGGTGCATGGTATGCAGACCCTTGACCAGTGTTTACGTAACTTAGTAAGTCAGGGGGTTGTTTCTCATGCCGATGCCGCTCAAAAAGCGGCTGATCCAAAAACATTTTAAGGAGAATACAGATGTTAAATAAGCTGTTAGCCAAGGCTGTTGAAGTGAAAGCCTCTGATTTGTATATTTCTGTCGGCCTTCCTCCTACGCTGAAAGTAAACGGGCGTTTAGAGTCATCTACTAAAACCCCGCTGAGCTCGGCGGAAGTTTATGGTTTACTAAAGGATGCCATGGGCGACAAACGTTTTGCTGAATTTGAGGAAACTAAAGAAGCTAACTATGCACTGCTCTCTTCTAATGCAGGACGTTTCCGGGTCAGCGCATTTATGCAGAAAGAAGAGCCGGGTATGGTTATTCGCCGCATTGAAAGCCATATTCCCAGTTTTGAGGAGCTCTATCTGCCGGAGCAGTTAAAAGAAACCTGTATGGCACAGCGTGGCTTGATTTTATTTGTTGGTGCGACGGGAACGGGTAAGTCTACCACGCAGGCTGCTATGATTGGTTATCGTAACCAGAATGCTTCTGGTCATATTATCACCATTGAAGATCCGATTGAGTTTGTTCATGAGCATAACCGTTCGGTGATTACGCAGCGTGAAGTGGGGATTGATACCGATTCATTTGATCTGGCTTTAAAAAATTCATTACGTCAGTCGCCGGATGTTATTCTTCTAGGTGAAATTCGTACTCAGGAAACCATGGAGTTTGCTCTAACCTTTGCTGAAACCGGGCATTTATGTATGGCAACACTGCATGCTAATAATGCCAACCAGGCACTGGAACGTATTCTGCATTTAGTCCCCAAAGAACGCCATCGCCAGTTTTTATTTGACCTGTCGGTTAATTTACGGGCGATTGTCGCTCAGCAGTTAATTCCAACCGTTGACGGGCAAAGCCGGCGGGCTGCATTTGAAATTTTATATAATACCCCGACAATGGCGGAAGCGATTCGTACCGGTGAGCTTCATCATCTTAAGGATATTATAAAAAGTTCAACTGAACACGGTATGCAGACATTTGATCAGGCACTGTTTAGCTTGTACGAAAGAAATATTATCGGTTACACTGAAGCACTGGCGCATGCTGACTCGTCAAATGATGTTCGTCTGATGATTAAACTAAATTCAACGTCAGGCAAGAACCCGTTAGACTCCGGCATGCTGGATGATGTTACGTTAGATTATTAATTTCTGTTTCGTTATGTTCTGGCAGCATTAATAAGAAGTGGCAGAAGCCGCTTTTTTATTACCCGTTATTTAATCCTGATAGGACTCACTATGTTAGTTGTACTTTCTCCGGCTAAAACACTTGATTATGAAAACCCTGCACCTTTTCCAGCATTTTCTCAACCTGAGTTATTAACTGAAAGTCAGCAGTTGATCAGCCGTTGTGTGCAGCTGTCGATGCAGGATATTGCTTCTCTGATGAAAGTCAGTGATAAAATTGCCGGGTTAAATGCCGCGCGCTTTGCACAGTGGCATACTCCGTTTTCTTTAGATAATGCAAAACAGGCGGTATTTGCATTTCAAGGTGATGTTTACAGCGGTTTGCAGGCACATACTTTAACAGAACAATCGTTAAATTATGCGCAGGAACATCTGCGTATATTATCTGGCTTGTACGGCCTGTTAAAACCGCTGGATCTAATGCAGGCATACCGCCTGGAAATGGGCACTAAATTAGACAATAAACGTGGTGCTAACCTCTATCAGTTCTGGGGTTCAATTATTACAGATACATTAAATGCAGCCTTGAGAAAACAAGGTGATAACCTGCTTATTAATCTGGCTTCGAATGAATACTTTAAATCGGTAAAGAAAAAAGAGTTTGCCGGGCAGATCATTACACCTGTCTTTAAAGATCAAAAAAACGGGCAGTATAAAATTATCAGCTTTTACGCTAAAAAAGCACGCGGGTTAATGGCGCGTTATATTATTGAGCATCAGTTAACTGAATTAAAGCAGTTACAGGCATTTGATGTGGACGGTTATTATTTTGTTGAAAGTGAATCGACAGCGACTGAGCTGGTGTTTTACCGGGACGAAAAGTAATAGCCAAGGCATAACTCAAAGCTGGAATATAGGTAAAAAAATGCAGCTCTCGTGAGGTGAGCTGCATTATATATAAGTGCTTTATACAGAGAACTACATTTTTATCGGGAACCAGTTGGTTGGTGTTCCCTGATTAAATAAAACCACGCCGGTGGAGTAGGCGCCTTTATCGACACTATTTAATTCGCTGGTATGAATCGGGTAGCTGATACCGTCAAAGTCTAACTTCAGCCATTCTCCGTTCTTTTCTGTGAGCAGACTCTGCCATAAATAATGCTGACTCTGTGCAACTATGATCGGGGCCTGAATACGCGATACGCGGCTTGAGAAACGGTAACCTTTTTCTGTACCTTCAAATATCAGCATTTCACAACCGCTTTTAGAACACCAGTCAAGCAGTACAACCGCATCTTTAATACCGTCTCCGTTAAGATCGAATTTTACTGAACTGAATTTGGTATTCTTAGGATCGGTGCGGTGAATCTTGAAATATTGATTAACTGCTTTCTGCACCTCTCGATCCACTTCCGGCTGCGGGCCGATTCGCTGTGAAGTAAAGGTACGTTTTATACTGTTATCTATAATCTCTACATCACCTTCCGGCGCATTCATTTTATTAAATATTAGGCCGGAAGCTGCAAACTCTGTGATGATATTATTGGTATTTATTCTAGAGCTGGCCAGGGTTAACCCTGAACGGTTGAAATTTATCTCTTCACGTATTTGTTTATTCTCCCTACGGGTAAGCATGATAACCACGCGATCCGGAGAGTTGCTTTTCCAGAATCCCGTTTTAGTGGTGCTCTGCCCGCCGACCGTTTCTTTATATTCAACGGTATAATTGGAGTTTAAAGTTAAGTCAGTCGTTTTAGATTCTGTTTTATTTAAGTAAAAACCTGTGAAGACCAGGTCGCTGATCGGCCAGCCGGGTTCTCCGCAGCCGTTGAACTCTCCCCAGACAGTATCTACTTTGGTGGTATATCCCCAGTACTCTTTGTTTTTTAAGTTATAACAATGCCCCGGTTCGATGGTCAGTTTTAGCCTCTGACCCTGTTCGTTGGTTGTGCTTATATTATTAATCTGTGTTGTTCGAAAGTTTGAATGTTTGACGTTATAAGCCTGGTTTCTTGCTTTTGTGGCAAAAAACAGCTGCTGATCATTAATATTGAGGCGCCAGTAAGGATCATCACCATTGGCGTTAAACAGGAATGTATCAACGGGTTTGGCGCACTGCAGTGAAGCTTTCGCTAATGCCATATGATGTACGCGGTCAATACGCATGGCGGCATCTGATTTTTTATCACCTTTCGCAGGGAAGATAATTTCACCGGTGAACTCGACATAAACAGGAGTGTATTTTGAGGCTGAGATCTGCTCATATATATTTCGAAGTGTGAAGTTGGCATCTACGGGAAATTCTTCATTGGTATCACAAGCTTTAAAGTAACCTTTGCCGTCTCCTAAGCTGAGCTGGCCTCTAAAGTTACCTTCCAGGATTTTTGCAAACTCTTCTCTAATAACCTGTTTTTGTTCGGGTTCTGGTTTCGGTTTTTCCGGTGGTGTTGAGCTGCAGGCAACAGTAAGAAAAAGCGGAACACTTAGTAACAAGCTAGATATACGCATAAAAAACCTTATTTAGAAAACAGTAAGCGGCTGATAAACAATGCTGGTATGCTGAAGTATAACAGCGGTTTTTTATATTTCACTATCAGAACGGTTAACCGTGAATTATTTATGGGAATAAAGCTGTAATTGATGATTTACTTAGGATTTTTGGGCCGCAAAATACGACTGTTAACTTGTTTTGTTTGTGAACCAGTGCTGCTCCTGTTAATGAATGAAAACAACCAATGGAGGGAGTATTTGTAGATGATTTTCTGTTGTGAACATGCCCCGTATTTCAGGTGTGCAGAGACGCTGCACACCTGAAAGATTAGCAGGTTATTCAGCAGTTATTCTGCTCAGATAAAATTTTATTGATCATGACTGCTACACCGTCTTCTTTTGATGATAGGGTCAGCTCTGCATTAGGTAATGCCCGACGTAAAGCTTTCTGAGAATTTGCCATCAGCACGGGTTTAGCAACCACACTGAGCATTTCCACATCATTCATGCCGTCTCCGAAGGCCACTGCATCAGAAAGCTGCAGGCCTTTATCCTTTAACACCGCTTTAACTGCTTCTCCTTTATTGGTGCTGGCATGCATTACTTCTAAACATTTCTCTAATGAGAAAGTAAGGTTAACGCGCTCACCGTAACGGGCGTTTAACTGTTCATAAATAGGCTGTAAGAGTTCCGGCTCTGCCCAGAAGAACATTTTGATGGTATTGCTTTTATCCAGTGCGCTTAAATCTGCGGCTACACAGTCAAAGCCGGCTTCTAATCCCATGCCGTCCAGTTCTTTTATGCGGTAATTTGCGTACCAGGTGTGATCGGTAAACAGGTTTATCTGTACTGCGTCATCAAACTTTGTATCACAAATCCCTTGTGCGATATCACTGTCTAGGTTCTGCTGATGAATAATCTGACCTTCGCGGTTATGTACTCGAGCGCCGTTTGAAGTAATTAAATAGATCGGTATGTCGAGTGATTTTTGCAGGCTTTTCGCTTCGATGTAATGTCGGCCTGTGGCGATAACAAATTTATACCCTTCATCAACCCAACGCTGAATACTGTTCTTAGTGTTAGCAGAGATCCTATGATCTGCGCCCAGTAATGTTCCATCAAGATCTGAGATAGCTATCTTGTACATGTCAGTTTACCTTGTTGTGATTTGTTTAAAAACTGCAGAGCCTGGTGTAAAGCCGATGCCCGGTACTGGTCTGCTTCTAATAGTATTTCATGTTTTGCACCGGGAATATTAATAAATTGTGTCGAGGCGCATTCTGTTATGTTCTCATAAAACTCATTCTGTCCCTCTGCCGTGACGACTGAGTCGTCGCCGGCCTGTATCACTAATACCGGGACAATAATTTTTGCAGCATTTTTTCTTGCCTGTTGAGCTGCATTAATGCTTTCTGCAACCCAGCGCATAGTTGGAGAGCCTAGCTGAGTTTCCGGATACTGCTCAAAGGTATTAAATGCAGAGTTAAAGCGTGATTCACTTGAGGTTAAGTCATTATCGATAAAGGATTTCTGCTGATAAGCGCTGCCGCCGAAAATATAACAGGGCAGATCACTAAACCAGCTGCATATTTCAGCGCTGCTGTAGGTAATTATCTTTGCAATACTCTCCGGAATGCCGCCTAAATCGATAGAAAACATCGGACTGAAAAATACAGCTGCCTGAAATGGATGCTGATACTGCAGCAGATACAAAGCACTAATTGTGCCGCCCATTGAATGTGATAGCAGATAACTGTGCTGGTACTCTTTTGGCAAATCAAGTGACAGGATATAGTTATCAAAATCAACAATATAATCCTGAAACTGCTCGATATGGCCGCGATGTTTGTCGCCGCCTAAGCGCTCTGAAAACCCCTGGCCGCGATGGTCAATTAAATACAGATCATAACCTTGGCTGCTCAGGTCGTAGGCAAGCTCTTTGTATTTTAAGATGCTCTCGTTACGCCCCTGGCTAATGACAATCGCTTTGTTATTACCTGTTTTGATGCTGACTGTGTGAACATCTTTATTATCAACACCGGAGAAATAACTCGTTTGAGCATTTTTTTCCCAAAAACTATTTATTGCCGAATTAAAGTTTTCATCAAGCTGCTTTTCGCTGCTGAGCTGGAAAGAGTTGTTAAGCATATTGGCGGCCGCAATAGTAACTGCACTGAGGGTTAGGCAGGAAAAAAACAGTAGTATTGAGATTTTTAGCATTTTCATTGATGAAATCCCAGTTATCTTACTTTTAGATTTAAAGATTGCCATTCTAATGAGATTCTAGTGAAATGAAAGCATCTCATCATTTATAAGTTCAAAGGAAGAATATTAGTGAAGAAAAAATTTAACATTCATCTTGATGCTGTTTTAGTGCTGGTTATCTTATTCTGCGGCTTAATTAGTTTAACTGTTTTTCAGCAGTCGCAGATTAATGATCTGACTGTAGAGAATCAGAAACTGCAGTGGAAGGGGGTTGAGAATAGTTTAAATCTGGATTCGCAAAAAAACTATATCAAAAAGCTTGAGACGCAGATCAGCAGTGCAAATATTCAATAGAGTTTTGTTCATTTTATAAAAAAGCCGGTAGTAAATACCGGCTTTGTCTTTTTATCTGTTTGTTTACCTGAAATTAAGCAAGTTTAGCTTTGATGAAGTCGATAACTTCTTCAATCTTAACTTCCTGCTTCTCGCCGGATAAACGATCTTTATATTCGATGACCCCATTATCCAGACTGCGGTCACCGATAACTAGTGTATGTGGAATGCCGATTAACTCTGCATCTGCAAACATAATACCCGGACGCTCTTTACGATCATCAAACAACACTTCAATACCAGACGCCTGCAGTTCTGTGTAGTATTTCTCGGCTAGTTCAGCAACGCGGTGTGATTTTTTCATGTTCATCGGCACGATAACCACGGAGAACGGCGCAAGTGTATCATTCCAGATGATGCCGTTTTTATCATTGTTCTGTTCGATAGCAGCTGCAACAATACGGGAAATACCAATTCCGTAACAACCCATAGTCAGCATCTGGTTTTTACCCTGCTGGTTAAGTACTGCAGCATTCATTGCCTGGCTGTAAGTATCACCCAGCTGGAAGATATGACCGACTTCGATACCACGTGCGATAGCCAGCGTACCTTTACCACAAGGGCTCGGATCGCCTTCAATAACATCACGTAAATCAGCAACTTCATAATCGCTGATATCACGATCCCAGTTAACACCGCTTAAATGTTTGCCGGTTTCATTTGCGCCGCAGACAAAATCAGCTAGTTTTTCAGCTGAGCGATCTACAATAGTACGGATAGTCAGGCCTTTAGGACCGATTGATCCTGCATCACAATTAGCGGCATCTTCAATCTGCTGTGCATTAGCAAAAGTTAGCGGGCTGGCAATACCTTCAATATGTTCTGCTTTGATTTCGTTAAGGTTGTGATCGCCGCGTAATACAAGTGCAACAACCGGTGCCTGCTGGCCTTCTTCAGCACTTCCTTCAACAAGCAGTGTTTTAACGACTTGAGCTGCTTCAACATTTAATGAAGCACAAACTTCTTCAATAGTGTGTACATCTGGGGTGTCAACAACAGATAGTTCAGCGGCTGGTGCCGGACGGTCAAATGCTGGAGTCAGTGCTTCTGCTTTTTCAACATTCGCAGCGTAGTCACTTTCATTTGAGAATACGATTGCATCTTCACCGCTTTGTGCAAGCACGTGGAATTCATGTGAAGCACTGCCGCCGATGCTGCCAGTATCTGCAATTACCGGGCGGTACTCAAGACCTAAACGTTCAAAAATACGACAGTACGCATCAAACATACCCTGATAAGTTTTTTCTAAACATTCTTGTTCCAGGTGGAAAGAGTAGGCATCTTTCATGGTAAATTCACGGGCACGCATAACACCAAAACGCGGACGCGTTTCGTCACGGAATTTTGTCTGAATCTGGAAAAGGTTTAACGGCAGCTGTTTGTAGCTGTTTACTTCTTTACGAACCAGTTCCGTTACCACTTCTTCATGAGTAGGGCCTAGAACGAAATCACGGGTATGACGATCTTTTACGCGTAACAGTTCGCCGCCGTATTTATCCCAGCGTCCGGTTTCTACCCAAAGATCTGCAGGCTGAACAACCGGCATTAAGATTTCAATAACACCTGCACGTTCCATCTCTTCACGTACGATATTTTCAACTTTACGTAAAACACGTAAACCAGTCGGCAGCCAAGTATATAAACCTGATGCGAGTTTGCGGATCATGCCTGCACGTAACATGAGCTGGTGGCTGACAATTACCGCATCACTTGGTGCTTCTTTTTGAGTTGAAAGTAAATAGTTGGTGGTACGCATAGAAATCCTTAATTGGTCACATCAGTATAAAATAAGGGCTGATTTTAACAGCGGAACCTCCACTTCTAAAGGTTTCTTATGTTATTTATAAATATAATTTAATTTTACTGCTGCTATCAGTTACTTTGTCTTTCTAAATGAAGAATTATAAGGACTAAAAATGAAACGAAATCTACTGGCCGCTAAATACAGTTTTTTCATTATGCTGCTCTGTTCTGCGGTTTTTGTATTAAATGCTTTATTACCTTTTAATATCAATCAATGGGGAATAGTGCCGCGCTCAAGCGGGCATTTATCCGGTATTGTATTTGCACCTTTCCTGCACGGCAGCTGGCAGCATCTATTGAGTAATTTTGTGCCCTTTGTGATATTCGGCGGACTGATAGGTTTACATAATGTAAAACGATTCTGGGTATTGTTTATAGTACATATTGTCAGTACCGGTCTATTAGTGTGGTTATTTGCGCGCGGCAATAGTATACATATTGGTATCAGCGGGGTTATTTATGCTTTTTGGGGATATCTGATTGTCTATGGGTTGGTGCGTAGAAAGTTTATGCATATTCTAATTTCATTGGTCACGCTGTTTTTTTACGGCGGACTGGTATTTGGTGTATTACCAACAACCCCGGGAGTCTCCTTTGAAAGTCACCTGCTGGGAGCGCTTGTCGGGGCATTGAGCGGTTATTATTTTGCTAAATCCGAGACTCGATAGAAAGTACAGTTGTAAGCTGGCCTTCATTAACCCAGGAGATATTAAAATCGAGTAGATGCACTGCGTAGACTTTACTGTCTGGTTTATTTTTTTTATAAGCAGGGCGAGGATCCTGCTGTAACACCTCGATAATCAGCTGTTTTAATTCAGGCTGGCTGTCTTTATAGAGCCCAATGTGCTCCTGGGCTTGAACTGAAAACTGCACGTCCATCAGAGATTCAGGAGTCTGCTGAGCAAAACCCGCTGACGCATGTAGTTTTGCATCTGCATAGGGGATATAAGGTTTGATATCCACAACCGGGGTGCCGTCAACTAAATCAATATTACTCAGCTGCAGATAAATCTTGCCGTTTTCCTGTTTGATACCATGAAATTCAACTAATGATAAACCAATAGGATTAGGCCTGCTGGGAGAGCGGGTGGCAAAGACCCCCATGCGTTTATTGCCGCCAAGACGGGGAGGACGAACAGTGGGGCTCCAGTCATTCGTTTGTGCATTCTTATGAAAAACAAAAACCAGCCATAGATGACTGAATTCATCTAACCCGTTAAAAGCATTAATATCATCATAGGGAGGCAGGATCTCAAGCAGTGCTTTAGCGCTGGGTACTAATCCGGGCTGACGCGGTACGGCAAATTTCTCTTTATAAGGGGAGTGAAGCACCGCAATCGATTCAAATGTCATGATTATTCATCTGCAGGTAAGGTGACATCGAGGGCTCTGGCGTAACATATAATGTTTGAAACACAGGCTGCATCCTGCTCAAAAGTGATGCAGGACTGAAACACAATACCGTTAGCATTTAACTCCGCTGCTTTTATACGTGCATTTGTTCTAGCTTGTTTGATATCAGCCGGACGATCTATTTCCTCCTCCTGACAACTGCTGCCTTCAACTCCTGCTATATATACATAATCCAGATTATCTAATTGAGGTTTTTCATAAACGATTACTTGTGAGGGTTTAAAATATTCGTCGAAGTTATCTTTGTCTAAATTAGAAGAAAATTCAAAATTACTGCAGGCGCTTAATAATAAAGGAGTGCAGAGAACAATAAGAGAACGTTTCATAAGAGACTCTTTATAAATAGTAGGAGATAGAGATGAGTGGCATAATAGCATTTTTTAAAAGACCTGAAACAAAGAAGGAAATAATATGACAGTAACTAATGGAAAACGTGCAGTTTTTCTTGATCGTGACGGCGTAATGAATGTCGATAACGGTTATGTTGCAAAAGTTGATGATTTTGAATTTATCGAAGGCGTTATCGAAGCATGTCAAAAACTTAAAGAAAAAGGTTACTTGTTAGTTGTTATTACTAATCAGTCCGGCATTGCTCGAGGTTATTTCTCTGAACAACAGTTTCATACATTAACGGAATGGATGGACTGGTCATTAGCGGATAGAGGCGTTGATTTAGACGGCATCTATTATTGTCCTCATCATGCTGAAAAAGGTATCGGTGAGTTTAAAATTGATTGTGACTGTCGTAAACCTAAACCGGGTATGCTGCTTAGTGCAGTTGAAGAACTCAATATAGATGTAAGCAAATCACTATTAGTTGGAGATAAAGTATCAGATATCCAGGCAGGGATCGCAGCCGGGGTAAAAACTAACTATTTAGTAAAAACAGGCAAAGAGATAACGGCAAAAGGCCAAGAGCTTGCTGATGCAGTATTTGACGACCTAGCTGCAGTTGTTGAACAATTATAAAAACGAATAACTTTGTGGATAACTACCTCTGTTCTGTGGGTAAGTTGTTTGCAAGAGAGGTATAAAAATTAATTGCAAAAATAACCCGTTTTTGTGCAATAAATACTTGCCAATGAACGCGCAATCCCTATAATGCGACCCCACAGACACGGGCTTCAACGCCAATGACTGAGAACGAAATAGGTAGCTTGTTAATAACGTTAAACGTTGATTAACAAGAAAATACTGTTGACATTGTTCGCTGGTGACGTAATATCGCACCTCGCCGAAAGGCACGCTCTTTAACAATTTAATCAAACAATCTGTGTGGACATTCATTGTTGATGTGATTTCAAAAAAAATCATAGTAACTTTTCACTTCGTGAAAGAGTTACATTATCAATAGTAGTGACACACGAATTAATTCATTAATTCAGAATAACCAATCACTTCGGTGATTAGTTTTAGTCAGTAATATTGAGCTAGGTTCTCTTTTTCTTACGAAAAAGAAACCGCATTAAACTTTAAATTGAAGAGTTTGATCATGGCTCAGATTGAACGCTGGCGGCAGGCTTAACACATGCAAGTCGAACGGTAACAGAAGGTAGCTTGCTATTTTGCTGACGAGTGGCGGACGGGTGAGTAATGCTTGGGAATTTGCCTTGTTGTGGGGGACAACAGTTGGAAACGACTGCTAATACCGCATAATGTCTACGGACCAAAG